>NZ_OY762929.1:4560000-5291250 GCF_963666675.1 uncultured Desulfobacter sp. | reverse complement strand
ACGATTTCGGGATTATCCTCAAGCTCCCGGGTGGTCAGATTGTTGACGATTTCTCCCCGGGTGTCCATGAGGTAGTGGCGGCTGGCGACCTTGAGTGCCATTTGATAGTTTTGTTCGACAATCAAAAGGGTGATACCCGATTGGACGCAGAATTTTAACACCACATCCGTAATGTTCTGGACCAGGATCGGTGACAGGCCCTGGGATGGCTCGTCCATGATAATGATCCGGGGATTGCTGATCAGGGCCCTGCCGATGGCCAGCATCTGCTGCTGGCCACCGCTCATGGTGGCGCCGTCCTGTTGGGATCTGTCGGCCAGCACAGGAAAATGGTCGTATACTTTTTCAAATGTCCAGGCGTTTTCACCGGGGCCCGGCCGGGCGGCCAGGCGCAGGTTTTCCTCAACACTTAGCCCCGGGAAAATGTGGCGTTCCGCTGGTACATAGGCCACCCCGAGCCGGGAAACCTTGTGGGGCTGCCACCGGGTGGTTTGCCGGCCATCGATAAGGATGTTTCCGGACCGGGGCGGGGTCAGGCCCATGATGGATCTTAGGGTTGTGGTTTTCCCGGCACCGTTGCGCCCGATAATGGAAACCGCTTCCTGCTCGTACACGTGCATGGACAGCCCCTGGATGACGTGGCTGTCTCCGTAATAGGTCTGCATCTCTTCAATTTCAAGGATCTTATGCCGCTTTGCCAAGATATGCCTCTCTGACTTGCTGATTGCTGCGAATTTCCCGGGGCGTGCCGTCTGAAATGATGCAGCCGTCCTGGAGAACCGTAATCCGGTCTGAAATCCGCATGACCATATCCATATCGTGCTCCACCAGGACAATGCTGATCTCATTGGCCAGATCTTTGATCAAGTCTGCAATATGCTGGGTTTCCGAAGGTGACATGCCGGCCGTGGGTTCATCCAGGAACAGAATTTTGGGGTCCCCGGCCAGGGCAATGGCGACCTCAAGGATGCGCTGATCACCATAGGCCAGGTTTTTGGCCGGCAGGCCGGCCATGTTTTCCAACCCCAGACGTTCCAGTATGGCCCATGTATCTTTGATGACCGGTTTTAATTTTTGCTTTAAGGAGAATATGCGAAAAGAGCCCCCGACTTTGGCCTGCCTGGCAATTCTCAAGTTTTCAAATACACTTAGATTTTCAAACAGGCTGTTGATCTGGAAGGTCCTGGAAATCCCCATTTTTACCAGCTCATGGGTGGGGGTATTGGTAATGTCCTTTTCCTTGAACAAAATTTTTCCGGAACTGGCACCGATTTTGCCGGTGACAAGATTGATAAACGTGGTCTTTCCGGCTCCGTTGGGGCCGATAATCGAGGTTAATCCACTGTGCTCAACACTGAAACAGACATCGTTGGTTGCCATTACGCCGCCGAATTGACAGCATAAATTCTGTGTACAAAGTAATCCCCTCATCGTTACTCCTTTCTCATTCGTCTAATATGATCAGTCAGGCCGGCAAATCCGGTCGGCAGAAACAAAACAAGAAAAATGACCACAAGCCCGAGATAAATTTCCCAATGTTCCGTCATTGTACTGATGTAATCCTGGATATAAATAAATATGGCCGCACCGGCCAGAGATCCCCAAAGAGAGCCCATGCCGCCGAGAAGGACCATCATAAGCACACCGGCCCCGGTAAAGACGCTCATGGTGGACGGGCCGATATAGCCTTTATACAGGATGAATAAGGCGCCTGCGATACCGGCGAGCAGGCAGGCCAGCAACCAGCCCAGCAGTTTGTATTTTCTGACATTGATACCGATAAAGGCGGCCCGGCTCTCATTTTCGCGAATGGCTTCAAGCACCGCGCCAAAAGGTGAATTGATGATTCTCCGGGTGAGGAAAAAACACAAGGCGACAATGACCAGTGTGAACATGTAAATCACCAGCGGGTCCCCGGAATTTCCGATGGTGATGCCGAACAGGCTGATATCCGGATTGGGCATGCCCATTAATCCGTCATCCCCGCCGGTCACATCGTACCATTTCCATACAATGGTATGAAACATCATGCCGAATGCCAGGGTCAGCAAGGCAAAGGTCAGCCCCCCGGTCCTGACCTGGACCCAGCCCACGGGCACGGCCACGACACAGGTAAGGGCAATGCCGGCCAGGCAGGCAAGCCAGAAGGATTCCGGGGATACATGGATTAAGAACAGTCCCACCGCATAGGCGCTGATGCCCAGATAGGCATTGTGCATGAACGACAACAAGCCGGTATAGCCCAACAGCACGTCCAGGCTCATGGCCAGCAGCCCGAATATCATCATTTCAGTGATCAGGCTGATGTAAAACCGGTTGCCGGAGACAAAAGGAAACGCAGCCAGGCCGGAAATCAGGATAATAATAAAAATTATTTTTAAGGGGTGAAACCCCGATCTGACGCCGGGTATGGTTGTTGTGCGATCCATCATTCAAACTTTCCTTCTCCAAGGAGGCCCCGGGGCATGAAGGCAAGAATCACCGCCATAAGGATGTAAACGATGACCATTGCCAGGTCCGTGATAAAAAATTCAGCCAGCGTCTGGACAGCCCCGATGAGCAACGCCGCAATGACCGCGCCGCGAAGGCTTCCAAGGCCCCCGATAACAATCACCACAAAAGAGCTGATCAGCATCTCCCCGCCCATCAGCGGATCAATGGTGGTCAAGGGGCCTGCAATAATCCCTGCCAGTGCGGCCATGACGCATCCAAGAAGAAAAGCACCGATATGCACATAGTGCATGTTCACGCCCAGGCAGGAGACCATTTCGGGGATGGTGCTCGATGCCCTGAGAATAATCCCGATTTTTGTTTTGTTTAAAAACAGCATTAGAGCGCCCATGATGACGATAATCAGCAGCAGGGTCACCAGTCTGAAAACCGGGTAGTCGGTGCCGAGTATGGGCAGGGTGCCCTGCATGAATTGGGGCAGCTCAATGAAGCGGGGTTCGTTTCCCCAGATGTATTTGATCGAGCCGTCAAGAAAAAACATCAGTCCGTAGGTCAGGATCAAGGTGTATACCATGGATCTTTTCCGCATGGGCGCAATGACGGTCCGTTCGATGATCAGCCCGATGCCCCCCACGATGAGGGGGGCGATTAACAGTGCGGCGAAAAAGTTCACCCCTGCTGCCGTAAGTGTGAAACCTGTGTAGGCGCCCACGGCGTACAACGCACCGTGGGCCATATTCATGATGCGGCTCAGCCCGTAAATAATGTTCAAACCGATGGCGACTATGAGAAACACACCGCCAAGAACAAGGCTGTTCAACGTAAGATCGACTATAATGCTCAGTGTTCCGCTCATATTTTTTACTCAGGCGGGCCAAGCTCGGCTGCCGGGAATGTATGAAGTACTTTCATATATACCTTGGCGCCGAAAGGATTAGCCGGTGCCGCCATGGTTTCCGTCAGAACGGCATCATTGCGCATGCAGTTGTCTTTTGCGGAAATCCGGACCGTTCCGTAGGGACCGTCGTAACTGATCCCCTTGAGGGCTGACGCAATGGCTTTGGCATCCGTACTCCCGGCTTTCTCAATGGCGTTAAAGAGGTTCATGGCGCCCACATAACTGTGAACGGCCGCATCCGATGGGGTGGTCTTATATTCGTTCCAGAACCGCATCTCCCAGTCGTCGGAGGCTGGATTGTTGACATCCCAGGACCAGTCCGATACGCCGAAAATACCGTGGCAGGCCGTTCCTCCGGCTTCCAGTTCCAGGGGGCCGGGGGCTGCCGCGGAAACCAGTTTTACTTTGTCCTGGAGGCCGAAGTCAGAGGCCTGTTTGGCAAAAATCGGAATTACGTTGGTGATAAATGCCATGTAGACGCCGTCTGCCCCGGATGCCTTGATCTTACTGATATAAGATGACCAGTCCTTTGTCTTGATGGGGGCTTTGTCATATTTTTCGTTATAAATTTTGATGCCGTTCTCTTTGGCCAGTGCGATGAATCTCTCCCCGGCATCATGGCCCCAGGAATAATCGTGGACAAGGACGTAATAGGTGCGGTCTTTCAGGTCGGGCCGTGCCAGGATTCCCTTGATATTGCCGACGGCGGTCTGGTCATTGGCCAGCTGTCCGGATCTGAACACCATGGGGTGGAGACCATAAAATTTTGTGGTCATGACATGGGTGCTTAAAAAGGGCACATTCAGCTTGTTGATATTTTTGGCAAGGGCAAGGCCCACGCCGCTGGACAAAACACCGATCAATGCCTTGCAGTCATCTTTGTAAACCAGCTTTTCCGCCTTTGAAACGGCAATGGGGGGTTTTACCTGGGTATCTTCAACCAGCAGTTTGATGGGTTTTCCAAGCACCGTCCCTTTTTCCCGGGCAGCCATTTCAATGCCGTACTTCATTTCCAGTCCGCCCTGGGCGGCAATTCCGGTAAGGGGTACCAGTACGCCGATTTTAACAGGCTTTTGGGCGCACACCGGATAGGGTCCAAGGAACAGTGCGGCGATTATAATACTTAATGAGATCGTGATAAATTTTTTCATCTGAAACCCTCCTGGTAAGACAGTTTGGCAAAGGTTGTTTGTCAACGGCATAAAAGGCTGCGCCGGCCACACGAACGCCCCTGGGATCGGCACTACAACCGCCGGCCCCAGGCGTGAATACGTCGTTGGCAACGCCCTTGTTCAGGCGGGCGGTTTACAATACGCGGTATGCGTAGTAAACGATCTGGATTTTATCAGAAAAGTCTTTATTTCCAGGTAAGTAAGGTTTGGGTTCGGAGACCAGGACTTCGTCTATGACCTTTTCGGCCTTGAGGGCTTCAAGTTTTCCTGTAAATTCATCATCAATCATGTCCGTACGATGGGAAAAAATCACCATGCCGCCGGGTGTGGTGATCCGGGCAAACTCGCGAACAACAGCAGGGACGTCTTCAATGTAGGTGAGTGTTCCGATGCAGATCAGATTGGCAAACTGGTTGTCTTCATAACGGAAGGGTTTTTCATGCATGTTGACAATGTGTACATCTTCATACACGCCTTTATCCTTGGCAACGGCGGCAAAATCGGGGCTCAGGTCAAAACCGATAATGCTTTTAAAACCGGCGGCATTCAATGCTTCGCCGGTCAGTCCGCTGCCGCATCCGGCGTCACATACGGTGCCGTCAGTCTGCTTGTAGTCATTCAGCATTGCAGCGGCCGTTTCCGGTGCGTCATAATCCCAGCTTTTTACGGAATCTTCGTAATCTTTGCCCCAGGTGTTGTAATATTCTTCAACTTCGCTGCTTGCCTGGCTACCATCTGCAAACCATTTGTCATTGCCCAGTGTCTCTTTTTGTAATGCCATAATATTCTCCTTAATTTTGGGTTAGCGGACCGGTTTTGATCTTACCATCCGCCGTTAAATCGGATTCGGAATTCAAAAACTCCTTAATAATAAACGCAATTGTAACTTTGAATTTGGGTTAATTTTTTTTAACAGCGCATTAATTACCGCCTATTACTTACAAGGTCAAGGGAAAAATGTATAGAGTTCGATATACATTTTTTTGTTTTAGGATCGGTTTAGGCCGAAACTATTGATATTTATAATGGGGCGGCCATGGCGGGGTCATAATGCTAATATAAAATTAACATTCTATTATGACACCATAATTATTTAAGCTAATTTTTTTTGTGGATCTGTGGTTGAAAGTTAATTATATCGGGGCCGATATATTGAGTTGGAAATAAATATGGGTTGGGGGCCCCTATAATACCGGGGGCATTCATGTGTCACCCAACAGCTTTGAATGACCCTGTGTGGGCAGGGGTAACACCCAACAATTCCAACAAATAATTTGATTTTTATTTGAATTTTTGGCATGTTGCTGTCCGCAGAAACATACGATAAAACCATTTGAGGTTAGATATAATAATGAATACAAAACGACTGATGCTTGGAAACGAAGCCTTGGCCTATGGGTTGCTGAAAAACGGCTGCCAGATGGCCTGCGCTTACCCCGGCACCCCTTCTTCGGAAATATTGTCCGCAGTTGTTTCCCTGAAAAAAGAGATGGATCTGGACATTCACGCCCAGTGGGCCGTGAATGAGAAAGTGGCCTTTGAAACGGCTTATGCAGGTGCCCAGGCCGGCCTCAGGACAGCGGTTGCCATGAAACAGGTGGGCTTGAATGTGGCGGCGGATCCCTTGATGAGTTCCGTCTATTTGGGTGTTAAAGGCGGTTTTGTGGTGATCAGTGCCGATGATCCCGGTCCCCACTCCTCCCAGACCGAACAGGATTCTCGCCTGATGGCCGTTATGGCCAAACTGCCGGTGCTGGACCCCGATTCCCCGGCCCAGGCGGCCGAGCTTGCCGGTATTGCCTTTGAATTGTCCGAAGCCTTTGAGGTGCCGGTGATGCTGCGGCCCACCACCCGGGTCTGCCACTCCCGCCAGAGCATGGATGTGGAAAAAGTTGACATTGCGTGGCGTGAGGCTGCCTTTGAAAAAAATCCGGGCAGATGGGCGGCAACCCCGAAGTTCCGGCTTCAGCTGCACAAGGAGCTGGAAGCCAAGCTTGCCAAAATTGCGGATTATGAACCCACCCGCCCCCGGCTGGTATCCGGCACGGCCAAAGCCTGTGGCCGGGCCATCGTCGTGGCCGGTGTGGCGGCGGCCAATGCCAGGGACATCATTAAAGAAAGAGATCTGGACATTCCCGTCTACCAGGTGGTTCAGCCCTTTCCCTTACACAAAAGCTTCATCAAAGAGATGGATGCCTACGATGAGATCCTCGTGCTGGAAGAGACCTGGGGTGTCATTGAAATGCAGTTGGCAGACAAACGCCGGGTTAAAGGCAAAAACACGGGATTTATCTCTCCGACGGGTGAGCTGCTGCCCGAAAATGTGGAAGAACGGATCTGTGCGTTTACGGGGTTGGATTATCAGCCCGCGCAAATTACCTCACTGCCGGGACGGCGTCCGACCCTGTGTGCCGGTTGCCCCCACCGGGCGAGTTTTTATGCCGTTAAAAAAGTTGCCCCCAAGGGGATTTTTACCAGTGACATCGGATGTTATACCCTGGGTTGCAACCTCGGGGCCGTGGATACGGTTACCTGTATGGGGGCAGGCATCAGCCAGGCCGCTGGATTTACCATTGCCTATGCCAAAAACAAAAAGCAGCCGCCTGTGTTCTCCACCATCGGCGACTCCACCTTTTTCCATTCGGGCATTACCGGGTTGATCGAAACCGTCACCAAAAAAATCCCTTATGTCCTGGTGATTCTGGACAACCGGACCACCGCCATGACCGGGCACCAGCCCACACCGGCCACAGGCCTGGACGCATCGGGCGACCCATGCATTGCCGTGAATATCCCCGACATTGTCAAGGGCTGCGGGGTGAACTTCATTAAAACCGCAGACCCGTATGACCTGCCGGCATTTATCGACATCCTTAAAGAGGCAAATGCCTATTGCAAAGAGAACGGCCCGGCTGTGGTCATTGCCGAGCATCCCTGTCTGCTTGACATGGACAGGGGCGAACTTGCAGCATCTTTTAAAAAGGTTGCTGTCAACACGGATGCCTGTGACGGTTGTGGATATTGTGTCAGCCAGTTTGAATGCCCGGCCCTTGGCATGAACAACGAGACTGAACAGGTCGGCATTGACGCTGGTCTTTGCACCGGATGCGCGGTCTGTTCATTTGTCTGCCCCAAGGGCGCACTCGTACTTGAAAACCAGGAGTAAATATCATGTCAAATAATCAGCAGATTATCATTTCAGGTCTGGGCGGCCAGGGCGTTCTTTTTATTACAAAACTTTTGGCCGGTGCTGCCATGGCCGACGATCTTCCCGTGCTCACGTCAGAGACCCACGGCATGGCCCAGCGGGGAGGCAATGTGATTTCCTATCTTAAGATCGGTGATTTTTCAGGACCGCTGATCCGGCCGGCCACGGCAGATGTTTTGATTGCCCTGAAAGCCGAAAGCTTTGCCCACCACAGCTATTTTCTTAAACCCGGCGGCCTGGCCGTGGTGAACAGTCCTGGGCCTGTGGATGATGACAGATACCGGGTGTTTTCCGGGGATGCCTCGGCCCTGGCCCAAGCGGCCGGAAATGTACGCAGTGAAAACGTCGCCATGCTCGGCTTTTTCCTGGGCGCCATGAAAGATGATGAGGCCCGGATATTCAACCCCGACAGCCTTGCCGCCATGATCAAGGAGAAGTTTCGGGCAAAACCTGCGGTGGCACAAAATGTATTAAGCCTGCTTGAGTCAGGCATGCAACTATATGAAAAAAGGTAAGTTCATGAGTTTTATTCCTTCAAATATAACCGGCGAACAGATCGCAGATATCCAGGCGCAGGGTCTCAAATGGACCGTCTCCCACGCCTATAACAACAGTCCCTATTATAGAAACAAGCTCGACGGAGCAGGGTGTACGCCCCAGGACATTCAAAGCCTTGGTGATCTGGAACGTCTGCCCTTTACGGACAAACACGATTTTCTTGAAGACTACCCCTTTCCCTTGCGGTCCGTGCCCATGTCCGACATTGTGCGGATTCACGGCTCTTCGGGCACCACAGGGAAAAGAAAGATCCTGTGCTACACGCGTGAAGACGTGGACAACTGGGCCAACATCTTTGCCCGGTGCTATGAACTGGCCGGGGTGACCAATGAAGACCGGGTTCAGATTGCCGTGGGCTATGGACTCTGGACGGCCGGTGTCGGGTTCCAGAACGGGTGCGAGCGGTTGGGCGCCATGGCTGTGCCGCTGGGGCCTGCCAACGTGGACATGCACATTGACATGCTTTTGGATCTTGAATCCACGGTATTTTGTTCCACAGCTTCCATGGCCCTGCTCATGTCCGAAGAGATTGAAAAACGAAAACTTACGGATCAGGTTAAATTAAAGACCATTATACTCGGGGCCGAGCGCCACAGCGCATCCATGCGCGCGCGTATCCAGGAGATCACCGGGGCCGAACATATCCATGATATCTACGGCATGACCGAGCTTTACGGACCCGGTACCGGTCTTGACTGCAGGGAACATGCAGGAATTCATTACTGGGCCGACCATTTTATTTTTGAAGTGATTGATCCGGTGACCTTAAAGCCCGTGCCCGCCGGGGAAGAGGGTGAGCTTGTGGTCACCACCCTTAAAAAACAGGGCACCCCGTTAATCCGTTACCGCACCCATGATGTTACCCGGCTCATCCCCGGGGCCTGCCCCTGCGGGAACCCATTCCCCCGGCATGCCAGGATCTCCGGGCGCACGGATGATATGTTTATTTTCAGGGCCGTTAATATTTATCCGTCTCAGATTGACCATATCCTGGGCGACATCGGCGGGGTGGGCAGCGAATATCAGATCCACCTGAACCAGGATGCAGACGGCAGGGACTATATGACCATCCGGGTGGAGCGCATCAATGGCGTCGGAGCCGGAGAAGACAACGGCCTGGCCGATCAGGTATCCGGCAGAATCCGTAAAAAACTGCTGGTCAGATCCCGGGTTGAAATTGTGAATTACGGTGATCTGCCCCGGACGGAAAAAAAGAGCAAGCGGGTGTTTGACAACCGCCCATCTGAATAACGGCCATGGGCCGGCACCCGGAACCAGCCCACAACAACACATGAAAGTAATTTTGGCACGTATTGACGCTTTCATATTAAATTTACTCCCTGCGGGGAAAGACAAAGGAGTTAAGATGAAAAAAGTCTCATTATTTTTCTGTGTTCTGGCAGCGGTCGCCCTGGTTTCCGGTATTACCCCTGTGACGGCACAGGCCAAGGTCAGCCTCAACTATGCAAATTTCCCCCCTGCACCCACCTTTCCCTGTGTACAGATGGAACACTGGAAAACCGAAATTGAAAAACGCACGGACGGTGCCGTCCAGGTTAATACCTTTCCCGGCGGCACGCTTTTGGGCGCAAAAGATATGATGGACGGGGTGATTAACGGCCAGGCCGACATCGGCTGTATCTGCATGGCTTACCAGCCGGGTCGTTTTACCGTGACCAATGCCACAAGCCTGCCCCTGGATATTCCCGATGCCAAAACCGGCAGCCTGGTTCTTCTGGACCTGTATAACAAATACCAGCCCAAGGCCTTTGACAAAGTCAAGGTGCTGACCATGTTTGTCACGGCCCCTGCCAATATCATGTCCAAGGCACCGGTGGCCGGGCTTTCCGACCTCAAGGGACTGGATCTGCGCGCCTCCGGCGGCGCGGCCCAGATCCTTAAATCCTGGGGTGCCAACCAGGTGGGCATGCCCATGTCAGATACCCCGGAAGCCCTGCAAAAAGGCGTGGTCAAAGGTGTCTTCTCTTCTCTGGAGGTCATGAAGGATCTTAAATTTGCTGAAATCTGCAAATACATCACCATCACCGACACCGTGATCTATCCCTTTGCCGTCATCATGAACAAAAGCGCCTGGAATAAACTGCCGGATAACGTCAAACAGGCCATGGACGGTATGATCGAAGAGCAGGCGGCCTGGACCGGTGAATACATGGACCAGCACGTCAACGATGCCATTGCCTGGTCAAAAAAAGAACACCAGGTTGAAGTGATTACCTTGTCTGCCGAACAAAAAGCCCAGTGGAATACGCCCCTTGCCCCCATTACCGAAAGCTGGATTAAAACGGCCGAAGAAAAGGGCCTGCCCGGCGGGCAGATTGTAAAAGATATCAAAGAACTGATTGTAAAACGAACAGCAGAATAGCGATACCTCCATGGAAACCATTGAAAGAATAAGCGACGCCCTTAACCGGTGTGCCGGGATCGTTGCCGGGGCCATTCTGGTGTTCATGATCCTGTTGACCATGGGCAATATCGTGCTGCGCAGGGTCTGGGTACCCATCCGGGGGACCTATGAAATCATGGGATTTGCAGGGGCCGTCATCACGGCCCTTGCCATGGGATTTACCCAGAAACGAAGAGAGCACATCCATGTGGACATTCTGGTCAGCCGGTTTCCCCGGCGTGTCAAAAAGGCCGTATTTGCCGTGAACAACGTACTATGCACCCTCTTTTTCCTGATGGCCGCCTGGTTTGTGGGCCGCCGGGGCATGACACTGCTTGAAACCGGTGAGGTGTCCGAAACCCTTAGGATGGCCTACTATCCCTTTGCCTTTGTGGTGGCATTCGGCTGTTTTCTGCTGGCGGCCATGCTGTTTATTGATCTGATCAAGCTATTTGTTTTAAAGGATTCCAAATGAGCCTGACCCTGGTGGGCATCCTCGGGATTGCCGTTTTAATGCTGCTGTTGTTCGTCTTCGGCATGCCCGTGGGCTTTGCCATGGCCCTGGTGGGCTTTGGCGGCTTTTCCTACATTATTAACTTCAATGCCGGAGTAAACATGGTGAGCCAGGAGTTCTGGTCCGTGTTTTCCAAGTACGGGCTCACCGTGATCCCCTTGTTTGTGTTCATGGGCCAGATCGCCTTTTATTCCGGGGTCAACGAACGCCTTTACAAAGCGGCGTATAAATGGGTCGGCCACATCCGGGGCGGCATTGCCATGGCCACCATCATGGCCTGCGCCGCATTTGCCGCCATCTGCGGGTCCAATACGGCAACGGCAGCCACCATGACCACGGTGGCATTTCCCCAGATGTCCAATTTCAGGTATAAGCCCATGCTCTCCTGCGGGTCCATTGCCTGCGGTTCCACCCTGGGGGTTGTGATTCCGCCGTCTGTGGTGCTGATTATCATCGGTCTTTCCACGGAACAGTCCATTGCCAGGCTTTTTTACGGCGGCATCGGGGCAGGTCTTTTGTTGTGCCTGCTGATGCTGCTCACGGTGTATGGGGTCTGCCGTCTGAATCCCGATTGGGGGCCGGCAGGTCCAAAATGGGGTTTTAGCGAACGCATCCGGTCCCTTTCCGGTGCCGTTGAGATGCTGATCCTCTTTTTTTTAATCATGACCGGGCTTTATGCCGGATACTTTACCCCGTCCGAAGCGGGCGGGGCAGGGGCCTTTTTCGCCGTGGTCATCAGTCTGGTCCAGCGCACCCTCTCCTGGGAAAATTTTAAAAAGGCCGTCATGGACACCCTGCGGGTCTCCTGCATGGTGATCATGCTCATTGCCGGAGCCATGATCCTGGGCAAATTTTTGACCATCACCCGCATCCCGTTTAACATGGCATCGTGGGTGGCGGGTCTGAATGTGCCGGACCCCGTGATCCTGGCCGTTATTTTCGGCATGTATGCCATTGGCGGTGCGATTA
The DNA here is from genome assembly GCF_963666675.1 of uncultured Desulfobacter sp. Classification (NCBI taxonomy): domain Bacteria; kingdom Pseudomonadati; phylum Thermodesulfobacteriota; class Desulfobacteria; order Desulfobacterales; family Desulfobacteraceae; genus Desulfobacter; species uncultured Desulfobacter sp. The sequence continues at coordinate 5,279,076 of NZ_OY762929.1, read as the reverse complement.
TGGATGCCCTGGCCCTTTTGCTGATTACCATCCCCATATTTTTTCCCGTGGCCGCCCAGATGGGCTGTGATCCCGTCTGGTTTGCCGTGCTGATCACAGTGGTTACCACCCTTGGCGCCGTTACGCCCCCTGTGGGCGCCACCACCTATGTGGTGGCAGGCATGGCCAAGGGCAGCACCTTGAATGAGGTGTTTAAAGGGGTGACCTTTTTTCTGCCGGCCTACCTGATCTGCATTGTTCTGCTCATGGTCTTTCCATGGATTATTACTTTTCTGCCAGGGTTGCTGTAATTATTTTCAATGCTGCCTTACGCTTGTTTTTAGCGTTTTGTGCAGTGCCCGCAAAAAATCATACGGGCATGAATATTTTCATGCTTTGGTTGACAAAAGGGTTCGCCTATTCTTAAAATTCAGAATCGGATGCATTCTGTCGCAAAAAAAAAATTGAATTCAAAATACGATTTAAAATAAAAAAGGAGTCAGAACATGGCGCTCGGAAAAAACGCGTTTCTTTCGGTAATTTTTACAGGCCTTTTGGTGCTCTCTTTTGACTGCGCCTTTGCCGGGTCGCTACAGGGCGATTTGGAAAATGCCTGGCATGCATATCTTCAGGCCAGCCGCTCTGGACGTGAGCTGGAACTTCAAAAAGCAATGTCGTCCTACAGCCTGTTTACCTTGAAAAATAAACTGGTTTCGGCCCAGCGGTCTTTGACGCCGGAGATCATCAAAAGTTTTGCAAAATACAGCCCTGATATCTCCACCATGGAATTTGCACGATTGATCGAAAACGGAGACAATGCAGGGCTTGTATATGTCAGAGATTCCGGACAAAAAGACGCCAATGGAAATCCCACGGTGACGTTCAGCGCCATTAAATTCGTCAATGAGTCCGGTTGGAAAGTGGAATCCCTCATGAGCTGCGACAAGCCCATGTACCATGATGACGGCCGGAAAACAAAATTTTACCTGTCGGATTTGCGGCCGTCCTGTGTCATGGACGGGAAAGTGAAACCGGCACCCCTTCTGGTCAAAAAACCCTATTCCTCGGCCCTGCTTGATGTTTTCAGCTATGGGTACCAGGTTGAAGTGACGGTGAACGGTGTTCCCCAAAAGCCGGTCACAGCCAGTTGGTCCGGCGTTCTGATCGGCGGTCTTTGCAAAAATGAAAATAAAATCAGTATAAAAATGACAAAGGTCGGCACGGTCCCGCCGCGTGCGCCTAAGATAAGAATTCGTCAATTGCTCAAAAATCGTACCACCCGCGAAGTGCTGAAATTTGCGCCCAAGAAAGATGTTGAGGGGGTTCATACATTTATCGTCTCAGTGAAATAGCTAATTAAAAGGAGGTGCGTTTATGACGAGTATGCGGAAAATACACAATTATAACGGTTTTTCCACAGAATCAGATAATTCAATCGTCAAACTGGAAGAAAATTTCGGGGCCCATCACTATACCAGGATCAATCTGGTGGTCCGGCGCGCCCAGGGCTGCTGGCTCACCGACGACAAGGGCGATAAATACCTGGACTGTCTGGCCGCTTACTCGGCGGCCAATCCCGGGCACCATCATCCTGTTATCGCCAATGCCCTGCTCAACGCACTCACCGGAAATTATGCCTCGGTGATCTCCAACGTGGTATTCACTGATCCTTTGGGCATTTTTCTTTCCGAATGTGCGGCTTTTGCCCCCCAGCTTGGGCCCCGGTTCGGTGACCACGGCAACAAGGTCCTGGCCAAAAACGGCGGGGTGGAGTCCGTTGAAACGGCCATAAAAGCCATGCGTTATTATGGGTTTAAGCAAAAGGGGATTGAAGATGGCAAACAGGAAATCATTGTTTTTAATAATAATTTCCACGGCCGTACCATTTCCGTGGTCTCCTTTTCTTCCAGCAAAAAATACAAAGAGGGGTTCGGGCCTTTGACACCGGGGTTTGTCTCCGTGCCCTTTGGGGATCTGGCAGCGGTTAAAAAAGCGGTTACCGCCAACACCTGCGGCATCCTTGTGGAGCCTTTACAGGGGGAAGGCGGTATGCGAATACCGCCCAAGGGCTTCCTCAAGGGACTGAGGGCCCTGGCCGATGAAAAGGATTTGCTTCTGGTCTGCGACGAAATCCAGGTGGGGCTGGGCCGAACGGGCAAGCGGTTCTGTTTTGAGCATGAAAATATTGTCCCCGATGCCGTAATTCTGGGTAAGGCCCTGTCCGGCGGCCTGGTGCCGCTGTCCGTGTTCATGACCAATTCAAAACTTATGGATATGATCTTTTCCAAAGGGTCGGACGGTTCCACATTCGGCGGCTATCCTTTGGCTTGTGTGGCCGGTACCGCCGCCCTGAAGGTGTTCCTGGATGAAAAACTGGATGAACAGGCCGCAGAAAAGGGCGCGCGGTTAAAAAAACGCATTGAGGAGATCGGCACACGCTCTCCCCATGTCAAGGAGGTCCGGGGCCTGGGGCTTTTCATCGGTATTGAAGTAAAAGACGGCAATGCCATGGAATTCTGTCATAAACTGATGAAAGAAGGGCTGGTTGTCAACGACAGCCATGGCCACACCATCCGTATTTCGCCGCCCCTGGTGATCAATGATGCGGAGATGGATTTCATGGTCGAGCGTCTGGAGAGGGTGTTGGTGCCATAGACGCAGTATCTGGGATAATTTCCAATTAAAGGGCGGGCGGGCCATTTGGCCCGCCCGCCTTGCTTTTACAAACTGGGCCTACCGGCATCCGGCCGCATGGTGACGATTCCGGCCGCCGCAATTCCCATTGCCCGGGCCGTAACCCTGGCCGCCCATGGGGCCTGGGATGTTGTACTGCTGTGCTTTGGCCCTCAGTGCAATCTGGGTTTTACTGATATTTTCGGACAGGGCCCTGGCTCTTTTGGGATCAGGGTTCTGTCCTGCCATCAGTGCATTCAGCTCAGTCCGATCGGCAAAGAGAGATGTGCGAAGCGCCTGGGTCTCTTTGTAAAAAGCGTCCAGGTCTTCCTGATTGACTGCAGACTGATTATTAAATTGTTTTCCATATCCGCGGTTACCTGCACCTGATCCGTAACCGCATCCCCAGGCATATGCACTGGTTGCAAAAAATCCCACGATAAAAAGTGTCGTGACTGCTGTGATGGTTTTTTTCATGATAAACTCCTTTTAAGTTAGGTGGTTATAAAGGTTAAATTATTAAAATATGTACACCGTTCAAACTTCATGGACCTAATATTGCAACTGGTATGCCATAAGAATTATTGATGTGTAACCATTTGTAATTAAAAGATATTTTATTTTAGTGGTTTCTAACCATTGTAAAAAAGGAGATGCCGTGATTAAATTTTAATCACTTTGCCGGATAACCGGTGGTTAAAATTTAATCAGTGAAGCAAAGGCGTATGATATCAAAGCATAAAACACCCCGTCTAAACCGGTCCATATCCCCCTGGGTGATCATTGGAATCAGTGTGGTCCTGGTGGGCGTGGTGGTCACCCAGGCCGCCATGAACTATAACCGTGAAAAAAAATATATGGGACAGATCCTTTCTGAAAAAGGCGCGGCACTGATTCGATCCTTTGAAGCGGGATCGATCACCGGGATGATGGGGCGGATGGGAAGTGAGGCCCATCTACAGACTTTGATGGCGGAAACGGCGGCCCTGGGGGACATCTCCTATATTGTTATCACGGATCAATCAGGGATGATCCTTGCCCACGATCAAAAGGATAAAATAGGTACTTCGTTTACCCCGCCCCTTTCCAATGCGGACGCCCCTCCCTCTGATCTCCCCCAATGGCGGACGGTCAAGGTCCGGGGCTCAAAAGACTATTTTGAGGTCTATAAAACGTTTTTGCCGACGTTGAGGGAGCATGGGCAGCATCCCCATGGTCAGGGTAAAGGGTCAAGGCGTCATATGATGGGCAACGGCCACATGGGCGATTCCCACGCGTGTTCCCAGGGGTGGATCAGGGGTCAATCCCGGGCGCGCCTTTTGGACCCTGACAACAGACCCGTCATTTTCATCGGCATGGATATCGAACCGTTTGAACACGCCCGCAAGGAAGATCTTCAAAACAGTTTCATGAGCATCGTGCTGATTTTATTCCTTGGGCTTGGCGGCATTGTCTCTTTGTTCTGGGCCCAGAACCATGCCCGCTCCCGCAGGCTTTTATCGGACACCCGGGCATTTGCCTCAGAACTTGTCACAAGCCTGCCCATGGGGATTGTGGCGGTGGATGATGGGGGAAAGGTGATCTATGTCAATGAAACCGCTTCCAGTCTCCTGCAAAAAAAGCTCGACCAGATAAAAGATAAAAACGCCGGCCGGGTATTGCCGGCGTCCCTGCTTTCACGGCTGGGCCGGGTGGATAACGGCGGTGTTGTGTCAGAACAGGAGCTGAAATTGCCGTCCGCCGACGGACGGGCCATTCCGGTCTCGGTAACCATCACAAAAACCGTGGGGGCCCAGGGCAACTTCATCGGCCATGTTTTCATTCTCAACGACCTGAGCCGGATCAGGGCCCTGGAGCGTGAGATCAAACAGAAAGAGAAGCTTGCGGCCGTAGGGACCCTTGCCGCAGGTGTGGCCCATGAGGTCAGAAATCCCTTAAGTTCCATAAAAGGCTACGCCACCTATTTCAGCAGCCTGTTTGATGCCCAGCCTGATAATAAAAAAGCCGCCAACATCATGGCCGAAGAGGTGGACCGGGTGAACCGGGTCATCTCGGAACTGCTTGAGTTTGCCCGGCCCATTAAACTTGAATTAAAGAAAACCAGGGCTTTTGAACTGGTGGACAAGGCGTTGCGGCTGATCAAATATGAGGCGGACCCGGCAGGTATAAAAATCAGCAGTGCTGTGGCACCCGATCTGCCCGAGGTTGAGGTGGACAAAGACCGGTTGACCCAGGTGCTGCTCAACGTGTTTATTAACGCCATCCAGGCCATGCCATCCGGCGGCACCTTGACCGTCAATGTTAAAACCGTGGAAAAGCGCCTGCAATTTGAAATTTCAGATACGGGCGGCGGCATATCGAACGAGGACCAGGCCAATATATTCAATCCCTATTTTACCACTAAAAAAAGCGGGACAGGCCTTGGCCTTGCCATCGCCTTTAAGATCGTCGAAACCCATGGCGGAACCATCTCCATAGAGAGCTTGGAAAGCAAGGGGACCACATTTGTGATTTCAATTCCCCTGGAACAAAATAACCCGGGGCAGAGCCAAGAGGAACTGATATGAAAGGCCGATTACTGATTGTTGATGATGACGCAGCCCACCTGTCAATGCTGGAAACCCTTTTAAAGAGCCTTTCTTACGCCATTGAATGCGTCAAGGACGGTGCGGATGCCATCCGCCAGGTGCAGGAGGCCCCCTATGACCTTGTGCTCATGGATGTAAGGATGGCCAACGTGGGCGGCATGGAGGCCCTCAAAGCGATCAAGCATTTCAATCCGGCCGTACCGGTCATCATCATGACGGCATACTCGTCGGTGGACAAAGCGGTTGAGGCCATGCGCCTGGGGGCGGATGATTATCTGACCAAACCTTTGAATTTTGAAGAGCTCAAGCTCTCCATTGAGCGGGTCACCCAACACCTTCAATTGGCCCTGGAAAACACGCAACTGAAAGAACAATTGCTGGGCCAGGGCGATTTTTCCGGAATCATCGGCACAAGTCCGGCCATCAGGGAGGTCATTGACACGGCTAAAATTGCCGCGCCCACAGATGCCAATATTTTAATCTCCGGGGAGAGCGGCACCGGTAAAGAGCTGTTTGCCAAGGCCATTCACACCAACAGCAAACGAAAAGAGAAGTCTTTGATCTCGGTGAATTGTGCCGCCTTAAGTGAAACCCTGCTGGAATCTGAATTGTTCGGCCATGAAAAAGGGGCGTTCACCGGGGCGGATAAACCCCGTGACGGTCTATTTTTATCGGCGGACAAGGGCTCCATTTTCCTTGATGAAATCGGCGAGATCCCCTTGTCCATGCAGGTAAAGCTGCTCAGGGTCCTCCAGGAAAAAGAGATCCAGAAGGTGGGGTCCGATAAGGTGATAAACATTGATGTGCGTGTGATTGTGGCCACCAACAAAGATCTGGAACAAGAGGTGGAGGCGGGTAATTTCCGCCGGGATCTGTTTTACCGGCTTAACGTCATCAATGTTAAGGTGCCGCCGCTGCGGGACCGGGCCGATGACATCCCGTTGCTGGCCAAAAAGTTTTTAGACAGGTACACACGGGAGAACAACAAGGATATTAAAGGGTTTACCCCCATGGCCATGGATGCCCTGGTCAAATACGGCTGGCCGGGCAACGTGCGCGAACTTGAAAATATCATCGAACGCGCCATTATTTTGTGCCTGGGGCAGTATATCTGTGAAAAAGATCTTCCTGCCAACGTATTAAAGGATTATGAACCGGACAACATGATCGGCCATGACCTCGCCGGGGGCGGAAAAACCCTGAATGAAATCGAAAGTATCGCCCTGGTTGAGACACTCAAGCAGACCAAGGGTAACAAAACCGAAGCGGCTAAAATTCTTAACATCACAAGAACCACATTGAACAATAAGCTTAAGCGGCACAATCTGGACCTGGAGAAGATTTTGCCGGCAAACCCTTGATTCGATTCTGATCATGGGCCTTGAACAGCTACAAATCACTATTCGGCGCTTTGGGATTGGTCCAATACGCTTCGCACCATCCGGGCCAGATCCGATTTTACAACGGGCTTCATCAAAAACCCTTGTATGCCTGCGGATGCCGCCTGCTCTTTGCTGAGTCTTTCGCTGAATCCGGTACAAATGATAATCGGCGTATGCGGTTTTATTGAAAAAATTGCATTCGCAAGTTGATCGCCGGTCATATTCGGCATTGTCATATCCGTAATAACCATGTCAAACGCATCCGGATTTGAACGGAAGAGTTCAAGGGCATCCACGCTATCGGTGCGTGATGTCACTTGATAACCCAGCCGTTGGAGCATCCGCTGTTCAATTTCGGCGACGGATTTTTCATCATCAACCAGGAGTATATGTTCATGGCCCATTTTAAGGTCGGGCTCGGGTTCTATTTCGATCGTATTTTTTGGATCATCCATTAACGGCAGATAAATTTTGAATGTCGTGCCCAAACCCATTTTTGTTGTCACGTCAATCTCACCACCATACTCCTTAACGATTCCATATACGACTGAGAGTCCAAGGCCGGTGCCTTTACCTTGCTTTTTGGTTGTAAAGTATGGATCAAATATCTTGTTTTTTATCTCTCTGGGCATACCAATGCCATCGTCGGAAACCGTAAACAGCACATATTTGCCCGGCTCCATAATTGTCTCAATGGCATTTATCCGGTCAATTTTGATTTCCCCGAGGGTTACCGTTATGGTGCCGTTTTTTTCTTGAACGGCGTGGTATGCATTGGTGATCAGGTTCATGCCGATTTGATGAAGTTGTGTGGCATTGCCCAGTACCGAACCACACGCCGGGTCTATTTTTTGTTCAATCGTAATGTTTGCGGGGATGGTCGAACGGCAAAGGTTGAACACTTCTTTTAAAATGTCCTGGAACTTTACCGGTATTTTTCCTTGTTCGGATTGACGGCTGAAGGCAAGAATTTGCGCCACCAGTTCTTTGGCTCTATGACCGGATTTATTTATTTCGTTGGCATACTCCATCTCCAAGCTGTCGTCCGGAAGATCATCCATCATCAGTTCCGACATGCCGATGATGGGCGATAGAATATTGTTGAAATCATGGGCGATGCCGCCGGCAAGATTGCCGATGGCCTCCATCTTTTGAGACTGCTGTAATTGTTTTTCCAATTGTTTTAATCGCGTTGTCTCTATCAAAGACAACAGCACATTTTTTTCAGAATCCATTTGAATGATGGCCGTGGAAATCAAGAAAACCCGCTCGGTTTTCTTATCATCTGAAAAAACAGTTGTTTGCCCCTCTTGTTCGATTTGCGACTTGCCGGTTTCAAAGGTTGACCTGATCATATTCGTCACAACGCAGTTAACACAGTTAGGGCCGTGCCCGCAAATCTTGTCATCGATTGCATTAACACAATTAAACAAATTGCCGCAGAGAATGCCCGTTAATGCGTCACAGCTTTTTCCATTGATGTCGGCCCCTTTTTGATTAATTTTTTTGATTCGTCCGGACTCATCAATCAATATTAATATATTGGGCGCACTGCTGAAAATGGTTTCAAGGTTCTGGGAATACTCCATCCGCTCTTTTTCGGATTTATTACGATCGGTTATATCCTGGAATATACAATGGGTCCTTGAAAAGGAGTCATCCGGATTTTTGGCAATTTTTCCGTGAAAAGAGACCATGATGGTTGATCCGTCTTTTTTTATCATTTCAAACTCAATGCCCAGTATTTCTCCAACTGATTTAAAACGGGGGAAGTTGTTTTTAAAATGATCTTTCCATTTCGGATGAAGAAACTGACTGAAGTTCCGGCCGATAACCTCCTCTTTCGTATAACCGAGAACGTTCAACCAGTTTTCATTGATCTCTATGAAGTTGCCTTGCTCATCTAAGGATTGATAGCTTAAGGGTGCTTTGTCGAACATCATGCGAAATTTTGCCTCACTATCCTTTAATGCAATGATATTCTCATTGTTTCGTTGGATATTTCTCAACATGACATCAATTTCGTCCCTTGCGGTGTCATCTTTAAAATAGATCTGTGGCGGAATGTAATGAATATTTTCTGTGAACAGTTTGTCATTATAAAAAAGGATAGGATGGGCACTGATGGCCGTCTTTATTATTTCTGCAGGATATAATTTTCGATCATACACACATAAGGATTTAAATGGGAACTTTTTAAATAGTACTTCGTTGATGATATTTTCATAATAGATCAGTTTATCAACCAAATCCGGACTTCCAAGGGAAAATGTCGCTTCCCCGACAACACGAAGCGCCGCATATCCTTCAAAAACAATTTGATCGCAGGTTTCCTGCCATATTTTTATTGTTGCATCAGGGTCAAATTCGGCCGTTCCGGCGTATGACGATTTCACATCGACAAGGATGAGTTTGCCGTCTTCAATGTATGACTCAATATCAATGCCTGCGCCTCGAAAATCTTTTCTTATATCATCAGGGTGATACGCATCAACGGCCATGATACACTTTTCATTTCTATTTAATCCATCGAGAATGAAGGCGGATGCAACGCTTCGATAATGCAACAGGTCGTCATAAATAATGCATGCGTGGGGATGCGCGTTAAATTTGGTGTCGGCAAACAGATTGTTAATATTATAGGGTATTTTCACACCGAAGTCCTAAGTATCAGAGGTGGTCAATTTGGGGGCGGAATTGAAATATCCCCTCCCTTGTCGGGCAGGATGCGGCCCGTTAATTTCCGAACATGGGGCCGTCTGGTCCCAAATGGCATGAATAGCAGCCAAAACCTGTCCGGGTAATTATACTGAACGGCTTGAGGCCGAGGGCTGCCGACATTTCGGGAACCAGGCGGTCAAGTTTGAGCCGGGTGGTTTCCGGCGCCCTGGCAAATTCGGGGCCCAAAAGCAGTTCCCCGCTCAGTCGGGGCAGGTCGGCCGTGGGCATGTCGTATATCCCCTGGGTGTCGCCCTGGGCATGGCAGAGGGTGCAATCTATCCGGGCAAATCGTTCGGGCCGCCAGGTGGTGAAGACATCTGCGGCGACCGGCAGCACCTTCTGCCGCATATGGGCCTTTCGCTGGCCCAGGTCCATTTCCTCCCAGGTCAGTTGTTTTCCTTCGGGCCCCACGGGGCCGACCCGTTTGGGGTAGCAGCCGCAAACCAGCATCGCCGCTGCGGCCAAAATAATAATAATGGGTGTGAAATATTTGGTATCCATGATGATCTCCTCCAGAAGGCCTGTTAGAATTATACTTTGGGCCGCTTGTGTGCCGGTAGTTTGATATACCCGGGCAGGTGGGCTGCCGAGGCCTTATGGAAAATCGTGATTAAGGCCAGCTTCCTCCATTTTTCATACAAATTTGTTTGTCGCTGCCGTATATATTTCGTAACAAATTAAACGCATCCGGGCAAGGTTGATTTACCTTGTCTGTTCAATAACGTTGATTTGTTAAAATGTCTTGACAACTTTACATTATGTCAATTATGATGTCGTTCAACTATTAATTCAACAGCCTGCCGGATGATACGTGAGATACTCGCTCCGGGGGGGCTGCAACCTAAGGGTAACATAGGCAATGCTGAATCCTGACTCCCCCATCCCCTTGTACCATCAGATTTGTGAACAACTTCAGTCTCGTATCCGGGAGGGTGTCTATGCGCCCGGGCAGATGATCCCTTCGGAAACGGAATTGTCCAAGTCATATGGGGTGGGCCGCCCCACCGTGCGCCAGGCCATGGATATTCTGGTACAACGGGGCTTGATCCAAAGAAAGCGCGGCTCCGGAACCTTTGTGAAAGAACCCTCTCCGCAAATTGATCTGTTCTCCCTTGCCGGAACCTCCCAGGCATTTTCAACCCAGGGGGTCCCCACGCAAAAGAAGGTCATTGTGCCTTTGGAAAAAAAGACCGTTAAGGGCGATGTGGCAAATCCGTTTCACGAAAAAGCCGCCTTTGTCATGTCCCGTCTCACCGTGGCCCGGGAGGAACCTGTGCTGCTGGAGGATATTTTTCTGGATACGGATTTGTTTGCGGGAATTGACGATATGGAACTTGGGGATAAATCCTTGTCCCGGGTGGTGTCGGAACGGTTTTATCTCACACCTTCGGACGGCACCCAGCAGTTCCAGGTGGAGACCTTGAATGAACAGCGGGCAGCGCTTTTGGATCTGCCGCCTTTGGATCCCATTCTGGTGGTGCGGCGGCTGTTGAATTTTTCCAAAGCGCCCGGCGCGGTCTATTCGGTGCTGTTTTGCCGCACGGACCGGTTTGCCTTTACCCAGACCATTAAAAACCAACTATAAGTTTTAAATTGCCAACCATTTTACGAAAGGCAGATACATGAAACACCGTGGATATTACGGCGCCTTTGGCGGGGCGTTTTTACCCGAAATCCTTGTGGCCACCTTTGAGGAACTGGATGAACGGTTCCGGCAGGCCAAGGAAGACCCGGGGTTTTGGCAGAAATATGAAAATCTGATGGCCACATACTCCTGCCGTCCCACGCCCTTGACCTATGCCGAAAATCTCACCCGTCACTTTGGCGGGGCGAAAATTTATATTAAACGCGAAGATTTGAATCACACCGGCGCCCATAAGGCCAACAACGTCATGGGCCAGGGGCTTCTGGTCAAGAAGATGGGTAAAAAACGGGTGATTGCCGAAACCGGGGCAGGGCAGCACGGGGTGGCCACGGCCACCATGGCCGCCAAGTTCGGATTTGACTGCACCATCTACATGGGGGAAGTGGATGTCCTGCGCCAGCGGCCCAATGTGTTCTGGATGGAGCAGCTCGGTGCCACCGTGGTGCCGGTCACCGACGGTACCCGGATTCTCAAGGATGCCATCAACGAGGCGTTCCGGGACTGGGTCACCAACATGGACACCACCCACTATGTGCTGGGAACCGCCTGCGGCCCCCATCCCTTTCCTGAAATGGTCTCCTGGTTCCAGTCCATTATCGGCAAAGAAGCGCGTGCCCAGATCATGAAGGCCGAAGGTCGTCTGCCGTCCAAGGTCTTTGCCTGTGTGGGCGGCGGGTCCAATGCCATGGGGATTTTCCAGGGGTTCATGGATGACCCGGTGGAGATTGTGGGGGTTGAGGCCGGCGGCGAAGGCATCGCCTCGGGCCGCCATGCCTCCCGGCTTTGTTCCGACGATGCCAGCCCCGGCATTGCCCAGGGGTATAAAACCTATTTTCTGCAAAACACGGACGGCCAGATGAAAGAGACCCACTCCATCTCTGCGGGACTGGATTATGTGGGGGTTTCTCCCATCCTTGCCAACATGCGGGATGAAGGCAAAGCCCGGTTTGAATATGCCACGGACACCGAGGTGGTGGACGCCCTGAAACTGACCATGCAGCTGGAGGGCATTATCCCGGCCCTGGAGTCTTCCCATGCCTTTGCCGGGGCATTCAAGGAAGCCGGCAACATGTCCAGGGATGACATCATCATCATCAACCAGTCCGGCCGGGGGGATAAAGATATCTTCACCGTGGCCGATGCCATCGGCGATCCCAAATGGAAAGAATTTATCCGTGCCAAAGCAGGAGAATATCAAAATGACTGATACAAATACTTCAACACCTGCCCCCGACTTTCTGGAAACCTATATCCGGGAACAGCGCAGGAAAAAAGATATCCTGTTGATGACCCATATCGTCATGGGCTATCCGTCCTTTGAGGCTTCCTTTGAAATTGTCCGTCAGATGGTGGCGGCCGGCGTGGATTTGATGGAATTGCAGATTCCGTTCTCAGAACCCATGGCCGACGGGCCGGTGATTCTCAAGGCCAACCAGGCCGCCCTGGACAGCGGCGCCACGGTGGAACAATGTTTTGAGTTTGCCCAAAACGTGTCGGACAGCTTTGACATCCCGTTTCTGTTCATGACCTACGGCAACATTCTGTATAAATACGGCATGGATGCCTTTGCCGCCCGGATGGCGCAGATCGGGATGACGGGGGCCATTGTTCCGGATCTTCCCCCGGAAGAGGCGGGTGATTATCTGTCTGCCATGAAAAAGCACGATCTGTCCGCGGTATATATCTTTTCTCCGGAAACCTCGGACCAGCGCATGAAGATGATCGACACCCATGCCGGCGGTTTTATTTATTGTCTGGCCAGAAAGGGCGTAACCGGCAAAGAGACGCAGTTTTCATCGGACATGGGCAACTACCTTGCCAGGTGCCAGAAAAACACCCGCCTGCCCACGGCCGTGGGATTCGGGGTAAAGGAAAAAGCCGACGTTGATTTCCTGGTGGGTAAAACAGACATTGCCGTGGTGGGCTCCCAGACCATCCGTGAGGTGGAGCAAAAAGGGGTGGATGCCACAGGCCCGTTTATCTCCGGCCTGACGGCATCCTGAATTTTAAGACCCAATTTATAGTTTACCCCCTCGGGTCACTCGTTTGTCTCCCGGGGGGTATATGTAAACAGCGTCGGCTTTTCCGACCGCAAAATGTCAGAAAAGCCGACGCATCAAAGTTCAGGTATATTCTTGTTCACACTAATCTTGGGCTTAATCATAAGATGGGCCGTTTTTTGTAGGGGCAAATCCCCCTGTGGTTGCCCTCGTTAGGGCAGGCACAGGGGCCTGCCCCTGCAATGGCCGACGTTAGAATCAAGCTCCTAATCTTTTACGCGTCCAAAATCCTCACTGAACAGTCTGATATCAATATCATCAACATCGCCATCATTGTCGAGGTCAAATTGGCATGGCCAATCAGAAGAGCATTCAGGTATTGGATATTCTGCCATCATTGCTGACAGACTTTTACCGTCAACATCGGTAGCTTCTGTGCCGTCAGCAAAAATTGGCGGAATATCTTCTATATCGTTGGGATGTGTGCCTGACAAATACTCTCTGAAATTACAGTAACCGTCCAGGTCCGCATCACTGAAGGTATCGTTCTCCAGCGGCAGGAGGCCGTTAGCAACCTCCCAGCCATCGGGCATGTCATCACCATCTGTATCAGCATTATTCGGATCTGTGTTGTTCTTATATTCTTCAAGATTGGTCAGTCCGTCGCCATCGGAATCCTCTAATGCATCATTGGGATCAGACTCCCCGTCATCCACCCGGCCGTTGGCATTGGTATCTTCCTGTCCGTCGGAGAGTCCGTCTCCGTCGGTATCCCAGTTAAGCGGGTTGGTAGTTGAGGTTGGATCCATATCCGCTATAAAACCGGCGGCATCGGCGGGGATCTGGGCTGTTGCCAGGCCGATTTCCGTGCCGTCACCGATGCCGTCGTTGTCGGTATCCGGATTCCTGGGGTCGGTTTCAAGCCAGTCGACAATGCCGTCCGCATCCAGGTCTTCATTGCCGTCCATAATGCCGTCGTCATCCATATCGCCGTCTGCTGGGTTGTACATCAGTCTTAATTCGTCAAAATCGGACAGGGTATCGCCGTCCTGGTCTGCAGGCGTGCCGGTATACACCCGGCTGACCTTAACCAGAACGCGGTTGCCGACGGTCCCGCTGCTCTCTTCGTCATAGTTGTAACCCCTGGCTGTTACCGAGAAATAATTGTCCTGGAGGGGATAGGCGGGCGTTTCAATGGTGTAGGTATGGCTGGCCTCGGTCCCTGTCTCCAGATCTCTACATGAAAAAATCACCTGTGTGCCTGTGAAATTGAGGCCGAGCCGGTACGTCTTTCCCTTGGCAAGACTCAAGCCGGACAAAGCGCCTGCTGCGAACGGTGTATAATCCTCATTATTTTCAGGCTCGGCCACAGTGACTCTTTCCAGATAATATGCTGCGTTCATATATTCATTGCCGTCATCGTCTCTTGCAACAGCAATGTATGTCTGGGCCCAGACCACACCTTGTTCGCCGTTATAGGCTTCCCCGTCATATTCGTCATATTCATCAAGGCCGCTGTAGGTGTCGTTATACAGATTGCCGACCAGCCGGACCTTGGTCCAGCCGTAGGTGGTAAAAGAGGATTCATCAATGGTCACGTCCGCATAGGCATGGGATATCTTCCGGCTGAACAGGAGATTGTTTGTTTCCTTGTCTCCTTTGGATTCTGCCAGTAAAACGGCATCCGTGCCTTCGATCACCCGCACGGTCTCTGTGGAGCGCCATTTGGAAGAATCCAGGGCATCGGTGCTGAAGTCATCGTAACGTGCGCCGTTAATTTCTACGTTATCAAATTCTGCGGATATACTGCACAGCTCCATTTTGTCTGAATACCGGCCCATGCCGGTGGTCAGGTTGGGGTAAGCGTCCAGGCAGTCCCCTTGGTAGGCCGGCAGTTCTGTGTGTGTCACACTGCCGATCTCATTTCCTGTACTGTCCAGGACCCGGTATGTGATCTGACCGTTTTCCTTGTCATACGCAATGTCAAGGCCGTACCAGGTATCCAGGGCTATGTCTCCGGATATGGGGATGGTTGCGTGGCCAAAGGTTTCCCATTGGTTTTCACCTGTACACCGGTCAATGAAATACCAGAAGCCTTTCTGCCCGTGACGTTTTCCAAGATAAACCCCGGTCCAGATATTGCCGGTCTGGGAATCGGGTGCTGGGGAATCGGCATTATAAAGATTGGCTTCCAATCGAGCGAAAACTGAATTATTTGAATCTGTTCCCGTATCCATCTCTTCTGTTATTTTAACATCCGCTTTGAGGTGGCTGACAACCCCCGGATTGGTCATGAGTAAACGATTTCTTTCCCGGGCATTGGAACTTCTGAAACCGGACACCAGCACACCGTTTTTTACCCGCCGGACATACTCAAGGGCATTCCAGACCCCATTCCATTTATCCGTGAGAAATTTTCCGGAGGCATCGGAGAAATCATCATAGGTTTGAAGCGTTGTCGAGCTCTCATAGGCCGTATCCACGGCAAACGGCTCAATAGTAATGTCTGAACTGCCGATTGTGATGGGCAACGTCCGGGGGGCGCCAATGAGATCCCCATAGTCCGGCCAGTCCGTAAAACTATCCATAGGCGTACAGGAATTGTTTCTGTCGTAAAATGCGAACAGCAGGACCTTTTCCGGCAGATCATCGCCTTTAAGCTCCATACTGTATGCCCCACTGGCAACTTCGCCGGATGTATCGAAGCTTAAATGATGAATCATTGCGCATCCTATTGTATTCCCTGGGCCGCTGTCTTCCGTATCAAACGCGCCTAAATATACGTTTCCTACCCCCTTAACTTCAGACAGCGTAATGCTGCCGGATATTGTGATTGCCCTGGCGGGTGCACTGCAAAACGCCATGAAACACACTAACAAAAAAATCAATCCGTTTTTTTTGATCTGACTCTCCACCATTGTTACCTCCCTCTGAAAATAATGCAGCAATTTTAAGTTATTCATATAACACAACGGCTTTTCCTGCCAAAAAAATGGCGGAAAAGCCGTTGTGTTATTCAATGTTCATTTAAACTAATTTCCTACACGTTCAACATCCTCGCGAAACAGCCTGATATCTATATCATCAATATCTCCGTCCACATCGTCGTTTTCGGTAATAACCGCAAAAATCGACGGGATATCTTCTATTTTTCGGTCGAATCTTGATGGTTTTGGCCTGAGTATTTTGTTTAGCTGTCAAAGCGGGACATATCCGTTATTCCGATGTCTCATAATTTACTTTGCCAAATGACGCTGCAAAGTGCTCCAATCCTTTAATGTCATAGATATAGTACGTGTCATAATCAGACATAAAATTTAACAGATCCACACCGTCTATATCTTTATCTCCATCAAAATCATAATTGCAGTATTTAATGGGATAGGCGTCGTTGTAGTAAGAGAGCATGTACGTTCCTTCCCCGGTCCCTCTGGAATCTGAGACAAGCAAGGTATAAACACCATCAGCAATTGCCGTATATTTTAAGTAAGCCGTATTGTAATCACAATCAGAAGAAATAAAAGATCCTTCCGGTCCATAGAGTTCAATACAAGGGCGAAACGCACTGGTTGAACTTACATCCGATACCTGAAGCTCTATGACGTCGCCGGCGTTAACGGTAAATGTATATGTATCCATTTCCCCCTGTTCAATGGATTCCGAGGATAGATTGCTGTTTTCAATTGCATGTTTTCCGGCATCAGGAATTTTGATGTAATATATGTTGTAGTTCCCGCCGGAAGTGCTGCCGGCATCTGCAGCGATGATGGTATATGTCCCGGTTTGTGTGGCGGTATATGAGATACTGGCCGTGACCTCGTTGGTGTTATAAGCCAATCTTGTGCCGTTTGATGGCCCGAACAACTGCAAATAAGGTTCAAAATTGCTGTTGCCGTCCAAATCTGTCATGCGAAGTTCGATATAGTCCCCGACATTGGCGGAAAAGGTGTACGTATCAAGATCACCAACGTCAATGACTTGAGTATGCACGCCGTCATTGGCCAGCAGTCCGTGTTCATTTGCTCCGGGAGCTTTAGCATAGTAAATGTTGTAGTTACCGCCGGAAGTGCTGCCGGCATCTGCAGCGATGATGGTATATGTGCCGGTTTGTGTGGCAGTATATGTAATACAGGCTGTGACCTCGTTGGTGTTATAAGCCAATCTTGTGCCGTTTGATGGCCCGAACAACTGCAAATAAGGTTCAAAATTGCTGTTGCCGTCCAAATCTGTCATGCGAAGTTCGATATAGTCCCCGACATTGGCGGAAAAGGTGTACGTATCAAGATCACCAACGTCAATGACTTGAGTATGCACGCCGTCATTGGCCAGCAGTCCGTGTTCATTTGCTCCGGGAGCTTTAGCATAGTAAATGTTGTAGTTACCGCCGGAAGTGCTGCCGGCATCTGCAGCGATGATGGTATATGTGCCGGTTTGTGTGGCAGTATATGTAATACAGGCTGTGACCTCGTTGGTGTTATAAGCCAATCTTGTGCCGTTTGATGGCCCGAACAACTGCAAATAAGGTTCAAAATTGCTGTTGCCGTCCAAATCTGTCATGCGAAGTTCGATATAGTCCCCGACATTGGCGGAAAAGGTGTACGTATCAAGATCACCAACGTCAATGACTTGAGTATGCACGCCGTCATTGGCCAGCAGTCCGTGTTCATTTGCTCCGGGAGCTTTAGCATAGTAAATGTTGTAGTTACCGCCGGAAGTGCTGCCGGCATCTGCAGCGATGATGGTATATGCGCCGGTTTGTGTTGCAATATATGTAATACAGGCCGTGACCTCGTTGGTGTTATATGCCAATCTTGTTCCGCTTGATGGCCCGAACAATTGTAAATAAGGTTCAAAATTGCTGTTGCCGTCCAAATCCGTCATACGAAGTTCGATATAATCTCCGGCATTAGCTGTAAACGTGTATGTGTCGAGATCACCAATGTCAATGACTTGGGTATGCCCCCTGTCATTGGTCAGTAATCCGTGTTCATTTGCTCCAGGAGCCTTAACATAGTAAATTTTGTAGTTGCCTTGGGCGTTGCCCCCCGAATCTGAAGCTTTAAGGGTATAGTTGCCTGCTTGTTCAGCGGTATAAGAAATACTGGCCGTGACTTCGTTTATGTTATAGGCCAATCTGGTATCGCTGTCAGGCCCGAATAATTGTAAAAAAGGTTCAAAAGCGCTATTACCATCCAAATCCGTCATGCGGAGCTCGATGTAATCCCCGGCACTGACGGTAAATGTATGACTATCTTCTTGCCCAACAATTGAGATTGCATCTGTGATATCACCTCCATTAGACAAGACTTTAGCATTTGCTGTTGACGACAATCCAATCATGATGCATGTCGTTATCCATAAGAGAAAAGCAAACGCTTTAAGAAACGTAACAAATCGTTGCATCATTATCTCCTTATATGCAAAATAATGCATTTCGTTTAAGCTTTATTCTGGTATTTTTATTACACGTGCAAAATCTTCTTGATATTCAAAGTCAGTTACCGAGGCGCATCTTCCAAGTGAAAAACACAGCACTTCCTGAGGGATTCTATAACTGCATGTTGGCCTCTCCTGTTGTTCATTCAAACGTTATAATTTAAGCATGAATTGCAGAAAGTTTAGAAGTTAATACACCCTTGGCAAATGTGTCCGTAGTTTGACCATCAGTAAGCTCGGTTAATTGTCCTTGTAAGCCTTTAGTGCTGTAAATATAAACTTTCTCTCAGTCTCATCCTTGTCTCGCTTTTATCAAGATATCACCATTTTAAAATGATGAGTCATTAAAGCATAGCTTAGCTCGTTGCCGGACATTAGTCCTGATCTGCTCGACGATAATGGAGGCTCGCAGCCGGAAGAAACATAAAAAAAGCACTGCAGCCCGTCTGGTATGGCTACAGTGCTGTGTTGTACTGTCGACGTGGTTTGGACCACGATAATATGGTGATTTATTTTCTTTTTCTCGCGAAGCCCAGGAGCCCTAAAAGTCCACTGCCCAGAAGGACGATTGCGCCAGGAATGGGCACGTTAGCGTTCTGAAAACCGGCAGTAGAATAATAGGATGAATCGACTAATTTACCTACGAAATCTGAGAATTGTAGATAGTCAAAACTTAGTTCGCTATCAGAAGTAATGGTCAGGATATGACCTGTGAGAAGAGGTGTGTAGTCTTTGGTTGTTGTGCTATAATCGTCGAAAATTAAGTAATAATCACCATAATCCTCTACTTTCCAGTTGCCAGCAGTCGGGATGGCATCGCCTAATGTCACGACATAGTCTCCGCCATACACATTAAAGTCGACCATGCCGATTTGGTTTATCAAAGTTGCATCCACGCCAGCTTGCAGGATTTCAATATCCAGCGTGTAAGTGTATGTTGCTGCGGCTACATTTCCCGCGGCACTTAAAAACAGCATCAACATAATAGTTCCAATTAACTTTTTCATTAAAATCTCCTTTTGATTCAGTAAATATCCTGATCCGGCGGACCAAGCTTTTAGTTAAGCCCCAAGGGCATGTTTTACTTCACTATCTACGTTAAAATGATCTACTAAGACAGTTATTATGTTGTCTGAGCTGAGTACCAGAAGTTATATTCTGGGTTAAAATTCAGCCTTAACGCAGTTAATATCTCTGCCAGTGATGCGGCCGTCATCATTACAGTCGACCCAGCATGGCGCGTTCGAGTCGCCGAAGTAGGATTTTATTGTATTTATGTCTCTACCTGTAAAACGCCCATCACCATTCGCATCACCACGCTCATGAATTTCAGCGCTTCCCGTGATAGTAGCAGTCGAGTCTAATAGACCACCATCCAATTCAACAAAATTTTCATAGTCCCCATCTTTTCCGAGCGCCAGCCCTATGGTGGGAACAACGTCTGAATTCCTTGAAAAAGTAACAACCCCAAGCAAAATTCTATCTCCGGGACCAACGCCGGTCTGGGTTGTTTCCGTGGAATCTATTTTGCCGCCTACAAATACAACATTGCTTGAAGTGGTATTTGCAGTGACCACCGGGCCGGCATTGGGTGTGTCATACGTTGTACCGCCAGGATCTCCGAAATACCAGGCGTCATCGTTCCTCTTCAGACAGGTTGCTTCATCCAAGCTGACCTCGGCATCATCATAAGTTAGTTTAACACCAAAGCTGATTATCGGCTCTGCGGTAACATCTGCATAGATGTATACTTTGAGGTCTGTGTCCGTGTATGCCCCTTCTGCATAAACAGAAACTTGAGCAAAAGCCGAACCGCACATCAAAACAAGCAGAATCGGCAATGCCAGCAACGATTTTTTTAACTTGCCTTTTCTTTTGAACATCTCTTCCTCCTATTTTTTTGCGTTGAATGTCTTTTTGTGCTGAATAATTATATGAATACAATATATTTGTTTATATATATTTACGGCTTGTGTCAAACTTTCATGGAAAGAATTTTTGAATAAAGTTTGTATGAAGATTTTAATAGGAGTTTTGTGTTACAAAGTATTACTTTTTTCTCTCTTTGTGTGTAGTAAGGTTAATAAATCTTTGGTTTTTGATCGCCATCTTCTGAATTCTGCAACAGGACTTTCCAACTGAAATTTAAGATTTGATGCCAACTGAAAAGTTGAGGCGTTGCAGCGCAACCCTTTCATTTTCATTTGGTTAAAATCTCCCTGCATCTTGATTCCCGATTTCGTTTGGGTTTTATTGTACAAATTAACCGTCTGATCTGATATAAGAATTGAAACTTCAGGAAAAGGAAACACGCCATGAATGTGGATGGAAAACAGATGCGGCCCATCTGGTTTGATGATAATTCGAAAACCGTTAAGGTCATAGACCAGAGACGCCTGCCCCATGAGTTGATTGTGGAAGACCTGACAACCAATGACCAGGTGATCCATGCCGTCAAGGATATGTATGTCCGGGGCGCGCCGTTGATCGGTGCCACCGGGGCGCTGGGTGTCTATGTCATTCTGGTGCAGGCGGGCAACCAGGGGGCGGATGACGTCTGGTTTAAGGCCGAGTGCGCCCGTCTTCGTGATGCCCGGCCCACGGCCACCAACCTGGCCTGGGCCGTGGACCGGGTCATGGAAAAAGTCCTCACCGAATCCGGATATGATGCCCGGGTGGACGTTGCCTTGAAAGAGGCCCTGGATATTGTGGAAGAAGAGGCGGTGAACTGCCAGAAAATCGGTGAGTTCGGCCTGTCCATTATCAAAGAGATTGCTGACAAGAAAAAGGGTCAGCCTGTAAACATTTTAACCCACTGCAATGCCGGGTGGCTTGCGTGCATTGAGTACGGCACGGCCACGGCGCCCATGTACACCGCCTTTGATGCCGGCATTGATATTCATGTGTGGGTGGATGAAACCCGGCCCTTGAACCAGGGGTCGCGCCTGACCGCCTGGGAGCTCGGCAAACACGGCATTAAACATACCGTAATCACGGATAACGCCGGGGGGCACCTGATGCAGCACGGCATGGTGGATCTGGTCATTGTGGGCACGGACCGCACCACCCGGGCCGGTGATGTGGCCAATAAAATCGGCACCTATCTCAAGGCCCTGGCTGCCCGGGACAACGATGTGCCCTTTTATGTGGCACTGCCGTCATCCACCTTTGACTGGACCATCACCGATGGTGTAAAAGATATTCCCATTGAAGAGCGGGACCCGGACGAGATTAAATATGTCCAGGGGCTTTGCGATGGAAAAATTTCATCGGTCCTGGTGCCCCCGGCGAACAGCCCGGCGGCCAACCATGCATTTGACGTCACCCCGGCCCGCCTTGTGACAGGCTTCATCACCGAGCGCGGCATCTGCGGTGCCGGAGAAGATGAGATAATGGCAATGTTCCCAGATAAGAAAATAGATGGTGTTTGAACGAAAAATCACCCACCTGCGGCGTTGCAGAAAAATTTGCATCTGGGCAATTTTTCGTCCAAACACGGGTTGGACAAATATATTGATTAAAAAAGCTAAGGTTTTGGAAACCAGTTTATGACAACATCCCTCACAGACCTGGAAAAAAAAGTAATTTCACTGCTGCAGACCGATATCCCGGTCTGCAAGCGCCCCTATCTTGAGATGGCAAAACAGATCGGCATTTCAGAGGAAGAATTCCTTGAGGTGCTCTCGGGTCTCCATGACAGAAATATGATCCGGCGGTTCGGCGCCACACTTAAACACCAGAAATCAGGGTTCAAGGCCAATGCCATGGTGGCCTGGAAGGTGCCCGAAGAGCGCGTGGAAGAGGTGGGCGGTATCATGGCCTCCTTCCGTGAGATCACCCATTGTTATCGAAGAGATCCTGCCCCCGGGTGGGATAAAAATCTGTACACCATGGTTCACGGCGCATCCGAAGAGGAGTGCTTTGCCATTGCGGCAAAGGTCTCCAAAGCCACCGGAGAAAAAGATTATACCCTGCTGTTTTCCCGCCAGGAGCTGAAAAAAACCTCCATGCAGTACTTTGAAAACTGATCCGCCCCATATCCTTTGTGTTAATCCCTGGGTCCATGATTTTGCCGCCTTTGATTTCTGGGCCCGCCCGTTAGGCCTTTTCACCATTGCCGCCATTCTGCGCGAAAACGGTGTCCGGGTTTCGTTCCTGGACTGCATGACTCGGTTTCATCCCAGGCGGACCAAGCGTGTCAAGGTGTGCTGGGACGGTCGCGGCCCCTTTGATAAAACCCCGATCCCCTTACCCGAGATCCTTGAAACCCACCTGGGAGACACCGCCGGTAATTTCACCCGGTACGGGGCGCTAAAGGAATGGATAGACCGGGACCTTTCGGAAATGGACCGGCCCGATTTGATCCTGGTCACCTCGCTCATGACCTATTGGGCCACGGGTGTGGCCGAAACCATTGCTTTGCTCAAAAAACGTTTTTCCGGCGTGCCCGTGGTGCTGGGCGGTATTTACGCAAGCCTTTGTGAAGACCATGCCCGGAAATATTCCGGGGCAGATCATGTCATCACAGGTCCGGCCGAACCTGTTCTTGCGGATCTGGTTAAAGCCTATACCGGGTATACTCTGAACCACACACCGGACCCGGCAGACCTTGACGCAACACCCTTTGCCGCCCTGGATCTCCAGGGCACCATGGCCTATGCCCCGATTCTGACCTCCCGGGGGTGCCCCTTTTCCTGTGAATACTGCGCCTCTTCGGTTCTTGAACCACGCTTCCGGCGGCGCTCCCCGGAAAATGTCTTCCAGGAGATCCGCCACTGGCACCATAATTTTCAGGTGAAAAACTTTGCCTTTTACGATGATGCGCTGTTGATCAACCCGGAACGATATGCATTTCCTCTGCTTGAACGCATCATTGATGGAAAAATGGAGATCTTTTTTCACACCCCCAATGCCCTGCACATAAAGGAGATTTCGGCAAAGGCCGCGGATTTGATGTTCAAGGCAGGCTTTAAAACCATCCGCCTGGGACTTGAAACCGCAGATTTTTCAAGCCACCGCCACGACATTAAGGTCAAGCAGAATGAGTTTTTTACGGCCGTGGAGAACCTGCGGGCAGCCGGGTTTGAAAAGGATCAGTTGGGGGCCTATCTTTTATGCGGACTGCCCGACCAGGACCTTGATGGGGTGGAAGGGTCCATCAACCAGGTGAAACACCTGGGACTCACCCCGGTTCTGGCCTACTACACCCCCATTCCCCACACCGCCATGTGGGCGGATGCCGTAAAAAATGCCCGGTTTGATATCACGGCCCATCCGGCCCTGACCAACAACAGTCTGTTTCCCTGTGTGCGCTCCCAACAGGATCTGGATCGCATTTCCCAATTGAAAAAGATGCTGAAATAACGTATATCCCTCTAATCATGATAGTATTTGATCTTGAATGCATAAACGGCCATGTGTTTGAAGGCTGGTTTGACGACCGGGACGATCTGAACCGGCAGCAGGAGCAAGGCCTTTTGCAATGCCCGGTGTGCGACAGTCTTTCCGTCAGCCCCAAGCTTTCCGCCGTGGCCATACGAAAATCCGCCGCCCCAAGCCCTGCCGGTCCCCAGCAGGAGATGGCGTCCCAGGCCCAGCTGGATGCCATGGCCGAGTTTTCCGAAAAAATGACGAAATACGTTGAAAATAACTTCGAGGATGTCGGCTCATCCTTTGCCAAAGAGGCGTTGGAGATGCATTACGGGGCCAAGGAGTTCAAACAGATCCGGGGCACCACAACCCAGGAAGAGGAAAAGACCCTGGAAAAAGAAGGGGTGCCGACCTTTAAAATTCCAACGTTCAAAAAAGGCAACGAAGACCTCAATTAGTGAAGATGGGCCCGGCCATCTTTTGTAGGGGCAATCCCCCTGTGGTTGCCCAGGTTAGGGCAGGCACAGAGACCTGCCCCTACAATGCCCTACGTTAGAGCCAAGCCCGTGACGATCCCCGGATAGCATCCTTCGTTCAATTTCTTTTAGACGCCAAGTCGCATATCAACGCGTCCTCTTTTTTGATGAAAAATAAAAACATCCTTGCCATTTCTGTGGAATGCAATAAATTTGCATGTAGGTGTTCTCCATGATTTTGATCTAATATGACGATATCAAATCCATTTAACAGGAGGTTGAAATGAAAAAGCTTGGTGTGTTTTTTATTGTTATTTCAATGGTTGCATTCGTTTGTGGACAGGCCTTGGCTCAAAGGCCGGTCTCCGTGTTTGTCAGTATCGTGCCCCAGCAATATTTTGTGCAACAAATTGGCAAGGATAAGGTGGATGTCTCCGTGATGGTCCAACCCGGGGCAAGCCCGGCCACATATGAGCCGAAACCTGCACAGATGGTTAAAATATCCAAAACCCGGATCTATTTTTCCATTGGTGTTCCCTTTGAAACCTTTTGGCTGGACAAAATTGCATCTGCCAATCCGGATATGACCATTGTACATACAGACCAAGGCATAAAAAAACAGCCCATGGCAGCCCACCACCATCATGATGAGGATCATGACGCCAACCATGATGGTGACCATCACGCCCACCACAATGATAACGTCCATGCAGAGGATGACCATGACCATGATCATGCCGGCCTGGACCCCCATATCTGGCTCTCCCCCAAGCTGGTCAAGGTCCAGGCAAGTAATATTCTCGGGGCGCTCACTGCCGCTGATCCTGAAAACAAGGGGTTCTACACAGCCAACTACGAGCGCTTTATCAAGGAGATTGATGCCCTTGACCAGGATCTGACCCTGATGCTGGAACATAATGAAGGCATGCAGTTTATGGTTTTTCATCCGGCCTGGGGGTATTTTGCCCGGGATTACAAATTGAAAATGATCCCCATTGAAGTAGAAGGCAAAGATCCAAAACCTGAAAAACTTCAGAAATTGATCCAACATGCCAGGGAAGAGGGTATCAACGTTATTTTTGTCCAGCCCCAGTTTTCAACCAAAAGTGCGGAACTTGTTGCCAGGGAGATCCACGGCCAGGTTATACCGGCCGACCCTTTGGCTTTGGATTGGCTGGATAATATGAAGAAAATAGCCCGGCAGTTCAAGGAGGCTTTAAAATAGCAGAAATTTTAGAAAAAGCCCTGGTCACGGTTGAACATCTGGATTTTTCCTACAATGGGCAACGGGTGCTCTCGGACATCAATCTGACCATACGGGAGAATGATTTCTTGGCTGTCATCGGCCCCAACGGCGGGGGGAAATCCACCCTGTTCAGATTGATCCTGGGGCTTCTCAGGCCGGATAAAGGTAAAATCCGGGTATTGGGGGAGCGTCCGGGGAAGCACAGCCAGGCTCTAGGGTATGTGCCCCAGAATGTCCATATCAATGGTCATTTTCCCATTACGGCCCTGGATGTGGTCCTCATGGGGTGCCTGGGAACGGGCGGACGTTTTGGGCGGTCCAGGCAAAATCGTAAAGAGTGTGAAAAAGATGGCTTGGCCACCCTGGAGCGTCTGGGCATGGACAGACATGCCCGAAAAAAGATCGGAGAACTTTCCGGGGGACAGCGTCAGCGGGTGTTCATCGCCCGTTCCCTGATGAGCCAGCCGCGCCTGTTGCTTCTGGACGAACCCACGGCCAGCATCGACTCAAGGGGGCAGGAGGATTTTTTGAATCTGCTTGAAGCCCTGAACAAGGATGTGGCCATTGTCGTGATTTCCCATGATCTGTTTGCCGTGTCCAACTATGTCAAATCCGTGGCCTGCGTGAACCATGGGCTGCATTACCACTCCCAGGAGGAGATTAAAGGGCAGATGCTTGAAACCATGTATGCATGCTCGGTGGAAGATGTGTGCCGGGTTCAGGCGTTGAGCCGGGTCATGCCCGGGGCAGGAGATAAAGATCCAGGGGGTGAAGATGGAAATACTTAAATACGAGTTCATGCGCCATGCCTTGGCCGCAGGGCTTTTGACCAGCATCATCTGCGGTATCATGGGCACTTTGGTGGTGGTAAACCGCATCGTATTTTTATCCGGCGGCATTGCCCACGCCGCCTATGGCGGGATCGGCATGGCCTTTTATTTTAAATGGCCGGTGATTCCTTCCACCATGGGGTTTTCCCTGGGGGCTTCCCTGGTCATGGCGGCTGTTACGTTGAACAACAGGGAACGGGCCGATACGGTCATTGGTGTGATCTGGGCCGTGGGGATGGCCTTCGGCATCATCCTGGTGGATTTGACACCGGGGTATAATGTGGATCTGATGAGTTATCTTTTCGGCAGTATTCTTACCGTGCCCGGATCGGATCTGATCGTTATGGCAGTTCTCGGGGCCCTGATTCTTTTTCTGGTTGCCTTTTTTTATAAGGAACTGATGGCGGTCTCCTACGATGAAGAATTTGCAGGTTTGCGGGGACTGCCGGTGCGCGGCATCTACTTCTCCCTGATTGCCATGCTCGGGCTTACCGTGGTCATGGTGATCCAGGTGGTCGGCCTGATCATGGTCATCGCCCTGCTCACCATCCCGCCGTTTATGGTGGAAAAACATGCCAGGTCTTTGGGTGCCATGATGGTTGGTTCAAGTTTGCTGGGCGCCTGTTTCACCATGGCGGGGCTCTATCTCTCCTACCGGTTTGATCTGACCTCAGGGGCCGCCATTATCATGGTGGCCGGCACCGCATTCCTGGTCTCGCTGGGCATTGAAAAATTCTGGGGCCTCATACCCAGGTCGGTTCAGCTCGCCGGGGACGTAAAAAGGTAAGATCATGTGCCTCCACTGTGATTACAAACAACTGCTTGAAGATGCGGGCGTGGTATCCACACCCAACCGGCTGCGGGTGCTGGAAGTGATCGGCGGCAATAATTTTCCTTTGTCTGCGGCAGATATCCACGAAACCCTGGAACGATCCGATCACATCAACCGGGTAACCGTATACCGGATCCTGGATCTGCTGGTGGAAAAACAGATTGTGGACCGGATCGCCACCGGCGGCCGGGCTGCCTACTATGGCATGGCCCCCAATGCACATCACCCGGCCCACCCCCATTTTTACTGCACCCAATGCGGGCGTATGGACTGCCTGACACCCGAAACCGTGAACATTGATGTCCGGGCTTTTGAGAATACCTTCCCCGGCCGTATCGATAAATTTGAGTTGCGCATCGACGGCATTTGCAGAAATTGCCTTAAAAAAAAGGCGTAGTTTTTACGTTTTAAAAACGGAATTCTGGGGCTTTGTTCTAACGTCGGCCATTGTAGGGGCAGGCCCCTGTGCCTGCCCTCCTCGTCCCTGTGCCTGCCCTAACGGGGGCAACCACAGGGGGATTGCCCCTACATAAAGATGGTCGATGTATGATCAAACCCGAATTTTTATTCGCGACAACATCCATGGAAACGGCAAAACAAATTAACTATTAAATAATTTAAATATTTGTTATTTATTAATATTAAGATATAGAACATAACACGCGAGTGTGATGCCCAAGAAAGAATAGGCACAATTGAACTCCTGAGTAAGATACAAAAGAAATGAATAGAAAAAGAAAGTGAAATCTCAACACCCCAGTATCGCGTTGATAGGCATGCCGGCTGTCGGCAAAAGCACCGTAGGCGTGCTTTTGGCAAAGCAGCTGGGATACGGTTTTCTGGATACGGATATTGTGATCCAGACCAAAGAAAATATGAGTCTTGCCCGGATCATTGAAAAAAAGGGGCTTGGTAAATTTTTGGACATCGAGGCCGGACATCTGCTCAACCTCGGCGGTTGCCGTCAGGTCATTTCCACCGGCGGTTCCGTCATCTACCGGGAAGAGGCCATGCGTCATTTAAAAGAGATTGCCGTGGTCGTTTATCTGCATGCAGATCTGCCGATCCTGTTGACCCGGTTGTCTGATATCGAAGCCAGGGGCGTTGCCATTGACCCGAGCAGCAGCATTGAATCCCTTTACGAAGAACGAACCCCTTTGTACGATAAATTCTGCGATATCAAGATTGAGTGCCGCCAAAACCGGCCGGGACAGGTGGCCACTGACATTTCAAGGGCCCTGGCAGGTTATATGCATAAACCTGACTTACGCCACAACAAAAGATAAAATGAATGAAGCAAGTGATTGAAGTTTTAGAGTAACACAGTTATCCCAAAGGCATCACAATATGGACGAAATGCTGACCACGCGACAGGTGGCAAAATATCTTAATGTAAACGAGAAAATGATTTACGCCCTGATTGCTGAAAAGGGCCTGCCGGCCTCCAAGGTAACAGGCAAATGGCTGTTCCCCCTTGACCTGGTGCGCCAGTGGGTTGAAAACGGGACCCAGAATTTTCCCGAACAGGCAAAACTGCCGCCCTATCACGGACTGGTGCTGATCAGCGGGGCGGATGATCCGCTGCTGGAAACCCTGGTCTGCACGTTCAACTTGAAACACAGTGAACACATGGCCCTGTCCGGCCAGGCCGACAGCCTGGGCGGACTCACGGCCCTGAGAAATAATTTATGCCACATTGCCGGTTACCGGTCGGCCGATGAAAGCTGCGATCCCGGCGCCCCGGTCGTGGACAAAGAGATTGCCCAAACCCTGGCGGTGGTAAACCTGTGCCAACGGGAGCAGGGCCTGATCGTTCAAAAGCATAATCCTTTGGGGCTTTCATCGGTAAAAGATCTCTCCCAAAAGGGGGTGACCATGGTCAATCGCCGTCTGGGCACCGGGGCGCGTCAGCTTCTGGACCGGGAATTAAAGCAGCTGGGCATCGGTGGTGAATCCATTGACGGGTATGACGACTGTGTCTCCCGGCATATGGATGCCGGCCTGGCCGTACTGAATGGGCGTGCCCATGCCGCCCCGGGCATCCGATCCGTGGCCAACCTTTTGGGGTTGGACTTCATCTCCCTGTGCTGGGAGCGGTTTGACCTTTTTGTGAATAAAGACATCTTTTTTGACCAGGGCATCCAATTGTTTCTGGCCATGCTCAAGGGCAAGGTGATCCAAAGAACTGCCGATGAACTTGGTGGATACGACCTGTCCACGACCGGAAAGATGGTTTATCCTGAAAGTGGTAATGATGATGAACAATGATTTCCGGCCCATTCTCGACCGCCGGGGAGACGATTCCCGGTGGTCGTCAGCTTCTATTGCTTGAGGATCACCTGGTTTCCGTTGAGAAACAGTTGTTCGTCCCTTATGTGCATATCAAGGGATAAGGTCTCGTCTTTAAACACGAACAATCCGGTGGCCATGCCGGGAAACAGCGGTCTGGTCAGTGTCGGAATCCCGCCGCCAAGGGCATAGGGAATGTCCAGTTGCGCATCCAGGTTAAAAAATGAAAAAAGCATGTCCGGCTGCATGGCAAAAACAAAAATATTTGAGGGGTCCAGATCCTTTTTTAAGTTCAGGTCCAGATTCCCGATTATTTTCCCCTCGGGCAGATCGATATCCAGGTTGGTGATTTCCATGCCCAGATCCTTTTTAAGCAGGTCTTTTAATACCGACATGAGCTGGGGCGTGTTCCGGGCCATTGATTCCTTTAAAATTTTTTGGAAATCACCGGGATCACTGCCTGTGCTTTCAAGCTGTTGACCTGCCTGGGTCATCATTTTTGAATAGAGAGTGATGGCCTGTTCCAAGGCCGCCGTATCAATCTGCTTCAGTTTAAGGGTGGCTGCCCAGTCGGATAACGGCTTGCCGCCCATTTCAATGCGGTCCAAATGAAAATCCATGGTCATTGTCATGGATTTTTTATCTTCGGATGCCTGGGTGTCAAAGTTTATGGTGAGGCCTGACAGATCTAAAGGGTCCGATTTGCCGTCATTGATTTTCAACTGCGTCAGTGAAACCGTATTTTTGCCGCCCCAGAGCATGTCTGTGAGCTGGTACAGGTCCGATGTGAACGTCACCGGGCCCATGACCACTTCATTGCCCTGGGATAATCCTTCCCATTTACATGTTGCATCCATGGTCTTAAAGTTTTTTTCCATGGAGATGTTAAGATTCAGGGCATGGAAATCGATTTTTTTCCCCTTGTCTTCAATGGAAAAAGCGTTCGTCTGTAAGGTGGAATCCATGGTGCCTGCAATGGAGAACCGGGTCTGAATGGACAGTGGATCTTTGCCGTCTAAATGGGTGTTCATCCATTCCAGGTACCATGGATTTTCCTGGAGATTTGTGTGGGCATTCACACTGAAAAGTCCATGTCTCCCCTGGGTCTCCAGCACCAGTTGTCCCATATCTCCGCCCGGGACCCCCTGGGGATTTTCAATGCGCCACGTGACACGCGAAGAAAACAGGCCCCGGTCATATTTAAGAATTTCGATTTTAAGATTTGTCCCGGCCGTGGCTGCGTTTGTGTTGTTTTTCACCACCGCCGATTTAATGGTTCGTTCCATGATGATGCCGTTGACAATGGGCAGACCTGCCCCACAGACAACGACCAGATAAATTAAAACGATCAGCAATTTTTTCATAGGTTTTCCTCCAGGCGATCTTTCAGTCCGGACCGACGCAAGGCGGTCCTGTTATTGTCAAAGGCCGTTTTAAAGGCCCGGGTGGAGCCCACAATAATGACAAGATATTTTCCACGGGTCATGGCCGTATAGAGCAGGTTCCTTTGCAGGAGCGGAAAATGGGCCGTGGTTAAAGCAATGATAACGGCATCGTATTCCGACCCTTGAGATTTATGAACCGAGACGGCGTAGGCCAGGGTCAGTTCGTCCAGCTCCGGCAGATCATAGGCCACGACCCTGCCGTCGTAATCCACGAGCACCTCGCCCGTGGATTTGTCCGCCTCGACGACCCGGCCGATATCCCCGTTAAATACCTCTTTTTCATAATTATTTTTCAGGTGCATGACCTTATCACCGCTCTTGAACGTGTGGCCGTGGGACTCAATGCCGCCGGGGGCATCATTTAGAACCGCCTGCAGCCGCTGGTTCAGATTGATGGTTCCGGCCTCCCCCCGGTGCATGGGGGTCAGCACCTGAGTTTCACGGATATTGGGAAAGGCCTTGGGTATTCTTTTGGCGCACAGTTCACAGATGGTATCCGCCACACGGGACGGGGTGCCGGTTTCAATAAAGTAGAATTGGGAGGGCTGGTCGGGCGTTGCCGATTTGATGTCGGGCATCTCTCCGTTTCGGATACTGTGGGCATGCATCACGATGGGGCTTTTCTGGGCCTGTCTGAAAATCCGGGTCAAGGGAAATACTGCCACCTGTTCCGACGCAATGATATCTGACAATACATTGCCCGGTCCCACAGAGGGCAGCTGAAAGGTGTCTCCCACCAGGATCAGGCCGGCTCCGGCAGGCAGGGCCTCGGACAGGCGGTACATGAGCTGGGTGTCCACCATGGAGGCTTCATCCACCACCAGAAGGTCCAGGTCCAGGGGATTGGTGAAATCGTGTTCAAAGGATTCCGTCTCCTGGTTGAAGCCCAAAAGTTTGTGAAGGGTTTTGGCCTTTCGTCCGGTCACTTCGGAGAGTCGCCGGGCCGCACGCCCCGTGGGCGCCGAGAGCATCACCTTCAGGCGAAGGGTTTTAAATACAACGCACAATGCCTTGATCAGCGTGGTTTTTCCCGTGCCGGGTCCGCCGGTGATAATTGAGATTTTCCGGCCCATAATGCGGGTCACCACATCCAGCTGCTCCTGGGACAACCGGACCGCCATGGCCGAGAGCACCTGGGCCTGGATCGACTCTTCGTCAATCTGGACCTTTGGATTGGGCATGGACAAAAGCGCCTTGATCCGGCGGGAAATACCGGCTTCGGCCTTGTGTAACGGCGCAAGATAGACCCGCTCTTGTTCAACCACCACTTCGTTATCCGCGTCCAGCGACACCAACGCATCCAACATCTCTTCCTTGGGCACGCCCGCCCTTTGGGCGCAGGTTCGGATCAACTCTTCTTTGGGGTCAAAGACGTGGCCGTCCTGTTCCAGGTCCAGCAGGCGGCAAACCAGACAGGTTTTAAGCCGCTCCTCTGCCTGGTTTTCCGTGCCCATCTGCCTTGCCAGTTCATCCACGTCGGTAAAGCTGATGGCTGGAATGTCCCGGGCAATGCGGAAGGGATTTTTGGTCAACACCTCCAGGGCGTTGTTGCCGTAAGTTTTAAGGATGGCCGCGGCCTTGGCCGAATCAATGGTTGAGCCCTGGAGCATCTCCATGACCCGCCGTACGCTGTGGTGGGTATTCCAGGCCGTCTCGATCATTTTTTGTTTGGTCTTGCCGATGCCGTATACATCAAGGAGCTGGGCCGGGTCGTTCTCGATAATCTCCAGGGTCTGTTCCCCGAAGGTATCCACGATTCTGTCGGCCAGCTCCTGGTGAATACCGGGAATAATCCCCGAGCTCAGGTATTTTCGAATACCTGACATGGACGAGGGCAGGGTAACTTCAAAGACTTCGGCCTTGAACTGCTCTCCGTATTTGGGATGGCTGGTCCATGTCCCTTTGAGTTTGAGCCGCTCGCCCTGGGCCACGCCGGGCAGATGCCCGACCACCGTGATGGCATCGGCCACCTTGGGCACGGTGAGCCGGCACACGGTGTAATGATTTTCCGGGTTCTGGAATGTAATCCGGGAGAGGGTGCCGCTGATGGTAATCATGGAGCTGTATTGCCGCAGGTAAGATTGTCGATGATCCAGCACGCGGCCTCGTAAAGATCCCGGGCAAGAAAATCAGGGACAATGCCTTTGGCCGTCAATGCGGCCAGGGCCTTTTCTCCGTTGCCGGTTTTCACCAGGATGGTTTTGGCACACCCGGCATTTTTACCGCACTCAATATCTTTGGCGGAATCGCCCACCATAACGGAATGTTCCATATCAATACCGTGGCACCTTACTGCATCAAGGATCATGCCGGGTTTGGGTTTCCGGCAGTCGCATCCCTGGTCCGGCGTATGGGGACAGAAAAAAATATCCTTGATCCGGCCGCCGGCCTGTTCCACCCCCCGGGTCATCTTGTTTAAAATGTCATCAAGGGTCTGCCGGGATATCATGCCACGGCCCACGGCCGATTGATTGGTAATGAGAATAACCTGAAACCCGTTGGCCGTCAACAGGGCAATGGCGTCGGGGCTTTGGGGTATGAAATGGAACTCGTCGGGGTGTTTGATATAGGCGTCGGAATCGTGGTTGATTACACCATCCCGGTCCAGAAAAACTGTATATTTTGTCATTATTTCTAACTATTCTGCTACGGCGAAGGCGTGTTGAAACCCTTCTTGGGTCATCAATTTTTGGCTAAACGTGACTGCATCATTGAGGTTGGTGAATTTACCGATTCTGACCCGGTAAAATTGCCCCCGGTCGTCCGCATAGGGAACAATATGGGCATTAAGATAGTCCTTGGACAACTTGATCCGATATCGGTCCGCATTGCTTCTGACCTTGAATGCCCCCACCTGCACCGTAAAATTGCCTTTCCAGTAATCCACGGGTTTAAAGTCCACCGGGGTGTGGTCTTTTTTGGAATAGGCCGTTGCCTTGCCAAGGGCCGTAACCCTAACCCGGGCCGTGCCGGGGCCCACAATGCCGATGCGCTGGGCCGCCGTATAGGACAAGTCAATGATCCTGCCGGCCACAAAGGGTCCACGGTCATTGATGCGTACCTTGACTTTTTTGCCGTTGTCCAGGTTCTCCACCATCACCCATGTGTTCATGGGCAGGGTTTTGTGGGCTGCGGTCATGGCATACATGTTGTAAGTTTCGCCGTTGGATGTTTTGCGGCCGTGGAACTTTCTGCCGTACCAGGAGGCACGCCCCTTCTCCACATATCCGTTGGCCGACGCCATGGGGTAGTAATGTTTTCCTGCAATGCGATAGGGGCGCTGGGTGGCTTCGGTGTTGCCGTATCCTTTATCTGCGTGTTTGCCTCGGCCGGAATCGTATTTGCCTGCACCACATCCGGCAACGGCAAGGCAGAAAATCAGGGCCGGCATTAATGTCCGGGTCGTATAGGTCATGTAACATCTCATTTTTTTTCTTCAAGGGCCGTGCGAAGCACATCTTCCATTTTATCGGTAAAATAGAAGGTCATGGTGGATTGAATATGTTCGGGCACATCTTCCATATCTTTTTCATTCCAAAGGGGCAGAATCAAACTGCGGATACCGGCCCTGTGCGCCGCAATCACCTTGTCTTTAATGCCGCCCACGGGAAGCACTTCGCCCCGGAGGGTGATCTCGCCGGTCATGGCCAGGCGGGATTTGACTTTCCTTTTGGTAATCAGTGAGGCCAGGGCGGTGAGCATTGTCACCCCGGCAGATGGGCCGTCTTTGGGAATCGCCCCTTCGGGGACATGGATGTGGATATCGTGGGACTCAAAAAAGGTGTCATCCACGGCCAGCCGGTCTGCATGGGAGCGGATGAAGCTTAAGGCGGTGGAGGCCGATTCCTTCATGACATCCCCCAGCTGCCCGGTGAGCGTCAGGCCCTTGCCCCCTTTCATGGCCACGGCTTCTACAAAAAGAACTTCTCCGCCGACAGCAGTCCAGGCCAGCCCCACGGCCACACCGGGTACGTTGATCCGGGTGGCGGTATCGGGCATGTTCTGGATGGGGCCTAAATATTCGGGCAGTTCCTTGCGGCCGATGGTCAGATGTTCCACCTGGTCTTCGGCGATCTTGGCGGCAACGCCCCGGCATACGGCGCCCACCTGGCGTTCCAGATTACGCAGGCCCGATTCCCGGGTATATCCGGAGATGATCTGTTTCACCGCACCCGGCGTTATTTTGATCTGGCCGGAATTGATGCCGTTGGCCTCCCGCTGTTTGGGAATGATATACCGGGTGGCGATTTTAAGCTTCTCCTCCTGGGTATACCCGGTGAGTTCGAGCACCTCCATTCTGTCCCGCAGGGGAGGCGGAATGGTGTGCAGCACATTGGCCGTGGTCAGAAACATGACATCGGACAAATCAAAGGGTACATCCAGATAGTGATCGACAAAATGCTGGTTCTGCTCGGGATCAAGGACTTCCAGCAGGGCCGATGAGGGGTCTCCGTGATAGGATGAGTTGACCTTGTCAATCTCATCCAGCATGAACACAGGGTTTTTTTCCCCGGCGGTTCTTAAATGCTGGATAATCCTTCCCGGCATGGCCCCCACATAGGTCCGCCGGTGGCCGCGGATTTCAGCTTCGTCCCGGACGCCGCCCAACGCAATGCGGACAAATTTTCGGCCCAGGGCTCTTGCAATGGACTGCCCCAGGGACGTCTTCCCGGTGCCGGGCGGGCCTGCAAAGCAAAGGATAGGGCCCTTGGAGTCTTGCTTGAGTTTACGTACAGCCAGAAATTCCAATATCCGTTTTTTGGGCTTTTCAAGGCCGTAATGATCCTGGTCCAGAATTTTTCTGGCCCTGGCAATATCCAGCCGGTTTTCGGCATATTTGTTCCAGGGCAGGGAGGTGAGCCAGTCCAGATAGGTGGAGGATACGACATATTCCGAAGATGAGGGGTGCATCCTGCCAAGGCGCTCCAGCTCACGCTCGGCCTCTTTTGCTGCGTCTTCGGGCATGGGATTCTCCCGGATCAGGGTTCTGTATTCCCGGATCTCCACGGAGTCCTGTTCGCTCTCCCCAAGTTCCTCCTTGATGGCTTTGAGCTGCCGGCGCAGGTAATATTCGCGCTGGCGCTTGTCCATGTCCTCTTTGACCTGACTTTGAATTTTAGACCCCATTTCAAGGATCTCAAGCTGGTCATTGACCAGCCGGGTAACTTTCTTAAGTCGGCGGGTCACATCAATGAGTTCAAGGACCTTTTGTTTTTCGTTCACCGGGGCATTGATGGTGGAGGCCACCATGTCCGCAAGGGCACTGGGTTCCTGGAGGGTTTTGACCATCTGGCTTATTTCGGCCGGCAGCCCCGGCGAAAGCGTCACGATCTTTTCGTACTGTTCAACAATGTTGGCCATCAGGGCCCGGTTTTCCTTGTGCCGTTCATTGTTGCGGCTTTTGAGAACGGAGATGCCGGCATGCATATAATCTCGGTTTTCCAGGAATTCGACCACTTTGAACCGGTTCAGGCCCTGGATCAGCAGCTGGGCCTTTTCGTCTTCCATTTTGGACATTTTAAGAATGACGGCGACGGTGCCGATACGGCACAGGTCGTCGGAGGTATGTCTGGAATCAAGGTCCGAACGTTTTGACAGCAACAGGCCGAGCATACGGTTGCCGGACATGGCATCGTCAATCAAGTCAATGGCTTCTTTCTGGATGAGAACCAGGGGCAATACCATTTTGGGAAACAGATTGGTATCCACTATGGGAAGAATGGGTAGTTCGTCAGGTATGTCGTCAGTGGTGATGGGGACGGAGGGATGGTTTAATTCATCCATTCGTTTTCCTTTTTATGTACAATCGCCGAATCCATGGGGTGTTATATTTTTTGGGGGCGCATCCCCGATGATCAATAGAGTGGCTCTATCCCATGGCTGTTATAAAAAATCAATAGGCATTTTTGGTTCCGAAGAAAAATTTGCCGTGAGCTGTTTGCCTAATTTCAGTTGTAAAAAACCGTTGGCGTATGATGCAGAGACTTTTTCCATGTCAATGACACTGGGCAGATACAGAACCCGCTCAAAACGGCCGTACTGGATTTCAGCAAGCCTGTAAGTGGCGGTGGGATCCGGCTGGCTGCTTTTTCGAATGCCGGTGATTTTTACGGCTTTATCAGAGAGCTCCACAACCATGTTCTCCCGGCTGACCCCTGCGATTTCAGCCTGTATGATGATCTCATCCCGGGTTTCAAAAATATCCATCTGGGGACGCCAGACCCGTTTTGAAAAGCAGAACATGGGGTTAACGGATTGGAACATCTCTTCAAAAGACTTCTCTTCCGTGGCCGGTGTCTCAATATGATTCCCAAATCGAATTTCTATCTTTTCCATAACATGCTCCTGATAATGGGAAGGGAACCACCCTGATTGCTGTTGGCCTGTCCCTTAATCAATTCTGCCAGATTACCATCTGACGGAAAAGTTGTAAAGCGCTATAAAAACTAAATGGTTATCCATCCGGCTGATCAAGTATCCTGCGTACGGCCTTTGAAAACCTGTCCATGGAAAAGGGCTTTTGCATAAAATGGTGACGGCCGTCACAAAGCAGTTCCTTTGTTTCTTCATCCATGTTGACACCACTGGAAATCAGTATCTTTATGTCGGGGTCCAGCTCCTGAATCCGGTGAAACGTCTCCTTGCCGTCCATGACGGGCATGATAAGATCCAGGATGACCAGCATAATTTTGCCCGGGTGATTGGTTATCAGGTCCAGGCACTGCTCTCCGTTGCGGGCCTGGAACACTTGATAGCCGAGGGCGTCAAGGAGACTTACGCCCACCTCACGGACTTCATCCTCGTCCTCCACAATCAGAACGGTTTCCCTGCCTTTGGGCATCAGGTCAAAATTGTCGCTCTCTTCTTCTACACGTTCAAGCGTTTTGGGCTCTGAACTGGGCAGCGCTATCCTGAATGTGGAACCGGCATTTTTTTTGCTCTCCACGGTGATGAATCCGCCGTGATTTTTCACAATGCCGAATACCGTTGACAGGCCCAACCCCCGGCCTTTTACGTCTTCGAGGATTTTGGTGGAGAAGAACGGATCAAAGATTTTTTTCTGGGTGGCATCATCCATGCCGATGCCGGTATCCTGGACACTCATTTCCACGTAAGCGCCGGGGGCCACGTCAAAATGATAGCAACGGGTGTTCTCAATGGTTAAATTCCGGGTCCTTAGGGTAAGCGTGCCACCATCCACCATGGCCTGGCAGCCATTGACCAGCAGATTGAGCAGCACCTGCTCAAGCTGGGAACGGTCCCCGTTTATTTTGTGAATATCCTTGGCCAGTGTTTTTTCAATGACAACATTTTCCTTGCCCGGCTGGAAAACAGTGAGGGCCATGTTTACGACCTGGTTAATATCCAATGGCTCAACCTGGTATTTGCCCCCCCGGGCAAACCCCAGAAGGCTGCCGGTAATTTTAGCGGCTGTTTCAATCAGCCGGTTCATCTGGTGGATATGCTCCTGGATTTTTTCCGGCCGGCCGGCGTTGACGCCCATCAGGGATAAATGCCCCTGGAGGGCCATGAGCAGATTGTTGAAATCATGGGAGACACCGCCGGCCAGCACGCCGATGGCCTCCATTTTCCGTATCTGATTCTCCCGGATCTGTTCGGATTTTATCTCCGTGATATCCGATACCGTGATCAACAGACCCTGGGAATGATCCTCGGGCGCCAGCCAGCAGGCTCTCAAGCGGGAATCAAAGGCGGTATTGTCCACCCGCAACAGACGGGAGTCAACGTTGGCCGATCCTGTCCGGCCAATGTGCGTGATAAAAATATTATACACACGTTTAAATTCTTTGTCCGTGGGGAAAAGGGCCCGGACGGATTTACCCTCCAGGCTTCGGTCTTGGTGGCCGGTCATGGCGTAACAGGCAGGGTTTGCCCAATAGATCTCATCGTGGTGAAGAATGCAGATGCCCACAGGGGCGTAGATTAATACGTTTTTAATGTTTTCTTGGGAAAAAAAATCAGAACATGCGCAATCCGGGGTCTTCCGGCCAGATTCGTCCGGCTGGGTTGAACTCAATTCGAAAGATATGCCATCATGCCCCTGGGTCATAAAATAGTGCCTTCCAAAAATTGACGAACGCTTAGCTTATCTGATAAATATACCAGAATTTTAAATGAAGGTCACCCCAAATGCAATTCAAATTCACATACGGCGCTTTATTACCTTTTGTGCCTGGGTTAGTCAGTGGTTTAATGATATATGCCGCATTTCCCAGTCCCGGCCTCTATCCCATCGCGTTTTTTGCCCTGGTTCCCCTATGGCTCTCCATTGACCGGCTGGGGACAAAGCAGGCGTTCTATGCCGGCATCGTCACAGGACTTTGTTTTTATCTGCCCCTCGTCTATTGGATCTGCCCCACCATGATTAAATTCGGCGGTCTGAATCCTTTGGCCGCCTTGGGTTGCTTGGTGCTTTTGGCCTTGTACCTCTCTGTGTATACAGGCATTTTTACCCTGGCCATGAAAAAAATATCCGTGCCTGGAGGGCTTGTGCCCTTTTGGGGGGCTGTGGCCTGGGTCGCCCTGGAATATATCAGGACATATCTGTTTTCCGGCTTTCCCTGGGGATTGCTGGGGTACAGCCAGTACCCCAACCTTGTTTTTATCCAGGCGGCAGATATGGTCGGGGTGTTGGGGCTCTCCTTTCTGATGGTCGTTGCCAACGGGATTGTGGTGACGGCCTTTAAAGCGTTTGCCCAAAGGCGATGGCCGGGCAAAGGGGATATGGCGGGATTAACCGTTGCCGCGGGGCTGCTTTGCCTGGCGTTCGTTTACGGCCATTTTGAACTGGGACATATCCGTGGCCGGATTATAGAGGCAACCTCCCATAAAATAGGGGTTGTCCAGGCCAACATTCCCCAGGATCAAAAATGGGATAAAGCATTTATTGATGAAACCATAGACCGGTATTCCCGGTTATCTTTCAAGGCGATTCCCTGCGATCTTGTGGTGTGGCCGGAAACGGCGTTGCCCTTTTATTACGGTATGGACCCTTTGCCCTCAAGCCGGGTGGATGCCATGGTGAGAAAGGCGGGCACTTATTTTCTCATCGGCGTTCCTGCGGCCCAGTCTTCGGACCGGGGTTTTTTGTACTACAACCGGGCCTGTATGCTCTCTCCGCTTGCCCTGCCGACGGGCTATTATGATAAACATCATCTGGTGCCCTTTGGCGAGTATGTACCATTTAAAGACCTGCTCTGGTTTGCCCGGAAACTGACTGCCGCGGCCGGGGATTTCTCAAAGGGCGAAATCGGGCCGGTGCCCTTGAAATTCGGTACGGGCACAACCGGGGTGTTAATCTGTTTTGAGATCCTTTTTCCCAATATTGCCAGGGATTTTGTGCTCAACGGGGCGGATATGTTAACCACCATGACCAATGATGCCTGGTTCGGTCGGACCCAGGCGGCGCTTCAGCATTTTTCCATTTCCGTGTTCAGGGCCGTTGAAAATCGTCGAAGTGTGGTGCGGGTGGCGAACACAGGCATCTCCGGATTCGTTGATCCGTCCGGCACCATCCTTGAACGAACCGATATTTTTACCGATTGTACCGTTACCCGACAGGTGCCGGTGCTCTCCGGTACAACATTTTATACCCGCCACGGAGACCTCTTGGCCAAGGTCTGTCTGCTTGCTTTCTTTTTAATTTGTGTGATAGAACCCATGAAAAAAAAATTTAGGAGATTTTTACAATGAGCGTAGAATACAAACAGGTTATCTCTTCCATTACTGCCAAAGCCAACCAGCTTAAGGAGTATCTTTGACCTCCCTGTAAAGGAAAAACGGCTTCGGGAACTTGAATTGCTCATCGCCCGGGAGGATTTCTGGAATGACGCGGACAAGGCCACCGAGATGTTAAGGGAGCGCACCGCCATCGCAGGGTTTATTGATACCTGCAACGACATATTTTCAGAGATTGAGGATGTGGAGGTGATGCTGGAACTGGCCAGTGAAGAGTCGGACAAAGCCGCCGAGCAGGAGGCCGGTCAGATGCTCGCCCGGCTGGAGAAAAAGGTTAAGCTTTTTTCTCTGGAGATCACCCTGGACGGAGAGGACGATGCCAGGGACGCCATTGTCTCCATCAATGCCGGTGCCGGGGGGACCGATTCCCAGGACTGGGCGGAAATGTTGTTCAGGATGTATACCCGGTGGATCGATAAAAAAGGGTACAAGTGCCGGATCATTGACTTCCAGGAGGGCGATGAAGCCGGTATCAAGGGCGCAACCCTCCATGTGTCCGGTCCAAACTGCTATGGTTTTATGAAAGCCGAATCCGGGGTGCACCGCCTGGTCAGAATTTCCCCGTTCAATGCCAGCGGCAAGCGCCAGACCTCTTTTGCGGCCGTCTTTGTTTATCCGGAGGTGAAGGACGAAATCAATATTGACATTGATGAAGGGGATCTGCGCATTGATGTGTACAGGGCCAGCGGGGCCGGCGGACAGCACGTCAACAAAACCAGTTCCGCCGTGCGTATCACCCATGCGCCTACGGGCGTGGTGGTCCAGTGCCAGCAGGAATCTTCCCAGCACCGGAACCGGGAGATTGCCATGAAAGTGCTCAAATCCCGGCTCTATCAGCTGGAAAAGCAGAAACAGGATCAAAAGCGGCAGAGCCTGCATGACGGCAAGGATGATAATGCCTGGGGCAGCCAGATTCGATCCTATGTGCTGCATCCCTACAGAATGGTGAAAGACCATCGTATCGACCTTGAGATTGGGGACGTGGACCGGGTGCTGAATGGGGATATTGATCCGTTCATTGAAGGGGTGTTGATGTCCGGTGTTCTGAGTTGATTAACAAAAAAATGAGTTTTTTATGCCCATAGATCCCGTAGAAATTATCAGCCGGTTTTATGATCCGGATTCTGCACTTT
The DNA here is from genome assembly GCF_963666675.1 of uncultured Desulfobacter sp. Classification (NCBI taxonomy): domain Bacteria; kingdom Pseudomonadati; phylum Thermodesulfobacteriota; class Desulfobacteria; order Desulfobacterales; family Desulfobacteraceae; genus Desulfobacter; species uncultured Desulfobacter sp. The sequence continues at coordinate 5,237,272 of NZ_OY762929.1, read as the reverse complement.
TTGAGCTCCTGGTGGATCACAGCACAAAAGTGGCCGCCAAAAGTCTGGAGATCGCAAGGGGCGTTGCCCATTTAAATCCGGACATGGATTTCATCGAAAAAGCCGCCATGCTCCATGACATCGGCATTTTTAAAACCAGTTCACCGAAGATCGGTTGTGCGGGTAAATACCCTTACGTGTGTCACGGATACCTTGGGCGTGAACTGTTAGACGGCTTGGGCCTGCCCGGGGAATTCGGCCTGGTGTCCGAACGTCATACCGGTGCCGGCATTACCCTGGAAAATATTATTGCAGCGGATCTGCCCCTGCCCCACAGGGACATGGTGCCTGTGAGTCTGGAAGAGAAAATTATCTGCTGCGCAGATAAATTTTATTCCAAAAGCCCCAAGAAACGGGATAAGGTCATGACGCGGAAAAAGATTGAAAAATCCCTTGCCAAACTTAATCCGGGGCATGCCAGGCGGTTTTCCGACTGGGCGGATGAATTTGGCCTTTAAAAAGGAGGTTGTTATGGAAGACGTTGTCATTGTATCGGCCTGCCGCACGGCCATCGGGGCATTCGGCGGCACATTGAAAGATCTGAACGGTGCATACCTTGCCTCCATTACCATGAAAGGGGCCGTTGAACGGGCAGGCATTGATCCCGCCATCATTGATGATGTGCGTTATGGAACGTGTGTGGAGCACCACGACACCTTGAACACCGCCCGGGTGGCGGCTCTCATGGCTGGGATTCCGGACACCGTCCCTGGGACAACCATCAACCGGGTGTGTATTTCCGGCATGGAAGCGGTGCTGTCCGGCATGGCCATGATCCAGTCCGGCATGGCCGATGTGATCCTGGCCGGAGGCACCGAGCACATGTCCGGTGTGCCCTATGCCGTTCCCAAGGCCCGTTGGGGATGCCGTCTCCAGGATGCCGGTTTTGAGGATGCCCTGATCCATTCTCTGTATTGCGGATCTGCGCTTCTGCCCTTTGATGAGACTTCGCCTGTGGACACTTCCCAGTCCCCGGCCGCTGATTTTCTGGGCAAACCCTATATAATGGGACATACGGCGGAGTTTCTTGCACAGCTTCTGGACATCAGCAGGGCGGAGATGGACGCGGTGGCCCTTCGGTCCCATAACAATGCGGAGCGGGCTGCCAACGACGGCAGTTTTGCCGATGAAATCGTTCCCGTTGAGGTGCCCCGGCGCAGAAAAGAGCCTATTATCTTTGACAAGGATGAACATTTCAGGCCCGGGATCACCCTGGATCAACTTGCCGCCCTGCCTCCGGCATTTATTCCGAAAATCGGCAAAGTCACGGCAGGGAATGCTTCGGGTATCAATGACGGCGCCACCGGCATGGTGATCATGTCCGCAGACAAGGCCAAGGAATTGGGGCTAACCCCCATGGCAAAAATCAAAGCCACCGGCATGGGCGCCTGCCACCCCTCCGTCATGGGGCTCTCTCCGGTGCCTGCGGTCAAGGACCTGATGGCAAAATCGGGCATTGTGATCAATGATTTTGACCTGATTGAAGTGAACGAGGCCTTTGCCGCCCAGTACCTGGGATGTGAAAAAGAGTTGGGCCTGAACCGGGATATCACAAATATCAACGGGTCCGGCATTGGGTTGGGCCATCCCATCGGTTCCACGGGGGCCCGGATCATGACATCGTTGATCTATGCCATGAAAAACAATAACAAGGGATTGGGCCTTGCCACCCTTTGCGGCGGCGGCGGTGTATCCATGGCCTGTGCCCTTGAGATGTTATGATGTTGTATAGACGCAAATCCCTATGTGATCCGGTTTGCGTCTATACATTCGAATTTGAAAATGGCATATTTGATTACGCGTCTATCACCCCGGTTTCAAAACAAGTCATATTCATGGCTTCACGTATTTCATGGGCGGATGCGTTTGCACCACTCATCTGGATTGCCACGGTTTTGCCTTTCAGATGATCCCGGATTTTAACCGCGGCCCGCAGACAGGCCCCCCCGGCACCTTCCACCAGGTTCCGGGTGTGGTGGGCGGTCAGGGCGATGCCCTGGTAAAGCTCCTGTTCGGACAGCAGGATAAAATCGGAAAGCCCGTCTTTATATAATGAAAATGGAACTTCATAGGCCGTCCCCGTGGCCACACCCCCGGCAAAGGTGGTGTTCGGCGCGGTTTGTATCTGTTTTTCCTTCCATGAACGCCAGGCGGCACTGGCCGATTCGGCCTGGACCGCAATGATTTCAACATCCGGCTTGACCGCGTTGATTACGGTGATGGCTGCAGCCGCCTCACTGCCCGCCCCGATGGGAATAATCAGGGTGTCCAGCTCCGGCACCGCCTCAAGGATTTCCAGAAACTCCGTGGCCACGCCATTGATCAGAAGGGGTTCATTGGCAGGGTGAACAAAATAGAGGCCCCGTTCTTTTACAAGCTCGGCTACTTTTTCACCGGCCGCTTCAAAATCCCTGCCATGTTCAATGAGATTTGCCCCGGCGTCCCTGATGCTCTGGACCTTAAGGGGATTAGAATTCTCCGGTACCACCACCACAGCTGTTTGACCAAACATCCGGGCGCTTGCGGCCACGGAGGTGCCGTGGTTGCCGGTTGAATAGGTAATGACACCATTAATGGGGCGTGCTGCCAGGCTGTGCATCAGGTTGATGCCGCCCCGGATTTTAAAGGTGCCGGTGGGGTTTTGGTTTTCATGTTTCACATAAACCGCTGCCCCCACAAGGCGGTCCAGGCCTGGATACCGGCGCAAAGGTGCGGGTGAAAGGTGTTGTTTTAAAATTTGCCTGGCAGCCATGGCATTGGCCACACAGATTTCTTCTGGGATACAGGTCATTTTCAGGCTCCTTTTTTTAATGTTTCAATCGTTGTCCATCGTTGGTGGTCTATCAAGGAAGGAAAAGTAAAAACAGTAACAGGATATTTGAAATTAGAGCATAACAGATCGCCATGGCTCCTAAGACGAGTAAGGCCCATGATCAAAATAAAATCGCCTATCTGCTTGTCTTTTAATCCACCCTCGGCGTTACGCCAAAGGATACATATTTCAATATGCTTCCTTCGGCGTGCCTTGATGGTGAATTAAAATCCGGCGCATCTATGGCAGATGTAATTCTGATCATGGGCCTAAAAGGATTTGCCTTTTGACTTAGAAAAGCGTAGGTTTAGGGAACAATCCTTACAATTTGTGATGTATAATTTCCATGAAGAAAAAGAAAAATATCAAACCGTTCAGACCCTTTATCGTGGATGTTGAAGCCTCGGGCTTTGGCTGTGAATCCTATCCCATCGAAATCGGACTGGCCCTTGAAAGTGAGAACAGGTATTGCAGCCTGATTTTTCCGTCGGACCGATGGACCCACTGGGACATAGCCGCCCAGGAGACCCACAATATTTCCCGGGATTCTTTGATCAAACACGGTAAACCCCTGATCCAGGTGGCCAGGGAATTAAACCAACTTTTAGACGGCCTGACCGTCTATTCCGATGGATGGGTGACCGATAAACCCTGGGTGACCCGGCTTTTTTCCGAGGCCGGTATCCGCCAGGCCTTCAGAATCAGTCCCCTGGAATGCATCCTCACTGAGCCCCAGATGGAGATCTGGCACAGCACCAAGGAGGGCATTCTCGCGTCCATGGACCTGACCCGGCACAGAGCCAGTTCCGATGCCTTGATCATCCAGGAAACATTTTTCCGCACCCGGGTGAAAACCCAAGACCAGCCCGTGAACCTGCAACCTATTTTACAGATATAAAATCAGACCCATGACCTTACCCCCAGACAACACGCCCGATGAGCCGCGTCCCCTAAGCAAAACAAAGAAAAAAAAGATGGCCGAAAATCTCCAGAAGCTTGGGGAGGAATTAAGCCTGCTTGCGGTCAATGAACTTGAACAGCTTGACCTTGATCCCGACCTGTTCAAAGCCCTGGTCGATGCAAAATCCATCACCGCCAATGTGGCGGGCCGGCGCCACCGACAATACATCGGTACCCTGATGCGGCAGGTGGACCCGGAACCCATTCTGGCGGCACTTGAACAGTTAAAAGCCGCTCCCATGGGCCTTTATACGCCCAACCCGGACAGTGAATCACAAGCAGATAAAGAGATCCAGGATTTGCTGGACAAGCTGCTGGCCTGGGATGATGACTTGATGGAAACAATTCTGGCCGCCGACCCGGATACGGACCGCCAGCGTCTAAGGCAGTTGATCAGAAATGCCAATAAAGATGTATCCCAGAAAAAGAAAGATTCAAAATCATTGCAGGCATTAAAAGAGATGGTTGCCCGGATTTGACATCAGAACACCTTGGGGTTGGGACGTAAATTCAAATGAAAGTAGTTGTAGACGAGATAAAAAAGCGGTGGAAAGCGTTAACCTTTTTGATGTTAACAGCCATCACCATTTTGTCTTTGTTGCCGGTGGCCGCTCTGCCGCCGACTCCCGGCACGGATAAAACCCACCATTTCATTGCCTATGCCATGCTCATGTTGCCGGTGGCACTGCGAAAACCTGCCAATTGGATTCTATTCGGCCTGTTTTTTATTTTATACAGCGGCGCCATAGAACTGATTCAACCGTTTGTGAACCGTTATGGAGAGTGGGTGGATCTGTTGGCAAATTCTGTGGGGGTTTTATGCGGCGTGATCATTGCCTGGCTGATTAACGCCATCATATCCGCAAAACAAGCAGACGAATCCGTAAACAATTCATAAAATTCCACCGGGAAGTATACAATATGGATGAATCATATCCACTGAAAATTCATCACCGTCGTTCCATTCGATTGCGGGGATATGATTATTCTCAGGCGGGATTGTATTTTATCACTATTTGCAGTCAAGGTTGGGCGCATCTATTTGGAAAAATAATAGATGGCGAAATGGTATTAAATGATGCGGGTAGAATGGTTGACCGTATTTGGCATGAAATACCAGATTATTATGACAAATTTATCACCCAGGAATTTGTAGTCATGCCCAACCACATACACGGAATCCTCAAAAGAACCGTAGGGGCAGGCCCCTGTGCCTGCCCTCGTTCCCCTGCCTCCCCTCGTCCAGATAAAAGACACGGCCCCGGCCAATCCCAACAAGGGCAACCACAGTGGGTTGCCCCTACAGGTCCACCATCGTCGATGGCATTGTCGGATGTGGTCGGGCGGTTTAAATCATTAACAATGAAACAATACATTGATGGGGTTAACCATCATGGATGGCAGCCATTCAACATAAGGTTGTGGCAACGCAATTATTGGGAGCACATCATTCGAAACGACTATGAATATCAAAACATTGCCCAATATATCCTGGATAATCCCAAAAGATGGGAATGGGATAAATTAAATGGCGGTATAGGCAATCAGGTTATGGAATCACGGACCGCATATGACACAGAGGTTTGGATGGTATGATGCATTTAAATTTTGACTATTTGCGCCGGACCCGATGTGTTTTTGTTCTTTATTTTGTTGCGGTTTTTTGCCTGGTAAATGTTGCCGACGCCCGGATTCAGGTAGAGGACAGTACCGGGGCAACCCTTGTTTTTGATCAGCCGCCCCAACGCATTGTCAGTCTTGTGCCCACGGCATCGGAGATCATTGTTGCCATCGGGGCCGGGGACCGGTTGAAAGGGGCGACCTACCATGATGTTACTCTGGCCGGATCAGACAATCGAACGGTTGTGGGCGGATTTTTTAATCCGTCCTATGTCCATGTCAAAAAATTGCGGCCGGATCTGCTCATTGCCGCCTCGTTTCACGATCAGATCATTGCGGATGCAAAGGCATCCGGGCTGAATGTCTTTATTTATGACACAACCTCCCTGGACCAGGCCTGGAACCAGATGAAAACCCTTGGCAGGATCACAGATCATGGCGCCCGGGCCCGGGAGCTTGTGACACAGAACAAGGATACCCTGGCCCACGTCAAAGCAAAACTGGACAAGGCAAAGGTAGCCCATAAACGGGTGATGCGGCTCATGGGCCGGGAACATATCATGACACCGGGTGCGGATACGTTCCAGGCAGAAATGATCCGGGCCGCAGGCGGCCTTGCCCCTGATTTCGGTAAAACAGGCAACATTGTGCCTGTCACCCTGGACGAATGGACCCGCTTTAACCCCCAGGTGATCTACGGCTGCGGGGATGACAAACTGGTGGCTGAAAAATTTTTTTCAATGCCGGGGTGGAAAAATGTGGATGCCGTGAAAAATCATCAGATCTACTATCTGCCCTGTGATCTGACCTGCAGGGCGTCTGTGCATACCGCCGAATTTGTGGCCTATCTTTCCTCATTGATTTACACAAAATCGTTTGCCGATGCGAAAAATGATATTCACCCATCCGGGATCATCGATGAAATGCCCCTTGAACAGGATATCTCAACGGATCTGCCCTATGTGGCCAGGGCATCCATTGTCAATGCCTATGTGTTTGATTATCCCAACAAAACCCTGGTGGTGGATTTCAAATTCCCCATGACCGTTTTGTCCACCCTTGAAGGGTGGCGGGATAAGATTACGGCCGTGGGCAACCATTACACCCCGCCACCCACCTGGATGCCGGGGCATCTGGCAGGCATCAATTCCCTTCGTTCCCGAATTCTCGGTGCCATCGGTAAAAAGGCCGAAACCACGGCCCTGCTCATGACCGGGGCGGATATGGACAATCTGGCGGTCCGGACCGAAACATTTAAAGAGATGACGGTTACGGCGCTGGTGACGGCAGGCGTTATGTCCAATGCCGTGCGCATGGGCGAAGATGAGGGCATGTTTTATGAGCCGGGGACCATTAATATTTTGATTTTAACCAACATGCGCCTGACCCCCAGGGCCATGTCCCGGGCCGTTATTTCAGCCACGGAAGCCAAAACCGCCCTGCTCGAAGACCTGGACATCCGTTCAAAATACGCCGGGGCGCAACATGCGGCCACGGGTACGGGCACGGACAATATCCTGGTGGTCCAAGGGCAGGGCTGCGCCATTGACAATGCCAGGGGCCATGCCAAGATGGGAGAACTCATTGCAAAGGCGGTGTACGCTGGGGTTAAAGAGGCGGTGAAAAAACAGAACGGGATTTTACCCGGCCGCCATGTGATTCAGCGCCTGAAAGAGCGGAATATCAGCATTTACGCAATCACCGCCAATGCCCAGTGCAACTGCCAACGGCAGAAAAGTGAGTTCAACGCCATGGTGGAACATCTGCTGCTGAACAAAGACGTTGCAGGATTTATGGCATCCGCCTTATCCTTGAGCGATGCCTATGAGCGCGGGCAGGTGGCAACCCTTGACGCCTTTGACCTGTGGTGCGGACAAATGGCGCAAAAAATTGCGGGACGACCCATTGATATCATGGATATGATCCGGGATCATGATATCCCCATTGTGATCAAAAAAGCGTTGAATGCCGTTATGGCCGGTGCCAAGGCACGGATTGGAGATGAAAGCGAATGACGGGCAGGCTTAAATTTTTTAACCTGTTTTTGATCTGGGTATTATTCCTTGTTTTTGTTCGGTGTTCGGCCGCAGGGCAATCGCCCGGACCGGCTGTCCGGGTGGTCTCCTTGTCGCCGTTTATCACGGAAACCATTTACCTTTTGGGCGCCCAGGCCCAGCTGATTGCCGACACCTCCTATTGTACGGTGCCCTCCGAGGCCGCCCAAAAAGAGAAGATCGGGTCCGTAACCCAGATGAATGTGGAAAAAATCATCAGCCTGGCACCGGATCTTGTGATTGCCTCGCCGTTGAGCAGAGAAACGCAGCTTAAAATTCTCCGCGACCAGGGGCTTTGTGTCATGGAAATCCGCAACCCCAAAAATTTTGACCAGATGTGCGCCCTTACCCTGAAAATTGCAACGGCCCTTGGCAAAACAGCCCGGGCTAAGGTCATTGTGCAGCAGGCCTCGGCGGATGTGGACAAAATTCGCGAACAGGTTACAGGCTTGCGCCCGAGGCGGGTATTTATCCAGATCGGTTTGAAACCCCTTCATACGGTGAACAAGGATCTGTTTATCAACGAATATGTTGTCCAGTCCAATGCCATTAATATTGCGGAACATCACCCGTCGGGCATCTATTCCAGGGAAGCGGTCATCCAACAGGACCCGGATGTCATCCTTGTGGCCACCATGGGGTCCAGCAAAAAAGCCGCAGCATTTGAAAAGAGACGATGGATGTCTTTTCCTTTTCTAACATCCGTCAAAAACAACGAAATTCATGTCCTCGACCCGGAAGTGATCTGCCACCCCACCCCGGTGAGTTTTGCAGCCGGCCTAGGGCAGGTGGCGGGTTTAATTCACCCTGGAATACGCACTGCAGAAGGACCCAATTGAAAGCCGGCGCCAGGGTCTGGGGTCTGTTTTCTTTGGGCCTGGTTATTCTATTGGCGTTCACCACTGGCCTCTCTATGTCCGTGGGCAGTGCCGATATCCGTCTTTTTGACATTCCGGGCATCATTGCCGCAGGGCCGGGCAGCCCAGAATACGGTATCCTCATGGGAATCCGTCTGCCGAGAACCCTGCTGGGCATTGCCATGGGTGGGGCGTTGAGCCTTGCCGGCACCCTGCTCCAGGGCATGTTTAAAAATCCGTTGGTGGAGCCCTATACCCTTGGGATTTCCGGCGGGGCGTCTCTTGGCATCTGCGTAAATATTTTGTTCAAACTCTATGCCGTCATCGGTATCATTGCCTATCCACTGTCCGGGTTTGCCGGTGCCAGCCTGGTTATTTTCCTGGTATACGGACTGAACCGCAGCACCCGGCATATTCGTTCCAACCGGATGCTGCTCACAGGGGTCATGATCTCCTATGTGGCGTCATCCCTTGTCATGCTGCTCATGGCCCTGGCCCGGTCTGACGACCTTCAAACCATTGTGCTGTGGATCATGGGATCATTGGACGAACCGGATATGACCCTGATTCGCATGGCCCTGGCGGGCTCCCTGGCCGGGCTTTTTCTATCCTATTTTTTCTGTTTTGATCTCAACGCCCTGGCCCTGGGAGAAGAAGCGGCTGCCGACTTAGGGGTGAACACAGCCCGGGCCAGGAAAGGCATCTTTTTCATCGCTTCATTTTTAACCGGGCTCTCGGTATCCATGGCCGGTGTCATCATGTTTGTGGGCCTTATTGTACCCCATTTCATGCGCCTGATTACCGGACCGGATCACAGAATCCTCCTTCTCTCTTCCTATCTGGCCGGTGCCGTATTTCTGCTGATGTGCGATGTGGTGGCTCGTTCCGTGATCGCGCCGCTGGAACTGCCCGTGGGCGTGATCACCGGTATCATTGGGGGCGTCGTGTTCATCTGGGCCATTTCCCGAAAACCGGGGGAGATATGACGCCATCGCCACTGTTGAAAATTCAGGATGTCTCCCTGGGCTTTGGTCGCCGCCAGGTTTTGTCGAACGTGAGTTTTGATGTGCCGTCAGGCCGGATTGTCTCCATTATCGGTCCCAACGGCACCGGTAAAACCAGCCTGCTGCGCACGGTTTGCGGGCATTTGAAACCGTTCAATGGAAAAATTGTGCTCAAGGGAACTGACGTCGCCGCCCAGACCCGGGCCGACCTTGCCCGGCAGATGGCCGTGGTGCATCAAACCCAGGAGCCTTTACCCATGCAGGTTCAAGCCTATGTGCTGCTGGGCCGCCTGCCGTTTTTCAAACCGTTTCAGTTTTTTGAAACCGGGAATGACCAAGAACGCGCCCGGCACTTTATGAGGCTCACCGGCATTGCTCACCTTGCCCATTCCACCATGGACCGGATTTCCGGCGGGGAGCGCCAGTTGGCAGCCTTTGCCAGGGCCCTGACCCAGGAACCTGCGTTCCTTGTGCTGGATGAACCCACAGCGCATCTGGACATCACCCACCAGGCCAGGATACTGGAGCTTATTTCCGGATTGCGGGACAGCTTGGGCCTTACCGTGCTCATGGTCATTCATGATTTGAACCTGGCCGCTGAATATTCCGATGGGCTGGTCCTTTTGAATAAAGACAATGGGCGGGTTCATGCCCTGGGCACGCCGGAACAGGTCCTGACCCGGGAAAACATCCAGGCCGTATATCACACCCCGGTCCGGATGGGAAAAAATCCGGAATCCGGCCGGCCCTGTGTGTTCATAAACAGGTCCGCGTCCGCTATCTGATCGGATGAAAATCGCATCAAGCGGTTTTTAAATTCACACAAGGGCTGCCCCCAACAACACAAGGAGAAACTGGAATGGAAAAAGTATTAACGGAGGTGTATGATGAGATCAGATAGCGAAAACAGATGGTGGAACATGTTTATCCCCCGGGAAACATCCCAGGACGAAGATTTTTGTCCAAGTCTCCCGATGAATAAAAGTCGTGCCTGGCATAAGGGGCTTGCCGATTTATATTGTCCATGCAGATTCGATTCAGTGGACGCCGAGTGCAGGTTGCTGTTAACCTGAGCGTGGCTTTTCCCCGGCACTGTACAAAGTCTTTTGCAGTGTCGGGGTGAAAACAAAGAAAGGGTTTTTACGAGATGAATGTGCCGATTGTTGTGGTCTCTATTATTCTGTTTATCACCCTGGTCCTTTTGGTTTCTGAAAAAATATCGGTTGATAAAACCGCCATCGGCATCATGATTCTCCTTGCCCTGACCGGCATTCTTACCCCGGCAGAGGCTGTGACAGGATTTGCCAATCCTGCCGTGATCACTGTGGCGGCGATGTTTTTATTGAGCCACGGACTTATACGGACCGGGGCCGTTGATGTTTTGACGGAACTGGTCATGAAATTTTCCAGGGGAAAGCAGCAATCGGCTTTTCTCATAATTCTTGTGGCCGTTGCCGTGTTGTCCGCGTTCATCAATAACACGCCGGTTGTGGTCCTCTTTATTCCCATTGTCATGGCAATGAGCTGTGAGTATGATTTCTCTCCGTCCAAATTGCTCATTCCATTGTCCTATGTGTCGATTCTGGCCGGAACCTCTACGCTGATCGGCACGTCAACCAATATTATTGTCAGCGACATTGCCAATATTGAAGGGTATGGTCAGCTCTCTATGTTTGAACTTGGCCGCATTGGCGCACCCATCGCCCTGATCGGTCTGCTTTTTTTGTTTTTTGTGGCGCCCAAATTGATGCCCGGCCGGATCGGGCCTGTATGTGAGCTGGATGAAGGCAAGGAAAATAAATACATTGCAGAACTGATTGCAACCGAAAAAAGCCCATTGGTCGGGCGACGGGATATCAGTCAATATGTCGAGGAAAATTTAAGCTTGGATGTGGTTGAGATTTTCAGGAACGGCGGTATTATCGATCCATCCCGAGAGAACGTGACCATCATACCTGATGATATCCTTCTGGTTAAAGGGGCTGCACAGGATCTCATCTCCTGTCTGAAAACCAAACATTTGTCTCTGGTTCAAGGTGATGATGATTTTACCTTTGGCGGAAAGCCCGAAGAAGAACTTATTGTGGAACTCATTATCCCGCCGCTTTCATCCCTGTTAAGGGAGCCTTTGATCTCTGCGGAATTGCAGTACGATTCAGATATTCGAATTATCGCCATACGAAGCCGGATGAGTTACTTTTCCTATCGCAAAATAGAGAAAGTAAAACTCAAGATCGGCGATATCATCCTCGTTCAGTGCCCCAGGAACAAGTTGGATAAACTCAGAAACAGTTCAGACTTTTTACTCATTGAGGATATCCACCATGCAATCATAGACAAACAGAAAGCCGGCATTGCCTCGGGCATCTTTGCCGCCGTCGTGCTGGCGGCCACTTTAGGCTTAAGCGATATCATGATTTGTGCCCTTGCCGGCGTTTTTTTAATGACGATTACCCACTGCCTGAGTTTGAAAGATGCCTACAGGTCCCTCCAGGCCGAAGTGCTTCTCCTGATTGTCGGGACACTGGCGTTGGGGTTGGCCATGCAGAAAACCGGTGCCACCGAGCTCTATGCCGATGCGTTTTTAAAGTTGTTCCAAGGCATGGGGCCGCATATCATCCTTTTTGCCATCATTTTTTTGACCAGTGTCTGCAGCCATATTTTAAGTAATAATGCCACAGCGGTACTGCTGCTTCCCATCGCCATCTCCACGGCGGTCTCCCTCGGCGTTGATACCAGGCCGTTTATCATCGGCATCTGCTTTGGTGCCAGTGCCTGTTACGCCAGCCCCATCGGTTACCAGACAAATCTTCTGGTCTATGGTCCCGGCGGATACAGGTTCTCGGACTTCATCAAACTGGGCTTGCCGTTGAATATCATGGTTATTGTCCTGGCCGGTCTTTTTATCCCTTTTTTCTGGCCGTTTTAATGTCGTGGGAAAGTCATGTCCACAATCCGAGTGCTCTTGATTGCTGTTGGGGACCTTACTTACCTTGGAATCCAAAAACAATATTCATTGATCCTGGGATGACTTAGAACAATGCCGCAGGCAGTTTTTAAAATGCCATAGGTGCATGGATAGAAGCCAGAGGCTTTATTGGCAATGGTTTTTTTATATGAAAGAGCTCGATAACTTATTGAGTTCTTTCATTCTTCGTTGTGGGTCGAAGCCTGGGCCATGATAGACCTGGCTCGGCCCATGGCCGTTATTCGAAAAGAAGGGCTTGGTTCTAACGTCGACCATTGTAGGGGCAGGCCCCTGTGCCTGCCCTAACGGGGGCAACCACAGGGGATTGCCCCTACAGAAGGTGGCCGAGCTTATGATCAAACCCGAAAAGAATAAGGCCTTGTAAAGTTTATTCTTGATAAATGTCAAATTATTTCAGTATGTTCTTGCTACTTCTATAATGCAGGGCAGTTGGGTATAGTTAGAAACAATCCTATTTTTCATAATGAGCATTATTTTGTTAATTTTTTTTTGCTTGAAATATCTATTATGAACCTATATTAACACCTGCCATTTGGTTTGTATTGTTTCCGCATTGGAAATGCATGTAATGTAAATTTTATTTAGTACGAGATTTAAGATGAAAAAAAATCGTTTAATGGGATTGTTGTTGGTTTTTATTTCACTCTGCCTAACTGGCCCTGCACAGGCGTCACTTACCAATATAGGCACGGCTACTTACCTGGGAGCAGATTACAACTTGATCTGGGATGACGACAATAACGGGAAGTCTGTCGTGTGGCTTGATTTTGTAAATCTTCCTGATAACTGGAAGACTCAGATTAATTGGAGCGCAGGGCTTGGCCAAGCAATTACCCAGATTGACACCCCAGGTTATACCGTCACCTGGGATGAAAAATCTTGGCATTTGCCAAGCACCGGTTCAGACCCTGATAATGGATACAATGTTACCAACTCCGAACTAGGTCATCTATTTTATGATGAGCTGGCTCAACCGGGTTACCACTATTCAAATCCTGATCAAAAATTTTCAAGTGATGCGGAACTGAACGATTCCGAGTTTGAAAATTTAGTTGCAGGTTGGTACTGGTCATCTACCGAGGGGGCCACCGATTTTGGAGAGGCCTGGGCATTCAGCATGGCCAGTGGCGCGCAGTATGATCGAAGCAAATCTTACGATGTGCGCGGCATCGCCCTGAGATATGCGCAAGTTGAACCTTACACTGCGCCGATATCGACTCCAGTACCCGGCGCTGTATTTCTTATGGGAACGGGGCTGACATGCCTTGCGGCCTTTGGCAGACGCAAAGCGTAATCCTCAAAAAAAATAAATAGTCAAGCCGGATATAATTGAATTGTATCCGGCTTTTTTTGTTTTTAAACCGCTTGGTAAAAAAAGCAAGATTTGTCTTGGCATTGGTGCCACTTCAAATCCAGGAATCATGTTAGTTATTCGTTAAATCATTTTGCTGCGGGAGATATGGGTTCAACCACATAGATCGGGGCGGGGAGTTTTTCCGATGTGATAAAGACTTTGCCGCTGGTCTGGTCAAGGCCCAATGCCTCTCGCTGGACTAAGGTCTTTGAATGGCCCGGCAAAGTGATCTGCAGGGGATGCTTTGAAAATGCCTGGTCCCATGTCTGCTCCGGCGTGCGTGAATATACATAGGCGTGTCTGTAGGTCAAAATGTACAGGGTATTGCCGTCTGCGCTGATATCCATAGCTGTGGGGAGGGAGCGGTATTTGCCGTAGGCCTGCTTTTGGTTTTTCGGAATTGGCCCGGGGATGGGTTTGATGGTCGCCAAAGTCCGGGCCGTATAGATGAATTTTTGGCCGGCCATGTCCAGGGGAAGTTCATATAAAACCGGTAAGGCGGCGCGTTTGCTCAGCAGGTAAATCTTTTGTTGGGCCGCATCAACGGCCACGGCTTCACAATCCAGGGGGCCGTTTTCATAACTGAAATTCATTTTCCATTCAAGTTCAAGGTTCCTGCTTTGGTTGTCGGCTGCCGGTTCTTTTACGCAATAAAGCGTACTAAAGGGTCGGGCCGACCAGTTGTCTCCCACATCCGCAATGAGAAGAAAATCCTCCCCTTTGTAGCGAAATCCGGCAAGGTCTTCCCAGTCCCAGTTTATCGCGCCCTGAATTTTATATGTTTTAATTAAAACGCCTTGGGTGGAAAGGCCGTAAATTTCAGCGGGATTGCTGCTGTCATTGATAACCCACAACAGCCCGGGTGTTTTACGGGAAACCGCAAGGCCGGAAACCTCTGATAATTGAGGGGATGTGATGCGTCCCCAAGGGACGGCATCCTTATATACCGCAAATGCCTGTTGATGGAGGGCATCCGCAGGACAGGTCCCCCATAACAACAGGGTTATAAGGCCTGCGGCCAGGGCCGGGATGGACAGGTGCTTCATTGGGGCTTTTCCTTTTCAATAATGTGCCATAAGATCAAGCGCCCGCTGAACTCTTTGGCAGAAAAACCGGATGCACGTTTTTCTGTAAGCAAGGCCCTTGAAATATTCCTGTTCCCCGCAGGTGATGGTGGGACAGTCCACTTCCATTCCCATATCTTCAAAAATGATGCGCCAGCTGTTTTTGTCACCCATCAGGTCTTTTTGCACATGTATGCCCGCCAGGAAAAGCATGGGAACCAGGCGAATCCGGGTAAACGGTGTTCGGGCATGGGCTCTTCTAATCCGGCCTGCAACACTTTGGATATTGGGAACCCCTTCCACCGTGGCCGCATACACATTGTCATATATCCCCGTAACCAGATGATTGATGCCCATATAGATGGTGTTCACCGGATCTGCGGCCAAAGGGGTTCCGTGCAGGGCTATCAGGTTGATATGATCTTCCCCGGTGAGAAAATCCCCCGATATCTCTTCCAGAACCGCTTCAATAAAATTCCACCGGTGGCACAGGGTCTCACCCACAATCACCCGCAACCCGGGAAAATATAAGGACGACTCCTGGACCTGCTGGTACTCTGTGCCGGGAAAAACGTGCAACGGCTGAACAATGGCTTTGCGATACCCGTCAGACTCGACTTTGGCCATGGTTTCCAGAAGACTTGGCAGGCCTTTTTTCCTGCGGATGATTTCCGATGTATACGCCCAGTATATCTGATGGTCGGGAAAACTTTCGGCAATCTGGTCTTCAACGGCCTCCATGGCGGCCTGACCGCTGGTCGACGTGCCAAAGGTTGCAATGATGATGGCGGGGTGATCCTTCAGTTTCGGCAGCCTCATTTTGCGGCCGATGTAACCATGCTGGTGCATATATCATGTCCTTTTTTATTAAAGTTCAAATAAGCTTTAAAATTATTTTTCTGTTTTATTGTGAGGTAAGTCTGGGTGCTGATGAGCCAGGTTTGCCTATGGCAGTTAGAAGATGTTTATCATTGGCTTGTGTTTTCATACAAGACTTTATTCTCTGGAATTTTTCGGGCACTGATTTAATTGGCTTGTCTTCCTTAATCGCTCTATGGGTTTTCCAATTCCCAAATTCTGACAACGCGTTAAAGAAAACAATAAAAAAATAATTTTTTTAACGGCTGGACGTTGGAACAGGTCCGATGAGAGAAAAATTGATATGATCGCTTTGTGGAAATAATTGGATAACTAATATATTGTAACGAATTTGAACTGGTAGCATTGATTTATAGCCGAATCAAACACAGGCGTTCGGCTCGGGACTTTAAGGTTGATGAAAGGAAAATAATGGGACGTAAAACGCACCCGGCACCTGGGACTTATGGCGGCGCATGGATGAAACGCATTGTCATGGCATCTCTGCTGATATGTCCGGTATGGTTTGGATTTTCAGCCCATGCCCGGGTATCCGTGTCAAAGGATATTGAAGCCCCGGTGGGCAAGGCGGTGGATACCCGGCAGGCCACCCAGAAGTCCCGGGAAAAATGGGATGCCCAGCGCCGGAAACTTGCAGAGGAATATGACCGCCTTAAAGCCGAAAATGAACAGCTGGCCTTTGCCAATAAGAATCTGAACCAAAAAGTCGGGGAGCTCGAACGGTCAAATCAGGATCTTGCCCGGGAAAAAGAGGAGACCCAGCGGATCAGAACTGAACTGGCCCCGTTTCTCGAGGAACAGCTTGGGCGATTGAAATCCCTTGTGGCAGCCGACGCCCCGTTTTTATCCCGGGAACGCAAAGATCGCCTGATCCGGCTGGCCGTGATCCTGGATGATCCGGAGATCACCATTGCTGAAAAATACAGGAAAATGATGGAAGCTTTGTTTGTGGAAGCTGAATACGGCAATACGGTGGAGGTCTACCGGGAAAAAATTGTTGTGGACGGTACACAGGTCCTTGCAGACGTTTTCCGCATGGGCCGGACGGCATTGTTTTTTCTGGCCCTGGACCGGGAAAGCGCAGGGATTTTTGACGTGGCAAAAAATCAATGGCACACCCTGGACAAAACCTGGGTACCGGCCGTTGAGGCGGTGGTGGATATGGCCGCCAAGCACCGGCCCATGGAGGTGGTGACCCTGCCCATCGGGGCCATTGCCCCGGAACGGGAGGATCATAAATGATACCGGTAAAATACCTGTCCATTCCGTTGGTGATCTGTCTGGTTCTGGTAACGACTGTGGCCGGATTCATCCCAGTCTCAAAAGCCCTGGCCGCGGATATGCGAAAATCCTATGCGGTCCTTGAGCAGAAACGCCGGGATATGGTTGATAAAGCGGCAGAAGAACTTGCGGCGGCCAAGGCCGAGGCCCGGGAAAATGACCTGGCCATAAAAAAGGACAAAGATGCCCTGATTTCCGCCATTGCAGCCCTGAAAGCCAAAAACAGGCGGCTTCAGACGACCAATGAAGGGCTTAAGGAAAAAATTGACGTCCTGGCCGATGAAGAGGCCAAGCTGCAGAGCGCTCTTGAAGAGTCCAGGATGGTGAACAAGGAACTGGCCGGTTTTGTTAAAACCTCGGCCAAGGATCTTAACAGCCTTTTGGTGCAAAGTCCCCAAAGTGCCTTTGACAAGGATCGGAACAGTTTTCTTAACGCCCTGATCAACCAGGAGCGGTTCTGGTCCATGGATGATATCCGGCAGATGTCCGATAGTCTGTTTGACGAGATTCTGGCGTCGGGCGAGGTCTCCCTGCGCCGGGGCATGGTGGTGGACCGCCAGGGAAAGGATAGGACCGCCCGGATTCTGTCCATCGGCAATTTTACATCTTTTTATGTACTCAATGACCAAGACGGCCGGGATTCGGAAACCGGTTTTCTGCTCTATTCGGATCAAAGCAGCCGGTTCTTTGCCCTGTCCAAGCTGCCCTCCAAAAAAATCGTTGACCAGATTGATACCTATCTTGCCGGGCAAAGCGAGTGTGTGCCTGTGGATATTTCCAAAGGGGGCGCGCTTCGGCGGTTTACCCATGAATTGAACCTGATGGATCAGGTGCCCAAGGGCGGGCCGCTGGTGTGGCCCATCCTCGCTATTCTCGGACTTGCAATTCTCATCCTGTTGGAGCGCGTGGTCTTCTTCTGGCGGCACCAGATTCGGATTGCGCCGTTTATGGCGAAACTTTCCTCGTTGATGGACTCCGGAAACTTTGAGGCATGCCAGGCGTTGATGGAGGCCGACAAACAGGGCTTTATTCCCCAGGTTTTGCTCAAGGCCCTGCCTGCAAAGGATCAGACCCGCACGGATATGGAGAATGTGCTTCAAGAGGCGATACTGGCAAAGATCCCTGCCATTGAACGGTTTTTGTCCACCCTGGGCATGCTGGCTGCCATTGCACCGCTCATGGGTCTTTTGGGCACGGTGACAGGGATGATTAATACCTTTCATGTGATCACCTATTACGGGGCCGGGGACCCCAGGATGATGTCCGGCGGCATCTCCGAGGCCCTGGTCACCACCATGCTCGGCTTGACCGTGGCCATTCCCATTATGCTGTTTCATACGCTCTTGTCCCGGCGTGTGGAAACCCAGATCAGCACCATTGAGGAGAAGTCTGTGGCCTTTGTCAACATGGTGTTCAAGGCAAGGAACGGATGTCGGACTGCCACCGTTTCCGGCGCAGCAGACAGGGATCAGGACTAAGGAATGATCCGGATGGACGACTTCTTTTACCAGATGACCGCATATATCCATTCCGGCGGGGTGGTGATGGTGCCCATTTTGTGCGTATCCGTTGTGATGTGGATATTGATCTTCAACCGCCTCTTTTTCTTGCGCCGCCTCTATGTGAAAAACATGCCCAGGGCCATGGCCGGGGAACTGGTCCAAAACAACCAGTGGCCTGAAAAGAGATATAAGGGTGCCAATGCCTTTCTGGTGCGGGAGTTTTTAGCCCGGCGCAGCCCGGTGTCCGACCCGGATCTGGACGAACATATTCTGGATGAAACGGTCATGAATTTGACCGCCTCTTTGGACCAATACCTGGCGTTGATTGGTGTGCTCTCTGCCGTGGCCCCGCTCATGGGGCTTTTGGGCACGGTGGTGGGGATGATGGAGACCTTTGATGTGATTACCGTCTTCGGCACGGGTAATGTCCGGGCCATGGCATCGGGAATTTCCGTGGCCCTGGTGACCACCCAGACAGGGCTTATGATCTCCATACCCGGGCTGTACATGAGCGGGTGGCTGAACCGGCGGGCGTCAAACCTTAAGCACCGCATCGCCTCCACGGCCATGTACCTTAAACCCTTTATCCGCAGCAGGAGTGTTTCATGCTGAATATATCCGCATCCAGGCGGGCGGCAAAAAAGAGCCTTGAGCTGAATATTGCGCCCCTGATCGATATGGTGTTCATTCTTTTGATCTTTTTTCTGGTCACCACCTCCTTTGTCAAGGAGACCGGGGTGGACATCTCACGGCCCACGGCCAGTACGGCCGTGGCAAAGACCAAATCCACCATTCTCATCGGCATCACCCGGGACAATACCATTCACCTGGATCACAGGGAAATGGATGTCCGGGCCGTACGCTCGGGGGTTGAACGGGCCATGGCTGAAAATCCAGAAGCCTCGGTGGTCATTGTGGCGGACAAGGAGAGCCGAACCGGTCTTGTGATCTCGGTGATGGATGCCTGTAAACTGGCCGGGGCTGAAAATGTGGCCCTTGCGGCAAGCCTGCCCGAAGGTGGATAGATGACCGGTTCCGCACAGACAGCATACGACGGGAAATTTCGCAAATTCCATCCGGGTACGGTTCTGATCTGGATGGCGGCCGTTGTTTTGGCCCTGGGGCTCAATTTGTTTATCTTCGGCATTTTGCCCTCCTTTATCCAACGGGTGCCCGATGCACCGGATGACGCAGAACTTGTCCAGGCCATCCAGGTGGTCCGGATCAAGCGCCCGGAGACGCCGCCGCATAAAAAGACACCGCCCAAACCGCCTGAATCGCCCAAGGAGGTGGTGTCCGCCACAAAAATTGTGCAGAAACAAATCCAGCGGCCGACCATTGCCAGGCCCAATCTCTCTGTGGACTTAAACCCCAATCTGCCCAAATTGACGAACAGCATTGCCCTGAGGCCGCTGTCAGATTTTTCCATGAAAGCAGACATTCCCCAGGGCCTGTTTTCAACCTCGGAGCTGGATATGCCGCTGCAGGCGCTGGTGCGGATACCTGCCTCCTATCCCCTTCGGGCCCGAAGGCTCGGCATTGAGGGCTGGGTCAAAGTTCAATTTATTGTCACCCGGGAAGGCCGGGTACGCGATATTAAGGTGGTCGAGGCCGAGCCCAAGGGGGTGTTTGAATCCAGTGTAACCCGGTCCGTCTCCCAGTACCGGTTCAAGCCGGGAACCGTGGACGGCAGCACCGTGGAGGTGCGTGTCATCACCACCATCCGGTTTGAGATGGAGGCGTGATGACGCGATTGTTGTGGGCTTGCCTTGTGTCTGTTCTTATGGTGCTTTCTCCTGCCGTGTTGTTGGCGGCAGGCCAGGAAGGCGATCCGTTGCCCTTTGCTGCGGGGATGTGTGCAAACAAGGTTGCAGGGTTCATGGATGAGAAAAACTATGCCCGAGCAATCCAAGAGATTGAGTCCTTCCAGGCCAAGGCAAACACCGTTGATCCTGAGACAGCACACAAAAAAGGCTACACCCATTATTACCTGGATTTTCTTCTGGGTAACTGCTGCATGATGATGGAAACCCAGGGGGCGGGCTTTGTTAAAAAAGCCGCATCGGCCTATGAACGGGCCGTCAAAAAATACGATGGGTTTTACCAGGGATGGCTGAACCTGGGCCGGTGCCGGTACAGCCTTAAACAGATGGGCAAGGCGGCCCGGGCATTTATCCGGGGGTATGATACCTCTCCTGAAAAAGAGGGGGCATATCTTTACCAGGCCGCGGCATGCTATTATTTTGATTCTGATTATAAAAATGCCCTGAGTGTCTTTAACCGGCTGATGAAAAATCACCCCGCCGACGTGACCCTTGAGCGAAAAGAGGTCCTGGTCAACATACTTTTTTCCCTTAAAAAAAATCGCCGGGCCCTGCCGTATCTCAAGGAACTGGCGGCCAAATCCAAGGGCGATAAACGGCGGACCTGGCAGGAGGTGTTGCTGTATCAGTACATGGAACTAGGCATGGATAAGGCGGCGGTCGCCTATGCCGCTACACTGACCCGGCAGGAACCCGAAGAACCGAAATGGTGGCGGGCCCTGGCCCATATTCACCTTGGGAAGAACCGCCTTGAAAAAGGGCTTGAGGCCTTCATGATCTATAGCTTCACAACGCCTTTGGCCGCATCCGAAACCAAATTGCTGGCGGACCTTTATGCCGGGTGCAATATTCCACTGGAAGCGGCCAGGGTCTATGAAGACTGGCTGGGAAAAATTCAAAAAAGCCCGGCCGGCCTTTCCGGAGGAGGAACGAAAAAGATGACGGACCGTTTCCTTGCCATCGCCGGGGCCTACCAGCAGGGCAGGGATGTCCAGGCAGCCCTTAAATGGGCGGATAGAGGCCTTGCCCAGGGCTGCGATACCCGACTTCTGGCCTTTAAAGCAGACCTGCTGTTCCGGGAGAAAAATTACAAAGCCGCATACATTGCCTACAAGGACCTGGCCGGCCGCGAACGCACCCCGGGCCGATCCTGGCTCATGGCCGGATACGCCGCTTTAAGCTGCAATACCCCCCAACAGGCAAAACAGGCCTTTTCCCTTGCCTGTAAATATCCCAAGGTAAGATCGTCGGCGTTGACTGCCCTGGAACAGATCCGGGCAATGCGGGCCCTGGAAAAGATTTGATCTCGAGTTTTTGTTCACACGCTTTTCAGCCGGCGGTTTAATTTGTTTACGGATATAGGAACATGAGCCATGGGTCAATGTCCATGGCTCATGGTATTATTCATCACTCTGTAATGGTAAAGGTCAAGCTTGATGCAAGAATCCGTTCATCCGCCTTTTTTTTGTCCGGGTAGTCAGAGGTGTCTTTGACCTTAATGTTCCAGTAGCCTGCTGCCAATGGGATAAAATCAATATGCCCATAGCCGTCTGTAAGCCCTGAAAAGGCAATATAGTCTTTGGCGGCAAACCGGTCAAAGGTGGCCTCAACCTGGGCGAAATGGGCGGGTTTCCCGTTGAGCATTACCTGCATGGGAAAGACCTTGCCGGGTCTGATGGTTGCAGGATTGGCCAGGGGGATGATCTCCAGATCCATGCCTGTGGGTTTGGATATCAAGCTTGTATCGGTTGCTCCGTTCACATTTACGATGGTTTTGCCGTACATGACCGCCTCTTCCACATAGTTTGCATCCGGCCGCTGGATGCGGTCCGTCTGTGACCATCCGCTCTCCCCATTGGACCAGAACGTGGGTTTGTAAAAGGCCAGCACCATGTAGCTGCCTTTTTTAAGGTCGATTTTTTTTTCAAACGCGTAGTTCGGGCCGTTTTGATCCATCTCCAGGGTGCCTTCCTGTGTGACCAGGGCCAGGGGCTTAAAAATGTGAAGCCGGTCGTCCGGGATGGGTTCCGGAGTTGGGAATTCATGACCGTATCCGATATTTGCATGGATCACGCCGTCTTTATATCCTGTTTGCTGTACCCACAGCTCATGTGCACTGAGGGTCATGGGTACGAAAAAGAGTAAAAACAGGCATACAATTAGAAACGGGGGGGCTGTCAGACAGGTGGTGCGCAATTGGGTGTGCATTGGTGTTGTCTCCTTTAAGCTTAGGTGCGTTTTTATATGAAAGAGCTCAGTAAGTTGCTGAGTTCTTTCAACTTTCGTTGTGGGCTGTCCTTCAGTGCTGATATGTCAGGTCAGCCCATGGCTGTTATATGAAAGAGCTCGATAACTTATTGAGTGCTTTCATTCTTCGTTGTGGGTCGAAGCCTGGGTCAAGATAGACCTGGTTCGGCCCATGGCTGTTATATGCGGTTAGAATTTTATGGACATCCATATGTAGGCACTTCTACCGTCGCCGGGATTGTAACCCGAGTCATTATCCCAGATAAAACTGTAGTAATCGGCATCAAATATATTGTTGATGTCCAGTCCCAGGGTGATTTTTTCCCACTTGTATCCAAAAGAACAGTTTACAATGTCATAGGCCCCGTCCTTTTCCCTCGTGTTTTCGGCATCAATTTCGTAGTCTCCCTGCATCTCGACCCAGAAGTTTGAGAAAAAACCGGACGGATGGTCAAAATCAACACCCACCTTGGCTGTATAATCCGGGATATTTTCAATGTCATTTCCCTTGATTGCCTGACGAGAAGGACCGGGGTCCGTGTATTTTGCCTGGATAATGGAATAGGAGGCCCAGATGTCCACCCAGTCATGGGGTTTGACGCTGACCGAAAAGTCCCAGCCTTTGCGCATGGTCTCCCCGGCGTTGACATAGTCTCCGGAGCCGTCGTTTTTGGCCCGGACCTCGTCGGTGGCCTTCATCTGCCAGTAATCAATCCTGGCGGAGAGCCAGCCCAAGGGAGACGATTTGATACCAAGTTCCCAGCCATCGTTTTTGGAATAGGCAACATCATTGGAAATGGCCGCACCGCTGGAATTCTGGCCATACAGGGTGGGTGTGGAGGGCAACTGAAAGGAACGTCCGAAATTGCCGTAAAAATTGTACCCTTTGACCGGGGTGATGACAAAACCCGCTTTGGGCTGCCAGATGTAGTCCAGATCCACCATGTCAGTGTGCAGGTCGGTCAGCGAATTGGTCATTTCTCCGTCAAAGGAGTCCACACGCAGGGCGGCTGTCAGGCGCAGCCAGTCAGTGATGTCGCCGTCTACCTGGACATAGCTGCCCCAGTAGTAAAAGTCCGTGTCATAGTACCGTGTGGCGTCCCCCTTACGGACCCTGTTTTCCGCCACCCATCTTGCATTGATATTGTCCTGGTGCTGGTAATCCATACCCCAATCCAGTTTCAGGCGCGGAATAAATGTGTCGGTTCGTTCATAGGAGAGGGTGGATATTGCGCCGTACTGCTTACTGTCGTTGTAGCGTTCCTGCTGGGTGCCTGTGGTGCTCCACTTGCACCACCGGGTACGCTCAATGCGCTGGTGATAGGCCTTCAAAGACCAGATAAGATCATCGGAAAAGGCATAGTCCAGATGGGTGCTGATATGGTGGTTATCTTGTTCACCACCGTCGGAAGTTGCAAAGTCAGCCGCTTTTGTGGGATCTGAATCCGCCTCCTCCTTGGTCAGGTAGCCCGGTGCATCGGCATCCATGGTGAATACCCGGGCAATGGCACCCAAGGAGAGCTTTTTATCTTTGGTGGTATAAAACCATTTGCCTGATGCAGCCCCTTTTTCCAGATCCGAATGGTCACGGTAGCCGTCGGTTGTCCGGTAGCCCACAAAATAGGTCTGGCTGAATTGTCCTGTATCGTGGCCTGTGATTATGCTGGCGTCGTAGGTATTGAAACTGCCTGTTAAAAGTTTGGCCTCGGTGAAATTACCGCCCTGCTTGGTGTGCAGGTTTATGTTGCCTGCAATGTTTAAAAGCCCGTAACGTGGATCTGTTGTCCCTTTAACAGCTTCAATGTGATCGATTTCCAGAGGGAAAAAGGGCTGCATATCCATTCTTCCGTATCCGAAGTTGTGGGGGATACCGTCCACAATCAACGTTATGGGTGCATCGTGGTTGGCGTCAAATCCGCGAAGAGACACCGTGCCTGAGACGACCCCCTGATTCCAGTCTCCGAAGTAGAAGCCCGGCACCTTTTTGAGCAGTTCCATGCTGAAATCCACGTTTTGCATTTCAATCTGGTCTGCCCCGATGACATCCACGGATGCCGGGGCATTGGCTCCGGACAAATCTGAGGATTTTCCGGTTACGGTTATGTCTCCGATTTCCATGTACATTTTGTCGTTTTGGCCACCTGCATCGGATTCTGCGATTAGCGTTCCCCGGGTTGTTTGTTCTTGGTCTTGAACATCCGCAGCATTGGTGACTGTTGCTGTAAAGGGCAGCAGCAAAATGACGAGTGTGCAGCACGCCGGCAAGAGGTATTTCATTTGTTCTCCCTTTCAATAAGAATTTCAGTAATAAAATAAAAAAAGGCCGCAAAAACCGTATAAAGACACCTCTGGTGTCTGACCGTCTTCGTGACCTTTTATGGGTGTAGCAACTTGTACTCTTTACTGCTCCGCTCTTCAGAACGTCGATTGCGCATCGCAATAGTATAGATATTGTACTTGTGTCAAGATTAAAATATAAGGCGGGTTGTCGATGTCGTTTTTTTTATACAGCTCATTAATTAAGTTATGCAATGCATAAATTCATAGGTTGGTGAACGAAATTTCCGTTGCAGGTTTTAAGCCTTAAAAGGCTTAGTAACGACTGATTAAATGTTGCAGGGCTTTGTGGGCTTCACGGGTGATTTTTCCCATGATCCGTTCCAGGATCATCCGCATCAGTGTCCGGGTTAATTCCTGGATTGTCTCCACCACCTTCATTCCAAGTATACGCATCATTTTCTGCATCAACAGCAGAATCCATTTTCCTGCATCAACCACAAACTCGATCCCTTCGGCCAGAAGCCAGGCAATTTTATCTGCGATGGACAACGTTCCCACAAAAATCCCCTGGACGGCAACAGCAGCGGCCCCCAGTATTTTTTTCAAGACATATTCAAGCCCGGCATCTATCCAGCTCCAGGTGTCGGCGTTCAGTGGATTTAAGGCGCGATCAGATTCCAGCCATTTTTCAACCACCTTATCAAACCCCACTGCCGGAGGTACGCTTTGCATGGTCCGCCAGCCCAGACCTTTGACCGACCGGATATATTCAACCATGTCATGGGCACCGGCAGACAGAACTGAATTGCTTGATCCCCTGAAATGACCGTATCCGGGACGCGGGGGATGGGCAAACGGATAGAGCGGTATCATGGGAACCGGGTCTGTGGCATGGTAGGTTCGGTGAATATTGGCCGGACCAAGCTGACTGGTTAGATCCGCTGCGAATCCTCCAAATCCAGGCTTTGGCGCGCCAAATGTATACAGGAAAACATTTTTCTTTGTTGAACGTCTGGCCCAGCTTGCGGCAATGCTCGCCACAGCGCCACCCAGACTGTGCCCGATACAGTGGATATTTTCCACACGGTTGGCGGGTCCTGCCCCCTGCTGATGAACAAATCTTTCAAGGTCAGGGCGCAAGCTTTTAAAAATATGAAAAAATCCGACGTGAACCATGCCGCCGGGTGATGATTGTACACCTATTCTAAAATTACTTACCCAATCCGCCCCATAATTACTTGTGGTTGAGCCCCTAAACATTAAAAACAGATCGTTTTCATGGCCTGCCCCTCCCCGGGCCGCCACACAGAATCCGTCGCGGGTATTGATCAACCTTGAGCCGACAGTTGCCTTAAACGATCGTGCGTTTCCGGCAGACTGAGAAAAAATGGGTTGCTGTAAAAATACATTTAATTCAAAATCATCCTGAACCGTATAGACATCTGCCGCAAGTTGTGCTGCCACAGAAGGAGACACTTCCATAATATCCACCTGCCTTTACATGGTATTTTTGAATTTTGTGAAAATATAATATAAACGGCCATGGGCCGAGCCAGGTCTATCATGACCCAGGCTTCGACCCACAACGAAGGTTGAAAGAACTCAGTAACTTACTGAGCTCTTTCATATAAAAATTAATATGTTATTCTGTGTTTCCGGTGTCGGCAAAATAGGAATAAACATATCAAGTTACCCCGGCTTCGGCCATTCAGGGTATGGCTGGTCTACTCTTTTATTTCCCAGCGGCAGTTGGTTCCGATAAACCCTGCTTCCAGTTGAACCCTTCGAATCTTCTCGGTGATTTCACATTTGAGGTTGTATGGTTTTCCCTTAAACTCGTCATACTCACCTTTGGTCATCTTTCCCCCACCCCAGATTTGAACAGGCGTATTCCCGTGGTGGACGAACATCTGCTGGTGGACCACAAACTGTGATGGTAAAATTCGCCGTAACGCATCCCAGTGGGACGGTAACTGGAACATTCCGTTTTTATCAGTTACGGTCTCTTCAGAGACCCCTTTATCATCCTTCCATTTGAAATTGCGCACCACCTTCACACCGGCCAAGGGCTTTCCTTTAAACAGCAACTGACCTTCAAATCCTGATGCGACACAAACTTTTTCACCTTTTAATAAGGACATACCATTTGCCTCCACCCCCCCGGGACCCATAGTGCTCAAAAATAAAACCATCCATACCAGACGTAACATGATTTCAAGGCCCTTCCCGACTTTGTGTTGAGTTTTCTAAACTTGTTGTAAAAAAGAAGCGATGATTTCGCAAACCACGAACATTCATCAATATATGATGAGCCCGATCGTCTTTGCAATATTTTTTGTAAGAAAGTCTGGATAAGTTACTTAGATCTTTCAAGTGTTGTTGCGGGCTGCGCCTTGCCTAAGCTATGTCCGGGGTGTGCTGTGAAGGTTTCTGATCGACTTGTCCGGAAGATTTGTACCTGAATTGAGTGCTGAACGGCAGTGTGCCGTTCAGCAGTCTGGGGGGCATCATCATGCCGGTTTTCAAGTTCAGGCCATGGCCTCCCCGGATGATGTTGCCAGGTCGACTTCCTGGACAACAAGGGGCTCCCCTGCCTCGGTCAGGGCCACGGAGGTCCGGGTCACCCGGCCCATCAGTTCATTGTCCGGCGTGGTCACATCAAACTGAGACGGGATGCCGGCCAGGTAAATCGCTCCGATCCCGGCATCCTTTAGCCGGGTCAGGGTCATGCCCTCATCCCCCTGTTCCCAGAGGGTGAGCTGGTCAAACACTTCATCGTTTTCGTCGATCCACAGGTTCTGATCCTGGTCATAGGCGGCCAGTTCCGCAAACCCCTGGTTTGTTGCGGGACCGAACAATTCACTGCCGTCATTGATCTGCCCGTCCTGGTTCTTGTCCAGACAGAGAAAAGCCCATCCCGCTCCGGGAAGGGACAGATCCTCCTCTGTGCCGTCCGAATCCAGATCAAAGGAGAACTGGCCGCCACTGAACAGCGGAGCGCCTGCATCGGTCTGAATAACCAGGGGATCCACCAGAACATATCCGGAGGATTTTTCTTCAACGACATCCTCCCTGAAGTATTCCCGTGCCATGGCCAGGTCCAGGGAAAAATCAATATTCCGGTTGTCTGCGGTCTGCACCTGGCCCCGGGCCGTTACCATGGTTTGCTCCTGTTCCGTTACGGAGACGCTGACCTGGCGGGTGACGGATACCGGTAGAAGATGCATTTGAGATACCTGGGTGACACGCAGGCCTTTGGACACCGACAACCGTCCGGTCAACTGCTCAAGGATTGAATCCATGATCCGGCGCATGGATGTCAGTTCCGCCCGGAACTGATCGGTCAGGGAAACTGTCGGCTGGTCCTCCAGAACCAGCGGGGTTACCCATGAACTCTGTGTAATCATGTCCCGGATCTGCCGATCGTCGTCGGTGGTGGCCTGGGCCGAATCTGCCAGGCGGAAATCCATGAGATCCGTAAAAGACGTCTGCTGGGAGATTTGGGTGGTGTGAATTTCTGAATAGGTTCTTGACGAGGATAGATCTAAAGAAAAGGCATTAATTTTCATTCAGCCTCCTTTTTCAATGCCGGCGGCTTCATCCTCTTGAGTGGCAGCCGGGATAAAAGATCACCGGCTCCGTCCTTGCTGCCGGCCGGGAGTCTGAGAAAAAACAGTCCCCGAAGGCTTTGGAAGCAAATCGTGTACCCTTTTTGCATGTGATTGGTTTTAAAGAAAATGATTGTTCTGGGGCTGGGAGTTCAGCGAGCGTTGCGGCAGTTTCTGCCCATGGTAATGGACTTTTTTTCCACATCGTTGGTGACAATAAGCCAATTGCCTCTTTGCATAATGACCGCTACCTATCCTTCGGATTCCAAAGGTGCTGTCCGTTTACCGACGATGGTGTAGGGTGGGTGTCAGTGGTCTGATTTAATGCTTTATTCAGGCTAAATATATTTAAGATACGCTTACTTATATCCGTCGATGGCAGCGATAAATTCTGTTAACGGGCTGATAAACTGATTATTTGCTTCCAAAAATTCGATCCCTATGGAAAGTGTGACGTTTTCTCTTCTGATATTCCGAACAGACGCCATGGCAGTAAGTTCATGTGGCACCCCTGGTAACAGACAATAAATTTTGAGGGTATCGTCCTCTTTGAGTCCTACCTTTCCTCTCTTTGTTTCCTGAAATCTGAAACAGCATCCATGCCTGCTGATATCAAAAACCACAACCTGAAGCGCGTGACTTTTAAATTCCACCCTGCCTGGGATTGCCACATTGTTTCTTCTAACTATCCTGAGATCCTGATTCTGAACAATTTTAGGGTATTCAATGGCGATGGCCCGAATGGGCTGGGTTATCATTTCAATAATTTCAGCCTGAAATGCGTAAAGGGAACCGTTATGCAGGTATTTTACAATCATTTTGTTGCCGGGAAACAGTTTGGTTTGAACCGTTTTATATTTTTGTGGTAGCGTGATAATGACATATTCATCATCAAGCAGGCCTACAAATATGCTGGAAACATTGAAGTTTACACCTTCTATAAAGGGTGTTGAAATCGACACCTGGCCTGTCGAAATAAACACCATAAATTCAGTTATTTAAATTGAAAAAGCCTCTGTTTTCGTGTATGACATTTTGTCCGCTAAAACAAAAAATAAAAACACAAAAACAGAGGCCATATGCATAAAAAAAATATCAAGCTGAACATCAAAAAGCAATTGAAGAATAAATTCCCTAATTGGAAAAGGCTAACGAAAAACCGTAAAAAGGAGCTGATTCAGGAAGTTATGGCTGAGGTTGTGAATGATTATGATTATTCACAAACATTGGACATTCCAACTGAAGAACTCATTGGGGTTGAAGGACAAAGTCCATCTGAAGGAATCCGTAATCTTTCGGAGATGGCTGATTATATTGAAACTTTCCATTCCAATAATCTATTCAATTTTGATCAACGGAAGAAACCATATCCTGAGATCATAGACCCGGAATTGCAATTTGTTGACCAACTTTTAGACAATCAGATTATCAATAGCTTGATTGCGCCTGACGGTTATTCGGCTGCTCATAGGGAAATTCAACCCTATCAGTTGTTTCGAATGGAGCTTTTGAAAATCATCAAATATCCGGAGATCAGCTACAGGAAATTTTGCACTGATGAATATTTTGGCAGAGAACGAAAACAGAACAGACGTTTTGTAAGGCTGCCTTTAAATACAAACGATCAGGCTGACCACACCGAACTGTGCCATTTTCGGAATGGCCTATGTTTTCGTCAATTGATGAATGTTTTTGTGTACTTTCTTCATCATTTTTTTAAATCAGGCTGTCTTGATAATTCCATAATTTATGGGGTCGACTCGACAGAATTACCAGCCGAAATTAAATACCCCCTTTGTTCAATTGAGATCAAAGGCAAGAAAAAAGTACATATTTATTCCGATTTGGATTGTGATTGTGGAAAGCGCCGTAACAAAAGAGACAAATCAATCTATGTTGTTGGATACCGGCTCCATACGCTAACCGCAATTAATCCTTCAACTGGACATAGCTTCCCGTTGGTTTCTATTGTGGGAGCCGCAAATCATCATGACAGCCTTTTTTTAAAACCGTTGATCAAACTTGCCCAGGCACTGGGT
Source organism: uncultured Desulfobacter sp. (assembly GCF_963666675.1). Taxonomy (NCBI): domain Bacteria; kingdom Pseudomonadati; phylum Thermodesulfobacteriota; class Desulfobacteria; order Desulfobacterales; family Desulfobacteraceae; genus Desulfobacter; species uncultured Desulfobacter sp. The sequence goes on along the minus strand of NZ_OY762929.1, from coordinate 5,206,860 downwards.
ATTGATATGAAATTGATAACCGCAGACCAGGCCTATCACGATAAAGATGGTTCCGTTCTGAATGAAACCGGTGTTTATGTGATCGCCCCAGCTTCTGATCAGGTGAAACTTCCGGATAATGTTTTAGAAGCACCACTGAGAGTTACATGTAATGATTCTTGTGAAATTCCAATGAATTACTTTGGAGCGACAACAGAGGGACATGAATTTGGATGTGGTGCAAATCCCGGTGAATGCATTTTTGAATCAACTTGCCCTCAATCAAGGATTGTCGATTTTGACAAAGGACTTTTCCAGCCAATGCTGACTTCCCATGATGCTTCCCAAGAGGCAATCGATATTCGAAAGAATTGCGAACGGCCCTTCAATCTGATGAAAAAAAGGGAAGGACTTGAGCAAACAAGGGTAAGGAGCCAACATGGTGTGGTTGTTCGATCTGCATTGACGACAATTGTAACCTTGCTAATTGAAATGGCCGGAACAAGGCAGAAACCCAAGCAAAAAGACGATGGACAAAAGGATCTGTTCGCTGCCACAGGATAAAAGAAATTAAACTCATCGCTGGATTTTTCCTTAGCCGATTGATCGGTGAGTATCGGTGTATCTGAATTATACCTAAAAGATGCAAGCTCATAGCAACACAGTGTATTTGTTGAACGTTTATCAAAAAGTTGGTGAGTTCGAAAACTTAATAACTCATTGAATTTGAACGTCTTTCAACATACCACTGCAACTTTTAGGTTATACATGGAGACCGCAGCTTGACATCAAATGAATGCGGTAAAAAAGCAAAATCAGATCTCACATCGGCTCAACTGAGCAAGCGGCCTCTGAAAAACGGAATAAAAAAACGTAGGGCAGCTATAATTCTTTTGGAATTTGATTGGTTTCAACACCCTTCTATAGTCAGATAAACTTTTGTACCTATATCAATATTCAAAGTTTGGGTTTTCTTAAGATTTAAAAAAGCTTCTTCGCCCATTAAGAAAAAGAGGATAACGGTTTCGGTCAAATGGATTTCCCAATTGCTTTACGTCAAAGATTTCCTTATCATAAGAATTTATGGTAAGAAAATTGTATGAACAAAAAAGGCAGAATTTTAAATTTTCGCAAAAGTTAGGAATATAGGTATCAGATGTCAATAAAATTTTGCACCCAATGCGGCCACGCCATGACCCGCCAGGTCCCCCAGGATGACGACCATGTCCGATCCGTATGCCCCTCATGCGGTCATGTTCACTATGAAAATCCCAAAATGGTCGTGGGCACAATTCCTGTTTTCCAGGACCGGATTTTATTGTGCAAACGCAATATTGAGCCCCGGAAAGGGTGCTGGACCCTTCCTGCCGGATATCTTGAAAATGAGGAAACCGTCCAGCAGGGTGCCGTACGTGAGACCCTGGAGGAGACCCGGGTCAAAGTCCGGATTTTATCGCCCTACCGGATGTTCAATATCCTTTTTGTGGACCAGATTTACCTGATGTTCATTGCTGAACTGTTATCCCAGGATTTTGGCCCCACCACCGAAAGCACGGATGTCCGGCTGTTTTCCAAATCTGATATTCCATGGGACGAAATTGCCTTTGATGTGATCCGGGAGACCTTGGATGACTATTTCAAAGACCGGAGCGAAGCCGGAAATCATGCATTTAAACCTGAGAATTTCGGATTTAAAATCAAGGATCTTGAGTTTTCACCGCTCAATGGGGGCGTGATCGCTGATACGCCGTTTTAACAAGGCCGGCTGTAAATCATGTTAGCTGTATGCATATGAAATATTGCCGAGCATCCGGTTGAAAAATGGACAGACAGGTCAGGGGTTTAGGCTTAACACCTGAATGGAAATCGTCCCCAGCCCACAGCATGCTGAATCGGGCTGGCCCATGAATGTGTTGTTTTCAGAAAAAAGACTGTACAAAAATACCTAAAATATCCTAAAATAAAAGTCGGAGAAAATCAATGTCCGGCTCAATATGACGACGGGATACCATTCCCACCACCATCAACTGATTCGGAAAAAAATCCCAAAATTATTTGTTTGTAATTAATTGTGGTTGGATTGATCATCTCTTTAGCGATATCTGCACCCTTGTGCCAAAAACGCTTCCCATAACAGCCATGGGCCGGCCTGGTCATCAACATCCGGGCCCAGCCCCTCCAAAGAAAATTGAAAGATCTGTGGCGCTTACACAGAACTTTTTATAGATAGCTACGGGCTGACTTGGTCTATCCACCCCCAGACTCAGTCTCCAGCGAATTTACAAAGATCTCTGTAAGTTACACAGGTTCGCAAATTAAATCAAAAAAAAGGAGACATATTGTGAAGAGATTATTTTATATATTATGTGTTGTGGTGTTTTCAGGGGGAATTGTTTCAGCCTCACCGAACGTTGGAAAGATTCTTTCCCGGGACTATGGGCCTTCCATCAAGGCGACCAGGGCAACGGCGCTCAATTTAATGATCCAGTGCGATATTTCATCCCTTGAAAGGGATGTTGTCCGGAAAAATGGATATGATTTATACAGAATTGATGGATTTGACCAGAGTGCGGTCGACCCCGGTGACCCGGTACTGCCCTCAAAGATTATTCGGGTGCTGATCCCCGACGGATATGAATTTTATAAAATTAAGGAAATTCTGCATTCACAGCAGGTCCGAAGGCCGGTATCCAATGTTTTTCCAAAGCAGAAAGAGACCCATGTCGGCGATACAAAACCCTATCCCTTTGTCCCCCTTAAAATCAGGAAATCGGGCCGGCGTAAAGCGATTGAATATGTCCACACGGCAAAAATCCGAAATCACAGAATGGCGGTATTCAGGTTCAGCCCGGTCCAGTTTCAGTCTTCAAGCACAGGACAGGAGGCGAGCGGAATATTCACGATAACCACTTCCCTCAAATTATCCGTGGTTTTCAGGCCCCAAAAGACTGAAGACGCTGCCTTGTCTTTTAAACGCGCAGGGGCTGAAGCCTTCATAGATGATTACATCTCCGATTCGGTTGTGAATCCCGAAGATCTTGAACAGACAACCGCCGCTTCGTATGAAACTGCTGCAGCCATTGACTCAACTGCCTGTGAGTACCTGATTATCACGGCACAGGATCTGAAGGATGAATTCCAGGTGCTGGCCGATCACCGGGCGGCCATGGGCTTGACCGTGGATGTTGTGGCGGTGGAAGATATTTACGCAAACTATGACGGCGCAAGCCCGCAGGTAAAGATTAAAAAGTGCATCCTTGATTATGCTGAGAACAAGGGCACCTTGTGGGTACTTCTGGGCGGAGATGATACCATTATTCCGGATCAGGACTGCTATGGGTCTGTGAACGGCGGCGATATAACCGATCAGACAATCCCCACAGATCTTTATTATGCAGGATTGGATGACCTGGACTGGAACGATGATGGGGACAATATTTTCTGTGAAACCGATAGAGACGGTGACAGTATAGACCTTTATCCCGATCTGTTTGTGGGAAGAGCCCCGATCCGATCTGAAACGGATGCCCGGGTGTTTGCATCCAAAACCATCGCATATGAAACAGCTGTGTATGATCCTTATTTTCATGAGGCAGCGCTGTCCATGGGCGTTAGGTTGTGGGCTTCGGACTCGGGCCGCAGTGACGCGGACTGGAAAAGTGAAGAACTATGGACCCGGGTCCATGAAGACCGCGCATTTGTCTTGCCCGCAGATAAGTACAGATTTTACGATACAGGTACCGACTTCAGTGGTGATGCCGGCTACAATGTAACCCGGGACAACATGTCGGCACAACTCAACTCCGGCTACGGCATCCTTTGGGCGGCCACCCATGGCAACAACAATCTTTTCAAAATGGAAAGCGGGTCCTATTTTTATTCAAGTACAGCCCTAAATCTTGTCAATCAGGACAACCAGGGCATTGTTTACACCATGGCGTGCAGTACCAATTGGTTTGATTCGGAAATCAACTCCGCCGACGGTTACGGGTCAATCGTTGACCCAAGCCTTTCGGAAGCCTTTATCCGGAACCCTGGTGGTGGCGCTGTCGCCTATATCGGCTCTTCACGGTTCAGTTGGGGCTACTCCAGCTTTACTTCTAAGAATGTTTATTATGGATCATCCATGAAATATGCGGAAGAATTTTTTAAAATGCTGTATTATGATGAGGATCTTTTAGGCATCACCGGCGGCAGCGCGGATCCGTCACTGTTCGGCAAGCGCATCGGGGCGGTATTTGCATCCCATAAAATGGAAAAGATACCGGACTCACTCTACTACGGCCCCATGCGATGGCTACAGTTTTCGCTCAACCTCATGGGCGATCCCTTTACAACGGTCATGGTCAAACTGCCCCAGGATTCTGATCTGGACAGGGATATCGATGGCGAAGACGTGGCGGCATTTATCGACAAAACGTCAACCATTGCCCCGGATTTATGGGAACTTGCCCAGCGTTTTGGGAGCAGTTTTTCGCAATAGTCTGTTTCCCATTGACAAGCTATATCAATTATTCAGCAACTCATGATAAGTTCTCATGGACTTTCGCACCGTAACCATTCGGATTGAAAACGGCGTCATTATTTATTTGTGCTCCCGGTAAATATGGGGTACCAATATCGAGAAACTATTTGATAACCTAAGGTTATATCATGAAAAAAGTAGTGTTGATTATTGCTTTTCTGCTTATTGTGCTGCCTGCTGTCGGTGTCGGCCACGCCGCTTCTTTGACCATTAACAACGGCCGGATCTGGGTGACGGCTGAGAATACGCCGCTTCAAAGTTTGCTCAAACAGGCGGCGATGGCCGGAATTAAAATCAGGATAGATCCAGAGATCAATCCCCTGGTCTCAAAAAAATTTACCGGCAAAGCGATTCAGGACGGTTTTGATGCGATCCTGGCAGGCTTGAACCATTCTTATATATGGACTAAAACCCTGGACGGCGATCCTCGGTTGTCTGAAATTATAGTATTTCGTCCCGGAAAAACAGATGCCGTTCGGACCCTTCGCACGCCGAAAACCCTGGACGTTGTCCAGGATCCCAAAACAGGGGCGTATTACGTTAAAAACAGAATTCTGCTGACCTTCAACAGCCGGGTCTCCACCGGCACGGTCAATAAATTGATTGAAGACCTGAATGCCCGGATCACTATCGTCAATGCCTACCTTGGGGTCTACGCGTTGATTTTGCAGGACGATGCGGATCTCAATGCGGTTCTGGCAAGACTCAAGCAGGAGGGGATTACCGGCACGGCAGAGCCCGATTATGCTTACAGGGCGGGCAACGCGCCAAGGGTCAAGGGCATCGGTGAATCCGTTGACGCGCAGTCACAGTCTGGCACATCGTCTGCGCCCGCTTCAGGCGCCGTAGCCGTTCTGGATACCGGCCTGATGGAAACATACGCATCACAAGGGTATATCCAGGGGAGCTTTGATGCCCTGGATCCGGAAAGTCCAATTTCAGACAATGTAGGGCATGGTACCCAGATGGCGCTGATCGCATCGGGCCAGGTCAGCCCCATGGGGGTAACTCCCGATGAATTTTCCAATCCGGTTTTGTCGATCCGGGCCTTTGATGATAATGGATTCACCTCAAACACGACGATTATGGCGAGCATCGAATATGCCTTGGAAAATAACGCAAACGTGTTGAGCCTGAGCTGGGGCTCCGAAACGGACTCGGCTTTTTTGGAAACCGCCGTCAATTATGCGCGGTCAAAGGGGCTTGTGGTGGTGGCTGCGGCCGGAAATTCGCCCACCGGAGATCCTGTGTACCCGGCGGCATATGAATCCGTGATCGCGGTGTCCGCCCTGGGGCCTGACGGTAAAGCCTGGGAAATGTCCAACTACGGTGATTTCGTGGATTTAGCCGCCCCCGGTTTTGCATCTCTTCCCGTCGGCTCCAACGCAGATCCGGGAACTTATGCCGGTACATCCATCTCCACAGCCTACCTTGCCGGCAAAATAGCCGACTATCTTAGAAAACACCCGGGGGCCAAAACCATTGACGCTGCAGAGTTGATGGCTCCGGATTAAAAATATCCGGTTAAACAGGGATGGGTTATCGCGTCGGCCGCTGTAGGGGCAGGGCCCTGTGCCTGCCCTGACCTATCGAGGGCAACCACAGGGGATTTGCCCCTACAAAAATTGAAAATAGAATCAATCCTCACAAAAATAAAGATGGGGCAGGATAGTAAGAAAAAATATTTTTTTCTTGACAAAAACAAGTTTTTTTAATCCTAATTGTTTTGTGGCAGGCATGGTGGTGCCTGGTTTGTCATCTCGGCAAGGCTCAGTGCGTAACAAAAGTTTAATATTCTTGAATGTGATGCAGGCTTTCGAATAAGCTAATACTGTTCGGTAACTGAACTCGTCTAAAGATTCTATAATTGATCTTCCCAATCGGAACTTCCAAAAGTCTGTCTTTTTAAAGGGTGTGTAGACAACATTTGGGGCTTGATCATAAGATCGGCCACCTTCTGTAGGGCAATACCCCTGTGGTTGCCCCCGTTAGGGCAGGCACAGAGACCTGCCCCTATAATGGCCGACGGTAGAACCAAGCCCAACATTTTTAAGGAGGTTGGGTAATGATTTGGTTATATTTAGTTTCATTGGCGAGTGCATTGCTGATGTTTGCTTTATCAAGTAAATTTCCCGTCATTGGGTTTCGGGGGGCAGAGTCTCCTTTGACGATGATCAATTTTTGTGCCGGGGGACTCTTTGTTTTTATTTTCTATTGGGTAAAGTTCAATGAATGGGCTGGGAAAGGTCAGTCTCCGGAGGGGTTTCGGCCGCGGCCGGTAAGGTATTTTACAACCTGGTATCGATACCTTGCCTGGAATTCTTTTTATGCAATGATGATGACGTTTGCCTATGCTCTTTTTATGTTTTTTCCGACACAGATAATACAATTCATAAATCAGTACGAAGAGTTTGACGTGTTTGGCGCGCTAAACAACTTTGTACTGGAAACAGATTTGTTAAATAATAGTACGGATATGATGGTGCCCTGGGTCATCATTCTCATCACGTTTGTGTGGTCGGGAGTGACGCCTTGTGCCCGGATTGAAAAACGTATCAGGCGGTATTTGCAGGAGAATGCCTCTATTCCGTCACAGGCCCGGCAGCTGATAGATGCCTTTGAAGATGATGAAATCAACTTTTCGCCAACCCAAGAAGTCCGGGATAAAGTAATCAAAAAAATGGCCCCAAACATAGTGACGCCTGATGATTTTAATGAGCCCGGAAATTCATTGTGGTTTCATTATGCAAGGATACTTTATCTTTATCATGTCCTGGTAAAACTGAACCATTCAAACATTTGTTCAAAACTCAGGGAACGGTATCTTAATGAATTCAATGAGCTTGATGCCTCTGTTGACACGCTGAGAAATAACGTTCAGCAACGCGTGGACGATATCCAGGAGCTTTGCTTTGGGGGAATGCAGCACAATTTTACCCTTAAAACGGCTGAACTGGCGCTGGAAAAATACCTTAATCCGCGAAAAACATCAAACCCGGAATCAAAAGCATCAAAAGCGGAAAAGGCGTATTTTTCCCGTCAGAAAAACGAGTTGCAAAACGAACTTGATGCTGTGTCTCGTGATGTGATTCAGCTGATTGTCTGCAGTGTTCTGGGCGTTGGATTTTCAAGAGATGCCAGAAGAGCACTGCTTGGCAGGTTCGGGCTTGTGAATACCGACAAGTTTGTCGGCTATCAACTTGATTGGCAGATCATGACCCTGGCCGGGAGCGGCGCGGTGGGTATTGTCATCGTCTGTACAATTGGGTATTTGATCTGCCAATCCGTGTTTCTCACAGAGATACTCGGTAAGTCCCCGATAATACCCAGCGGTCCGGCAGAGGCGGTTTTATGGTCCCTTTATGCCGGCCTCATGCATTCAATCGCCATCGGCGGTGGGTATTTCATGCAGCAGTCACTTGAGATCAATCGCCAAAAAAATGCAGAAGTCAAAAATCCGTCACTGCCAATGGGCGTGCAGATCGCAGAGGCTTTGTGGGTTGCATCATTCGGGTTTATCCTAAATGTCATCATCATCGGGTTGATCCTTTTTTCCCAAGACAGGAGCGACGCGTTTTCAACGAATCTATGGTGGGCAGGCGTACCGAGTGTGACGGCCTTTTTTGCCGCGCTGTATACCCAGAATACACAGCGTTCGGAAGCTGACTTTCAAAAATTATTCCTCTGGCAGGGGATCTGCACCGGTTTAATGGCCGTCTTTATTTTGTTCGTTGTTCATTACGATAATTTTATGGCTTATGTGTTTTTGCCCGAATCCGTGACATCGTTTGGAAAGATGTATCTTATCTATACTGTGTATGCCGTTTTCACCTGCTCGCTCCTGGGATGGTGGCTTGGAAAAATATTTAAGGCCTGGGTACTTGCAGAGAAATATATGGGCAATGCCAACAGAAGAGAAGGGGTTAGGCGGCGCTATTGGTTCAAACGGGGCAAATGGTTGACGGATTCCGACGAAATAGATGTTCGGGCGTTGTCGGTATCCCCTTCCGGCGCCGCATTAAAATCCCCTGAACCCTTGGATATTCGAAGTGTCGGGACCTTTCTTTTGTCCGGTGTGAAGAAAAATGCGGTTGTGGTGAGAAAAGATCCGCGTGATCAGTTGAGAAGCTTTGTGAAATTTACAACGGATGAACCTCAAGGACAATTTTAAAGATAATTTGAGGAGGAAGTATGTGCCATAGACCGGGAGAAATACGGGCAGGGAGAATAATATTTGACGAAACTGATTACAGAGAAATCCATGAAAAAAGGTCTATCTTCACCACGTCTGGAATTATGATAACAGCCCTGGTGATTGTTATGATTTTTTTCACAGGCATGAGCTTTGCCGAGCAGGAAAAAGTCAAACTGACTGTGGGCGTAAGGGTTGATGCGCCTCCATTTTCTTACCTAAAGAATACTAAGGAAAGAGATACGGGGGAGGGGCCATTAGGTCCCTATGACGGGTTTTCGGTTGAAATTTGTAAAAAAATCATAGAAAAAGCCCGTGATCCCAAAACGTTCAATTATCATATAAACGTTGTCGAAGTTACGGCCCAAAACAGGTTGCCTTATCTTGCAGACGGTACCATTGATATATTATGCGGCGCAACAACCGTAACCCTTGAACGGATGCGTGTCGCCGATTTCAGCCTCTTTACCTTTGTGAGCGGTGTGTCTGTCATGTATAAGGACGCCCCGGTATTTAAAAAAGAGGGCAAGGACGCTGTTATCAAAATAGGATATTTAAAAAGCACCACATCTGAAAAAGTGGATAAGGATATCGAAAACAAAGTGAAATCTGAATTGGGTTATGGCGATAATGTTGAAATCGATTGTAATAACCCCCGGTTTGATCATTATAAAGGTGTACAGGCGCTGATAGATGGAGAATTCAACGCGTATCTTGCCGATCGTGAGATCCTGCTTGCTTTACAGAAACACTATTCAAATCATCCGGAGTTGGTTGTTTCCCGGACATATTTTACAATTGAGCCATACGCCATTGGACTTAATAATAAAAAACCTGAATTGCGATACCTTGCAAACAGTGTGCTCAGTGAACTGTTTGGCGATGCCTTAAGTTATAAGACGGACATGCCTATTTTAGATATTTTAAAAGCGCATTTTCCTAAAAGCAGTTTTAGTAAATCATTGATTAATTTATATCGTTCACAACGTCTAAGGCGTGGTAGTTCCATCGACTGAAAAGCGCTTTTGCTTTGCAAGGCAGGTGAATAAAAAAGTTCATTTGTTGGTCGTAACTATGAGATTTTATAAAGGATTGAGTTCGATAACGGAAAAACTTACCTGGTCAAAACTGCCGGATTCATCCACTACGGCCAAGTGATATTGTCCCGGCACCGGCAGGGGCATAAAAAACGGGGCAGAACCGTCGGCATTCATCAGGGGCTTCTGGTTCAAGAACCATTGGCATTCACCCCTGCCGCCAAGGGCTCTTAGGGGAATGGTGGGGAATGTTGTCTGCCCGGGTTGGCGGGTAAGGATGCTGTTGTCTGAGACGGAAATAATCCGGATATCAGGTAAAACCAGAGGTGCCATACCGGGGCAGGCGGGTGAATCCTTGGGCAGCACGGCTGCCCGTCGCCGGGGAGCAGGGATAAAGGGCTCCGCCTGCCATGGCCACAAGGCAATCGTTCGCTTTTCAATACCGCCGCAGGCCGGTGTTGCCCGCTGGCCTTTTTTATCCACCCAGAATGTCCGGATGAGAGGGGCGGTGAGGCCGGTTTCTCCGGTCATGGTCGGGGGGACCTGTCCGGCCAGTATCCAGGCTTCAAATTTTTGGGCACAGGCCCCCTTAGCCTTCCCCCGGATTTCCGATGCAGCAAGTCCGGACGGCCAGCATATGGTCTTCTTTGATACGTTTTCAGGTGATGTCCCTGTTCCCGTCCCGGAATCCAAACTCTCCATTACCTGGCCAAGCAGCGGAAGGGCCGTTATGGCGCCGTACTGTCCCGGGGACGGCGAACCGTCGGGCCGTCCGATCCATACCCCCACCGTGTAATCCCCCTTGAGGCCCATGGCCCAGGCATCCCTGAATCCGTAGCTGGTACCGGTTTTCCATGCCATGGACAATGCGCCGGACAACCTGCCGACGCCCTGCCTGCCCGGAAAGGGCCGGATCAGGATATCCCGGATGATAAAGGCGGCTCCGGGACTCATCAGATACCGCTCCTGAATGGGTTCCATGGGCGTTAAACGCGGTTTACCCGCAATGCCCCTGCGTCCGATGGCTGTATACAGGGTCACCAGGGATTCCAGGCTTGTGCCCACACCCCCCAGGGCCATGGAGAGATTGGGTTTGCCTTTGAATTGAAACCGGGCCCCGGCGTTGCGCAATCTGTCGTGGAAACGCCCCGGTCCATAGGCCTCCAGCACCTGGACCGCAGGCAGATTCAAGGAGTCCTGCAATGCCCGGGTCACGGTGACGGGTCCTGAAAATCCCCGGGTGAAATTGCCCGGGTTATACGCTTTCTTGTAGCGCGGCACGTCCAGAAGCATGGAATGGGAATGAATCAGCCCATGGTCCATGGCAAGGCCGTAAATAAAGGGCTTTAATGTGGAACCCGGGGATCTCAGGGCCTGGATCATATCCACATGCCCCAGCCGGGATGAATTGAAAAAGTCCCCAGATCCGGCATAGGCTTCAATTTCCAGGGTTTTGTGATTGACCACCAGCACGGCACCCGACTGTTTTGGGGGCAGTCGTTCCATATATGCCCGCAAAAGCGCTGCCGTGTTCATCTGCAGGTTTTCATCAATATACGTGTTGATCACTTCGGCGTCCGGGTAAAGGGCTTTCAGGCGCCGTGCCGCCAAGGGCGCTGTCATGGATGTGGGAAATCTGAAAGAGAGCACCGGCTCCTGTTTGGCGGCTTTGATCTGGTCTGCCGTCCAGATGCCGAACCGGGCCATTCGGTCAAGCACCTTGTCCCTGGCCTTGGCCGCCCTGTCAGGGTGGCGGTCGGGCCGGTATCTGGACGGGGCCTGGGGCAGTACGGCCATCAGCGCCGCTTCAGCCCGGGTCATCTCCGTTGCAGCCTTTCCCAGCCAGGTATAGGAGGCCGCCTGGATGCCTTCAATATTAGCACCAAACGGGGCGTGGGTGAGATATAGCCCAAGGATTTCGGCCTTGGTAAAGTGATATTCCAGCTGAAGCGCCCTGAACATCTGGCGCAGCTTGACACCCATGCGTGGTAAAAATTGGGGGAGCGCCGGTCCGTTTCCTTGGTTTTGCATGTCAAGAATCCGGGCGGTCTGCATGGTGAGCGTTGATCCGCCGGAGACGACCCGGCCGTGGGCCAGGTTTTGGAAAAACGCCCGTCCGATGGCCAGGGGGTTGATACCGGGGTGGTAATAGAACCAGCGGTCTTCATAGGCCAGAAGGGCTTGGAGGTACAAGGAGGACACCTGGCCGGGTCTTGCCGGGTAACGCCATATCCCGTTTTTGTCGGCAAAGGCCCGCAAGGGTGCCTGGTGGCGGTCCGTAATCACGGTGGATACGGACCGTCCCGTAATGTTAAAGGGGAATAAATGGTCCAAGGCGATGAAGCAGACACCGCCGACCACCAGAACAAAGAGCAGGATTCCGCCAATCAATGTCGCTTTTCGGGTCATGCGCCGTGGTGTTTCACCCATTGGCCAGGCAGATCTCAAAGCCGGGAAAATCCCTTTGAAATGCTTGTTTTATCTGCAATTCAAGATGTTCCAGAACGACATAATTTATCATCGCACAGCAGGCTTTGGGCCCAGATATGCCTTTCAGAAAAAGGGTCAGTTTTTTTTGTTCCGCACTGACCCTGACCTTTTTGACCAGACCCAACTGGGCCAGACTCAGTCCGGATTCTGGATTTTTGACATGGTCCAGGATCCGGTCGACGGTTGCTTGAACGAAAGGATCGGTCATATCAGTTTCCGGCGGCAGCGGGAGAATCGACACGGATCTGCTCAACGGTCTTACCCACCCCCCGGATATAAGGGCGGTACATATCTTCCACCAGGGGCGGCGGCAGTTTGAATGCACCGGGACTGACCACCCGAACCGCATAAAAAATCCGGCAGGTCTCACTGTATCCAAGATTCAGGGCCGAGATAAATCTGTCATCCCTGTATTCGGTGTGGGCCGTATCGCAATCCTTATGCCATTGGGCGATGGGTTTGCCGTCCACCTTAATATCATCAATGAGAAATGAACCGGACACATTGGGATCTTCCAGTTCAAAACCGGCAGGCAGCATATCCACCACCAGGGCATGGGGGAGTCGTTGTTTTTCGGACTGAATCTCCAAGGCCACAATGATCCGGTCCCCGGAGACCACCTTGGAAATATCCACACCCTTTGCGTTGGTATCTAGAAACTGTCTGGAAATGCTGACGCCGTTGCTTTGGGGGGCGGGCAGGGTATTGGGATACCCGGTGAGTACAAGATCCAGATAAAGATTGGATTTGCCTGTATTTTTTACGGTAAATCCTTTGGCTGCAGTGCCCTTTGTGAAGATCACCCGGCCTGCACCCTTACCGGTATGGGTGCCGGTTTTACCGCCTACGGTTACATTTGCATTCCAAGCCCCGGCTGGCTGGGCCAGTTTTGCCGCCCCAGCCATAACCAGGCTGTTTCGCTCCTGGGTGGAGAGCCACTGCCGTTCTTTAAGCTCGGCTGAAAGGTCGTGGAGGAACACCCCCCGGAATTTATAGTCGGCAAAATAGGTGGTCACATAATAGTAGGCCGCCGCAAGATCCCGGACATTGGAACCGAAGTCGCCGCCATACGCCCGGCGTTCATCCCGCCGGGTTCTCAAGGCCAGGTCAAAGGCTTCAAAGCCCTTTGTTCTGTCTCCGGCAAGCCCAAGGGCCGTACCCGCATGGACCAGGCCCAAGGGGGTGGGGTGGTTGGCTTTCACATAGGCATAGACGTTTCTGGCATCCGAAAGTCCCAGGGAATTGACCCGGGCAAGCACAAATGCGGCATAGGCACGGGTGGATGCCCTGAACATCTTGCAGTCGCTCCACCCGGGACAGGGAATGGCTTTGGGGCGGCGCACATATACGACAAGGCGCGTGAGCGCCTTTTTCACCGCACTCACCGGCACTTCATACCCTGCGTCCACCGCTTCAATCATCATATGGGTGGCGTAGGCCGTCAGCCATGGGCTCTCCGGACTGCGGGAACTCCACAGACCGAATGATCCGTTACTTTTCTGTTTTTCAAGCAGACGCTGGACGCCGAGCCTGATTTTTTTACCTGTGGCCTCTTTGGTGCCTGCCTCAACCCCCAGTTGTGTAAACTGATCAAAGGAGAGCAGTATATGGGGAAAAAAGCCGGATACGGTCTGCTCGAGACAGCCGTATGGATAGGCCAGCAATTCACTGACATGCTGGGCCAGGTTCACCGGCGGCTCCGAATCCAGGCCGGCCATAACGGTTAACGTATCTGGCACCAGGGTATTCAAAGCGGCTGATGGTGCGGAAAACTGCTGTCCCGGCGTCAGTAGTTTAAGCCAGGTTCGGGTTTTATGGGGATAGGGAGACCGGGTTTCCAGGAACCAGGTTTTGGTCATTTCCGGTGAGACATCCGGTCCCTGGATGCCTTTGATCCGGCAGGTGATGTGTGCCCGGCCCGCTGTGGTGCCTGCCGTAATCGGCAGTTTGATGTTTTGACGTTTATGGGGGGCAAGCGCTAATGTGTGATTGGCCTGGCCCGTGAAAGAGACCGGCCCGAAAATCTCCGTTTCCAGGTTTATATTCTGGGCAATCTCCGTCAAATTGTTCAGTTCCAGCATGATAAAGCCCTGGTCTCCACAGGAGAGAAACCGCGGCATGGTGGCCTGGACCACGATGGGCGAAGCCAGGATCAGCTCCTTGTCACCGGAGCCAAAGGTGTCGTCGGTATGGGCAATGGCCATGATCCGAACCTGTCCGTCAAAATCCGGAAGGTCCAGGTGGAACAGGGCGTTGCCCTGGTCGTCGGCATCAACCGCCTTTTGGGCGATGGCCAGGATCTGCACATCGGTCGAAGGCCGGTCTCCGCCCCGGGTCAGGGTGGCCATGTCTCCGCCGAACCGCATTTTGGCATAGCTGCCGTCCGCGGCTTCAATGAGTTTTTGATAAATATCATGAATTTCAGGGCTGTATTTTCTGGGCTGAAAAAAGTATCCGAATGGGTCCGGGGTTTTAAACCGGGTCAGGTTTAAAATGCCGGAATCCACGGCACCCAGGGTGACCATGGCGTGTTTGGCAGGCTGACCCTGGGCATCGGTCAGATTGACCGTCACATCCACCCGGCGGTTGGGTTCTGTTTTTTCCGGGGCCTGGATGTTTACGTTCAAACGGCGGCCGGTGCGGTCCAAGGGCAGGTGGATCAAGCCGACGGACCGCTTGGGCAGTTTGGCATTCCTGCCCTCTCCGGGCCGGATTATCAGCGCCGATATATACAGATCGTGGCGCGTCCAGGCGGGATCAATGGGGATGGATACGTCGTTGCCCTGGGCAGGAATATCAATGGGCCGGGTTAAAAGGTTGTCCGCACCATCCACAAACAAAAAGCCTTTGCCGGCCTGGGGGGCTTTGATCGTCACCCGGGCGGTGTCCCCGCCGCGGTAACCGGGTTTGTCCAGGGTCAGGTCCACCCGGTCCGGCCGGTTCATCTCCCTTTGCCCCTGGCCTTCGGGACGCCATCCCGCCCAGATGCTTTTCGCGGTTGTCAGGCCGGTGGCAGGGTTTTTGATCTCCAGGCGATAGCCGCCCCATTCAACAGGCACATTGACCTGGGCCTTGCCCGGGGCCGGAATATCAAGATCAAACCGGTCCACGGGATAGAACCGGCTGTTGAATCCCCAATTCCATTCGTTGTTCTTATATTCCCAGTAATACTCCCGGTGCTCCCGGATTACCGTGACCTTCAATCCCTTTGCCGCCTTCAGGTTCCCCTGGGTGTCGGCCAGGATCACTTCAAATGTTGCCGTGTCATTGTTGGGAACCTGATCCGGGTCATCCTGTGTGCCCGACATGTTTCGAATGCCCACAAGCGTCCGGGCCGGCCACACCTGCCAGGATGCATTTCTGACCACCGGGCGATCCCCGGCGTCGTAGAGGCTGACATTGGCGGTGACCCAGTGGGGGGAAGTGACCTCTTGCCACTGATTCTCAACTTTTATAACGCCTTTTCCCGTTTCATCCAGGCGGATATCGTCACTGGTGTAGGTGGTGTTGACAAGATCCGTAATGCCGCCGAATTCAAAACCGGGTAATGCCTTTTTGAAGAGATCCCGTGCCTGTTTCACATGAATCACGGCATTGGCACGACTGCCGCTTGCAGGCGCCCCGTAAAGAAAGTCTCCCTGGATGTGGATGGCAAGGTCTTCGTCCGGAGACAATATGTTTTCCCCGGTCTGGTCAATGACCAGTTTCATACGTTCGGGCAGAAATTCGGACACCAGGAAGGGATAGTCTTCAAACCTGCTATCTGCATTGGAAAATGTCACCCGCCATTTTCCCGTGAGCGCATTGGCGGGCAGCTGAAAACTGGTGTTGAAATGGTTGCCGTCACCCGGCTTCCAGGTAAACTCCCGAATGGTTTTCCCGTCGGGCTGAATCACCTTGGCCGCCACTTTTATTGCCGGGGCCGGCCGACCATCCCGGTTTCTTAAAATGCCGTCCACCACAACGGTCTCCCCGGGACGGTAAATGTCCCGGGGGCCGTAGACAAACAGCTCCAGGGGCCTGAATGGTGCATGGCCCAAGGTAAATTCCGACAGGTCAAGGGCCGGGGTATCCATGGCCATCAGGCTGATATGATTCTTTTTGGAAACAGATACCAGTGCGGGTTTTTCAAAATGTCCTTTAATCTCGCACAGGCCCTCTTCGTCTGTTAATTGTTCAAACAGGGCCTTTCCTTCTTTGTCAAATCCCTTGACTGTCGCTTTTTTGATCGGGTCTGCCGATGAAAGGCTCTGGACAAAAAATCGGATGGATGTGTCGTAGACCCTGGCATGGACGCCTAAATCGGAAATGGAGAACCAGGTCATGCGGTAGCCGTATTGATAATGGCCCGCCCCCCGGAGTACGGCAATGTAAATGCCGGGTGTCTTTAGTTCCCTGATATGGGTGATGGGGATGTTGACCTGGGTGCGCAGATCTTTTTTAATGTCCAGATCCCAGCGGCCGGTGTAGACAAGATCCGCGATCTTGGCCAGATCATCGGATCGGTAATACCTCAGATATGTGGAATCCCAGAATTCATCTTTGAAGTTGGTCAGCTCATCGGGCCGCACCCTGAAAAAATCAATGTCCGCCTGGTTAATATTCAGGCTGTCCACGGGAAGCCCCTTGACCAAGTCCGCAGCCAGGATAAATCCCGTTGAACCGAATGCGATCATGGGTTGGGCCGACCGGGTGGTGACTTCGTATGTGGCTTTTTCGGCCAGGGCCTGGCCCTGGGCAGGCATAAGCCCTTTTTCCACACGGATGGTATAGGCGGTGTCCGGTTTTATCTGGGTGAAATAGGCCACCTGGGTATCCTTGGCCAATATCCAGGCCCCGTCCACAGGTGTGTCGTCCGCTTGTTCAATAATACTGAAATATTTGTTTAAGTCCTGTGTTGTATCCAACGGCAAAGAAAAGGTCACCGCCAGGGCGTTTTGGCCGTCCACGGTCTGCTGGCCGGCGAACCGGGTTTCCAGTTCCGCGCTTTGTGCGATCCCCTGGATTGCGAAACAGAATAGGCATAACCATACTATCCGTAAAAAAAATCGGCGAAAAAGTTTCATTTTATTGTCCTTCCTTGGAAATGTTTATGCCCCTTTACTATTACGAAAAATCAACACGTGTCGCGCTGCACAACAAAAAATCAGGGCCGGGTCGTTACGTTGCCGCTGATGAAAACTGGTTTTAATTTACATCTGAGATTATTCTGTGGCAATACCCGTTTTTAAATTTTACTCCTTTAGACGTATTTCTTTCATTGCGTTATCATATTTCTTATGTAACTATTAAAAAAATCTTACGCAGTATGAAACAATCCTAAATTTTAAATCATTGAAAATGTCAGGAGAAGAGGATGAATCGACTTTCCATCAAAGCACGAATGTCTCTCATTATTGGTGCGATACTGGTGCTTTTCGTGGTAATGATCTGGTTTGCCGTATCAGGAAGTCGTACTGTAGAGGTGTTGGCGATTCAAAAAACCGGCGATGTGATGTTAAAAGATCAACAAAATAAGCTTAAGGTGGCCACACACAGTGTTGCGTTGGCATTAGGCCACGCAATAGAAAAGATCGCAGACAAAGACGAGCAGATAAACGTATTTCGTCGTCATATTAAGGACATCCGTTTTGAAGAAGATAACTCCGGTTATTTTATGATTTATCAAAACACAACGATGGTGGCACATCCGATCAGAGAGGATCTTCACGGCAAAGATTTGAACGGCCTGAAAGATAAAAACAATACTTTTTTTGTGAAGAAAATGGCCGAACAGGCAAAAGCCGGCGGCGGTTTTGTCAAATATGTATGGGAGAAACCAGGCGCCGGCGATACGTTGAAATTGAGCTATACGGAAATGATTCCCGGCACGGAATACTGGATTGGCTCCGGCGTATATCTTGATAATATCGATGCATACAAAGCGGAAATGACGCAGGAAATAAGGGCCAAAGTAACCTCGTCCACGATAAAGATGATCGTGTTTTGCGGCATCATTTTTATTTGCATCATCTCTTTGTGTTTAATCATTGTACTCGGCATTGTTCGCGGACTTGGGCTGATTATTTACAGTGTAAAGGATATTGCCGAAGGCGAAGGTGATTTAACAAAACGGGTTGAAATAGGCAGTCAGGATGAACTCGGTGAACTTGCAAAGTGGCTTAATGTTTTTCTTGAAAGGCTCCAGGGCATCATCAAACGACTGGCCGGTAATTCCGACCAAGTTGGGGACGCATCCAACGCATTGGCATCCATCGCCACCCAGATGTCGGCCAACGCAGCAGAGACACACCAGCGTGCCGACCAGGTCGCGGCGGCATCCGAGGAGATGAGTGTCAATATGACCTCTGTGGCGTCTGCAATGGAAGAGTCTTCAAGTAACGCCGCCGTGGTTGCCTCTGCCGCCGAAGAGATGAATTCAACAATTAATGAAATTGCTGGAACCGCCGAATCTGCCCGGGAAGTCTCAGAGCAAGCTACGGCAAAAGTGGCCGAAGCGTCAGGCAGTATGGGAGAATTGACCCAGGCGGCCAAAGATATCGGCAAAGTCACTGACACCATCAATGATATTTCCGATCAGATAAATCTGCTGGCCTTGAATGCGACGATTGAGGCGGCAAGGGCCGGCGATGCGGGGAAAGGCTTTGCCGTAGTTGCAAGCGAGATAAAAGATCTGGCCGCCCAGACGGCCAAGGCAACAGCGGATATACAAGACAAGGTTGACAATGTTCAAACAACCTCGGATGGTACCGGCAAAGTCATTTTGGAAATTACCGATGTCATCAATGATGTCAAGGAGATGGTGGTGACCATCGCCACGGCAGTCACACAGCAGTCCGCGGCCACCCATGAAATCGCCGGAAATGTTGAACAATTGTCACTGGGTATCCAGGAAGTTAATGAAAATGTCAGCCAAAGCACCCAGGTGGCCGGTGAAATGGCCCAGGATATAACAGAGGTCAGTAAAGCATCAGAGCAAATAGCCTCCGGCAGTTCCAAAGTCGAATCAAGTGCAGCTGATTTGAAAAATATGGCTACGGAATTAAAACAGATCGTAGATACCTTTATCGTTTAATCCCAAACAGGATATGTGCCTCCACCTGTGAGGCGCATATATTCAACTGTAAATTCAAATGGTTCTATGATGGTGCCGTTCTACAGGTTTTTCGTGACTGATTAAGGAATAGATACGGTCTTGGTGGAAAGAATCGCTCCTTTCTGGTTTTCATTGTCTTTGAGAACGATTTTTAAATTTCTGCCCGAAAGCATGAAATCCTTTGGCAGTGATAAAGGCATTTTGATTCTGCGTAAGTCATTGGGATAATATACGGCGGCACCGGAAACCATCCCCACTTTTTCCTCTTTTTGTCCATCTTCGGAAACAAGGTAAGTATCTACATTAACGGACACCGACCGATTGCCGGTCCGTGTCAAGTCAAGATTGACAAACGGCTTTTGGGTGTTGACGACTTCAACCCCGGAAACCCCCACCGATGCATCCAGTTTCCCGTAACGGATAAATACCGGCAGGGTCACACCGATGAGCAGGTCGATATCAAAATTGGTTTGATCCGGAGCGTTTGCTGCGGCTTCTGTACTGTCCGGGGAAGATGGTAATGCAATGGGGGAAAGACTTAAATGCATCCGGTATTCCCCGTCCGGGATACCGGCGGGGCGTCTTGCCATGAGACGAATGGTCTGGGACTTGCCCGGGCCGAGAACGGTTCGGCGGGGCGAATAGCGCAGTATCTTTTTTTGTTCTTCCTGGGCCGGGGTTGGGGTTTCCACTTTTTTGAGCCGGCCCTGGGCATCCATCTCCATGTGGATCAGTTCGATCCGGAACTGCAGGGGCTGATCCCCGGGATTCACCATGGTGATACCGGCCGTGCGGTTCCGGCCTTCCAAAAGAACCCGCTGGGGCGAGACCAGAATCCCCCTGGTACGGGCCTGGATGATGTCGGGAAAAATTGTTGTCCACAGGATTCCTAAAGTCAAAAAACAGACAATACTTAAATAATATCGCAAAGAAATTTTCATGTTAAAAGCGCTTTCATAGGATTAATAGGTTTTGTATTCGGGTATCAATTCTTTTTGAATGATTTTCCATGGCCGTTTTATATGAAAGAGCTCAGTAAGTTGCTGAGTTCTTTCAACCTTCGTTGTGGGCTGTACCTCAGTGCTGATATGTCAAGTCAGCCCATGGCTGTTATTCAAAAACAACCATGATGACGGCACTGCCGTTGTATGATCCCCCGGCCTGTCTTCTTTGAATGTTCAGACGACCGCCGACATTCAAATCCAGGACACCGCCGGGACTTGATCCCCCGGTTTCCGAGAGGATGGAAAAATGATCCACAACCATACTGTTTCCGCCCTGGGTCAAGTTGGTGCCGGCAGGAAAAACCAGTGTACAGGAAAACGGCAGACCTGAACTGATACGGATGATACCGCTGTTGCCCGGGGTGGAAAGCACGGAAGCTCCGGCACTTGTTTTTATGGTCCCCGCTGGCCCGAACCGGGCATCAATTTCAATGGTTTCATTTCGGCTTGGATCTGCAATAATGCTGCCAAAGGACAGGGACCGGATACTGTCCACCGTAAGCGCAGATACACGGGAGCAGGGCAGCCAGAATAGAAACAGGGTCGCCCATATCAGGAGAAAGTTGTTTTTATGACCTATGGTCATCATAGTTTGTCTGGGATCTGGGAAATGTCTAACATGCCAATCTTATTGGTAATTAACTGAAACGGTGCCGGTATTGGTATATGTTGCTGCAGTCTGGCTTGCGCCTATGGACAGTCTGCCGCCGACATTGATCGTCCCGCTTCCTGACCCGTCAAGTGTCAGGGGGCTTGGCGTTGAATAGGTGGAAATCTGGTCCACGGTCATGGTGTCTCCGCCCCCCTCACTGATGACGATTGACGCTGGATAGGTGATATCTACAATGGCACCGGTAACCGTGGAGGTTACAGTGATCGTCCCGCTGGAACCGGCCACGGTTACCTTCGTAAGGGAGGCGGTTGCGGGCACCGATACCGCACTACCTGCAGAGGCATCAATGACCACTGTATCCGCCCCCGCAGTAACGATAGTGCCGAAATCAACGTTTGCAGCGGTCACCGTAAGGACTGCCTGCTGGATAATGGCATCGACCGTCACGGTTGAATCCACTGCCGCCGCACTGCCCGGCATAGACATCAACAGGGCTGCCAACGGCACAAAACACCTGCGGAAAAATTTTTTTCTCATTCCAATTTCCTTTCTTCATTACATCTTCAGCTGTTTTTTATAGCAAGATATTATCTCTTTTCGGCAATTTAAAAAGATCCCTTAAATTTTTTCCTGTCTTCGGGACCGATTAAAACGACCGTTTATAGCTGGATTGCCCGGGCATACTGCCGATTTTGCGCCAGGGCGCGTTGCAGTTCTCTCGAAGCCTGCCGGGCTTTAAAACGGCCTACCATGACCCTGTACCAGATTCCCTTTTGAGCGCCTAAATCAACCCTACGGATATACCGGGCCTCATCGCCCAAAAGGCTGCCGAACTTTTTATTCAGCTCGGCCAGGGATTTTTGCGCCCTTTCCGGCTGTTTGAAAGATGCCAGGTGGATACCGATCTCATCTTTTTTCTCAATGGGAAGCATCCGGGTATAGGGCTTTTTCATTTTTATCTTCCTTGCAAGGGCCATGGCATTATCATTGTTTGAAAATCGACCTGCCACCACCCGTTGCCACACGCCTTTTTCCGGCCCGAGATCAATCTTCCGAATCGAGAACGGTTGATCTTTGAGTAAGGACGGATACTGGGCCTTTAATTCTTCGATACTCAATTTTGCCTTTTTCGTGGTCCTGAACGAGGTCAGATGAATGCCTGCGTTCCCGTTCTGATCCAGGGCGACCACTTTGCAATAGGGCGCTTTCATCCGAATGCGGTTTTCAAGAGCCTCAGCCTTATGTTGGTCTCCGGAAACGCTGACCACCACCCTGTACCATTGGCCTTTTTCAGATCCCAAATCTTGTTTTTGAACTGTAAAATCACAGTCTCTCAACAGGTCCGGGTATTGTTTTCTGAGAAAAGATATGCCGGCCACTGCCTTGTCAGCAGTTCGATAGGATGTCAGATGGATGCCGTAGCGCTGTTCGGCAGTCGGAGGGTCTGTGGATTCGGATACGGCATCTATCCTTTGCGGCGATTGGGTTGGGAGGGCTTTCTGAGCCGCCGGTGGTGTTTCCATGGATAGAATGTCTGCATCTTTGTCAGGAAGGGACGGTTCTATATCGGATTGGATTGGTGTGGGGACCGGAATTGCTGACGAAGCCGGCATCAGCGCCTCAATCGGAGCCTGGGCCAATACTTCAGGCTCAGCCGGTTTTTTATGCAGCACCAGATTACGACCGCTGACCACATCGCCGTCGCTTCCGATCACAATTTCTCCGATTCCTTCTGTCCGGGCGTTAAATCGCGCCGTGTCGTCCGGGTGAAGCCGGATGGAATATTTACCCGGGGGCACCTTCATAAACAGGTAAAATCCGTCATACTCGGACCGGGTTTCGTCTGCCACATCACCGTTTTTATCCACCAGTTGAATGCGGGTATTAGACAGGGGGGCCTTGTCCCCATCTTCCTTGGCAAGGCGGACAACCCCTTCTATCTCACTGGTCGCAATGACCGGTATCTCCACAAGTTCTGCGTGACCGGGCCTGGGCACTATGGAGTTGCCTTGTTGGGACGGTTCCCAGAATGGGTCCTCAAGCGAGTCTTTTTCCACCACGATATCGGTGGGTGTGTATTTTTTCAAGCCGGTCAACAACGCCACCCCGTCTTCATTGGTTTGTGCCTTCGTATAGGCCTGGGGGGCGTTTACCTTAGCCCCTTCAATGGGCTGGTCGCCCTGGTCGAAAACAGCGTTATTGTTGCGGTCGTAAAACACCCGGGCCGACACCCTGCCGCTGTCTGCGCTTTTTTCCGAGGTCATATACATTTTTTTGCCCCTGGGCTCCCTGCCGATGGAGGTGGTCACCGCCAGGCTGGCAATGAACTCTCCATCCGATCCATAGCTCACCTGGGGGGAGAGGATGTATTTGCCGTTTTTCCAGTTGAGCCTCACGCCGCCTGTCACTTTTTCCTGCTGTTCAAGCTCTGCCTTGAAGAGCAGTTCCGTGCTGAGGTCGTCCATGGGATTGAACTGGGTGGACAGTTCCATACCCTCTATTTCTAACTTCGGAGCCAGTTCATAATCCAGGGCGCCGCGCACCCGCAGATTTTTGAAATTGCCTGTGGCCCGGAACTGCCCTTCCAGTTCCGACGCGTCCCAGGCCGGGTTGTCATTCCATTCAAGGCGGTTGTTCAGATAGGTGCTGCCCATGTTGGCCCCCAGGTTCAGCGACAGCAGGTTGTCGGAGGATTGTTCCTTGATGCTTCCCCGGTAGGAGAGGGTATAGGGAAGATCCGGATATTTTTCCCCGTTTTCCAGTACACCGGAAACAGAGATGTCGGTCCTTGATTTGGGGGGATCTGCACCGGAAATGTTTTCGGCGATGAAATTATTGTAAAACTGCTGACTGATCCGAAAATCCACAGGTCCGGCCTTGGTTTGGGTGCCGGTCTGGAGAAAAAGCTGGGCTGCATCTCCCCCCTGGGTGTCATGGACGTAGTCTGCCCCTGTAAAAACCCCGCCCATGGCGGACTTTATGCCTGCATTGAGATAATCATGACGCGCATTGTTTACCTGCTGGCTCTGGACGCCGCCGCTTAAAGAGAGTTGTTCGTTCACCCCGTATTCGTATTGACCCACCATGCGCAATGAGTCCTGGTCCGGGGTTTTGAACTCCGGATTGGGATCCACCAGGGTGGAATCTTTGCTGGTGACCGAGAGGTGGTATTCGCCTTCCCCTTTGCGGAGCATTTCGCTGCCCACATTGATGCTTTTGGTCTGGGTGCGTTTCTGGCCCTGGGGGCCGTAGAAAATCAGTTCAAAATCATTTTTCCCATAAAAGAGATCAACTTCTTTGAAGTCGTACCTGCCGTCATCCCCCACCCGCTGGGATCCCACCAGATTACCGTTCCTGTAAATCTCCACATCCCATCCCGGGGGAAGATCCCCCTCAAAACGGGTGGTGTCAAAATCCCGTGTGCGGTTGAGGGCCTGGTTGCCGATGGTGCCGCCGATTTCATTTTGGCCTGACGAGATAATGGGAAAACTCGGCACCTGGACATCCCCGATCGCAACGTGGGTGGCGTTCATGGGACCTAAAAGATTGCCTTCCGGGTCTCCCCGCTCCAGGGTGATCCGGCTGTTGTTCAGGCCGTTCTCATCATCTCCGGCAAAAAATATGTCCGCAGACATTTTGCCGACATCGCCCCGGGCAAGCACACTGAACTCTCCTGAGAACCCGTTCTCACTCTCCCTTGCCTTGCCGCTTTCATGGTCACCCTGGAGGGAAATATCCACCACCGGGAATTCCAGTAAGTTGTAGCGGCTCTCTTTTCTGGGCAGGACCGTGCCGTTTTCATCAGTTTCCATGACCTCTCCCCGGCGGTTTTCCCGCTCTGACCGAGACTGGAAGGGAAGGGGCTCTCGGGGATTGATTTCAAGGGTCTGGGCGTAGAAATCATAATTGAAATCCACAGGGAACCACTCTCCCAGAACTTGTGCATCCACATAGATTTCTCCGTCAGCCCTGCCTGTCGTCCCTTCTGGGATTTTGACCTGGTTGCCGTCTATAACGGCTTCGTCCCTTGACAGGTCAAGGGAAAATTGCCGGTCTTCGGAGATAAACCACCCTTTTGCCGTTTTGGATGCGGCATCCACCTGGACATTAAAATCAATAATCCGGGTGATCTCTCCTAGGGGAATCAATACCCGGTTATTACCCCCGTAGGCCGTCATGCCGGAGCTGAGCAGCGTATTTTTATACCGTGCATCCAGTATCAAAAGGTTATCCGGGCTGATTAACGCGTTGTCGGGACCGTCTTCCAAAGGGGTGACTCGGGTTGAACCTTCCGGCGTAACAGGGGGGGGCGGTGCGTGGGAGGCTGACGCTTTGCTTATTCCGGGGGTGGGCGTGGCCGGCAGGCCTGTGAGCGCCGAACTTTTGAATAAATAAATATTGTGATTGGCAAGTTGTTGGGTCAGTTCGTCGAACAGTGGCCAGTTAACCGCGTTACCCTGTCCGGCATTTTCAAGCAATTCATGGCGCTGCAAAAGGATCTCCCCAAGCCGGAACGCAAGATCGTCATTTTTTTGACGAATCCGTGTCCACTTTTCATACTGTGCCGTCGGCTTGAGCAGTTTGTCCGCCTTTGCCGTTACAAACACACGGGAAAATGGATCGGAACGTGTCCCCTTTGGGGAGACCACCGGGCCGGCGGTTTTGGCTGTTCCTATCCCTGAAATCGGCGCCATGCCATCTCCTGCATTCCATTTTAAAATGATTTTTGCTATCTACAGGAGCAAATTGAGTGCCAGAAGAGGTTAATGAATAAGGATAGGTGACAACAAGGGGCGCACCCCGGAAAAATGTACGAGAGAATTAAACAATGATAGTAAACAAAATGAACGCAAACTGTTTATTCACAGGAAAATCCGGAAAGCAATATACTTTTGAATTGTATTCCAAAAGCGCACCGCTTCCGGAGACCGGCGGGATATATATTCTAACTTACATGCATCCCCGTGGTCATCTGGCCGGAGTTCAAATCAATATCCTCGAAATTGGAAAAACCGAGAACCTTAATCTTTCGGTTGCTGGGCTTCAGCCGTGTGAACGCTTAAAAGATCAGTGCTGGAACTATAATTATATCCTTCGCATTGATGATCCGGAAAGCAGGGATGAATGCTTGAACGATCTGTTGAAAAATAACCCTGTCATTGCGTGTCCTATCCCTTGATAGATTAGATTGCCTCAAACTGAAAAGGAACATTTCACCGGATATTTTTAATTGCCCTTAGGTAAACCCCCGGCTCTGCCGGGGGACTCACCAGTGTTTGACATTTAAGGGAATAAATGAAAGTCCCTCCAATAAACGTGAACCGCTCAAATTCACAAAGGAGAGACTTTCATGAATAACGATTCAAGCTTATCCCATAGCCGTTGGGAATGCAAATACCACGTTGTGTGGATTCCCAAATACCGTAGAAAGACTTTGTATGGAGAACTAAGGAAATATCTTGGACAAGTCTTTAAAGATTTGGCGCGTAGCAGGGAGTGTGAAATCATAGAAGGCCATATGATGTCAGATCATGTGCATATGTTGATCTCGATTCCTCCGAAATATTCGGTCGCGCAAGTCGTTGGGTTTATCAAGGGTAAAAGTGCGATCCATATAGCACGGAATTACCTGGGACATCGAAGAAATTTTACCGGGCAGCAATTTTGGGCCAGAGGTTATCATGTTTCAACCGTTGGTCGTGATGAGGCGACTATCCGGGAATATATCCGTTCTCAGGAGAAAGAGGATCAACGTTTAGAGCAACTGAGTTTGTTCAAATAGGTACGCCACCTTTTAGGTGGCCAATAAAATAACCGCTTTGAGCGGTTCATAAATTCAAGCCTCCGGCTCTGCCGGAGGTACTTGACTTTGGATCCACGAACCACACACTATATATTGGGGGGTGTATACCAGGAGGAAAAACGCTCTTCCATCAATGATCAGTCTCTGAAAAATCGAATTGGTAGGAATTAGGCACTGGGAAATAAATGTTATATTGATCGCCTTTCAAGAACGTAACTTGTCCCTTAAAGCCCGGTGCACATGATGCCTTCTATATCTGACTAAAATTTACCAAGAATTCGGAAATTATTTTTCATGAGGCCTATGGATTGACATTGTGGATTTACCGAAACCGTAACTTTCTGTTCAGTTGCCCCGGATGGTTCTATGACGTAAGTTTGATTGGTTGTTTCTATAAAAGCCCCCCCGGCTTTCAGATGGGTAGCATTCCGATAGCAGCTTAGGAAAAGTATCCATTTTAAATTGACAAAATTACGGGCGTATGATTCCTTGATTAATCTTTGATAATAACTGTTAGGGCAGGAGCTGTGGATAAAAAAATTAATACAACTTCGCTCAATGCATTGCGTTATTTTGAGGTTGCAGCCCGTCACCTGCACCTGACTAAAGCTGCAGAAGAACTCTACGTAACCTACAGTGCAGTCAGTCACCAAATAAGGTCACTTGAAGACAATCTTGGTGTTCTTTTATTTGATCGCAGTAAAAAACCGCTGCGACTGACCCGGGAAGGAAAAAGGCTCTATAAAACATTATCAGCAGCTTTCCATGATATTGATAGGGTTGCCGGAGACCTTGCCGATACGGAATTCAAGGGGGAATTTTATATTTCCTGTGCTCCATCCCTTGCTGTGAAATGGCTCATTCCAGCACTCAGCGATTTTATTGAGAAATTTCCATCTCTGCAGATCCATGTTTCCTCAGTGCTGCAACTCACCGGGCATAATCAACCGGCCGACCTGGCGATCTGTTATGGGGAACCAAAAGAAATTCCCGGGTGGCGGATTGCAGCAACAGCATATGCCAATCTCACGCCCGTGGGCAGCCCTGATTTTGTACAACAAAACAATATAATGTCCCCGGCTGACTTACTTGACTATCCATTACTTCATGAGGACGACGGAGCATTCTGGAAACGCTGGTTGACCTCTGCAGGCGTTGAACTCCAGGCTACACCATCGGGGCTGTTTTTTGATCAGGCCCATATGGCCTTAGAGGCCACAATGGCGGGATACGGCATAGGAATTATTGATACGATTCTTGGAAAAAATGATATCCTTGCCGGACACCTGGTACGGCTTTTTGAGCACACAGTTCCCATGCTGTACCCCTATTATCTCATTGCGCCGGATGAACATAAAATGACAGAACCGGCCAAGGAAATGGAGAGCATTATACGGTCGGAGTTTAAAAAATGGTGTTTGCTGACCCCATGACATCATTACGCTGGAAAGTGATCACAGGTACCACTTTCATGTCTTCAGTGCGTGAAAACGAATATTTACGAACCCAGTGATGAATTATTTCCATTGTCTTCAACGGGCAGATGCCATGGGGAATGTCAACAGTTAGGGGGGACAAGGGCACTCACGGAGACATTCAATGGAGCAACATATTGGGCAACCAGAGAATGATCTGGGGAAAGACCATAAGCAGTATGAGCCCAACAAGCTGGATGAGAATAAACGGCAGCGCTGACACATAAATATCGCCCATGGTAACCCCTTTGGGTGCAACGGACTTCATGTAAAACAGGTTTATGCCATAAGGCGGAGTAATGTAGGCCATTTGCATGTTGACCACATAAAGAACGGCAAACCATACAGGATCGAAACCAAGTGCCTTTATTATGGGAATATAAATAGGCATACACAAAAAAAGAATGGCCATATCATCCAAAAACATGCCAAACACAAAAAAGCTCAGTTGCATGAGGATGACAATTATCCACGGATTGACATTGAGTGACGCTATGGTTGACTGGATAAGCTGGGTGGCACCCAACCCTGTATACACCGTGCTGAATACCACTGCGCCGATAATTATAAATGCCGTAAAACTGGAGATGTTCAGGGTTTTAAGGGCTGACTCCTTCACAATTTTCCAGCTTAACGTTCCCCGAACCAACGCACAAAACATAGATCCGGCAGCGCCCACAGCAGCCGCCTCTGTAGGTGATGTAACCCCAAAGAAAATGCAGCCAAGTACAGTCATGATCAACAGGGCAGGAAGCACCAGGCCCCTCAAGGCGACCAACTTCTCCTTGAAACTCGCTCTTTCTTCTTCTGGAATGGCAGGTCCCATCTCCGGATTAAAATGGCAGCGTATCACGATATAAAGCATATACATACATGCCAGGAGGACTCCGGGAATGACGCCGCCGGCAAAGAGCCGGCCAACCGATTCGCCCGATAAAAATGCATACATGATCATCATCATGCTGGGCGGAATCAGGAAACCGAGTGCTCCGCCGGCCTGAACAAGGCCGATGGCAATTTTCTTGTCATATTTCCGCTCAAGCATGGCAGGCAGGGCAATAACCCACATGGAAATGGTTGCTGCGCCGCTGACACCCACCATGGCCGCCATGATCGCACATATTGCAACGGTACCTGTGCCCAGCCCTCCGCGAATTCTGCCGGTCCAGAGATACACCACATCAAAAAGATCTTTTGCAACGCCTGATTCATGCAGGATGTACCCCATAAAAATGAAAAGGGGGACAGCAATCAGGATAAAGTTATTCATGACATTCCACAAAGTGAAATAGACAAGATCAATAGAGGTCGGCCCCCACAGGGCGGTGGTGGTTACAAGCCCGACAATGCCCAGGCAAAAGGCAATGGGAATACCGGTTGCCATGAGAACGAGCATTGAAACAAACATTATTCCGGTAACCAGAAAAGGACTCATGATAATTTCTCCCCTGTGACGGCATAAACAATGTTCCTGATAAAATCCCCGGCAAGCTGCAGCCACATAAGGACAAGTGCCGCCGCGGCGGTCAGTTTCCAGGGGTAAATAGCCGGGCCCCATACCGATGATGCGTGCTCTTGTATCTGCAGCGACTCAATCCCGTAAGCAATGGCCTGCCAGCACATGACAGAGAAATAAACAGCGATTAGGGGAAAAGTACAAGCTTCTACGATGGCACGGGTACGCTCGGACCATTTGGAGGAAAAAATATCCATACTCACATGAGCACGTGACAAAACAGAATAGGCTCCACCACCGATAACATAGATACCAAAAGCCATGGTCGCTGCTTCCAGAGACCAGGAAGTGGGACTGTTAAATAGATATCGGGCAATGACCTCATACATCACAATCGCAATCATAAGCAGGAGTATGAGGGATAAAACATCAGCGGACAACCGGCTGATTTTATCAATGATTTTGACCAGTAATGACAGTGAATTTCGCAATATATCACTCCTGTTCTCTTGTACCTGAATTATCATCCATGAGGGGAAAAAGGCCCCCTAAAAACTAAGTCGTTCGGCTATGAGAAGTTAGGGCTGTTATAACCAACAACCGTTGTCATGGATTCAGGTTGAAATGGGTGTTCAATGGCCGGCGGCAACATCGCCAGCCGACCATTGGTTCAGAGAAAAATACTTATTTGTTCACCAGGCGGTTGAGCTGTTTGATCAATTCCACAGCTTTTTTAACATCTTCGCCTCGCGTGGCCTCTTCATCCCATACAGTGAGAGCGGCCTGCTGCAAAGCGGCAACATCTTCTTTGGAAAAATGGGTGATTTCCTTGAATGCCTTATCCCGAAGCAAATATTCTTCCTTGAGGATATCGTCGTAGTACTCAAGTCCGGCTCTGAGTGCTGCACATTCCAGAATGGTTTGCAGGTCTTCCGGCAGTGATTTCCAGACCTTGGGATTAATCATAAAAGAATCCATAATTGGATCAACAATGGGTGTTGCGTTGTAGTATCCGGCAACTTCATTGAGCTTCATGCTCTTATAGTCCAGAGCCCCGCCAAAAAGTATGCCGTCAATCTGACCGGTGGTCAAAGCAAGGTACATCTCACTGGATTTTACGTTCACCGTGGCAACCCCCACCTTGTTGAGCATCTTTGCCGCTCCTCCAATTGCCCTGATTTTCATTTTCTTTAGGTCTTCAATGGAACTGACCGGCTTCTTGGTGAGTATGTGGTATGTGGCGGCTGGTGCTGAACCTAAGTAATGAACGCCATTTGCCTGGTATGCATCCGCAATTATTTGTTCAAAGCCAAGGCCCTTGTACAGGAGTTGGGCTTCTGATTGATTTTTCCAGGCCATGGGAAGTCCGATTTCCGTGTTGCCTATTTTCAATTCCGAATAGTATGAGCCGCTTCCCTGCCCCACGTCTACCATACCAGCTTTTACCGCTTTAAGGATATTGTCCGGTGAAGTCAAGGTGCCCCCGGCAAAGACGGTGATGTCGAGACGGCCATTACTCATTTTTTTTGCCAACTCGGAAAATCGTTGTGCACCCATAAGCATACTTTGTGGATAGTAGCTTTGTAAGCGCATCCGGTAGATCTTATCTCCGGCATGGGCAAGTCCTGACCCCAGGGTCAGGAAGATGCATAGTGTGAGCAATTTTGCTGTTATTCGTGTTTTCATGTTTACCTCATCTGTTGGGGTGAAAGGGGGGATACCAGTGCTCTATGCTTTGTCTTAAACCAACTCAAGTGTTGTTGTGATGTCGTCAATATCGACATCACGTATGCCTCTGAGTTCGAACAATTCCAAGGCACAGGCAGCAAGCAGATTCTTTAAAATTATTTTCCAGGGTTATCGTGGTACTCATTTATCGAAGCGGGTTTCAGCCGCATCGTATTGGACTCCGGGTAATACGCAGAGCATTTCGAAGAGCACATTGGCGCCCATGGTTGCAGTCATACCGTGGGCATCATAGGGAGGACTGACCTCCACACAATCGCAGCCAACCAGGTTTAGTCCCCTGCAACCGCGAATAATTTCCAGTGCCTGGATCGTGGTCAAGCCACCCATCTCTAGTGTCCCTGTTCCAGGCGCAAAAGCCGGGTCCATACTATCAATATCAAAACTAAAATACACCGGCCCCGTTCCCATCATTTCCCGGACCTCAGCCATAAGCGGCTTTAATGATTTGTGCCAGCAGGCCTCAGCCGGTACAACACGGAATCCCTGCTGCTGTGCCCAGTCAAACTCATCAGCAGAATAACCTGACCCGCGAAGACCAATCTGGATGGAGCGATTGGTATCAATAAACCCCTCCTCCACAGCCCTGCGGACAGGCGTTCCATGGGCAATTTTTTCTCCCTGCATGGTGTCATTGGTGTCTGAATGCGCATCCACATGTATCAAAGCAACAGGGCCATGCTGCTTTGCAACAGCTTGTAAAATGGGATAAAGGATGGTGTGATCGCCCCCTATTCCAACAGGTATGCAACCGTGAGACAGTATTTTTTCAGAGACAAAGCTGGTTATCTGCTTGACCGAGGTATGTAAATTATACGGATTGACCGGAGCATCTCCTATATCAGCTATGGATAAGGTGGAAAATGGTCCGGCCCCCGTGCCCAGGTTATAGGGGCGGATTTGGGTTGACTCCGCGCGTACCTGCCGGGGCCCAAGCCGTGTTCCTGACCGTGCAGATGTCCCCCAATCAATGGGAGCACCATAGATGCATGCATCAAGCCCAGAGGCATCGGGCAATGAAGGTAAACGCATGAAAGTCGCAGGACCTCCGAATTTTGGGATCTCATTTGCCCCTATCGGTTGATACAATACTTTTTTGGACATGACAAAAACCTCTACGAAATATTTATTAGTTAAAATAACATCAGGTTATTGAATATGATAGCAATGACCTGTTTCTACTGTTTTCCGGAAAGGAAAACGGAAACGTTCAACAAAATAACTTTTTTGGTAAAAAATTTCCCGCGGCACATCCCATCACCTTTTCCTCTATAATAAATTAAATAGACAGTTATGTGATAATTATGCTGTCTATTTTTAACAAAAATGTATCTATAATGAAAAAATATACGTGCGAAGGAATATTTTCAAGGGAGTTTAATTTGCTATGATCGCAAATTTTTCTCACATCAATCCCCTTCAAGAAGTTGAGGACAAATATTTGCATGATTGTGCAAAATAATTTTGATGGTCCTGTAAAAGTCCGATTTTGACATTTTTTCAGCTGTAACATGTTGAAATTATAGATAGCTGATCAGATAGCAAATTTGACCTTTTCGACTTTTTACGAGACCATCAATTTTGGACAGAA
This sequence comes from uncultured Desulfobacter sp., assembly GCF_963666675.1. Classification (NCBI taxonomy): domain Bacteria; kingdom Pseudomonadati; phylum Thermodesulfobacteriota; class Desulfobacteria; order Desulfobacterales; family Desulfobacteraceae; genus Desulfobacter; species uncultured Desulfobacter sp. The sequence continues at coordinate 5,173,853 of NZ_OY762929.1, read as the reverse complement.
AAGAGGCGGTGCGGACAACGAACAAGGTTTTTGAGTGTCATTTTTTCTTTATTTTACAGCTTTTTGAGATAGGAATTGAGCGACGGCTATGTCTATGACCTGTCGCTATTGATTAAATTTCCAGAACCACAATATCTGGTACCCGGCTTTATTTTAAAAAAATGGGGGCTAATACCATTAGTGCTTGGTCAACTATGTGGTAAATTGAAGGAAAAATTTGCACGCCTTTCCATATAATGTTACGAAAGATAAATAGAAACTACAGATCAACTTGTTATGCCCGAAGAGGGGGGATCTATACCTGATGGTAAATCCAAAACTTTTTATATCCTATAGCTGGTCAAACCGAACCCACGAACAATGGGTGATTGATTTGGCTAATGAATTAACTGAATCTGGCGTTCATGTAATTTTGGATAAATGGGACTTAAAGGAAGGTCACGACTCAGTAACGTTCATGGAAAAAATGGTTACAGATCCAGAGATATCTAAAGTCGCGATAATCTGTGACGAAGTTTACGCAGCTAAAGCAGATGGTCGTGCTGGTGGCGTTGGAACGGAAACGCAGATAATCTCGCGCGAGGTGTATGAAAATCAAGAGCAAGGTAAATTTGTTGCAATAATATCAGAGAAAGATGACCATGGGAAAGCGTATTTACCGACATATTACAAATCACGAATCTACATAGACTTGAGTGAGCCTGATAATTACGCCGAAAATTTCGAGAGGCTTCTACGGTGGGTGTATGACAGACCTCTATATAAAAGACCAGAGATCGGGAAAAAACCTTCATTTTTAGATGAGCCTGAGGGAGTATCATTGGGGACGACTGCCACTTACAAGAGGGCCATCTCTGCAATAAAAGATAGCAAACATTTTGCACCGGGGGCGTTGGACGAGTATCTGACAAACTTTGTAACCAACCTTGAAAAATTCAGAATCACTGAAAAGGAAGGCGAGTTTGATGATAAAGTATTGGAGAATATTGAGCAGTTTCTTCCCTACCGTAATGAGGCCATATCCCTATTCGTAACAATTGCACAATATGCACCTACTGAAGAAAATATCTTAAAGCTCCATCGATTTTTCGAGGGATTGATACCTTATACGAAGAGACCAGAGAATGTTAATAGTTGGACTAAGTGGGATTTTGATAACTTCAAGTTTATTGCTCATGAATTATTCCTGTATTTGGTGGCGATCTTAATCAAGCACGAGAAGTTTTCAGAGCTTAGTATTCTGCTTTCTCAGCAATATTATGTTCCGGGCCACTCTGATTACGGAAATGACGTAATGGTGAGTTATGATGTTTTCCGAACGCACTTGAGATCCTTAGAACATAGAAATAATAGATTGAAATTGAATCGTTTATCTCTACATGCGGACTTCTTGGAAAAGCGTAGTAAAAGCTCTGGGCTTGAGTTTCGGTACTTGATGCAAGCAGACTTCATACTCTTTATGAGAGCCGAAATTCAGCAGGCGGATATTTATTCGAGCTGGTTTCCAGACACCTTATTGTACGTCGGCCGGTTCCATAGTGCCTTTGAGGTGTTCGCAAGGTCATCATCAAAGTCATATTTCGAAAAAGTCAAATGTATTCTTGGCATCGATAAACCATCGGACCTTGATGAACTTATGTCAGCCTACAAAACTAACGGGAAACGATTGCCCCGCTGGCAGTTTGAATCTTTTAATCCGTCAGTACTTCTGGGGTACGAACAACTGGCTACAAAGGCATAATAATGCCATGCAGCATACGCTCGTAGCTCACGGGACTGATGGCGGGCGTTACAAGATATATTAAAAAGTTAATTTTTAGAGTGCCTATTTCACCTGTTGATTATGTCTATAAAAGCTCGTTTTTCGGGAGGCGGCGATGGGCACAACATCTTGTCCCCTTTTTTATTCTGTTGAGGGAGGATAATAATATAAAAAATTTATTCTTGCGTTTCTTTGTCCGGGGTGGTTAATCTCCAATTAAATTTTTACATCAACCAGTTTCATTAAAAAAATGAATAGGCAGAATCCGCCTATCACCATATTGGCCCATTCTGTCTATTTCACTGTTAAAATTATGAATATTAAAATGAAAAATATTGCTCGTGCACTCATCTATGCAACTACATATATCAATTTACGGGATGAAGACTGCGATGAACAATCAGATGTTGACGCTCTCGAATCAATAGCTGGCTATCTATCAGAATGTACAGCTGAAGAGATTGTCCTACTTAAAAGTATTGCTAAAGAGATGGCTTTAGAAGAAAAAAAATCATTTAATCGAGAAGATTTTGTCCGTGATTATGAAAACTGGGTTGAAGAGATAGGTATAGAATAAAATAAAAAATTTTAACAAGGGCCTTGCACACCGAGCGGGCTTACGGCGTAGTTTTTTGAACTATAATCTTTTATCGGTCTTCCTCATTTTTTCGGCGGTTTTCTTTGTTCGCCGCCCGCCGAGTGAAGGCCAGTGTTATAATTCAAAAACAAAAATATAGAGAATGCTTTGGGTGCGGCTCTTTTACGACATGTCTGACCAAAGCTGGTAGTCATGATATTTGCCATTCTTTGCCAGCATTACTTGATCACTTTTAGATGCCCCCGTCGTTTCGGTGAAGGTTTTGGTAGCTTTGTAGCCGGAACCTCACCATGTTGATAAAGAGCCCGGTGATTACGTTCGTATTCGCAGGCTTCATGAAAATTCCAATACTCATCAAAATCGTTACTACTCCGCAAGGCACGCAGACGCAACACTGCTTCAGCACTGGACAACCGCCATTTGGCACCAGTTATATCCATTCGGTCCTTTACAAGATGACGACATGCGCCCTCAATAACTCCTGTGGCAATAGGGAGGCCAAGGTCAAGATAATGATGGTATTCAAGGTACGGTGCTTTATTTTTCAAATACGTTGCGCAGGCTTCTACAGGTTTACGTTGTTTGTCTGTAAATTTTTTTAATGTAGCACTTCTACGCATCCCCCCTGCCATCAATCCGGCCTTGCCATCGAGTACTTTAGCCAAGCGGTACTGGACCCATTTTTCAAGCTCCGGGCCGGATTTGGGATGAAATGCCCTGCCAGCTTTCCAGAGGTATTCAATAACATGAATAATATCAACAATGATCGTAAGGGCCACATTTTGTCTTTTGGCCATACGTTTCAGGATTCGTAGTTGTTGATTTTCGCCGTCCACTAAGGCAACCCAATGTTTTTCGTGGTTGGGATCACGGTGGGAGGCCTCAGAAAAGGCCGATGCAATGACCTGCTCGGCTGATTTTTCAAGGCTTGCCCATACACGCTTTTGTTCCGGGTGAGGGCTTGTTTTTGTATTCGACTTGTCATTCCCCGGAAGCAAGTCTGGGGCGTACGTTTAAACGTATCTATAGTATATACAGCGGCAACGGTTGCCATTCGCTTGGCATTTTTCTTTTCCCCTTTGGATAGCCGGCTTTCCATCTGAGGCTTTCGTTTCCGGGCAGCTTTCCGGGTTTGTTCCCGCAGGTCCTGCTCATGCATTACCACGCCCTTACCATCGGTGGTGATTACCAGTATTGGACCAGTAACTGTCTCATCCGCCGGGCTGCATTGCCGTATTTCATAAAATGCGTCAAAATCCCGAGCTGCTCGCTGTGTTAACTCTTCTACCTGACGTTTGGGAATATCGGCTCCAGTGGTTTTCTTGATCGTTTCGACAGTCTCGTCAAAAGAACTCTTTGAAGCGTTTTCAGCCACACGGCGACGAAGTTCGAGGGAATAAAGTTCTGGGGGAAGATTCAATCGGGCATCCAACGGGTGCAAACTTGCCACGCCCTTGTTTCCATATCCGGCACGACTTTCCGATACCGTTCCAAATACGGTTTCGATTTTTCGATCCTGTGGCCTCACTTTCGGTCGAACAATGCCATCGGCTCCACAGACCGGCTCTTCACAATGACTGGGACCGAGCTTGTCTAAATGTTCCTGAAGCAGGATGCGCATCAGCTCACGTCCTCGTTTTTCAAGTTCTTGTTCCAAATCACTGAGTTTCACTGAATGATTCTCCTTGGAATTAAGAAAATTGACAATATCATCATAGCATTTTTGCCCCGGATCAATGACGGGGGAAGGTAAATGCTCCACAGCAGAAAGGGAAACCGCTGGATTCATATCCCCTCCCTGAGTTGGTGAACAGCATCTTTTTCCAGTGGATATACTAATATGGTTTTTACATCAGCGCCATGACGTTTGCCGAATCGGTCCATGCGCCCACGACCAGTGGTTTTCCCCAACTCAATCCAGGTCGATGCCCGATAACAGCCACCGTGGAATTGTTGTCGATCCACCAATGTCTCTACCAGCATGGGTTTAAGACCATACTGCTGTTCCCAATCATCTCTGAGTTCCCGGAGACTACATGACAGTATCATGCTCGCTAAATTTTGGATGGGAGCAAGGATCAGAAAACGGCTGTTGTTCACCACCTTTTGTAGAGCGACCTTACGCCTTTCATCTGTCCAACCGATCCATTCATCGCGAGCACGCATCCGCCAGGCAGGGCTTGAGAACTGGATGCACCCCACAATTTCTCGATGGGGACGGTTTACATAAATCAGATACTGCAATCTGGCGCCAAAAGGCATTGCATATCCCAGGTAATGATGGCGACCGATGAGTTCCTTAAACAGATCCCTCTGCTCTCGATTCTGAACCCGCTGTATCTCAAGAGGTGTAAATTCTTCTACGCTGCCACGCAAAGTGCTGTGGGGTTGCTTACAGGGTGTTTGGGGAATACTCTTGTGAAAAACGATCTTTGTTTGTTGTTTCTTTTCAGGAAGGGTTAGAGCTCCCTTGGCCTCTAAAAGCTCCAAAAAATCACTACATTCCCGGACTTTTAGCCGATCATTAGGGCGTTTCCATTCCAGAAGTTCGCATACGGTATGTGCCAGTTCTCGTCGGCTAAGGCCTCCACAGGTAGCAACGACTTCCTGGATTAATGCGATTTCTTTACCGGTAAACTTTCGACCACAAAAGGTTTGTTGCTTGATTTGCATGTCATCTACCTCCCGCTATTCTTTCATAACGGAATTATGACTCGCTGTCCAGGAAATTTTTGCAATTTACATCAGATAGTCACTGACAAATGAATTATCTTGCTGGAAAGCAGCATAAAAATAAGACTAACAACCCTGAACACCTTTAATGACCATGGCTTTCATATGTTTCAAAAGAGCCGCACCCAAATTCTTTTAAACCCAGGCACGCCGATGGTAAACTTTTCAAAAGAGGCTAACGTTCCAAATTCAACGGTAGCAACCTGGCTAAGAAATTACAAAAAAAGGAATGGGAGTACAGTGGGCTCGAAGAAGAAAACCTGGTCAGCCGAGAGGAAATTTCAGGCAGTATTGGAAACTGCGTCGTTAAGTGAAGCAGAAAAAAATGAATATTGCCGGAAACATGGAATATACCCGGAACAGTTAGAAGAGTGGAAGAAAGACTGTATATCCGGATGTAGAAAGAGCCCCGATCAAAATTTTGTCAAGAAAACCAAGCAAAAAGAGCAAGAATTGCAACGCAAGACTAAAGCCCTTGAAAAAGAATTAACCCGTAAGGAGAAAGCGTTAGCAGAAGCTGCCGCCCTGCTTGTGTTAAAAAAAAAAGTCCAGGACATCTGGGGGGACAAAGGGGAAGAATGATTCCTACTGAAGACAAAATGCAGATATTGTCTTTGGTGGAAGAAGCTTGTAAATCCGGTGCTCGCCAATGTAAGGCTTGTGAAATAATAGGAATTTCAGAAAGGACCTTACAGCGGTGGCAGAAAAAAACGACTGCTGAAATAGAAGATAAGCGCCCCCATGCAGAAAGAAATCCTGCAAACAAATTGTCTGAAGAAGAAAAACATATGATTATAGATATTTGTAATAGTCAGGAGTATGGAAGCTTACCGCCAAGCCAGATTGTTCCCATGCTTTGTGATCAGGGGATCTATGTCGCATCCGAAGCAAGCTTCTATAGGACACTGAGAGAGAACGGTCTTCAGAACCATAGAGGTAAAACCCGGTATAAAACAAATAAAAAACCGACGGGTTTTACAGCAACAGGGCCTAATCAGGTCTGGACATGGGATATAACCTACCTTCCAGCGGCGCTAAAGGGTTCGTTTTATTACCTTTATATGATAACGGATATTTACAGTCGTAAGATAGTAGCTTGGGAAGTCCATGACAGGCAAAGTGATGAGCTGGCCTCCGAGCTTGTAAAAAGGGGGTATCTGTCAGAGGGTGTAAATGGCAATGAAATAGTGCTTCATTCAGATAATGGCTCCCCGATGAAAGGTGCGACCATGCTGTGCACTCTTCAGCAACTTGGAGTTGTCCCCTCATTCAGTCGGCCGTCGGTAAGTAACGATAATCCTTATTCAGAAGCATTGTTCAAAACCCTGAAATATGCCCCTTCATACCCTTCCGGCCCTTTTGAGAGCTTGGAGGCCTGTAGAGAATGGGTACTGAATTTTGTTCGCTGGTACAATAATGTCCACCGTCACAGTGGTATAAAATTTGTTACCCCAAATGAAAGGCATACAGGGGCAGATAGGACGATTTTAGAGGCCCGTCAAAAGGTATATCTGGAAGCAAAGGCAAAAAAACCAGAACGTTGGAGCCGTGGAATCAGAGATTGGACTGTGGTAACAGAAGTCTCTCTTAATCCTGAAAAAAACGATAACCGTCCAGCAGCTTAATATAAAGGTTACCCCCAGACATAATTATGTTTTTCCCTTATCCCCAAAAAAAATCCTGCGGGAATGGAAGGATAAGTCAAGAAAAAAATGGGAGGGACCCTCTGGGAGGAACCGATTTTTTTCTTGACTTATCCTGGAATGGAGCTACAAATTTTTTGGGGTAAGGGTAAAAACAACAGTGAAAATTTATACCTAAAAATTTCACAAAAAATGCGCTTGAGGCGACAACTTTCTTGACAAACACCGTTAGCGGTAAAGATAAAAGAAAGAACCCAAAATCTGGAGGGAAATCTTGTTGAACTTGAAAAAAGTAGAAATAAATTTCAATTTCTTGTTGAACAGTCCTTCCAGGGTATGATCATTTTGCAAAATGACCCCTTAAAATTACGCTTTGTCAGCAAACCAATGGAGGATATTACCGGCTATTCTCTGGACGAGCTAAAATCAATGAGTCCGGAACAATGTATAGAGGTGATACATCCGGAAGACAGGAATAAATTTTTCCAAAATTTTGAAAAAAAATTATCAGGACAAAAATCACACCATAAAAATGAGTATCGTATAATTCACAAAAATAAAAGTATCCGGTGGGTTAAAGTATACAGCGAACTAATTTCGTATGAGAATAATCCTGCATTACAGGCTGTTTTGATAGACAATACGTGTCCTTCCGGTAAGCCTGCGTGAAATACCCAGTACCGGGTGATATTATCGGTTCCAACTTGAACATTGCTAATGGAGGGACCGATGAACAAACAATTATTGACAGCAGAACAATCAATCGCATTAGAAAAAGTCCAGCAGCTTTTTGCAGACTGGCGAAATAACAGAACCGGAAGGTCAAGAATACCGGATAATTTATGGCAGGCGGCAGCAGACCTTCACCATGCTCAAGGGCTGAGCATAAATAAGATTGCCCACAGTTTACGGCTTAATCATACCGCATTAAAACAAAAAATTTATAATGCCATTCATTGTACTACAGTCGATTCTCCTGAAGAAGACGATGACTCCCCCCTGTTTATAGAGATCACTCCAGCGCCGGAAGATACCAACTGTATAATAGAAATGGAGAATCAGGCCGGTTTTAAGATGCGTATGTGTTTTAAAGGTCGTGCAGACCCGGCAGTGATCAGCCTTGGTAAATATTTACTGGCTGGTGTTCCATGATCCAAATCACACCGCAAATGCGGATAATGCTGGCGGTAACTCCTGCTGATTTTCGAAAGGGGATCGACGGCCTGGCAGCTGTTTGTCTCAGGGTGTTAAAACAAAATCCTTTTTCCGGATATGTTTTTGTTTTCAGAAACAAACCGGGGACTGCCCTGAAGATACTAATATATGATGGCCAGGGCTTCTGGCTTTGTCAAAAAAGATTGAGCAAGGGGCGTTTTAAATGGTGGCCTAAAAAGGGAGGAGATGAAATTCACCCATTGGCTGCACATGAATTACAGATGTTGATATGGAACGGAAATCCTCAAAAAAATAATGTACTTTTGTGGAAAAAAATCTAGACATTAGAGTTTAAATGTGATAGCACACATTTCATGTCAAAAACGATGGACATAAAGCAGGACGAACTTGACGCGCTCCTTGAGCGGGTAAGATCAAATGAACTGCAGGACGGCGATTATGAGTTGATCAAAGCATTGGTTGAAACCGTTGCTTATTTGAATACGTTGTCCAATGAAAAAGCAGCATCCATTAAACGGTTATTAAAAATGGTATTCGGCGATAAGACCGAAAAGAAGAAAACGTCGAATCCGCATAACCGGCCGAAACGAAAAAAGAAGAAAAAAGGTCATGGCAAAATTGGTGCAAACGCCTATAAAGGTGCCAAGAAGATCAAGATCTGTCATCAAAGCCTTAAGTCAGGTAATGATTGCCCTGCCTGTGAAAAAGGTAAATTGTATGGTGAAAAACCACCTGCCAAGATCGTCCGGATAACCGGCGGTGCTCCCTTCCAGGCGACAGTATATGAACTGCAGAGATTGCGGTGCAACCTTTGTGGGCAGATTTTTACTGCCCAGGCGCCCGACAATGTGGGCAAAGAAAAATATGATGCCAAATCCGGTGCCATGCTGGCCCTTCTAAAATATGGCAGCGGAGTCCCTTTATACCGCTTGGGCAAACTTCAGGCTAGCCTGGGGATGCCGCTGCCCCCATCGACCCAATGGGAAATCATCGAAAGCGTAGCAGACAAGATTCATCCGGTATATACAGAGTTAGTCCGTCAGGCTGCACAAGGCAAGGTGTTGTACAATGATGACACGACAATGAAAATTTTATCCTTGATAAAAGAAACAGACAAGGCAGCCAAGCGAAAAGGGATGTTCACTTCCGGAATCCTGTCAGAATGTGACGTAGGAAAGATTGCCCTGTTTTTTACCGGCCACAATCATGCAGGAGAAAATTTATCCAGGGTTCTGAAAGAACGGGGATCCAGAGAAGATCGGCCAATACAGATGTGTGATGCTCTGTCCAGGAATCTGCCAAAAGGTTTTGAATCGATATTATGCAATTGTCTCGTGCATGGACGCCGTAACTTTGTCGACGTCATGGACGATTTCCCTGAGGAGTGTGACCATGTAATTGATACAGTGGCTAAAATTTATGAGCACGATCATAAGGTAAAGGAGCAAGGCCTGGACGATGCTCAACGCCTTCAATATCATCAAACCCACAGCGGTCCACTGATGCGGGCGCTTAAAGTATGGCTGGAAGACAAGTTTGAAAACAAAGAAGTAGAACCCAACTCCAGTCTGGGCAAGGCCATATCATATATGTTGAATCACTGGCAGGAATTGACCCGTTTCCTGGAGATCCCTGGAGCACCGCTGGATAATAATCTTTGCGAACAATTGCTGAAAAAGTCGATTCTGCACCGAAAAAATTCATTATTCTATAAAACCGAACACGGTGCCTATATTGGCGACCTGTTCATGAGCCTGATACATACCTGCAACCTGCAAAATATAAATCCCTTTGAATACCTGACCGCGCTACAGAAGCACTCTTCCGAGATCTTCCAAAACCCTTCTGACTGGTTGCCGTGGTCATTTGAAAACACAATCGCTAAAAAATCAGGGGAAACAACTGATAATCTCTAAAACGACCTTTTAGCCAATCCAGTATGTTTTGAGACACATTTTTGCACTGCAAACTATCCCTCATCGCCTTACACACTGTTTTTTTGGATCGGGTCTGTTTTGAATGTTATCTTAATTTTTTTGATTTACACAGGCTTGCCGAAAGGACACGACAATACGGAGTTTCATGAAGCCAGAGACGCTGAGCAACAAATCAGCAAATTTTATAGTGAGATAATGGCACAATCAGTCGATGGGATAAGCATAGCAGACAGCCGGGGGAATTATATCACGGTCAACCCATCATTTTGTAAAATGTTCGATTACAATGAGACGGAGTTATTGGGGATGAATGTCAAAGATCTGGTGTCAAAAGAATCAGGGATTGTGTTATTCCCAAAAGTTGTGGCAGGAGAAAGTGGCTTCAGACAAGCAAAGATGGTGAAAAAGGATGGCTCCCACTTTTGGGTTGAAATAGCAGCAAGCCCTATCAAGATAAGGGACCGGATATTCGTCCTTGGTAATTTTCGTGATATCACCAAGCGCAAACAAGCAGAAAACGCGCTACAAAGAAGCGAAACAAAATTTAGAAATCTTGTCGAAGCCTCAAGTGACCTGATATGGGAGGTCAATAGAGACGGTGAATATTTATATGCCAGTCCCCAGATTGAGGAAATATTAGGATACAAACCGGCGGAGGTGATAGGCAAGACCCCATTCACGTTAATGCCGTCGGAAGAATCTGAGCGCGTATGCGAAATATTTAAAGATATGAAGGACAAAGGTAAAACATTCGTTTCATTCGAAAATATTAATATACATAGAAATGGCAGTCCTGTTGTGCTTGAAACAAGTGGCGTGCCTTTTTTTGACGAATCAGGAGAGGTCATTGGGTATCGCGGAATAGATCGAGATATTACTGAACGTAAGAAAACCGAGGACGCATTAGTAATGGAGAAGGAAAAACTTGAGGATGCCACAACACAAATTAAAAAATTGAGTGGGTTGCTGCCCATTTGTGCGTCCTGTAAGAAAATTCGTGATGATCAAGGGTATTGGAATAAAATCGAATCATATATAGAAAAAAATTCTGATGCATACTTCAGTCATGGTTTATGCCCCGAATGTTCAGACAAACTATACGGTAAAGAGGATTGGTACATAAAAAGGAAAAAGAAAAGACTTCAGTAACTATTCGATTCATATTTTTTCATCACATGACTCTATTTTTTCGGTCCAACCAGGCGGTCTATCACACGAACCGGGGCTTGGATCTGTTTTTCCTTGACCATGATGCTTTCGGTCTGCTGCCATGCCTCCGTATCAATAATGCCGATTTTTGTCTCGTTGTCCGGCTTGATCAAAGGCCGGGTGGCTGCGAGCTGTTTTTGCCGGATGTCGTCTTGGGTGCCTTTATCCTTTGTTTTGATCTGGGCTAATACCCGGGGTGCGTTGGCAGGCTCCATTGCAAATTCCCATGCCGCCAATAAGGCTGTCATAAATGCCTTTACCGTGTCCGGATGGCTTTTCATCATGGAACCTGACGTTACAATCGAATTGGCCACAAAGGAGACGCCGTAATCTGCGGGATTGAAAAATTTTACCTGTTCGTTTTCTGCGCCCAGCCTCTCTTCCAGGATCACCCCCTGGGAGTTGCGGTATACCGGCCACACATCCACTTCTTTTTTTAAAAACGGGGTAAAATCAAACCGGACGCTTGATATGCGGACATCTCTTGGTGTGAGGCCTGCCTTGGCCAAAAGGGTGTTCATGATGGTTTCATCGTTCCCCCCGAAGGTGACGCCGATGTGCCGACCCTTTAAATCGGAAAGATTCTTGATTTCTGGCTGGTTGGACCGGTAAATCCACTGCATGGGGTTGACCTGGAAAATCTGGGCCAGAACCACCACATCAGCGCCTTTTTCAAGGGCCCGGATGACCTGGTCGGCGGATGCCACACCAAAGTCTGCATACCCCAGCTCCAGCTCCTTGATGGCATTTTTCCCGGCCCCGCCTTCATTCACGGAGACCTCTAACCCTGCTCGTTTAAAAAAGCCGCCGGTATCGGCGATGATGTCACCGGCCACAGAGGTGTTGAACAGCCATTTCAGGCGGTAATTGAGCGTGTCACCTGCAACGGCGGGGGCGGTTGTAAAACAAAATATCATGCACAAGACCAGAAGACCTGTCCGGATCATGGCGTTGGTTTTAATTGTTTGATTCATATCAAATCCCCTCCTTTGGGTGCAGACCATTTGTTTTTAAGCTGTTCGCCCACGGTTTCCAGAATACCCTGGTACACGGATATGATGATACCGATGGAGAACAGGGCCACAAGGATGCAGGCAAGATCACTCTGGTACAGGGCAATGCGTATACTATACCCAATGCCTTGATCCGCGGCAATAAATTCAGCCACAATGGTCCCGGCCATGGCCAGTGTGGATGACCCTGCAATCACTGTGGTCAGCTTGTTTAAGTTTTCAAAGGCACGGATTTTGACTTCCAGCTGCCAGCGCATCCGGCCGGTGGCGATGTAAAAATGTTCAATGTCCTTGATGGGCGAGGCCATGATCCCCAATACCGACAGCAGCAGCGGAAAATAACAGATCATGGAGGCGATGAGCAGGCGGGATAAAAATCCGTCTCCCAGAAGAATAAAAATGATCGGGGCCAGGGCCACGATAGGGTAGGCCTGGATGTTATAGGCCATGACCTTGATAAACGAGCCGGCCCAGGATGACTTGCGGCCCAGGATACCCACAAAAAAGGCCATGAGAATGGAGATCATCTGACCCAGCACCGCCACGGAAAGGGTATTGAGCACGTCAAGAAAATACCCGTTCAGCACCCTGTGTGCCGTGTCAAATATCAGCGGTAAACCGGGAATGACATAATTGGACAGGCCTGTTGCATATTTAACGGCCAAAAGCCCTGTGACACCGAGGCAATAGACAATCAAGAACTGGTAGATCCGTCTAAACAGCATTCATAATCTCCAGCATGGACCGGTCAATGGCCTTGGGGTCTGCCGTATATCCTGTTCCATAATCCTGGCCCTGCACCACAACGGCACCTTTGCCGGGGCGGCTTAACACCAGGATATCCTTGCAAAATTGTGCCACCTCCATGAGATTGTGGGAAATATAGAGAAACAGTTTGGCCGGAAAGATCTCTTTGATGGCCAGGACAATGGTTTCCCGCAACGCTTCATCCACATTGGCAAGGCTTTCATCCAGTATCAACAGATCAAAATCCTGGATCAGGTAGCGAATCAGGTTCATCCGGTTCTGCTGCCCCATGGAGAGCTGGGAAAAGCGTGACGTCAGCAGGCTGTCGACCTTGAAAATTTTAATCAGTTTTTTTTTAAGATCCTCATTTTTTGAGGGGCAGACCTTGTCCAGATGGCTGCCGGTGCTGGACCAGCCGGGCAGACGCTCCTGGTTGTAAGAATATAAAATGGTGGAAATTCCTTCATAAATCAGTGCACTGCCCCCCGGGCCGCTGCTGCCGCCGGCAAGAATTCTAGCAAAAGATGTTTTACCCACGCCGGATGGCCCGAAAACCGCATTAAATCCAGGGGCATTCATGGAAAAATTAAGATTTTCAATAACCGGTTTGTCCGCCTCCGGGTAGGTGAAAGTCAGGCCCCTGCACGCAAATTGCATCGCCGCCTTCTCCAATGGGGATATATGAGTATCACAATCGTCTTTAATTACTTTCATCTCTGGTTGTTGGGATTGCCTGGGAATCAATATACCAGGTTGGCCCATGGCTGTCATTTACACTGGCTAATGCATACCGGGTCTGGTACGAAAAATCAACTTTAAAGGGGGGGATGGTAAGGCTACTATTTTGAATCGTCCGGTTGTCTTCAGCCTTCGGTCATAAACCTGACCGACGCACTGGGGGAGGCGCCGAATTGCTTTTTGTAAACCTGGGAAAAGTGGCTCACCGAATCGTATCCCACCTGAAAGGCGGTTTCGGTCACCGAATAGCCTTCTTCCTGAAGCATGATTTTGGCCCTGTTGAGCCGCTCTGTTCTAAGATATTGGAATACAGTCATCCCATACATCTCTTTGAAACACCGGTTGAGTTTGGGGTGGGACATGCCTGCAGCCTTTGCAAGTTGCTGTAGACTGGGCGGCGTTTCCAGATTGCCGTCAAGCAGGTCCCGGACCCCTTCAACCCGTTTTTTGTCATGGCGGTGGATTCTCATGCATGAAGGGCTGGAAAGAGGCGTTGTACATATTTGATCCAGTTGGAGCGAAAGCAGCTCCAAGGCCTTGCTCTCAAGAAACAGTTTTCGGGCAATGCCGTGAAAACGGCATCCGATAATTTGGTGGATGACCTCCCGAATCGCCGGTGTAATGGTACTTTGATACAGGTACCCGGCATTTACTTTGCCCTGGATCATATCATGAATCATTGGGGGTATCAGGTGAAGGTGCCTTTTATAAAAGTTTAAAAAAACATTCGGTTGAAGGGTTAGGGAGACACTGCGCGAAGGAACATCATGGACTAATCTGCAATAGGAATATGCACTATTATAATAGCTGATCCCATGAAATTCGCCAAAATACCGATTGTAATCCGGGTTATCGTTAAAGCGGACACGATAGTGGCCGGAGAGGGTAAAGTTAAATTGGAGGGTTACCGGAATTTCATAATTTTTAAAAATGATATCCCGGCAAAAGGAGCAGTCCGTCAGCCACAGATCAAACCCCGGCCTGATTTTTACTCTTTGGAATGTACCGCACCCCAACTCCCGGGGACAATGCCAGAAAAATTCATCGGGCTCCGGTTCAGTATAGGAACATACTTTTTTACCATAATGGGTGATAAAGTCGTCATAACTGAATTCCAGAATAATTGTTTTCTCCAATTTAAATTCCTTTGCCGCTTAAATAAAGGTTACGGCTTTGCCTAATTTTTTATTCATACAAAAACTAAGCTTTTGTGTCAATGCATGCGCGTTTCTTATTTTAGTTCAGTTTCAGACAGCATTTGTTCCGCATTCGACAGCTTTTTTTTATTTCTCATAGTAGGTTGTATCCGTTTGTTTTTCCAATGATAAAAGGTTGTACAAAAACACGAGATCGGATGGATACAATGAAAAAGAACGAAATAAAACGAGGATTGTGGGCGATCATGGATCCGGTGATGTCCTGGATTTATCTGGCAATGGCCATGACTGCCGTTGGCGCGGTTGCGTCCATAGTTGGTATATATTTCATGGCCGGGGCTCTGAACGCCGTTGTAACCGGAGACCATGCGGCTGTGTTGGGATTTAGCATTAATCTCTGGCTTTTGCTTACCCTCATCGCCGTTCTGGTGATCATCAGTTTTCTGTGCCGCAAGGGTGGCTTTGTGATTTCCCATCTGGGTGCCTTTCGTCTTGAGCAGATTCTGAGAACCAGGCTCTCTGAGCATCTGGCGAAACTGCCTTTGGGGTTTATTACCAACACCGGGTCAGGAACGTTGAAAAAAGTGCTTGTGGATGATGTGAACATGCTTCACGCTTTTGTGGCGGACACCACCCCGTTTATCGGCAAAAGCCTTGCAGGGCCGGTGATGTCCCTGGTCATGATGTTTGTCATTGACTGGCGTCTTGCCCTGGTGAGCATCACGGTGCTGCTTTTGGGCGGGATTTTCATGCGTTTGGCCATGAGGGACAATGAAGTGCTAAGAAAAAAGTATGATGAAAGCCAGGAGATGATTAATTCGGCCGTCATTGAGTTTGTGCAGGCCATGCCGGTGGTTAGAACCTTTGATACAGGGACAAGTTCCTTTAAAAGATACACCAAGGCCCTGGATGAATTCCGGGTTGCGGTTAAGTCGTGGTATGACTATTCCGGTAACGCCTCCAGGATGGGAATCCTGATTTTAAGTCCCATGCCCACACTGGTGGCCGTCACTGCTGCGGGTATTTTTTTTGTATCCACAGGAACCCTTGCCTTTCCCTATTTCATAGCCCTTTTGATGCTCAGTACCGGCATGGCGGATGCCATGATGCCGCTCATGTGGCTCAATAACTTCATAAAAAAATCCGAAGCCGGGGCATTGAGAATACAGGATATCATGGACATGAAGACCATGCCGGTGTCAGAGCAGCCCCAACAGCCCAAAGACGCATCCGTCGTGTTTGAGCAGGTGAGCTTCAGGTATGAAAACAGGGACAGTTATGCCCTGCGAGATGTCAGCTTTGAAGTCCCGGAAGGGACCGTAACGGCACTGGTCGGGCCATCCGGCGCCGGCAAGACCACAGTGGCAAGATTGATACCCAGATTCTGGGATGTTGAAAAAGGAACCATCAGAATCGGCGGTACTGATATTCGCAATATGCTGCCCGAAACGTTGATGCGCCATGTGTCGTTTGTCTTCCAGGATACCTTCTTATTCAATGACACCATTGCCAACAACATCAGGCTGGCCAAACCGGAAGCCTCGGATGAAGAGATATACCAAGCGGCAAAGGCATCGCAGATCCATGATTTTATCCTGTCGCTCCCAGACGGCTACCAAACCGTTGCCGGAGACAGGGGGTTGAGGCTTTCTGGCGGGCAGAAGCAGAGAATCACCATAGCCCGGGCAATCTTGAGAAATGCGCCCATTGTTGTGCTTGACGAGGCAACCGCCTTTGCCGACCCGGAAAACGAGGAAGAGATTATTCGTGCGGTGTCAAGTCTGATGAAAGGCAAAACCGTCATCATCATCGCCCACAGGCTGTCCACCATAAGAGATGTGAACCAGATCATTGTGTTTGACCAGGGCATGATTGCAGAAAAAGGGCGCCATGGGGAGCTGATTAACAATAACGGTGTTTACGCAGTGCTCTGGAAAAACTACGAACAGGCACAGGCGTGGAACCTGCAAAAATAAGGGGATTATCATGGAATCGAAAATAAAACCGACCACCTTTTTGCAGTCATATAAGGCGGGGAAAACAATAGCCGGAGAGAATGGCCCGGAATATAAAAGAAGCATGCTGCTGTTTATTGCCGCCTTTACTGCCGAAGGATTGGCATATCTGTGCTTTTTCCCGCTGCTCTCCTCTCTTTTCGACGCTGGGCCTTCTGTGTCCGGCGCGACCTTATGGCTTTTTGTCATGATGCTGCTGGTTGCAGTTGAGCTGTATTGCAGATGGTATGGGCATGACTTTGATTTTAAAGGTACCATCGTGGATGTCGCCCACAGGCTGCGCCTTGATCTTGGGGAAAAACTCAAGAACATGCCCCTGGAAAAACTGTATTTTTATAAGACCGGCACATTGAACAATGTGTTTTCCGTCGGGGTTGAATATTCCCTGCTCTCCATGGGCATTGTCAGTTCCGTCATCATACAGACGGTCATTCCGCCGGTTCTTTTGATTCTTGCTACCTTTATGATTGAATGGCGGCTGGCTTTTGCAATGCTTGTGCTTTTCTGTATTGCGGTGCCTGTTCAAAAGTGGCACAGAAGCGGGTCAAGCAGAGGAAAGATAGCCTGTGGCAAGGCCCTGGCCCAGGTGGAATCAGACGTACTTGAATATGTACAGGGCCTGCCTGTGTTGCGTTCAACCAACCAGGTCGGCGAACGGGCTGTTGGACTGCAGGCATCCCTTCGTAATCATAAAAAAGTACAGACAAAATCAGTCATAGCGCTTATCGCGCCCATGGTTGTAATGTCCGGAATTGTGGAGATCGGTCTGATTGCTGTGTTGTCCATCGGCGTATTTATGATATCTCAGGGCAGTCTGACCCTGTCCGTATCCGCCGCACTGCTGGTCATTATCTCTCGTTTCAGCGAGCCGTTATCTTTGTTTTCAAACCTGACCCAGGTTTTTGATATTATGGATGCCGCTTTTATCCGGATAACGGAATTGCTTTCCATCAAACCATTGGCGGTCGCTTCCCCGCCGGCGGAACTCAGACAATTCGACATTGCGTTTTCTCAAGTCTCTTTTGCCTATGCCAAAGAGGATCAATATGCCCTGCAGGATGTCTCCTTCTCCATCCCGGCCGGTAAACTGACGGCCCTTGTGGGCCCGTCCGGTTCCGGCAAAACAACAATTACCAAATTGATCATGCGTTACGCCGATCCCCAGGAAGGGTTGGTGAAAATAGGTGGTACGGATATCAAGCAAATCAGGCAGGAGGATTTGATGAAAAATTTATCCGTGGTCTTTCAGGATGTCTATTTGTTTGATGACACCATCTTAAATAATATCAGGATGGGCAATCCCGGTGCCACGGATGAACAGGTCAAAGATGCGGCCCAAAAGGCATTTTGCCATGAGTTCATCAACCGTTTGCCCGATGGGTATAATACGGTAGTGGGGGATATCGGGGGGGCTATGTCCGGCGGGGAAAAGCAGCGGATAAGCATCGCAAGGGCCATACTCAAAGACGCCCCCGTTGTCATGCTGGATGAACCCACGGCGGCATTGGATACCCAAAGCGAGGTGGCGGTACAAAAGGCCATCGATACACTGGTTGCAGACAAAACCGTTATTGTGATCGCCCACCGCCTCTCCACCATTGCCGGGGCCGACAATATCCTGGTGGTGGAAAACGGTAGAATCGCGGAGCAGGGGACCCACACGCAATTAATGACCCTGCAGAAAAGATACGCTGCCATGTGGCATGCGCAACAGAGAACAAAAGAGTGGAATATTTCAGGCTATTAATCGAATAAGGAAGGAAAATAATGACTCAGAAAATACGTATCAAAACCGGCACTGTTGAGGAGACGCTTTTACTCCCGTTATGGGGCAGGGCATATGAAACACGGCAAAAGACCCCGCGGCTGGTTGATAAAAGCGCGGTGGAGATTATTGATCAGATTGACTATGATTTTTCAGATATTGAAAAAACCCAATCCATGTCACAGCATGGTTGGGTTGCACGCAGCCTGCATACGGATAAAATGGCGCAAGGGTTCATAAAACAACATCCCCAGGCGACAATTGTCAATATCGGCTGTGGCCTGGACACCACCTTCAGCCGTATTGATAATGGTCAAATCATGTTTTATGAACTTGATCTGCCCGATGTCATGACCCTGAGGAAAAATTTTTATGAAGACAGTGACAGGCACAAAAGCATTGCCTCTTCATTTCTGGACACTGAATGGTTTAAGCAGATAACAGTCCGGGACGGATTGCTGTTTCTGGCCGGTGGTGTCTTTTGTTATTTTAATGAAGCGCAGATCAAAGAATTTTTCATTCAAGTTGCGGACTATTTTAAATCATGTGATTTTTATTTTGATTCCCTTTCTCCTTTGGGGATGAAATTTGCGAAAAAGCAGGTGCTCAAAAAAGGCGGCATGGGCATATCCATGGATGGGGGATGGGGACTGAAACCGGTAAACGTCCTTGAAACATGGGACAAAAGAATTCAGGTCATAAATTCAATCCCCATGTCCAAAGGAATGAAGCAAGGGGTGCCGTTTAAAGCAAAATTAGCATCTACCATTGCAGATATGCTTGGTGTTTGCTCGATGGTGCATATGAGAATCAGCCAAACCTGAATACGCCCATTAACGGATAATGACACGTACAATTTTCATTTTATCTTTTTGGGGCAGGTTATTGAAGACCGTTTATCGGCATTCAATAACCTGCCTTGTCCTGGCTGCCAGTTCCCGTATTGAAAATGGTTTTTGGATGAAATGGGTGTCCTTTTCCAATACCCCGTGATGGGCAATAATATCTGCGGTATAGCCGGACATATAGAGCACTTTCAGATCCGGATGGCTCAGTTCCAGTTTTTTTGCCAACTCCCGCCCGTTCATCTCCGGCATAATCACATCCGTAATGAGCAGGTCAATGCCGTCGGCATGCTTTTTTACCACTTCCAGCGCTTTCACGGGTGAGGCCGCGGTCAACACTAAATACCCCTGCTGTTCCAGCATGGTCTGACTGATTTCCAGAAGATCGGTATTGTCCTCCACCACCAGGATCGTCTCCGAGCCGGTCTCCAGGGCCTCGGGACGATTGGTTTGGGATTCCTCTCTGTTATCTGTCTGGTGCCGGGGCAGATAAATTTTAAATTTGGAGCCATGTTTTGGTTCGCTGTATACATTGATAAACCCATCGTTTTGTTTGACAATACCATAAATCATGGCAAGGCCGAGGCCCGTCCCCTTTTCTTCGTCCTTGGTGGTAAAAAAAGGTTCAAATATATTATTGAGAATATCGGGATCCATCCCGCAACCACTGTCGCTAACCGCCAACGTCATGTAATCACCGGGTATGAATCCCGCATGATCAATGCAATAATCCGCATCCAACGTGCAGTTTTCTGTCTCGATGATGATTTTTCCAACGCCGGTGATACTATCCCGGGCATTGACGCACAGGTTGATAAGGATCTGGTCGATTTGTCCGGCGTCCATTGATATCTTCCAGGGCTTTTTCCCAGGAGACCAGACAAGGTGGATATCCTCACCAATGATTCGCTGCAGCATTTTAATCATGCTTTCAACAACCGTATTCAGGTTAAGTACCTTGGGCGATATGGTCTGCTTACGGGCAAAGGCTAATAATTGTCGCGTCAGGTCGGCTGAACTTTCAGCGGCTTTTCTGATTTCCTGTAACCCGGTAAAATAGGGTCCGGCTGGATCCATTTGAATCAGCATCAGTTCGGCCTGCCCCATGATAATCCCCAGCATGTTGTTGAAATCATGGGCAACACCGCCTGCCAGACGCCCTACCGCCTCCATTTTCTGAGCCTGAATTAATTGCGCTTGGAGTTTTTCTTTTTCAGCTTCCGCTTTTTTCCGTTCGGTGATGTCAATTCTAAGGCCGATCAGATGAACCGGTTTATCGTCCTCATCCCTTTCAAGCACATATCCGGTGACGTAATGCAGGCGAAAGGAGCCGTCAGCATGTTTCATACGTGCTTCATAGCGATATTCGTTTGTTTTGAAATTCAGAATACTGTTAATTTTATTTTTGACCATTTCCCTGTCTTCGGGATGAATCCGCTTGATCCATATCTTTCTGTCAGAACGACCGAAAATGGGTTTATAGCCCAACATGGTATAATATATAGGCGAGGCATGCCAGGTATCATTGGCAACATCCCAATCCCAGAGGCCGATATTGGCGACTTGAAGCGTTAATTGTAATCGCGCTTCGTTCATTCGAAGCTCTCTTTCAATCCGTTTTCGTTCTGTTATATCACGGGCCACGCCCAATACGCCGATCAGTTGGTTTTGAGTATCGAACATTGGCGTTTTAATGGTTTCAAGCAATTCCTTATGGCCGTCATTTAGGTAGATGACTTCTTCTTCATTTTTCACAGGCTTTCCGCTTGCGATGGCGGCTTTGTCATGTTTGCGGAAAAAATCCGCCTCCTGTTTGCTCATAAAATCATAGTCTGTTTTTCCGACAATATCCTTTTCCTTAGTATTCAAAAGGCGCTCAAATTTTCGATTACAGGCAAGGAAAACACCATCCGGATTTTTTAACCACACAAGATCCGGTATTGTTTCAATCAGGGTGCGTAAAAACATTTCACGATTCAGCGGTTGGGATTCCTTTTGCTTCTGCATGAGCTGCAGCCTTTCCAGTTCCCGGACTCTTCTTTCCAATTCTTCGTATGTGGGTTTTTTTCTATCCATTTTTATCCAATGTTTTTTTTGTTACCAAAAACATAAAATACAGCTGATTTCCTATTTCCAGGCAGCCGTGGGCTTGGTTCACGTGTACAGGTCTTCGTCTTTTATCGGCCAGATCTGGATTATCTATAGTTAGGCTCCACCGGCAAAGATCAAGGTCTTTGGCTATAATAATTTTCAATTTATCATGAATTATGCATTTATGGCGCAAATAAAAGATGAAACAAAATAAACCGAAAAGCAGGGAAACAATGGGTGAAATCCAGCAGAAAAAATTAAACGGAAGATAGGCGATGCTCGGAACGCCTAAGGTCGCGCCCATATAGGCGCCGCCAGATTTGCCTCTCCACCGCCATAGAAGACGCTTAAAACACTTTCAATGATCAAAACTCATGCAAATCATTAGATTAAATGGGTTGATTATTTCGGGGATTAATAGTTTAAGGGTAAGCAGGCATCGCATCGCTTTGACGCTGTAACAGGCGGTGTCGGAAATAAATTTTGAAGTTTTAAGAACGTCTTAATATCGGCCCGTGGCCGTTAGTCTGGAGAACTGGGATGATGTGCAAAAAAATCAGTATCATTGGTATCCCCATGGATTTCGGGCAATCGCTTCGGGGTGTTGATATGGGGCCTGCGGCCGTCAGATACACCGGCCTGATTCAGAAATTAAGGGCGCTTGGCCATGTGGTCGTGGACACGGGAGATATCAGCATACCGATCCGGGATGATGATGCCTTGGGTAAATCTGAAAAAAACGATTATGTAAAAGAGATTACCCAGATCTGCACGGCGGTTTATGAAGCGGGAAAGTTGGCCATAGAGGAAGGACGGTTCCCTCTGTTTATTGGCGGCGACCACTCCGTAACCATTGGAACGGTGGCGGCCGCAACCTATAATGAACCGGCCGGCCTGATCTGGGTTGATGCCCATGGTGATTTCAACACCCCCCAATCTTCTCCCTCGGGCAACATCCATGGTATGCCCCTGGCTGTTTTGACCGGGGAGGGGTATGAACCATTGTTGAATGTCGGAGCCCCTGGCATTAAAGTCATGCCCGAACATGTGGTCATGATCGGACAGCGGGATCTGGATCAAAAAGAGAAAGAACGGTTAAAAGCATCGGGAATTACGGTCTTTTCCATGAGAGAAATAGATGAATCCGGGATCAGTGCCGTTGCCAACAAGGCGTTAATGAAGTTTGCGCATCTCAAACGCATTCACCTGTCCGTTGACATGGATGCCCTTGATCCGTTGGAAGCCCCGGGTGTGGGCACGCCCGTACCGGGAGGCATCACATACCGGGAGGCGCACCTGTTGATGGAAACCCTGGCCGATTCCGGGAAAATCACATCCATGGACCTGGTGGAAATCAATCCGATTCTCGACAGTGCCAATAAGACCGCCAGGCTTGCTGTTGAACTCACATTGTCCGCCCTGGGGAAAAGTATTATGTGAGCCTCGGGCGCTCAGCTTTTTATGATATAACAGATGACCCTGGCCGGGTCTTCCCAGGTGATATCTCCCAATAGACCTGGTCAAGGACCACAACGATGCTGTCGGGCAATTGATCCAGAAAGGCACCAGGCACCCTGTCCAGATCAATGCAGTCATCCTTTAAGGGAACATATCCGGGTGTTGCATCCATAAATTCTGTGGCCACACGATAGGCATCAACGGTGGGCTCCCGGATGATGGACTCATCCCCTGGATTTAAAAACGCCTGACCGATCATGTTCAGGCAGTCTTCAGCGCCGTTTCCAATCAGCATCGTCTCAAAAGGAATATCCTGATCTTTTTCCAGGGTCCGGCGCAGTTCCCGGGCATTTTAACCGCACTTTCATTGGAGGCCAGTTTTACCACCTTGTCCAGTCCGAATTCTTCTTTAATGGCGTTAGGCCCATGATCAAAATAAATTCTTCCATATGGCTTGCCTTTTTGGCCTTCTTCTTTGTTGCTCCCTTAGGCACATATTTCAATATGCTCCCAAGCGAGCGCCTTGAATAAGGCTCAAAAATTCGGCGCCATATTTTGGAAGATTTTATTCCGACCCTGGGCCTTAATGGGCCGGCCCGGAAGATATGGATCCAGATCGTTGACCGCAGACCTGGCGACCTGTTTGGGGTTCACCTTTTTGGGCGCAGTGCTGTTCATGTAACATTACCTTTCTGTGTGACAACAAAATCTTTACAGAATGTCGACTAAATCTATTCTATTCTTTGTCTATTTGTTTAATCATTATCGATAAGGTGATTAATGTCGACAATTTGAATTTATGTCAAGGGGAAAATGGGGATGTTCATCATGGAAACAGCGTAGAAAAGACTCAAAAATTCTTGAGCATACGTTCCAGATCTTCTTTTTTATAAGGTTTGGGAAGAAAATGATTCCCCGCTTCCAGTATCTTTTCCGAAGAAAGTACCTGGGCAGGATATCCGGATACATAGAGACATTGGATATGGGGATGCTCTTTTTTTAACTTGTCTGCAAGTTCATGTCCGTTCATTTCGGGCATGATTACATCCGTGATAAGTACTTGGATTTGTTCTGGGTGATCGGCTGCGATGCGAAGGGCCTCTTTGGGTGAATGTGTCGCCAACACCGTATATCCCAGTTGTTCAAGCAGTTGGCGGCCTAAATTCAGCAGGGATTCTTCATCCTCCACCAAAAGAATGGTTGCACTTTGCCTGTCCTGTACTTTGTTCTTACGATGGCTGTCCCCAGTGTCGGCCGTTTTTTTGTGCTCGGGAAGTAAAATTGTAAAGGTTGAGCCTTTACCCGGCCGGCTGGATACATCAATTGTGCCGTTGTTCTGCCCGACAATGCCATACACAGTCGAGAGTCCTAGACCTGATCCTTTGGCCATCTCTTTGGTTGTAAAAAAAGGCTCAAAAATATTGGGAATCATATCTTTGTCCATGCCGCATCCGGTGTCAATGACGGACAGTTTGACATAGCGGCCGGCAGGTAAATCAATATTCTCACCTCTATTCACGTCATTGATGAACACATTTTCAGCTGTAATGGAAATTTGACCGGCACCGTTGATGGCATCCCCGGCATTAATACACAGATTGACCAACACTTGATCCAACTGATTTGGATCAATATTGACCATGCAGGGGGGGGATGCCGGCATAAAATTAAGACTGATATCTTCTCTTAGCAGCCTGTGGAGCATCGTCATCATCCTGGGTATGGTCTCATTTAAATCCAGTACCTGCGGGCTTACCGTCTGTTTGCGCGCAAAGGCGAGCAACTGTCCGGTAAGATTGGCTGACCGGTTGGCTGCCGCGCTGATTTCGTTTATTGGTTCGTAATTCGGGTCATCGGGCGTCATATCCTCTTGCATCATCTCTGAATACCCCAGAATAATGCTGAGCATATTGTTGAAATCATGGGCAATTCCCCCGGCAAGCCTGCCCACGGATTCAAGTTTCTGGGCATGGATCAGCTGTTGCTCCAGCTTTTTTTTGGCTTGCTCCGTTTGCCTTCGTTCTTCGATCTCTTTGACCAGTTGGGAATTGACTTGCCTGAGTTCTGCAACCCGTTCTTTGACCAAGACCTCAAGATGTATTTTGTCATCCCTGAGACGGTCTTCGGCCTGTTTAATCCTGAGCATGGCCCGAACCTGGGCGGCAAGTGCCGATTCATCAATGGGCTTGGTTAAAAAAGCATCCGCACCAAGATCAAGGGCCTTAACCCGGCTCTTTGAATCCGTCCGGACAGCCGTCAGCATGATGACGGGGATATGAGCGGTGGCCTCTATGTTTTTTAACTCACGACAGGTTTCGAACCCATCCATTCCCGGCATGTGAATATCCAGCAAAATAGTATCCGGGTGGCCTGTAATTGCTTTGTGAATGCCTTCTTCGCCTGAAGATGCCGTAATTACATCACTGTTTGGGAGCAACAGCTTGAGCAGCGCGCTGATGCTTGTCAGGTTGTCCTTGTTGTCGTCGATGGCCAGAATGCAGGTCATTTTTTCTCCTCTGGATCTATCTGCAGCCAGAACCGCACTTTTTTTCTCAATGCTTCCGGGTTAATGGGTTTGGGAATATAGTCATCGCAGCCTGCCCCGAGGATTCGCTGTTTGTCTCCCTGCATGGCCTGGGCCGTCAGCGCGACAACGGGGATGTTTTTTGTCCGCTCATCTGCCTTTAAAGCTTTTACAACCTCGAACCCATCCATTTTTGGCAGCGCCATATCCAGAAAAATGAGATCCGGGGTCAGTATCCTTGCCATATCCAACCCCTGCTGCCCATCTTCGGCCTCTTTTACATCTAATCCTTTGGGCAGTATTGCTTTGATGGTGATCATATTATCCGGGTTATCTTCCACGATCAATACCACAGGGCGGCCGGTTATCGGTCTGGGTTCAAGGGATCGGGACAACCGGGGGGGGACTATCGTTTTTAACACGGCATTGATCTGTTCATATAACGTCTGGCTGCATTCAGGTGTTTTGAGCAGAATGGAAGATGCGTTCCTCTCAAGGGCCGTCTTTTCTTCCGGGGTCAGGTCTTTGGCGGTTAATACCAGTATAGGGATACCGGCTGTTTCCGGATTGGCCCGGATGGCTTTAATCAGTTCAAATCCGCTCATCTCCGGCATCACCAGATCTATGACCATAATATCGGGCGTGTCGGATTCAAGAAGTTCCAGGCATTGCTCTCCGCTGCCTGCTGCCGTTACCCGAACCCCCTCCCGGGTGAGCCACAAAGCCGTCTGGTTACGTTCCATTTCATTATCATCCACCAGCATAACGCTGGACGGCGTTGTTTGGGTAAATTTACCAATCTCTTCGTGCAGCAGTTTCCGGTCCAGGGGTTTGTTCACATACCCCACAGCGCCCAGGGCAAACCCGGTGCTGCGGTCATCGGACACAGATACAATAATCACCGGGATTTCAGCAGTATCCAGATCTTCCTTTAGCCGGGTCAATACTTCCCAGCCGTCCATTTCCGGCATGATCACATCCAGGGTGATGGCCAAAATGGGTTGGGTTTTGGCATAGTGAAGCGCCTGGCGGCCTGTGGCCGCGGTCAAGGTGGTATACCCCTGCCTTTGAAAGGCATGGCTTAAGAGGTCTCGTGTGTTGTCGTCGTCATCCACGATGAGGATACTGGCCGGCTCTTCGTTTGCGGCCTCCGGTAAAGATTTTGTCGGCAAGGGCTTTGGGCCGGCACCCTGGGGATTGACCGGGAGCGTGACAATAAATGTGCTGCCCTGGTCAATTACGGAGGAGACTTCGAGTTTTCCGCCCATTAACTGAACCGCTTTGTGGGCGATGGCCAGCCCAAGCCCGGTACCTTCATATTTCCGGGTTGTGGTGCCGTCGGACTGCCGGAATTCTTCAAATATGGTTTTTAAATCTTTAGAAGAGATACCGATACCCGAATCTTTAATACTAATTTCAACATGGCCGTTTCGTTCAACGGCAGACACCGCAACACCGCCTTGTTCTGTGAATTTCACGGCATTGGCAATGATGTTTTCAAGCACCTGATGCACCTTGGCTTCATCATTTTCAAGCAGGGGAAGTGTTCCGGAAAGCTGGGTGTCAAGCCGGATATTTTTATTCCGGGCGAGTGGCGAAAGGCTTTCCACGATATTGTCAATTGTACGGGCAAGGGAAAAGCGGGTGTAATCCAGTTCCATCTTGCCCGACTCTATTTTCGACAGGTCGAGGATGTCGTTGATCAGTGCCAGCAGGCGTTTGCCGTTGCGCTCAATGATTTCCAGATAGTTTTTTTCCTCCGGGGTCAGTTTTTCGCCGGCCTGGGTAATCAGCACCCGGGACAATGCGTTCACTGAGTTCAGAGGGGTTCGCAGTTCATGACTCATATTGGACAGGAACTCGCTTTTCAGGCGGTTTGCCTCTTCCACCTTTTTTTGCTGGTCCTCAAGCTCTGTATTTTTTCGGCTCAATTGCCCGGCCTGATGTTCAATTTCCATGTTTAACGTCTGTAGCTGTTTGTTGGTTTTTTGGGCGACGTCAAGCAGGCGGGTTACCTGTTCATTTTGTCGGGCCGCATAGAGCAATACGGAAAGCGACCGGATGGCCGATAACAGGGCTTGCTGTTTTAGCGTATTTTCGGGGTCAAAAAAGGCCACTTCAAAAATACCCAAAAGATGATTCTTATACATCATGGGAATGGCCATAATACCCGAGGGAGTCTGGTGTTGTATTCCGGAATTGACAGAGGCCTCTTCAGTCGTTGGCCGGGACAGCATAATCTTTTTTTTATCTTTCGCGGCCTGACCCACAAGCCCCTTTCCCAGGTCAAACTCTTTGGCGAACTGACTGCCTTCGGGAATTGCATAATAATAACTGAGCCGGCACTTGCCTCCTTGCTCATCATATGTGTATATGGCACCGGTGCAGTTTTTCAGGCTCTGGCAAAGGTGGGTGCAGCTTTTTTCTAACATCGCCTCAAATCCAAGGTCTCCGGACAGGGCGTGAATCAGCTCATTTTCCATACGCTGGAGCCAGAACTGTCCTTGCAGGCGGTGGATCAGGCGGTTGAAATGACTGGCCAGTGCCGCAATTTCATGATTTCCCTTAACGGTTGTCTGCTCCAGTTCTCCTGTCCGGGTGATCCGGGCGATGGTTTGGCGAAAGGTTTCAATGGCACCCAGGATGCTTGAAGACAACCGATAGCCGATGGTGATTGCCAGGCACATAAAAAGGGTGATGGAGGTGAGGATATGAATATAGACCCGGCGCTGGGTTTTGCGGGCATCCTGCATAAATCCGTCTGCCTTATTTCTGGCGTAACGGGTGAGCTCTTCCATGCGCCTTTCCAGGTGGGCCACGTAATCGGCCCCTTTTTTTCGGGTGATCAGGTTGGCGGATGCCCTCTCCCCTTTGAGAACGAAGTCCTGGACCTCCAGTCGAATGGGCTTCCAGCCGTCAAAAAGCAGGATGGTGCTTTCAATCAACTGCCTGCCTTCTAGGCCCAGAATATAACGCTTGATCAGATTCAGCTCCCGGTATACCACGGCCTCTTTTTCCCGGACCTCCTGGATGGCCAGGGAAATATCGGCCTGGCTTTGGGCGGTTGAGACATCTTTCATGGATCTATGCATGGCAAGCACCCCGGCCTTGGCTTCCAGGGCGGCATTGGATACCTGGAGCGGGTGGGTGTAGAGTGTCCGGGTAAGCTCATTGAGGACTTCTATTTGACGGTAGGTGCTGATACTCAATACCACAAACAGGATAATAATCAGGGAAAATGAAAACACCATCCGGTTTTTTAATGACAACCTGTCAAAAACACTCATCGGCAATGTTCCTACAATTTAGCTACAATTGGACTATTAGTTGTCCGTGAGAATGGATGTTGTGGAACGTATGGGGTAATTTTCGAAAAAATGGTCCCTACCGTAATAACTTAGATAACGGTATGCTAAAAGAACTATTCAATTCGTGTAAAGATTTAATTCATTGATTCCCACAGATTGAAATAAAATTTTCTATAAACTTAACCAAACTGGCTAAAAAAAGCAAGCTCTTGGCTTCGCCCATGAGATCGGGCACGGCAATTAGGGTGAAACAGGTATGGGTTGCCAAACGCCTGTTCGGTCTATATGCAATTTTCTTTGTTAACTATAAAAAAATTTTCCACAAAAATGTCGACAATTTGCAAGCATGTCAAGGAAAAAATACAGATCTTCAACACGGAATTAAGCCGAACGTATTCAGGGGGTTTTGGACTTATGTTCTCGGGTGGCGGTCAGGTTGATTTCCAAAGCCCTTTTCAGGTGACTGGACATGGCATATTTGGCCCCGGCTGTGTTTCTATACAGAATATTGTCAAGAATCTGTTTGTGTTCGTCATAAATTTCCCACATGGCAGGACCTGGGGTTTGCAAATGGGGAAATGATATTTTGATCCTGTCCTGCAGGCTGCGGTAAAATTCAATCATTAATGTGTTGCCCCCGCCTTTGATGATCAGGTTGTGAAACTGCCAGTCAATGCGGGTTATTTCTGCAATGTCATTTTGATCAATCAATGGTTTTAAACAGTCCACGGCATGTTCCAGGCGCTGGGCCGTATCCCGGTTCATATTTTTAACCAGCAGGTCAATGGCGCTGAGTTCTAATGCTTCACGCAGCACATGCAGGTCTTCTATCTCTTTGGCTGAAAAGACTTTAACAATAAAACCTCGGTTGTGGCGGGATTCTATCAGTCCGTGTTCGGCCAGGCGAAACAGGGCCTGGCGCACGGGGGACCGGCTGATGTCCATTGCTTCGGCAATTTCAGTGTCTGAAATCCGGTTGCCGGGCAGCAGCTGGTAATTTAAAATTTTGTTGCGGATATCATCGAAAACAATGCTTGTCAGGTTTCTGTTTTTCATGTTTAAATCATAAAGTCGACAAAATAAGATTACAAGGTTAATTCATGCCAGACCTGTTTATGACACGTTCCGGACCTTTGTCAACCACCCCGTATGGCGTCAATGATGATTTTCAGCGAACTGCTAAACGCATTCGGAGGGCAGAGTGTTAACCAGCCACTGTTTGAAGGCATTGACCCCCTTTGAGTTCTGGTTCAACTCGGGCCAGGATCCGCCCCTGCTCCGTAAGGTTCAGTTTTCGGTGGGCCCGGTGAAAAATGATCACGTTCAACTGGTTTTCCAGCAGCTTGATCTGGCGGCTGACCGCGCCCTCGAAAAATTTAAGTCCGTTCTGGGACGGCAGACAGTGGTAATGGGTTTCTTTCATGTTTTGTTGTGGGCTTCGTCTGGTCGCTGATAGACCCGGTCGGGCCATGGCCGTTGATGAAAAAGTGTAAAGGAAAAATCATGAAAACAAATGAATATATTGCCCTTGAAGACCAGTATGGCGCCAAAAATTATAAACCCCTGGATGTGGTCCTTTGCAAGGGCGAGGGCATCTGGGTGTGGGACGCGGACGGCAATAAGTACATGGACTGCCTGGCTGCATATTCCGCCGTGAACCAGGGCCATTGCCACCCTGAAATCCGCCGGGCCATGATGGACCAGGCCGGCAAATTAACCTTGACCTCCCGGGCCTTTCGCAATGACCAGCTCAAACAGATCGATTGCCCGGCCATCAAAGAGATCTGCGGGATCGGCCTGATGATTGCCGTTGAGCTTCATGAAAATACTCCGGGAGGCGCCCGGGCCATATGCGAACGTCTTGCCGGACTGGGTATCCTGTGCAAGGAAACCCATACCTATACCATCCGGTTTGCCCCGCCCCTGGTGATCACCAAGTCAGACATTGACTGGGCCATGACCCGGATCTCCCTGGCGTTTAAGGATGTCAAATAGGCGGTAGAAGATCATCGGTAAAAAAGTAAATTCTTAATCGGATAGCCCTTCCTCATCAACGGGAGCATATTCAATATGCTCCTTTCTTTAATTAAATTCATCCAAAGACAGTCTTTGTTCTTCAATCGACAGTTTTTTTTATCAATATTTGTCATCATGCCAGTCTTTGTAGTGACAGCATTATTAATTTAAAGGACGGAGACTGATCATATGCAGCTTGAAATAACCAATTTGAATAAGACCTATGCCGGGAAAATCGCCGCGTTAAAGGACGTCTCCCTCACCATCGGGACCGGCATGTTCGGCCTGCTCGGTGAAAACGGGGCCGGAAAATCCTCTTTGATACGGATTATCGCCACCCTCCAGGACGCAGATTCCGGAACGGTCCGCTTCAATGATATTGATGTGCTTGCAGCGCCCGAAAAACTGCGAAGACAACTGGGGTATCTGCCCCAGGAATTCGGGGTGTATCCTTCGGTGACGGCAGAAGAACTGCTCGCCCATATTGCGGATTTAAAAGGCATTACAAGTGTTGGTGAACGAAAGGACCAGGTGGATGCGCTGCTGCAAAAGGTCAACCTCTGGGATCAGCGTAAAAGAAAAATCGGCGGATTTTCCGGCGGGATGAAGCAGCGGTTCGGCATTGCCCAGGCCCTTTTGGGCCACCCCAAGCTGATCATTGTTGATGAGCCCACTGCCGGTCTGGATCCGGTGGAGCGCAACCGCTTTTACAACCTGCTGTCGGAAATCGGCGAACACACGGTGGTGATCCTGTCCACCCATATTGTCGAGGATGTGAGCACCCTTTGCAATAACATGGCTATTTTGGGCCGGGGCAGGGTCCTCCGGGTGGGCACCCCCGGGGCGCTTGAACAGAGCCTTGACGGCCTTTTGTGGACCAAATCAATTCAAAAGGACGAATTGGACGGGTATCGTGAACGGACGGACGTGCTTTCCAGCCACTTTCACCTGGGTACCCTCAATCTTACCATCTGTGCCGAAGCAGACCCCGGCGACGGTTTTGTTCCCAAACCGCCCAGTCTGGCAGATACCTATTTTCATACCCTGAAAACAATGATGTCCAATCAGTAGGAGCCCGTTATGATCTCGAACATATTTTCTTTTGAGTTAAGTTACCGGTTCAGGCATCCGCTCACCTATCTGATTCTTCTCATGCTGGCCGGACAGGGCATCTGGTATGCCCTCGGCGTCTATGACTATTACACCAGTGATGAAACCCTGCTCAACGGTGCAGGCATTTTCTACCAGTGTCTGGCCGGCGGGGGGATGCTTGTTGTGGCCATTGTGGCCATGATCAGCGGCACCACTTTGTACCGGGATATCGCCGTGGGATCGGCCGATTATGTGTATGCCTGTCCCCTGGATGAAAAGCGCTTTTTTCTCACCCACTTCATTACGGCATATACCATCAACCTTTTGCTGGTGACGGCCTATCCGCTGGGTATGGTTTTGATCAAGTATTCCGGGTTGGGTGAGCCCCATCAGTTGGGGCCGACACAGTGGCCGGAACTGATTCACGGCTATCTGATTTTTTGCGTTCCCAATCTTTTTGTATTAACTGCGGTCTGTTTTTTCTGCCTGGTTCATGTCCGTAAAATATCGGCTGCCTATATCGGGGTGGTGGCCTTGACCGTGTTGTTTGTGGTCAGTGAGGTGATGAGTGAAAATTCACCCCACAGATTTTTTCTGGAAGTGATGGACCCCTTTGGGTATGTCTACTGCAAGATGCTGGTCCATGAACTGCCGGTGACCTTGAAAAACAGCGGGTTCCTCCCCATGACCGCTTCGTTCTGGGTGAATCGTCTGGTCTGGATATTTATGGGGCTTTTAGCCCTTTCTCTGAGCTACAGACGATTCTCTTTTCAATATTTTCTCAGGGCCCCGGCGGGTACCATGCGGAAGAAAGCCGGCAGACAGGAGCCCTATGATGCCTCTCCATTCGGTGAGGGTGTGCCCATTCCAAAGGTCTTGTGTCAATACGGCCGAAAAGAGAACCTGCTCAAAGTACTGCGGCTGGCAAAAGTTGAATTTCTCAGCGTGGTCAGACCCGCATCATTCAAGATTATTTTCGGTCTGCTCATCTTTATCATTTTTATGCAGAACCTGTTCTGGAACTCCACCTATTACGTCGGCCACCAGGTGCCGCTGACGTCTGGGATGTGCAATGTCCGGCTGGCCAACGGATTTTTGTTCATGGTCATTCTCATGTTGCTGGCCGGAGAGCTTTTTTACAAGGAACGGACCAGCGGATTCTGGCAGATTACGGGGGCCGCCCCATCACCCACCTGGGTGCTGCAGGTACCAAAGCTGCTGGCCATGTTCGCCGTTGCCTTTGTCTTTGCCCTGGCCATTTTTCTGGGCGGGATATGCGCCCAGGCCCTGCAGGGCTTCTGGGATATGGATCTGGCGCTTTATATGGGGGATATATTCGGCTACAAGTTTGGATGGATCACCTATATGTTCAACATCGTCCTGGTCTTTTTTCTGGCAGGCCTGTTCAATAACCGCTACCTGACCCATGTGGTTGCCATTGGATATTATCTGTTCATTATTATCAGTTTTGACATCGGTTTGATCGAGCAGGTGCGTTTTGGGTATTCCCTGACCCCGGGACTTGACGATTATTCGGAAATGATGGGTTACGGCATCTGGGAGCGGGCGTCGTTCTTTTTTTTCCTGATGTGGACCGCCCTTGCCGTGGTGTTTGTTCTGGCCGGCATCCAGTTCTGGCGGCGGGGCACGGAACAGCGGGTTTTTTCTCTCAGACGGCTGCTTGGCGGCGAACTGCCGGCCGGGGCAAAAGTTGCCGGCCTTGCTGCGTTGGTTGTGTTTTTTGTGCTGCAGGGCGTTATCGTGCGTCAATCAAACGAACTGCGAAACTATATCTCTTCTGATCAGGCAGATGCCGAAGCGGCTTTGTATGAAACTGTGTATGAAAAGAAGGCTGGAACAAATCGGTTGGCAAGGCAGGTGAATGATGTGCACATCGATCTGTTCCCCGAACAGAGAAGAGCTGAGTATGCCGCCACAATGACCCTGGCCAACCAGTCAACAAAACCTTTGGGCGTCCTTTATCTGAATGTGGATGCACACACACAGATCTCTTTGCTGACCCTGGGAAATGCCCCCCTGGATCTTGCCAAAAGAGATGTTGCCCTTGGCATGTCCGCCTACAACCTGCCGGATCCCATTCAACCCGGAGAGAAAACAACCATTTTTATCAAAGCGGCCCGCCAATACCGGGGATTTCCCCAGACCGCAGATGAACCCCAGGCAGATCTTGCATGCAACGGTCTGTTTTTTACCGAAGCGCTTCCCTTGACCGGCTTTGATCCGGATAAAACCCTCCAGGATAACCGGGACAGGGAAAGTTATCATTTAACTAAGTTGGTCTCGCGTCTTGATCCCATTGACGATGTCCATGGGTTGCGCCGGGGATTTGTTTCGCCCTGGCAGCAGCCCGACGGCACGCAGAAGTTGAACCTGACCGTGAGCACCAGTGCGCCCCAGCAGCCCTTTGCCCCGGGTCGGGTCATCAGGACATGGCAGGAGGGCGATAGAAACTATGCCTTTTTTCAGGTGGATACCCCAAATATGGTTCAGCCTTATATCGGTTCCGCCATGTATCTGAACCGCAAGAGCCTCGTAGAGCAGGTGCAGGTGAACCTGCTCTATCATCCCGGTCATGATTACAATCTAAATGAATTTGAACAGGCCATTGGGGCGGGTATCGCATTTATCAACACGGAACTGGGCGTCTATCCCTATCCCGAACTCCGGGTGGCGGAAATCCCATATCACCAGAAGGATTCCTATGCCATGGCCGGCGCCATTGCCCTCTCGGAAAAAGAGGGGTGGTATGGCGACCGTAATGTCGGCGAGATACGGGGATACATCCAGTATGTCCTGGCCCGGGATCTGATCCGGCAATGGATTGCGGCAAACAGTTTTATTCCAGATGTCCAGGGGGCGGATATGATCTGGACCGCACTGCCCGGCGCCCTTGCATTGCAGGTGGTGGAGAGGCGGGTGGGCGCCAGGGAAGTGGAGGCGCTCTTTGTCAAGATGCGCAAAACCTACCATAAAGACCGGACCAATGAGCCCATCCGGGAACCGCCGCTGATTTTTGCCGATCATATCGACTATCTGGAGGCGAATAAAGGGACTATGGCCCTGTACAAACTGGCCGGTGCCATTGGTTATGATCGTTTCAACCGATTCGTGGGCGAGTGGATCACCCAGAGTTCCGGTCCCCTGGTGTTTCATGATTTTTATGAAAAAATGAAAGCGACCGGGGATATTGATCCGGTGCTTTGCAGGCTGTTTGAAACAGTTGAAGACCAGGTCGCACTATAATAATCAAAAAATATGGGGTGATGAAGACTCTCGGGAATTCTTTCTTTGAGCCTTCATCATCCTCGTTTGTGTACAAGATATTTTCTTATACCAGTGTTTCGCCCGAGGGCTTCACGCCCTTGAAGTTAACCGGTTTATCCGTTGCCGGACCGAATCGGAATACATTTTTATCCACAAATCGATGAAGCATGATATCCACATAAATGGTCCGGTTCGGCATTAGAATTTTTTGTATCTCTTCTTTGGATGGACGAAATTCTGCCGCGGCATAATAGCTGAATCCCTTGGTGGGCCTGGCCACCACCCGTAACCCGAATTGACCTTTTTCGACGATATCCAGCATTTTACCTGCATCCAGATAGTAGACCAGGCGGCCGGTATTTGCGTTCATCTGACGGTCCAGAAAAAAATTTTGGGGGAGTTTGTCCGGATGATACCGGGTTCCGGCCAGCAGCAACAGATCATAATCCCCCTGGGCGATCTGTTCGCCCTGGTCGTCACGAACGTTAAATACCAGCATGCAATACCGCTCGCCGTCCTTCTGGGCTTTTTGGGTTTCATTGTGCAGGTGTTGACGTTGGGTCTCATATGCCTGCCGACTGTCTACCTGGAAACACGATAAAATATCCTGGACCACCGGTGCCCCGGTATCGTTGGGGCCGATACTGCCCATGATCCCCTTTTTTTTCCCGGAGTGACTGTACTGGTCGTACACCCTCAGGGGAATGGACTGGGGATGTCTGATGCCTGAATCCGGTGTTAATTTCAGGCCCAAGGTTCGGGGCTGTTTTCTGATTTCATCGTCCAGGGATTGAGCCAGTGACACGCAGCAGCAGTTCATGTCGGCACCGGCCACCCGCACTACCCCGTCTGACCCTTTTTCCACGAGATAAGAGTTGATAAAATCATAGAATTTATTATCAATGCCCTGGCCGGTGAGCACAAAAGGATAAAAGGCGGTGTTGGTCATATCATAATCCAGCCAGGTGTGATTCAGGTCCCACTGGCCTTCACTGCCAAGACTCAGCCAGTCCAGAACCCGCTGTCCGGGCTCTATACCGCTGAACCAGGCTTTAATCCGGCCCACCCGTGCTTTGCCCAGGACGGCCAGGGTTGATCCGTGGTTTGCCGGGGCCAGCATCACCAGGTGTTTCAGGGGCAGGACGTTCAATTTTCTGGCACCGTAAAATCGATCCACCCAGGTCCGTACCACAGGCCCGCCGGTGGAGTGGGTGATGCAGGAAAACGGCGCAATATGGGTGGCCGTGTTTCCCGGAAGATCCCGCAGGGCCTGGTCCATGGCCCGGGCGATATCATCCATGGTGACATTGTCGTTGAAACTGATGTACCGGCCCAGGTAAATATGCCGGATATCCAGAGTCATGCCGACGCCGGCGGCGGCATTGGACACTGCCCGGGGAAGATCGCCGTAGGTATCCGTGTTGGTCACACTCCATCCGTGAACAAAGATAAGTTGCATCATCGTTTTCCTTTCGGTTTCATCGCAGTCGGATCTTACCGGGCTGCGTCATCAGCATTAGTTTCCTTTGATATAATCCATGGTTTCAGTCACGTTTATAATTTCGTAGGCCGCCCCGGGCACCAGGATAAATTCGCTGGCCCCGAAGGGATGCGCCGGATTGCCCCAGTCATAGGTATAGCCCAGGCCTGTCCATGGGACGCCCGGACGGGTTCTGAAATCTTCGAAATATAAGTTTTTATAGAAACAGGGATAACAGGCAATCCCTTTTACCTTGGGTTCCTTTTTTGAAAATGCGATATTGCACACCGTATCATCAATTTCCGGGTCAGTGCAAGGTCGAAACAAATCCCTGGGGTTCACCCACATCTCAACGAACAGGTCATAATGCCATTCGGGCTTCAGCCCCAGATATTGTTTCAGCCTGAGATCAATTTGATCTTTGTCGGCCGACGGGAATCGTGACACATAGTGCCGGGCAAAAATTTTGACTTGCGGGGCGGTGGTCACCCAGGTAACATAGTCCTCGTTGTCGTCGGTGGCATGCCTGCCCTTGTAAAAGGACTCATAGGATTTGCGGCTTTTCCACATCACCACCCGTACCCGGGTTTTGTCGGCATTCCAGATCAGGGCCGGGTTGTCCTGTGCCACCGCCACAAGTTTGTCATACACATCGGCCGGTTCCACCACGGCCGCATCATTCACGGCTTTTTCAAACATACTGGGCCGGGGCGTTGCGCATGACATCAATACCAGTGGGATAGTCCAGAGCAACCCGTTTATGCTGCTGATTCTCATGTTAAATCCTTTCTTAAAAATAAGTGTTGTTTCAGGGGGCGGGCCTGCGATCCCGGTCGGCATTCAGGAGTAAGTCTTTGAGCGCCTTGGTTGATCCGGCCCTGAGCCATTTATGGTCAAACCTTGGGTCCATGACAATCTTGGCGATGGCGGACAGGGCGTCAAGGTGAAACCGTCGTTCATCCCTTGTCCCCACCAGTACAAAGGCGGCATGGACCCCGGGGGCCTGGGGCGAAAAGATGATGCCTTTTTTGCTTCTGACAATCATCATGCCGAACTGGTTTTCCCCTTCAATGATGATGTGGGGAATGGCAAGTCCCGGGGCCAGCACCGTGGTCATTTCGTTTTCCCTCTGGCTGAGCATTTCAAAGAGGGTGGAGGCGGACGCGTTTACTTGTTTGCTCATCTGTTTTGCCGCCAGTTCAAAAAAGGCGTTTTTGTCCATTTCCTGTTTGAGGTCCGCCACCACCGCCTTTTCCACCAAACGATCAAACCGGCCTTTGGGACCGTTTTCAATGGGGGAATATGTTTCTTCATTTTTTTTCAATTGTGCAGGCAGGGCCTTTTTCATTAGATTTAAGGCCGCCTGTCCTTCGTTGCGGTCAAAACGCAGGGCAATTTCCTTCAGGGCGGCTGTGGTGCCCATGACCGTGATCCGGTCGCCGGATTCCAGCTGGGTAAACCCGTGGGGGACCAGAAGTGTGCCCCTGCGCCGAACCGCCATAATCACCGAGTCAAAGGGCAGGCGAAGGTCTCTCAGGGCCAGGCCTGCAAGGTCCGGGTTGCGGACTGTTACGTCTGCCACATCCCGGTCCCGGTGAAATCCCATGAGCAGGGACGCCGCCTCCGGCGCCCGGACAAACTGGTCCAGCAGGCCGATGATGGCTGTGGACGGGTCCACGACCAATACGTTTAGATCCTCAAACGGTCCGAGGTTGCTGCGGTCATTGAGGCGGGCAACCAGGGTCTGGGTGGCAAAATGTTCAAAGGCGGTTTTGCAGATCTCCAGATTTTCCCTGTCACTGAGCAGGGTCACGATGGCTGTTGCGGTTCGGCACTGGATCTTTTCAAGGGATCGGCAATCAAATCCGTCCACTACCTGGACAGGTATCCGCGAGGTGTTTTCCAGGCCGGCAAAGGTGGCGTCACCTTTGGGCTGGGCAAGTTTCACCCGCCAACCGTGGGAAAACAAGGTGTGGGCCAGTGCCGTGGACTGGCTGTCGGTGCCGAAAATTACTACTTTACGTGGCGCGGCGACGGCATTGGGATTGGCCGGGGTGTGGTCTTCTTTCATGCGCTTGATGGCCAGTTTGAACAGCGGGGGCCCCACGATCTGGTTGAGGACGATGACAGATATCAAAATCGTGGAAAAAGAGGGGCCCCACTGGGGAAATTCTATGCCCACTTCCTTGGCTAACCCGAGCCCCACACCGGCCTGGGTGATAAAGGCCATCCAATAGGTCCGGCTGCTTTGGGCTCCGGTTCCAGCTATGCATCCCCCTAAAAATGATCCCGTAAAGATTGCAAACATGCGAACCCCGAACAAAATAAGGGCAATGGGCCAGGTTTCGGCCAGGATATCAAGACGGATGGATGCCCCGGTCAGGGTGAAAAAGGCGATGTAAATCCCGGGGCCGGACCGGTTGAGAAGGTCAAGGAACTCTTTTCTGTACCGCCTTGAGTTGGCGGTCAGGAAACCTGCCACCATGCAGACCAGAAGGGGTTCAATGAGAATTTCAATTGCTGTTTTATTGTGGATGTAGGCCCGAAGGGAGAGGGCGCCGATAAAAATAAGGTAGCCGGTTAAAAGGACCAGCAGCGATTTTAAAACAAAGGGGGCACGAAGCCTGAGAATTACAAATAAAATGGCGGCAACAGGAACGCCAAGCAGTATGGATAACCCGATCTCCAGGATCAGAAAAAGGATAAATCCGGCATTTGCGGTCAATCCGGTAAGCAGGGCGTCGGCCATGGTGGTGGCTGCGGCAAACAGCATAATGACCACCACATCCATGATGACCGTCACCCCCATGACCGTTTTTGTGAACCGGCCCTTGGCCCTGAGTTCATTGATAATGGCAATGGCCGAAGAGGGGCTTCTTGCCACCAGAATGGCACCGGCAAGGATGGATACGGCAATTTTCCCGGAAACCGGCATGGCCGCCATGAACGGGATGTGGTTCGCAACGGAAAAAAGCGCCAGAGATCCCATGGTAAAGGTTGAGATCACAAGTCCTGATGTAATCCATCCGATGTCCGCCAGTCTTGACTTGAGTTCTTTGAGATAAAGTTCTCCGCCTGCGGCAAAGGCGATCAGTCCTAGGGAGACCTGATCCACAAAGGTCAGGCTTGAAACGGCCTGGCTGGGTATCAGGTTCAGCACATGGGGCCCGGCGACGATGCCGGTGAATAAAAAGCCGCTGATCAGGGGGAAACCGGCCTGTTTAAATGTGTCGCCGATCTGCCTGGCAGCCAGGGCAATGATACAGAATCCTGCGGCAAATACGAGAGAATCCATATGCTGATCCGTTTGAGGTTTTTCTTTACTTTAGCATGGAACCTTTGATTGGAACATCTATTTCGTATCGGTTATTTTAGGCGCTTGCATTTGGCCGTGCGTACGCGGTAAAGACGTTCGGTAAAACCACCTTGGGTTTCAAAATCCTTGGCCAGTCTTTCGACCTGGCGGTCGAGGCGTGCGCAGGCTACGGCGATTAAGACCAGAACGGCGTTGGCTGGGAGTTCGGGATAGATTTGGGTGGACAAAGTACAATGTCCACCCTGTCCATAAGAACAGCTCACATCTTTCACCCAAAAC
This sequence comes from uncultured Desulfobacter sp., assembly GCF_963666675.1. NCBI lineage: Bacteria > Pseudomonadati > Thermodesulfobacteriota > Desulfobacteria > Desulfobacterales > Desulfobacteraceae > Desulfobacter > uncultured Desulfobacter sp. Next base: position 5,133,666 of record NZ_OY762929.1, on the reverse strand, counting down.
GCCACATCATCGGCGGTTCGACACCGCCGATCAATCAGCGCCTGCCGGAGCGGATGTTTCATATCCCATTGTGGCATCCCACGCTGCCGGAGGAAATCTTCATAATCAAGTTTCAATTCTTCCAAACCTGCCCGGGCAACCTGGGTCAGTTTCAGCTCCATTTTTTTCGATGTCGCCGAGGCCAGGGAGCCTTCGGCAATATTCTGAACACCGGATCTTGCCGCCTGCACCATCTGATCCTTTGTCCGGCTGAATTTGTTCACATAGCGATCTCAAAAACGTACCGTCACGTCGTAACACAACTGCGCCACTTGGAAGCTCTTTAATTGGCGATATCCGCCATGTTTCGGGATCAGGCCGGACAAGGGTTTTGTTCTCCTCATTGAGTCGGGAGTCGTTTGATAAACAGATTGATATTATACCGGACGTTTTCATTTTATGGCAAGTCCTGTATAAGGGGCGGAGAATTAAAAAAGGAACGGACACCATGACCGAGCATGTGCTTGACACGCTATTGAAAAATTACACGGACCTGATCACCCGGGTGGATGAACACATCCAGCGGCTCGCCAGGGTTCATGAAGCGCACCTTGCCTGCAAAAAAGGGTGTGATGAATGCTGCAGGCATCTGTCTTTGTTTCCGGTTGAGGCCTTTGCCTTGTCCCGGGCCTTCGGTCGCCTTGATGAGTCATGCCGCGAACGGGTTCTTGACCAGGCACAACAGACCGATCGTGCATGCCCCCTGTTGGTGGACCATGTCTGCGTGGTGTATGAGGCCCGGCCGATTATCTGCCGGACCCACGGGTATCCTTTGTATATGGAAAAAGAGGGCAGGGCCGTGGTGGATTTCTGTCCCCAAAATTTTAAGGGCATAAAAAAACTGGACAGGTCCGATATGCTGGATCTTGACCGGATGAATACCCTTTTAACGGCAGTCAACAACCATTTTATCAGCTGCTTTGAAGACGGGCTGCCTGACCGGATACCCGTGGATCAGGCCCTGGAATTATACCTGGCGCTTTAGCTGTTCGGCACTTCAACAAGCCTGCTGGCCGGTACCAGTTGCACTTTTCCTTTGAGTTTTGGCAGTTCTCGTTTCAGCGCATCCAGGGTGGCCTGGTGGGGGTGGCCGATACCGATGGCGCTGCCATGTTCTTTGGCCAGCTTGATTAGTTTTTTCATTTGTCCTGAAATATATTCGACATCCTGGAAATTATCCAAAAATACGTCCCTATGAGAGAACTTCAGCTGAAACATGCGGGCGGACTGTTCGCCTTTGGATTCAACAGATGTTCTGGAATCAATGAAGAACAGATTCTTTTGTTTCAGGACCGTGAAAATCTGGTTCATTTTGTCTGAATCCGCCGTTAGTCTGGACCCCATGTGATTGTTTGCCCCCACTGTACCAGGCACCGCCTGGATGTCTTTGCGAAGCTGGGTTAGAAGTTCATCCGGCGACATGGAAGAGAGCAGCGCCCCCGGCCCGGGATTGACCTTGGGGTACTGGGTGGGTTCCATGGGAAGATGCAGCATCAGTTCAGCCCCTTTTGCGGATAATTTGTGTGCAAGCTGGGTTCCGGCCGGAGAAAAGGGAAGAATGGAAAAGGTGATGTTCTTATCCACTTTGACCAGACCCATGGCCAGGCGTTTGCTGTATCCGATATCATCAATGATGATGGCGATCCTTGGCACAGCATTATTTTTATTTGTCGGCACAGCCTTTTTCGGGGGGGACGGGGTGACATCATCGTATACTTCATAAACAATGGCCGAACCCTCTTTGGGCAGAGATGTCTTTGCTAGGCTGCTTCTTCCGGATGCATGGTCTTTTTCCTTAAGGCCCTTGGCTTTGGAGATGATTTTCGGCTCGGCGGTTTCCGGGTGTTTTGGCCCAGGATCCGGTGCCTTTTGCCGGGGTGTCTCTGCCACCGGATCCTGGGGCTTTGGGTTTCGGGGTGTTTTTTTGTCTGTCTGGGTTTCCGGAGCCACCGGGCGACCGGCCTGTACAAAAATATCAACCAGCATGGCCGTGACCAGGCAGACCGAGACAAGAATCGCAAGGCCCAGCACTGTTTTTTTCACCTCAAGTAAAAAATCGGGGCCTTTTTTCCTGACAGGTTTCTTTGTTCCGCTCTTTCTGGTTGTGGCAGCCTTTTTCTTTGTTTTCGTCGCTTTTTTTGGGGCGGCTTTGACTGTCTTTTTAGGGGCCGTGGGCTTTTTCCCCTGGGTTTTCTTTGTGCCGCCCGTGGATTTAGTTTGTGTCATTTATTTTACTGAACACACCATAACTGATGAGAATATCAAGGGCGCGTTTTACCTGGACATCTTGATTGAGTTTTTCAATTTCAGTATCGTTGGGAGATTTTTTCTTGGTTTTAGCCTCTTGTTCTTCGGGTTTGAGGCTGTTTTTCAAATCCTTTTCTTTGAGCATCAGGTCAAAGGCGGCCTCTTTTTCGGGGGCTGTCTCAACTTTTCCCGCCTCCACCGTAATGTCCGGGCCGATGCCCTTGGCCTGGATGGAATGGCCGCTTGGGGTGTAGTACCGGGCAATGGTATATTTAAGCCCGAATCCGTCCTTGAGCGGCCGCACGGTCTGCACCGACCCTTTGCCGAATGATGTGGTGCCTAAAATCAGAGAGCGCGAATTGTCTTTGAGGGCACCGGCCACGATTTCAGAGGCGGACGCAGAACCGCCGTTAATGAGCGTGACAATGGGATAGTTGCGTTCCGGGAAATTTGCATGGGCCTTGAATGTCTGGTTGTTTTTTTCAATGCGGCCCTTGATGGATACGATAACGCCCTGGTCAATAAAGAGGTCGGAAATTCGAATGGCCTGGTCCAGCAAGCCGCCCGGATTGTCCCGAAGATCGATAATTAGACCTTTCAGGCCGTCTCCCTGCTTTTCCAGGGCTGACAGCTGCTCGGTCACATCATCCAAGGTATTCATTCTGAAATTGGTGATCCGTAAATATCCGAACCCCGGCGTGAGCATGACCGAACGTACGCTGGTCATGGGGATCATGTCCCGTTTGAGCGTAAAGATCAGCGGTGCGGATGCCTTTTCCCGGATGATGGTGATTTTTACTTCTTCGTATCGCGGGCCTCGCATTTTGTTTACTGCTTCCCACATGGCCATGTCCTTGGTGGAGGCGTCGTCAATTTTAACGATGATGTCGCCGGCAGTGATACCGGCCTCATAGGCCGGGGTACCTTCTATGGGGGAGACGACCGTAAGAATGCCGTCTTTCATGGTAATGACAATGCCGATACCCGAAAACTCTCCCTTGGTATCATCCTGAAGGTCCCCAAAGGCATCCGGCGGCATGAAGCTGGAATGGGGGTCAAGGTTGCCCACCATGCCCTTGATGGCATTGTGTACGAGTTCTTCGGGTTTTACCTGGTCCACATAATTGTTTTCAAGCTCTTCCAGGACGTCGGCAAACAGCTTTAAAGATTGATATGTTTTTTCTTCAGCCGCATGCACTGAACCTGCAGCCAGTATCAAGATCACAGCCGCAGTCATCCAGAGCCGCATCAATCCGGCCCAATTCGTTTTTCTCATTTGTCATGCTCCTTTTTTCAGCCATTTGAGGGGATCGACGGGTTTGCCGTGGTGACGGACCTCAAAATGAAGGCACGGCCCCTTGATGGAGCCGGTATCTCCTGCCGTGCCGATGATTTCTCCTGTGTCTACTCGGTCGCCTTTTTTTTTGTACAGCTCTTCGACATGGGCGTAAAGGGTATAGTAGTTGTTTCCATGGTTGATGATCATTAAATTGCCGTAGCCCTTGAGCCACTGGGAAAACATGACCTCTCCGCTGAAAACGTTTTTCACGGGCGTACCCCGTTCCGCCTTTATATCAATTCCGCTTTGAAATGTGAAGGCGTTGTAATCGCCTTTGCGTTTGGTGCCGAACTTTGAAATGATTTTACCCTTTACCGGATAGGGCAGTCGCCCCTTCTGGCGGGCAAAGGAGGTCTTTACTTGGGCATAGGCGGCCTGGGGCGCGATGGCGGAAATGGTCTGATTCAGGGCCCGGGCCGATACTTCAAGGGACTCCTTTGCGGCCAGGGCCAAGCGTTTGCGGCGCTGGATCTCTTTGAGAATTTCTTCTTTTTTCAGGGCCTCTCTTTTCCGGACTTTTATTTCATAGGCCAATTGTTCCTGCAGATCCGATTTGAGCTTGTGCTGACTGTTCAGGTCCTGTTCAAGGGCATTGAGTTCCTGCATGTTCCGGGCCTGGGCATCCAGCAGGGTGAAATCCGATGCCACGACTTTTTTAAGCCCATTCTGGGTGATGACAAAATCAAACAAGGAGGACGGGGCTGCGGCCATTTCAAGGCGCCCCATCATCTGCATGCGAAACAGGGCATTCAGGCGTTTCCCGGCGTAGTCCCGCGCGGCTTTCATTGATTTATTCAGTGCTGCAATGCGCTGTTGCGTCTTTTCGATCTCCTCGGAAATAATAAGGGCATCACGCCTTAAATCCCGGGCTGTCAGCCGGGCGCGGTTCAGGGCTTTATCTATTTCGTTCAGTCCGTCAAGGATCTGCACCTCCTGCCGGGAGAATTTTTTGACTTTCCGGTTTTCGTCCCGGAGCTGCCTTTCGATGGCGGCTTGTCTGGATTGATTTGTACCGGACGGAGTTTGTTCGGGGGACGTGGGTGCCTGTTTTAAAAGAATGTAGCGGCTGCGGTTTCTGATATATCCCTTGATGCCTCTGTATTCCACCGTCAGCCACCCGCCGACACCGCCTTGCATTTCAAGCACATCAACCCGTTCTCCTTTGTTGAGCACCACCACCACCGAGGAGTTGTTGTCCGGGGCCGAACGGACGTTGAGTTTGCCTGCATTAATTTTGCCTTTGTACAGAATCTGTGCATAGCCCGGGCCTGCTGCCTGGCTCAACAGAATGGCAACAACCGTTATGCAGGCAAAAACGAGCGGCTTTATTTTAAAATCTGCTTCAGTGAAATGAAACATCCGAACCAACCTAAAAAGGTGCTGGAAAATAAAATGATTGCCATGGCCGGCCAGGAGAGAAAATGAATATCCAGATAGACATAGGCACCCAGGCTTTGGGAAATGCCCGAAGAGAGCGTCTGGTAGCCGGATAAAAGTATGATGATACCCAGGACCCCGCCCATAAATCCCTGGAGAAGCCCTTCAACGTAAAACGGTGTTTTGATAAAGCTGTCGGTGGCACCCACCAGTCGCATGATCTCTATTTCCGTCTGCCGTGCATAAAAGGCCAGGCGCACGGTGTTCGCCGTGATGAACAGGGCAATCATTAAAAACATGCCGCTCATGGTATATCCCGTCATTTTGAAAAGATTGAACAGTTTGAAGAAGCGGCCCAGCCATCCCTGTCCGTACTCTACGCTGTCTACGATGTCCAGGGCCTCAATCCGGTCGGCGGCCCTTTGAATCTGACCAAAATTTGAATGGGCGGTCATGGTGATTTCAATGGCGTCGGGAAGGGGATTCTCCTGGAGGGTTGAAAGAAATTGGGTTTTGGACCCCAGCTCTTTTTTTAGCCGTTCCAGGGCCTGGGCTTTGGGGATAAATGTCATTTCTTCGATACCGCCCAAAGATGTCAGTTGTTCTTTGACATTGGGCAGCATGGCCTCGGTAAATGATTCGTTCAGGTAAACCATGGCCCGTCCGCCCTGATTCCAGGAGGAAAGGACCCGGCTTGCGTTTTCAAAAAAAAGCATGAAAACCGATACCAGGAGAATGGAAAGGGCGATGGTCATGATGGTGATGATATTTAAAAACCGGTTGGACCGGATATCCGTCAATGCTTTACCCGAAAATCGCATCATATCGCAATCGCATTTTTGTTTGTGTCTCTTAGCATAGAATGGTTGATATTCCTTTAAGGGTTCCGTCTTCCAGGGCGATATTTCGTCCTTTGTTGAATCGGTTCATCTGCTCAATGTTATGGCTGGCCATGAGAATGGTGGCCCCGTTCTGATGATATCCCAAAAGCAGATCAAGCACGCGCTGGGCCGATTCGTTGTCCAGGCTGCCCGTGGGTTCATCGGCGAGGATAATGGCTGGTTCTCCCACCACCGCCCTGGCCACGGCAACCCGTTGCTGCTCTCCGCCCGACAGGGTGGGCGGCAGATGATTGGCTTTTTTATCCATGCCCGTGACCCTGAGTACGTGCATGACCTTTCTTTTTATATAGGACGGCTTTTCTCCGGCAACCTTGAGCACCAGGGCGACATTTTCAAACACCGTACGGCTGGGAATCAGCTTGAAATCCTGGAACACCATGCCGAAACGGCGGCGCAAAAACGGCAGTTTTGTGGATGAAATCCGCGCCAGATTCATGCCGTCAATGAGAATTTGGCCTTCGGATACCCGTTCGGCCAGGTATAAAACTTTGAGCAGCGTGGATTTACCGGCTCCGGAAGGCCCGGAAATAAAAATGAACTCACCGGCCTCAATATCAAGGGTGATGTCATTTAGGGCCAGCTTGCTGCCATAGCGTTTGGTTACATTAAACAGCCTGATAATATTTGATTTACCGCTGTTTGCCCTCATATATGATTTGCCTTGTGGTCTTTGGGGAATAATTGACTGACATTAAATTTACTGATATAAACCGCCTGTGTCAAGGAGTGCTGCAAACAGTTTTTCTTACACAAAGCCTTCACTGACCCCGTAAACCGGCTTCTTCCAAATCAGTGAAGGCTTCAATTTTTGACGGCCTGGTTGCGTTGGGTCAAATTAAAGTTTGCCGTGTTTGCCGGGCCGAGAAAAAGGGAAGAAGCCATAGGATATAGATGAATGATTCTTTTTGACTCCCATTGCCACATTGACGATAAATGCTACGATAAGGATCTGGCGCAGGTCCTGGACCGGGCGCGCCGGGAAGGTGTGCTGGCAACCATGGTGGTGGGCATTGACCGGGTCACCTCCCGAAAGGCCATAGGTATCGCATCCCGGTTTGACCATGTTTACACCTCTGTGGGGATTCACCCCCATGATGCGGTGCAATGTTCCGCCCAGGTGCTCAATGAGCTTCGGCAACTGGTCCTGACCCATGACTGCATCAAGGCCTGGGGGGAAACCGGGCTGGATTTCAACCGCATGTTTTCACCCCGGGAAGACCAGGAGGCCTGTTTTTCGGCCCAGCTTGCCCTGGCCGGTAAACTGGATCTGCCGATGATCTTCCATGAACGCGATTCCAACGGCCGGTTTTATGAGATTTTGAAATCCGACGGCCCCAAGTCCCGGAAAGGGGTGGTGCACTGTTTTTCCGGCACAAAAGAGGAGATGTTCAAATACCTTGATCTGGGGTATTACATCGGCATTACCGGGATTCTCACCATTCTCCAGCGGGGTGAGTACCTGCGCTGCATTGTCCCCTTGATTCCCCGGGACCGGCTGCTCATCGAGACCGATGCCCCCTATCTGACCCCCAAACCCCAGAAAAATAAACACCGGCGCAATGAACCTGCCTTTGTCCGGTCCGTGATGGAATGCCTTGCAACGGTGCGCAAAGAAGACCCGGACCAACTGGCCGCTGCCATATTTAAAAATACGCTGAATTTATACGATATACCGTCAGATCCGGCGTGGCCGGATAAATAGTCTTTGAAAGGGGCCTTTCGTCTGGGTGACTTCTTGCCCAAACGAATTATGCTTTTTCCATTAATTTTGTGACTGCTTTTTCCAGTCCGTCCAGGGACAGTTCGTACATGGGAAAAATCTGGGCAATGGCCATGATGGTGTGGGTGTAGTGCCACATCTGTTGTGATACCGGATTGAGCCAGACGGCATTCTTAAATGTTTCGGTCAGGAATTTGAGCTGCTCAATGCTCGGTCGTCCGCTGCGGTCCATGATATGGATGGCGCCGTTATGGGCCAGCAGTTCATAGGGCGCCATGCTGGCATCCCCCACAACAATGAGTCGGGTTTCCGGGTCCAGCCGGGCAAAGTCCATGATGTTTTTGGGCTTTTTATACCGGGACGGGTCTTCCCATACATAATCGTAGATGGTGTTGTGAAAAAAGTAGGTTTTCACCTCCTTGAACTGGGCACGTGCGTAGTTGAACAGGGTCTGGACCACCTGGATATGGGGATCCATGGACCATCCGCCGTTATCAATGGCAAGGATGATCTTGAGCCTGTCCTTCATGGCCCGGTCAAAAAAGAGCTCGATTTCCCCGCCGTTGCGCAGGGTCGCCCGGATGGTCTCATCCACATTGATCACATCCTTGGGTCCTGCGGGAATCATGTTGCGCAGCCGTTTCAATGCCTCACCGATTTTTGCCTGGGTCAGGGGGCCCCGGGTGGAGTAATCTTTGTATCTGCGTTCATTGGCCACCTTCACCGCAGATTTGTTCCGGGAAACACCGCCCACGCGCATGCCGCCGGGATGATACCCGGAATGGCCCACCGGTGAGATGCCGCCGGTGCCGATCCACTTACTCCCGCCGTCATGGCGCCCGTCCTGGTCCTGGAGCCGTTTTTTGAAATAGTCGATCAGCTCATCGGGTGTCAGCTTTTTTAAGGCATCTTCATCAATGTTCAGGGCATCGGCCATGTTTTTGGGGTCTTTGAGCCATTCTTCCAGCATGGCCTGGGCCATCTGGTCGATTTCAAATCCTTCGTCTTCGGGCAGGGGCACCCCGTCAAAGTGGTAGGCAAATACCTGGTCATATAGATCAAAGTAGCGTTCACTTTTCACCAGCACGGCCCGGGCGCAGGTATAAAAATCGTCAAGGCTGATGATCAGCCCCCGGTGCAGTGCCTTTTGCAGGGTCAAAAAAGATGTGGGGGAAACCGGTATGCCGACCTCTTTTAGTGTATAGAAGAATTTGAGAAACATGAATGGCCCTAGAACCGTTTGGGGCGGCCGGTCATGTTTTTGGCCCGCTCATAGTCCGGGCTTTTTTTAAACATCACGCCCAAGAAAGGCAGGCCGCCCTTGAGAAGATCCTGGGCCCTGAAGTCTGGATCTGCCTGGAGCGCCCGTATCCAGTTGATCAGTTCCCGGGTGGCAGGCTTTTTCTCTATGCCGTCAATGTTCCTGGCTGCATAAAATGCATTGATGGCATTTTCCGCCAGCTTGGAATCAATGTCAGGAAAGTGGACCTGGATAATCTTACGCATCATTTTGGGGTCGGGAAAGGCAATGTGATGGAAATTGCACCGGCCGAGAAAGGGATCGGACAAGTCTTTTTTGGCATTGGATGTGATGATGATCACCGGTCTGTGTCTGGCGGATACGGTGCTGTCGGTTTCAATGATGTCAAACTGCATCTGGTCCAAAACGTCGAGCATGTCATCCTGGAAATCGGTATCGGCCTTGTCAATTTCATCAATGAGAAGCACCGTACGCTTTTCGGCGCAGAACGCCTGGCCGATTTTTCCCATTTTTATGTATTCGTCAATATTGCTGACATCCCTGGTGGAGTCCCCGAACCGGGAGTCATTGAGACGGGTCAGCGTGTCGTACTGGTAGAGGGCCTCCACAAGTTTCATGCTGGATTTGACATTGAGAATAATCAGTTGCATGTCCAGGGTGTCGGCAATGGCATGGGCCAGCATGGTTTTACCGGTCCCGGGCTCCCCTTTTAAAAGCAGGGGCATTTCAAGGGTCATGGATATATTGACAATGGATGCAAGCTCGGGGTCGAGCACATATTTGGGCGCCCCTTGGAACCGTGCGTCTTGATGTGATGTCATTGGGCCTCCGTTATGTCGATTTTGTTCAAAAGGCGTAAGCTTAATTTGTTTGGGTAGCAGGCTCGGTTTTTATAGTCAATGGTTAATGTGTCCCCCTGTTAAAATATTGAGTGTCGGCAGGGAAGACGGCTCAATGCCGGGGTGTGATCCGTATTTAAAAGAACGCGATCGTCTTGTTGCAAAAATGTAATGTTCTGCTGGGCTCGCACAAATCCTTAATGATTGACTTCGTACAGGTTAAATGCTAATGAGGTAATTTGATTATTTTATAGTAACACCATGAACAAAACGAGGAGCTTAAATCATGATTGGTGGTCTGGGAATGCCGGAGTTAATAATAATTCTGGTGATTATCCTTATTATATTCGGCGCGGGTAAGTTACCCGAGATCGGTGCCGGTTTGGGAAAGGGCATTAAAAATTTCAAAAAAGCAACAAAAGAGCCCATTGATGACGATAAAGAGAAGGAACCCGAAAAAATAGATAAAGATTAGCGGTGGTTATTCGCCGATTGGTTTTCGTTTTCCACAGCCAAGCACCTCATGTGTCTGGCTGATTATTCATGCTTTTTCAGAAATTTGACATATCATTTACCCGCCTGCTAAACTTTAGGCCCATACTCGGCGGTAGTTACAAAAAAGTAATATACCGCCTTTTGAAATAAACATTACTGTAATAAATCCCGATCTTTTCGTTGATTTGCAAAATACATCCGTCTTGATGTATGGTAACTACTTGAAAATAAAGGGTTGGCACATCCATTGCAGTAATCACTAACCATAGTGAAACGTATTTTTAGGTTTTTGGTCGGGTGTATGAGCGGTTTTGCCGAAAAAGGGACACATATTAAAAGGTCAAAAAGATATTAAACAGACATGGACAGCCCTGAAGCCAAACTATTAATTGAACAGAAACAAGAGCTGATAGATCAGTATCTCCAGGGACAAGAGAAGAATTTCCTGGAAAGGATGACCACCCGTCTTGATGAATACTTTTACCGCGTGTTTGAAAAAAGTATTGCCGCAAGAAAAATGGTCATCTCGGGTAATCCTTTTGCCATCATTGCCCTGGGGGGGTACGGAAGAAAAGAGCAATGTATCCATTCCGATGTTGATCTGCTTATCCTTTTTGATAAAGCCATTCCCCCGGATGTGGAGGCCTTTGTCCAGGAACTTTTGTATCCCCTGTGGGATGCCAGGTTTGAAGTCGGCTACGCCGTCCGGAGCATTAACGAGTGTATCAAAATGTCCTTTGAGCGTTTTGATATTCTGACCACGGTGCTCGATGCCCGGTTTATCTGCGGCGCGTCCTTGATCTATTCCGAATTTATGGAAAGATTCAGGCAGCAACTGGCCGCAAAGCATTTGAAGCCTACGCTTAACTTTTTATACGAAAATGGAGAAAAACGCCTGGAAGATTTCGGTGACTCTTCCTATCTGGTCTCCCCAGATTTGAAATCCGGAGTTGGCGGTCTTCGGGATTACCACACCCTGCTGTGGTATGCAAAAATCAAATCCAATATCAAAACCCGCCGGGATCTGGAATATTATGGGTTTTTATCCCATTTTGAATACGACAATCTGGAAGATGCGTTAACCTATATCTGGGATGTGCGTAACCGTCTGCACTATATTTGCAACCGCAAAAGCGATACCCTGCATTTTGAACACCAGGCCGAAGTGGCGGGTCTGATGGATTATGCAGATACTGAAGGGGCGCCCCAGGTCGAGGTTTTCCTAGGTGAACTGCATGAAAAAATGGACTTTTTAAAGCAGATTTACCAGATCACCTTTGAAGATATTGTCTCCACCTGCCGGGTTAAAAAGGAGACGGTGAATCCACGGCCGACCAAAACCGACGGCCTGGTCGTCAAAAAGCGTCGGCTCTGTTTTGCCAATACCGTGACAATTATGCAGCATCCCGACCTGCTGCTTCGCATTTTTCTTGAAAGCGGCCAGACCCGGATACCCCTCTCCATTGAGGCCCGGCGGGTGGCATCGGAATTCCGGCACCTTGTGGACGATGAGCTGCGCTCGGATCCGGCATGTGTCAAAATTTTCAAGCGGATACTGGGTATGTCGCTATGGAAATTCAACGTGCTGAATGTCATGCTTTCCACCGGCATCCTGGCCCAGTTTATTCCTGAATTCGGGCCGTTGGTACATAAGATTCAGTATAATCAGTATCACCTGTTTCCCGTGGACAAACATTCCATCCGCTGCGTACAGATTCTCAACAGCTTCAAGGACCCCGGCGACACCATGATGGGGACCCTGTATAACTCGGTATTCAAAGAGATAAGAAATAAGAATGTACTGCTTGTGGCAGGCCTGCTCCATGACATCGGTAAAGCCGACCCTGCCAAGGAGCACTCCCGCAGGGGGGCCGGAATAGCCGGACCTGTTATCGACCGTCTTGGATTCAGTTCCGTGGAAAAAGAAGATATTCTCTTCCTCATTAGAAACCATCTGTTCCTGGCAAAGACCGCCACCCGACGGGATATTTATGATGAGGAGACCGCCGTTTATACCGCGCACAAGATCGGGAAAATCCGGTTGCTGCGCATGTTGTTTCTGCTCACGGTGGCCGATTCCAAGGCCACCGGGCCCAAGGCCTGGAACGACTGGACGGAAAATCTGATCAAAGATCTGTTCTTCAAGACCATGGGGATCATCAAAACAGGGGAACTTGCATCCAAGAAAACCCAGCGGCTTATTGATAAAAAGAAAAAAGACGTTCTGGCCCTGCTGCGCGAAAGCTGGCGGGAAGAAGAGGTCACCCGTCAGTTGTCCGTCATGTCCCGGCGCTACCTGCTGTATGTGCCGCCCCAGAACATCGTGGATCATATCAACCTGTTTAGAAACCTGGGCGACCGGGAGTATATCTGGCAGATCACCAAAGAAAATGAGTCGGATATGAGAACCGTCTCCATTTGCGGCAAGGACAAGCCTGGATTTTACTCCAAACTTGCCGGGGTATTTTTCCAGAACAGTATTGATATTGTCGGCTCCCAGGCTTATTTTCTCGGGGACAGTCATTTTCTGGATATTTTTAATGTCCGGCCGCCCCAGGACCGGCTTTTTGAAAAGGAAAAATGGGAAAAGGCTGGTCAGGATTTAAGCAAAGCCCTTGAAGATGATCACTATCTGGACAGTGTGCTTGAAAAAATTCCCACTGAAGTGACCATCTCCAGCGGCAGCAGACCCGAAGATAACCAAGTCCGCATTGACAATGAAACATCCAGTTTTTTTACGATTATTGAAGTTTTAACCTATGATTTTCCAGGACTCCTGTTTGCCATTACCAATACCTTGTACCGGAACGGTATCAACGTTAACGTTGCCATGGTCGCCACCAAGGTGGATCAGGTGATTGACGTTTTTTATGTCCGGAATATTGAAGGAGACCAGAAAATAGAATCAGAAGAAAAATTAAATCAGATAAAAACCGCTATTATTAACCGTCTTCCACAGATACAGTCAAAGGAGGTCATGAATGAAAAAAATTGAGGCAATTATTAAACCCTTTAAGCTTGATGATGTCAAAGAGGCCTTGAGCGAAATCGGCATCTACGGCATGACCGTTACAGAAGTTAATGGATATGGCCGGCAGAAAGGGCACAAAGAGATTTACCGCGGCGCGGAATATGTTGTCGATTTTGTTCCGAAAATTAAACTTGAAATTGTTGTGACCGACGACCGACTTGACGAAACCGTGGAAACTATACGGTCTGCAACAAACAGCGGTAAAATCGGTGACGGTAAGATTTTTGTACTGCCGGTTGAAGGCGCCATCCGGGTTAGAACCGGTGAAAGCGGAGACGATGCAATTTAACGGTTAAGGTGTTTTTACGCCCACTATTAAACCCAAAAAACGGGGTAAACCCACAATAACTTTATTTTAGATAGAAAGGTAAAAAAATGACACCAAAAGAAGTATTGGCAATGGCAAAAGAAAATGACGTTAAAGTCGTTGATATCCGCTATATGGACTTCATCGGGACCTGGCAGCACTTTAGTGTGCCTGTATCAGAACTGACAGAAGCTTCTTTTGAAGATGGTTTCGGCTTTGACGGTTCTTCCATGAGGGCATGGCAGAACATCGACAACTCCGACATGAACGTAATTCCCGAAGCCGGTACGGCAAAAATTGATCCGTTTTTCAAAGTGCCGACCCTGGCTGTTATTGGTAACATCCATGACCCCATCACCGGTGAAGGATACTCCAGGGATCCCCGCGGCATTGCCAAAAGAACTGAAGCCTATATCAAAAGCACCGGCCTGGGCGACACCATTTTTGTAGGTCCAGAGCCCGAGTTTTTTATCTTCTCCAATATCCGTTACTCTTCTGATCCCCATGCCTCCTTTTTTGAAATTGACTCTCCGGAAGCACATTGGAACACCGGTGACGGTTCCGAACCCAACCTGGGATACAAAATCAAACCCAAACACGGTTATTTCCCCCTGCCTCCCGCAGACACCTATCAGGACATGAGAACTGAAATGATGCTGACCCTGCAGGATCTGGGGATCGACATGGAATGCCAGCATCATGAGGTTGCGTCTGCCGGTCAGTCTGAAATCGACCTTCGGTTTGACTCTCTGCTGAACATGGGTGATAAACTTGCCTGGTTCAAATATGTACTGAGAAATGTGGCTGCCAAATACGGACAATGCGTTACCTTCATGCCCAAACCCCTCTATGGTGACAATGGTACCGGCATGCACACCCACATGAGTTTCTGGAAAGACGGCGAGCCCACATTTGCAGGTAACAAATATGCCGGTATGTCCGACAACGCCCTGTACGCCATCGGCGGCATCATGAAACACGCCAAAGCGTTGTGCGCCATCACCAACCCCACCACCAACTCATATAAACGTCTGGTGCCCGGTTTTGAAGCGCCCATTAAACTTGCTTACTCCAGCCGGAACCGTTCTGCTGCCATCCGTCTGCCCATGTACTCCGGATCTCCCAAGGCAAAACGTCTTGAGTTCCGTACGCCTGACCCCAGCGCCAACGGTTACATGGCTTTCTCCGCCATCGCCATGGCCATGCTCGACGGCATCCAGAACAAAATCGATCCGGGTGATCCCATGGATAAAAATATCTATGATCTGCCCGCAGAAGAACTGGCTGCTATTCCGTCCGCACCGGGTTGCCTTGAAGAAGCTCTGGAAGCCCTTAAAGCAGATAATGAATTCCTGCTCAAGGGTGATGTTTTCACCAAGGACGTTATTGACTACTGGGTTGACTACAAAATGGAAAACGAAGTTAAACCGGTTATCAGCCGTCCGCATCCCCATGAGTTCTATCTGTACTTTGATATATAGAACATCAGCCCCTTGTTGGGATTGACCTGACAAACGGGTCCGGGAGACGCCTTGGCTGTGTTCCCGGGCCCGTTTTTTTTTGTCGTGTTGTTTCGCCTGTGATCTCTTTTGGTCCCTGCACTTTTTTAATGCAATCAAAAACAAAATACGTTATATAGTCAGCAGTCGAACGGTCCTGCAACAGGACAATATCTTGCCTCAAACTATTACAGCAAGGGAGCAGATACCCCAAATATGAGAAATTTCGATCCCTCCTCCAAATTCATTCTGAGCGTTGTTGTTGCGCTGATCGTCTGTTGTTTTTCGGTTAATATTTGCTGTGCCCAACAAGGTGGTGAACCGGATGGTGCGGGGCCGGCAAAAGATTTTGACCGCCTTGCCCAGCGGCTCGTTCAAGACGGGTTTGATCCGGAAAAGACCAAAAATCTGTTTGGCAATGAAGCCGTTTTCTTTGATCCCGGGGGTGTTTCCCTGTTTTTTGTTCATTCGGAATCCAGCCTTAACTATGATCAGTTCTCTTCTCCAAAATCCATAGCCAATGCCCGAAAGTATATGGTCACACATAAGGCGAGCCTGGATAAAGCCCAGGAAACGTTTTCGGTGGATAAAACCATCATTACTGCCATCCTTTTGGTGGAAACCCGTCTGGGGACCTACCTTGGCAAGCGCACGGTGATGAATACCCTCTCCACCATGGCCGCGCTGACGGACAAAGACCTTGCCGAAAGGGTGTGGTCGGCGATATCGGATAATAAAAAACCTGAGCGTGCCGCGTTTAATAAAAAAGTGGATCAGAAAAGCAGGTGGGGATATGAAGAGCTTAAAGCATTGATCAGCTATGCCGACCGTGAAGGAATTGATCCCGTTACCGTTAAGGGGTCCTACGCCGGTGCCATGGGTATCCCTCAATTCATGCCTTCCAATGCTTTAATGCTGGCCCGGGACGGCAATAAGGATGGAAAGGTGGATTTGTTTAACCATGACGACGCTATTTTTTCCGTGGCCAACTATTTAAAGCACCACGGTTGGAAATCGGGCTTGAGCCGTCAGCGTCAGCACGAAGTCCTGTTCCGGTACAACCATTCCAACTATTATGTAGATGCACTGCTCAAGATTTCAGATAAATTGAAATAAGGACACAATAGTTTGGTCTGTAACAAAAACGTAAGACCAATATCCGTTGGTTTATTAAAAATCGGAAGAATTAAATGACACCCAAAGAACTTGTTTTGTATGTACTTCTCATTGTCGGCGTATCCTTTGCCCTGACCATGCTTGCATTGGTCGATCTGCTTAAGAAAGATTTTTCAACGCCCAAAGAAAAATTTGTATGGCACCTTGTGGCCATTGTTCCGGTCATCGGCTGGCTGTTTTATTTTACCCTGGGCGCCAAAAAGGGCACCCGTAAAAATTTTGATGCAAAGTAAAATCAGAAGGGTGCGGCTCTTTTGAAACATATGAAAGCCATGGTCATTAAAGGTGTTCAGGGTTGTTAGTCTTATTTTTATGCTGCTTTCCAGCAAGATAATTCATTTGTCAGTGACTATCTGATGTAAATTGCAAAAATTTCCTGGACAGCGAGTCATAATTCCGTTATGAAAGAATAGCGGGAGGTAGATGACATGCAAATCAAGCAACAAACCTTTTGTGGTCGAAAGTTTACCGGTAAAGAAATCGCATTAATCCAGGAAGTCGTTGCTACCTGTGGAGGCCTTAGCCGACGAGAACTGGCACATACCGTATGCGAACTTCTGGAATGGAAACGCCCTAATGATCGGCTAAAAGTCCGGGAATGTAGTGATTTTTTGGAGCTTTTAGAGGCCAAGGGAGCTCTAACCCTTCCTGAAAAGAAACAACAAACAAAGATCGTTTTTCACAAGAGTATTCCCCAAACACCCTGTAAGCAACCCCACAGCACTTTGCGTGGCAGCGTAGAAGAATTTACACCTCTTGAGATACAGCGGGTTCAGAATCGAGAGCAGAGGGATCTGTTTAAGGAACTCATCGGTCGCCATCATTACCTGGGATATGCAATGCCTTTTGGCGCCAGATTGCAGTATCTGATTTATGTAAACCGTCCCCATCGAGAAATTGTGGGGTGCATCCAGTTCTCAAGCCCTGCCTGGCGGATGCGTGCTCGCGATGAATGGATCGGTTGGACAGATGAAAGGCGTAAGGTCGCTCTACAAAAGGTGGTGAACAACAGCCGTTTTCTGATCCTTGCTCCCATCCAAAATTTAGCGAGCATGATACTGTCATGTAGTCTCCGGGAACTCAGAGATGATTGGGAACAGCAGTATGGTCTTAAACCCATGCTGGTAGAGACATTGGTGGATCGACAACAATTCCACGGTGGCTGTTATCGGGCATCGACCTGGATTGAGTTGGGGAAAACCACTGGTCGTGGGCGCATGGACCGATTCGGCAAACGTCATGGCGCTGATGTAAAAACCATATTAGTATATCCACTGGAAAAAGATGCTGTTCACCAACTCAGGGAGGGGATATGAATCCAGCGGTTTCCCTTTCTGCTGTGGAGCATTTACCTTCCCCCGTCATTGATCCGGGGCAAAAATGCTATGATGATATTGTCAATTTTCTTAATTCCAAGGAGAATCATTCAGTGAAACTCAGTGATTTGGAACAAGAACTTGAAAAACGAGGACGTGAGCTGATGCGCATCCTGCTTCAGGAACATTTAGACAAGCTCGGTCCCAGTCATTGTGAAGAGCCGGTCTGTGGAGCCGATGGCATTGTTCGACCGAAAGTGAGGCCACAGGATCGAAAAATCGAAACCGTATTTGGAACGGTATCGGAAAGTCGTGCCGGATATGGAAACAAGGGCGTGGCAAGTTTGCACCCGTTGGATGCCCGATTGAATCTTCCCCCAGAACTTTATTCCCTCGAACTTCGTCGCCGTGTGGCTGAAAACGCTTCAAAGAGTTCTTTTGACGAGACTGTCGAAACGATCAAGAAAACCACTGGAGCCGATATTCCCAAACGTCAGGTAGAAGAGTTAACACAGCGAGCAGCTCGGGATTTTGACGCATTTTATGAAATACGGCAATGCAGCCCGGCGGATGAGACAGTTACTGGTCCAATACTGGTAATCACCACCGATGGTAAGGGCGTGGTAATGCATGAGCAGGACCTGCGGGAACAAACCCGGAAAGCTGCCCGGAAACGAAAGCCTCAGATGGAAAGCCGGCTATCCAAAGGGGAAAAGAAAAATGCCAAGCGAATGGCAACCGTTGCCGCTGTATATACTATAGATACGTTTAAACGTACGCCCCAAGACTTGCTTCCGGGGAATGACAAGTCGAATACAAAAACAAGCCCTCACCCGGAACAAAAGCGTGTATGGGCAAGCCTTGAAAAATCAGCCGAGCAGGTCATTGCATCGGCCTTTTCTGAGGCCTCCCACCGTGATCCCAACCACGAAAAACATTGGGTTGCCTTAGTGGACGGCGAAAATCAACAACTACGAATCCTGAAACGTATGGCCAAAAGACAAAATGTGGCCCTTACGATCATTGTTGATATTATTCATGTTATTGAATACCTCTGGAAAGCTGGCAGGGCATTTCATCCCAAATCCGGCCCGGAGCTTGAAAAATGGGTCCAGTACCGCTTGGCTAAAGTACTCGATGGCAAGGCCGGATTGATGGCAGGGGGGATGCGTAGAAGTGCTACATTAAAAAAATTTACAGACAAACAACGTAAACCTGTAGAAGCCTGCGCAACGTATTTGAAAAATAAAGCACCGTACCTTGAATACCATCATTATCTTGACCTTGGCCTCCCTATTGCCACAGGAGTTATTGAGGGCGCATGTCGTCATCTTGTAAAGGACCGAATGGATATAACTGGTGCCAAATGGCGGTTGTCCAGTGCTGAAGCAGTGTTGCGTCTGCGTGCCTTGCGGAGTAGTAACGATTTTGATGAGTATTGGAATTTTCATGAAGCCTGCGAATACGAACGTAATCACCGGGCTCTTTATCAACATGGTGAGGTTCCGGCTACAAAGCTACCAAAACCTTCACCGAAACGACGGGGGCATCTAAAAGTGATCAAGTAATGCTGGCAAAGAATGGCAAATATCATGACTACCAGCTTTGGTCAGACATGTCGTAAAAGAGCCGCACCCAAATCAGAAGATAAAACGTTTTAAACGTATGGATATTCCGTTACTCTGGGATATTTTGAGCTTAATTTTTATTGACTTTTAAGTCCAACCAGTATAAATAATCACTTCTAAAGTGACATATGGTCCCATCGTCTAGCGGTCAGGACGCTGGCCTCTCACGCCGGAAACCCGGGTTCGATTCCCGGTGGGATCACCACTTAGACTATCAAGGCTTTCAGCAATTCGCTGGAGGCCTTTTTGCTTTCTGGTAAATGATTTTCCAACCCTATTTCCAACCTTTATTATAAAATAGGGGTAATTCCAGGTAAAACGCGTGACGATTAAAATGCAGGAAATATGCTATTGACAACATGCTTGTTCAGTGGTTTGTTAAACTCATCAGGGAGTTTGCATATAGCTAAGCTCAAATTATCGAACCACTGCCATCGATCTGTCATTTGATTGTGAATATTGAAAACGGACGTCTCAACACCAATGGATATTTTTAAGAAATTTGGAAAAAGAAAACATAGATTTAGAGATCCGATTTATGGATTTATCGAATTGAATGATTCAGAACTTAAAATCATAGATACACCTATATTCCAAAGGCTTAGGCGGATTCACCAATTGGCGTTAACTAAATATGTTTACCCTTCAGCTGAACATTCCAGGTTCACACATTCCATTGGAGTATTAAACGTAGCAACAGAAATTTTTCTCAATATATACGCAAATAGCGACCCTGCTCTACTTTCAAAAAATACTGAAGACCAACTCAGTGATATCGCAAATAAACTACAGATTTTAAGGTTTGCCACATTATTGCACGATATTGGACACCTCCCATTTTCCCATGCCGCTGAAAACCTAATTCTCGAAGGGAAAGCCTCGCATGAACGACTGGGCCAGTATATTATCAAAAATTACCCCCCGATAAGACAGGCTATTGAAGAAAGGGATATTGATCCGCAAATTGTCGCCATGCTGTTGGATGATAAACCTCTTGGAGAATATTTTATTTTAAAAAATATTGTCTCCGGCCAATTGGATGCAGACCGTGCAGATTATCTCTTAAGAGATTCTTATGTTTGCGGTGTCAAATATGGTGAATACGATTATAAGCGATACATCCAGTCATTCTTTTTACGAGAAAACCAATACGGACTACCCCAGTTGTGTATTGAAGAAAAAAATGTATATCTCGTTGAATCATTTTTAATGGCACGGTACCATTACAATTTACAAGTCCCTTACCATCGTACTCGTTCTGGATATGATATCACTTTAAAGAAATATATTGAATTTTTGAAAGATGAAGACAGATTTCCAGAATTCATTAAGTTTGACAAAAACGATAAAATCAAATCGATGGATTTTGATCAATTTGAAATTTTTGATGACTATAGCATTTTCGAACTGATCAAAGCTGACTATATTAAGGGTGGTAATATTTGGGCAAAAATGTTAATGCGTCAGGAACATCTAGTCCCAGTTTTTGATCACATCAAAGCTGCTGATGGCGACAATATGCATGAATACAAAGGCATTCTTAAAGGGCTGGCAGATGAATTGGAAGAAAATAAGGACTTTTTTAGATACAAAAAAGTTTTAAAAGTTTCCAAGCTTTTGCAAAAAACGGATATGGTTTCTGATCAATATCCACTTGGATTGATCGTTAATGATAAACCAGAACCTGAGAATATACTGGATTATTCCAACATATTAAACCAGCTTGTAAAACCAATAGAAATCTTCAGAATCTACACATTGAAAAGGCATCAAGAAAAGGCGCTTGAATTGAGCCGAAAGACTTTTGAATTTTTCAAAGAATTAAAAGATGTATAGATATCAGGAGTAATAAAATGAAAAAAGAACTCTTAAAAAACATTCTCTTCTTAATGAAGCAAAAAGAGATCCCTTTAACAAAAATTAATATCCAAAAAATTGTTCACTTTTTAAAAGAAGTTGGTGTTCCACTTCGATACAAATTCGAGCCCTATATCTATGGGCCATATTCATCTGAATTGAAAATTGAGTTGGAAGATTTGGTATTGTGGGATGACCTGGAATTAAAAGGGAATTCTTATCAATTAACAAACAATATCCAATTGAATAATGAGATTGGTGATATCGATACGGTCTCAGATAAATTAGACGCTTTTTCAAAAGCCGTAGCAAACGATTTTTCCTTTGATTCCATGGAAATAACCGGGACCGTTATCTATTGCCATCAGGCATTGAAAAATGTTGGATTGAAAGCTGATGAGTTAACGGTGCTGAATGAATTCAAAAACTGGAAAGGGTCACGGTATAGTGACGATGCTATAAAGAAGGCATACACTCAAGTCACTCCACTTTTAAATTAGAAACTGGGCACTGATAATTTAATGACACAATTTTAATAACGATAATACGGCACATCACTCTACAACAAAGCCCCCTCCTAAGCAAAACCAGGAGGGGGCTTTCAATTGTTCCGGTTGCGGTTAATTGGTCCGTGAGCAGACAATTAAAAGGGAATTCAAATACCGCATACACCCACTTCCAAGGGTATCATCTCACATACAGCTGTTAATTCTTTCCCTACAGTACCTCTATATCATCTAAAAATCCCACCTATCGTTACATTTTCTGAGAAAATAATGAGCTTGTTAAATAAGATTTTTTAAAAAAGAAAAGGCACATCGGTAGACAGCAGGAACCGCCCGATGCCTTGGCATCCTCCTCCCCCCTTTGGGGGGGATAAGAGGGGGGGATTGTGGTATAGATTAAGTTCGCCAAAACCATCACCACCACAACCCCGACCCTGCTTATGAAAGAAAGCATAATAAGAAATCAGTCATCTGCCAAGGAAAAACAACAGGTTCGTTGCTGCCATTGTTCGAGTTCTTTGACCATCCGCAACGGAACCTATCCGCGAAATCATCCCCAAGACGACACAGAAATAAGGGTTCAGCGCTATTTGTGCAAATCGCCCCTGTGTCCATGGAAAAGTTTTTCTGTTCTTCCTGAATCCATCATGCCGGTCGTCCGTCACACCCTTGAGGCGATATGCTGCTGCGCAGCCATGGTCAGTGCCGGAATGAACCAGGCACAGACGGCAAGATTCTTTGGGTGCACCCGGGGTGTTGCTAAACGGCTCAGGATCTTTTCTCAAAAATTCATGCCCTGGTTTTCCCGGGAAAAGACTGTTGCCGAATGGGGGCCGGATCCGCCCTCCTTCTGGCCGGACTTTACCAGGGATGTTTCCCAGAGTTTTTTCCCTGGAAGATGGGTTAAATTACCATCAACACAAAACATACATTGTTAAATTACAGTCGGTTATGTTGATATGCCACCAATTCCAACTATCAATTAAGGAGGTGGTCATGCCAATACCTGACCCAGCCGATCTCGCTGTCTGGCGATACGGCATTATCAGCAGTCTTCTTCATCGAAATGAAGAGGTAGAGACCATGGAGGAGGCACTGATCAGAATTGCCGGAGTTCAGTATCGCCGGCCTGACGGTCAATTTGTGTCCTTTTCTCCGGAAACCTTAAGAAAATGGTTTTATCGTTATCGGAACGGCGGCCTGCCGGCGTTAAACGATGCCCAAAGAAAAAACACCGGCACCCACCATGCCGTACCCAGGGCGATCTCGGACCGATTGTTTCAACTGCGGCAGGAACATCCCAGATGGACTTTTGCCCGTTTGATCGAACAGCTGGTTCAGGATAAAGTCTGGGATATGCAGTCTCCGGCCCGTTCCACGCTTTATCGCTTTGCCCGGACATGCAACCTTCAACGAGATCCCCATTTGACGGTGCATGATCCGGCTCGACCCTTTCAATATCAGTTCTTTGGTCAAATGTGGACTGCAGACTTTCTTCACGGCCCAAAGATCAGAGTGAACAGCCAAAAACGCAAAACCTATCTGCATGCCATTATTGACGATGCCACAAGATATGTGGTTCATGCCGGTTTTTTTACCAGTGAGGGCACCGAGGTAATGATGATGGCACTGATGGCCACCGTTCGAACCCATGGCAAGCCGCGTCGGTTCTATACGGACAACGGGGCCTGTTACGCAAGCAAGCATCTTAAATTTGTTTGTGCCAACCTGGGTATCCATCTGATCCATACGCCGCCGGGCCAACCCAGGGGAAGGGGTAAAGTGGAACGATTCTTCCGGACCGTCCGGGATCAGTTCCTTGAGGGCAAAAATGCCCCGGCCCATACTCTGGACGGGTTGAACAAGGCCTTTTCACAATGGCTGTCGACTTATCATCGGCGTATTCACAGCAGCCTGGGCATGACCCCTTTGCAGAAACGGCTTGGGCATCAAAGTGCCTGCATCCCTCTACCGGAAACGATTGATATCGAGCCTTTATTTAGAATGAAGCGCCGGTGCAAAGTTTACCTGAATAATACCGTCAGGCTTAAAAAGCGGTCCTATGAGGTGGCAGACGCCTTACCCGGCCAGCGCCTCGACATCTGGTTTATGCCATGGAACCTTGACCGAATCTGGTACGGACCGGAAATGAAACCGGCCAAACCAATTGATCCCATCCAAAACGCATATAGAGGGAGGTAATCATGCAAGACACCCATACCATAGAACAGGCGCCCATGGCCGATTTTTTTGGCTGGAAGTACCATCCCTTTGCCGACACCTATGAACAGCGCAAACTCTGGCTACCCAAAGAGGACCTGCGCAAACTCGATACCATAAAACGTTTGCTGCACCATGGCAAAAGCACCGCACTGTGCGGCCCTTCAGGGACCGGAAAAACCACCTTGATTCATGCATTGGTATCGGATCTGGATCGAAATGCATACCTCCCGGTTATGCTGCCCTATGCCGGTCATCCAAGAAACGGACTGACACGCATTCTTGCCCAGACCCTCGGGGTGGATATAAAAAGCCGGGGAATGCCTTTGATTACAAGGGTTCAGCAGCATATTGAATCCTTATCCAACCAGGCCAACTCACGTCATCCGGTGCTGATCGTCGATGATGCTCAGCGCATCGAATCCGACTCCCTCTGGGATCTTTGTTCTCTTCTGGTCCAAACCTTACAACAGAGAAGCGCAGCCTCTCTTATCCTTGTCGGGGACGACTCTCTGCTCAGGCAACTTCGACTTTATGCAATGGCACCGATACGATCCCGGCTCACCGGCATTATGAAAATCAATGCCATGAACGAGTATGAAACCCAGCATTTTATCGAAAGCCGTCTTAAAAATGCACAAGCTCCATCGGACCTGTTTACCAAAGAAGCAATGGATTTGATCGCAAGTTCCACCCGGGGAAACAGACGGGGCGTAATGAATATGGCGACGATCTGTCTTGAGGAGGCCTATTATCACAATGAAAAAAATGTGACTGCCGAGCTCATTTACAACTCGGAATGGTTCAACGAATCTGAGTGAAACGGACGCGTTTGAGAGGGGACTCCGGCGCCAGGGATAACTCAGTGCGGTAGACTGCTGTCTACATGATTAAAGCCGGGAGGGCAAAAGCTCTCCCGGCTTTTCTGTAATCAATTGCCAGCCGGGTAATCAAACCTGAGATTTTTATGGGATTAGCTCGTCGGAATCTACACAGCCTAGCCACGCCCTAAATTAAACTTAGGCCGTTCAATATCGAAAATTTCCTCAAAAAAGAACAAGCGCCCCGAACAATCCGGGGCGCTTAGACTTGAAAGGATCGTGCGATTATCCGACCAAGGTGATCACACATAGCCCTTCCCAGTTAAAAAAAATTATTCTTGCTATGGAACCAAAACGCATAATCTGTCTCTGATAAGTAGGAATCGGACAGAAGACTACCAGACTTTAATGGGATTAAAAACGCCCCCGGCAGAACCAGGGGCTTGAATAGGTCAGGTTATTTATTCAGGCTCAATCTCTGCCCGGCCCTTCGTGCTGATTCCGCCGGCCATAATATCTATAAAATCTGCAGTGGTGGGCATTGAATTGTATTTATGAGTCCTGATAAGCTTAACCGCGGCTTCGGATACCTGGTCAATGGGAAACTCTTTCAAGGCTTCAAATCGGAGTTTCAAACCGTTGCTTGTGAAGGCCGTTCCCGGGTAATTTTCCGCAACAGCCATCATGATTTCCGTGAATCGCTTCAAATCTTGTTTTTCCATGGCTACACCTCCACGCCCATTTCGGTTAAAAATTGTGCTGCGGCCATGTAATTGCTATCCATCCGTTTAGATCCAGTGACAGTGCCGTTGGGAAATTTTCCTCGTGGTGCTAACCATGTTGACAATCCGCACTGACCCACCCGGCTTTCAAGATACCCTTCAGCCCATTTATTTTTTAAAGCCTTGTCCAGGTATGCTTTAAATTGCATACTCCCGCCCCGGACATTCCCGGCAGCATAGGCCACAGCCTCTTTAACCGTCCGCGCTGGATAATCGCCAACGGCCTTATTCACAAGAGAAACAACCATGGGGCTTTTGTGCTTTTCAGGGATCAAATTTAAAATGGCATCACAGGAACACGACGACGGCGAAACGGAATCACAACCACCCGGATCAGCCCCCGGCGCAGTAGTCGTTGTTTCCCTCAGTGTTTGTTTAATATCAGTCTTTATTATAGGAGCGGTTTTCTTGTTTTGGGTTTTCCGCATGTGGTTATCCTTAATGCTGACAGCCTTGGTATGGTCCTCCTTGGCCCGTGTTTCCCGGCAGGTAGTTTTTGGCTCTTGCGCCGGTTCATCCACGCATGGCTTAACCGGGCTTTCACGAATGATGTACTCCACCCCAATGATACGCCCGTTGGCATGCCGGGAAACCTCTTTTTGAATATATCCGGCGGCCTCTAATTCGCGGATTGCGGATCTTACCGCAGTATGGCCGCTTTTACCGGTCTTGACCAAATAATTGACATTCAATCTCCAATTGTCCGGCCGGGACAACAACCGGGCAAGGAGCCCCCTGGCTTTATCGGAAATCGTTTCATCCAGAAGGAATTCATTTGGCAATATAGTGTAGTTGGATGTCTTTTCAGTTCTGGTAATCACTTGGCGCCCTCCTGTTCCTTTTTTCATTTTTCAATTTCTTCGGGGAATGCAAACCAAAATTTCCTGCCAGGGATCTTGAAAGCCGGCAGGCCTTTTTCCTCAACGAAGGATTTTATTTCGCTGCAATAAATACCAGCAGCTTTGCTGACTTCCCATCCACCTTTGAGAATCGTCTCAGGTTCCTTTTTGGGCGGCGGGGGGTTTGGTTGTGGCTGCCTGCCCGGTTCAACTTCCTTTTTTCTAAAATCAAAGGGGATGATTTTGGCGTTGGGGATCGCTGCAAGCTCACATTTTCTTCGCTTTATATTGCTTCTACAGAGTTCAATCATGTTATCTCTGAATTTCTTGAAAGAGTCTGGGTTAAGATTTACAAACACAGACACGGATTCGCCACGAAGATCTAATCCTGAAAATTCAAGATGCTGCCCAAAGCCAGGCTTGATTTCAATTCGCATTAAATCATATAAAAGGTTTCTATGATGAAGAATGTTGTATTCAATATCTGCTGCGTTTTTACGCTGTTCAAAAATTTTCAGTGGAAGGCTTTTCCGTATTTCGTTTTTCTGTTCTTTGGTTAGACTTGAACTCATTTGACACCCCCTTCTGCAAGATCTTTCAGTTTAGCCATGACCTCCGCTGAAACAACCGGTTCCTGACCGGGAAAACATTCATCATACTTCCGTTCAATGAATCGCTTGGCGTTCTGGTAGAAAAACGGATGCTCTTCTCTTAATACTCTCATCAGCGGGACGATGTAATCTTCTGGCTGTGCTCCCATGAATTTTTTGCGCTGATACATCACTTCAGCATAGATAGATTTGATTGCGTCTCTGTTTTGGCCCATATCGGCCAGTTTTATCAGCCAAAGGTAATCGTCTGCTGTTTCTTCCTGGGTTCGCTCCCTCTCTGGGGCGGTTGTGGTTAATGGGAATGGGATGAGAATTGTCTGCTCAATGAGTGTGGTGGGTTTCTGACAAGGTTTCATTGTTGGGCCTCCTATGATTTGTGAATAAGCCCTTCTTATTCGACCAAAAATAAAAAGGGCAGCAAAGGGGTTGGTCGACCGGTCATAGGAAACCGGCAGCCCGAAGGCTCCCCCATGCTGCCCAATAATATTGAGAACCCAATCCCCAAAAATTTGGAAGCTGCGTATATATGCATGGAATATAAAAAAGCGTTTGTATAAAATACAGACGCCTCTTTGCGTCCTATGTTCCCGGCGACCAAACCGGCATCCCTGAATTTGCAGGAAATGATTTACCTTAGTCTGGTTCGGGGACGGTGTCAAGGGCTCTCTTTTATACCAGGATTATGATTACTGAGCTTTCCTATAAAGAAATGGGCTGAAATCATCCCGCTCATCGTTCATAAATTCAATAACCTGTCTTCCAGTGATTCTCATCTGGCCTGATGGCATTCCGTACGGAACGAAGTATCCAGCCGTGTCAATTGCTTTCCAGAATAGCGCGGCATCATCCCCGTCATCGTCTTTGATTTCATCGTATAACGCCTTTGAAGATGCACCAACCCGGCCTATCAGGGAAACAGGGCGGCCATAATCCGTATCAAAAAGGCTGATTGCATCCCTTACCAGCGGAACCATGCCAAGCGGCTGTGTTAAGATTGTTTTAAGTGCCCATGATGCTGGGTTTTCATCTTTATCGTCGTCCGGTCCTCTACCTGCCATCAACTCGGCCATAATTGCCGGGAAAAATAGATAAAAAGCCATATCACCGATAAAGCGCCCTTTGCGCCCGGATATTCTGGCAACTTTTCCGGATGAGGAGAGTTGACCATAATTAGTGTTGAGGTAGGAATAAAACATCATCCACATTTTTTTCCATTCACCCCCGCGCTGTATACCGGCAAGGTCTTTTGTCTTACCTGTTCCCTGGGACAGGCGCACCACTGAGTCCGCAAAATCGATAGATTGTTGCTCTGTTTTTCCATCTTTAAGGCTTAGGTCATACGCTGTTTTCCAGCATGCAATAGAAACATGATAATCAGCAAGGCCGGTAAAATACATCATGGCTTCCTGCCAGGCTTTGACTTTCTTTCCTGTCCCCAAGTGCCGGCCAAGGTCCGTGGCTTCCTGTACAAAATTATGCCGTCTATCCCTTAGTTCCAAGGACTTTTCTTCCACCTGTTTGCCGATATCTGAATAAGAGGCCCGAAAGCCCCTACGAAGATTGTTTAAAAGCATAGCTCCGATTTTAGCCCGACCCGCTTTGGTATTATTGGTGATCAGAGGGATGGCGTTTGATAATCCGGCATACTGAGATATAGCTATGGACGCTTTCAGGCCCATTACGGCCATTGTAGCGTTTTTTCGGAAAAATTTTGCCACGGCTTCAACCGAATCATAATCATACTCTTTTTGACCTGCCACTGCAGCCAACCATGGGCGAAGTTGATCATACTGCGCCTTACCAAGGGCGCGGATAATGGTGTTTTGAATTGTTGGGTTTTGAATTAGCCTGTCCACATCTATGACAGCTTCGCGCAAACATAAATCTTGAGACACCTGGTCCAAATGCCTGACCAATACATTTAGGGAGAATGAGACCCGCTGTCCCCCAAAACCCTTTCTTTTTTCGATGTGCCCGTTTCGAGTGGATGGCCGAAAACCTCCACCGCCAAACATTTCTTGGACATTCTTGGCATCTTCTCTTTGGCCGGCACGAACGTTTAATTCATGGTCTGCCACCAAGGGGTAATATCCCCCTTTCATCTCTCTGCCCAGAGGGTTGACAAATGGCTCGCCCTGGACTTTTTCAGGAACAACCCCGGTTAATTTTTTATATAATGCCGCAATCTGAGGCCAAAATGTATCGATGTAGATCCAGCTATCTTCAACAAATTGCCAGTCGCGTTCGTCCAGGTATGACAACACGGATTCGGCGGTTTTAGGTGTCCATTGTTCTCCCTCCCAAAGTGCGGTCCAGTTATGTCCGTTGCCACGGTTCAGGGCCACGGCAATGATCTGCTCTTTTGTTAAAGAATACCCGATTTCTTTGATAAAAATCTTTTTAGACCGCATCTGGGAAAGCTCCTTGCCTGAGTATGCGCCGAACAGCTTACCGGGGGTATTAAACAGATCTTTTGTGATTTTCTCAAACATGGCGGATTTTTGGTTAACACCGTCATTGACTGGCCGATATATGGCCTCCCACCACGCCCCTGTCATCCGTCCGCCATCTAAGACATTCATCATGAATTCAACCTTGGATAGGTCCGCATCAATGGATGCAAGCCACGATTTTTTACCCTCCAGCTCCCGGGGGATGAATTCAGGCCCGAGTTTATCTCCAAAAGCGTCAATGGTTGCATCTTTTAGCTGTTCAACCTTTTCCTTGAAAGTGCGCTTATCCCGGGAGGTTAAAAGCGTCTGTTTCAATCTGGCAATAGTTTCAATGCTTTTGACGGCGTTTTTTAAATCTATGAACTCATCAAGAGTGAGTTCTTTGTAGGATATTTTATCCATCTTATTTTGGATTTCGGTTGGGATATTGGGTGCAAAACCTTGGACTGATTGCTTAGCGATAAAGTCTGCCAAACCTTCTCGCCTACCCAGTTCTTTCAGGGTGGTGGATTTTTTGAACTCATATCCTTCCAGCAGGTTATCAATTTGATCAAGGTATTCCCTGGCAAGATTTTTCCGTGTTCCTGGGCTGTTAAATTTTTTAAGATACCGTAGAGAAGTGTCAATTTCCCTCCCGGCCTTTGCCGCTTCCGATGCAAGAGCCGCGGCTATGGTTTGACGTTCCTTAAGCGCCTTCACCTTCTCCATATCACCTTTCTTAGCCGCTTCTATTGCTTCCCTCCCGGCCTTTCGTTCAGCTTGCTGGTGCCTACTAACTTTAACGGCTTCCGTGGTCTTCATTCGACCGATAGCGGCCCTGGCCGCAACCCGTATAGCCCGTGATTTTTCTGCAGCTTCTCTGGCTCTTTGGGCAAAATTGACCCGATTTATCTCTTTGCGTTTAGCCGCTTCGGCAATATCACGTTCCAGAATCAGCAGATCCACGCGGGCCTCGTTTTCAATAGCTTCAAGCGCCTGGGTCTTAATCGTATCGCTGGAAAGAATATCTTTATATTCATCCATTCGTTGATTAGTGATCCGAGTTGCTGCCTTCTTTATAGGCTCAAGACCTGTTAACGAGTGGAGAAGGGCTTGACCTGACGAAAACCCCATCAAGTCGGCCATGACATCAGGGTGAAGACTACCCTCCGACCGCGAATAGATGGGGGGAACCGATTTTGACAGTTTCGCCGGGTCATACCCTAACTCAATAATGGCGTCGGTATTTAACGGAACCCGGGCAGCTTCCGGCGGATTTTCCCTGTCCTGTGGCAGATACCCGTTCTGAAGATAAAACAGGGCTTTGTATTCGGGTTTATCGTAAAGATCCTCGACTACAGACTTAAAGATATCATCACGCTTATCTCGGTAAAACTGCTTGTTTCTATTCTCAATGTCTTTATACAGGTCTTTGAGTAGAATCTCTTTTGCCGTTTCTTTGGATTTGGCGTAGGCGGCAAGATATTCGGCAAATCCCTCTTCGGTCATACCCGCCTCTTCCGCAGTCCTGTATACATGGGCTCCCTCGATCTGTTCAGATGCATCGTTTATCATCTCTTCAGTGGCCAGCATGCGGTCCATTACGCTCCGGATCTCATCATTTATGGGTGCGTCCAACTTTAGGATGGTTTTGTACAGCTTGGTCAGCCATGCCTTGAACTGCCTGAAAGCAGATTGCAGATCCTGGGACGGCGCCTTGCCTTCTCTAAGATAGGCTTCAAATGATCTGGCAAATTTTTCATGCTGCTCAGTTGTAATGTCGCCTTCAACCCCAAGATATTCCACAATAGCGGACCAGTCTTTTTTGATTTGTTCTGGGGCGTTTGGAAAAGATGCAAGGGTCTGCAGGTCTTCAAAAAAAATATGGCCGGATTCGTGGGCAAATGTGGATTTATTGGCGGATTCAAACAGAGTGATAAGTGTCTGGTTTTGGGAGAACTCTACCTGCCCACGGTTTCCTGTATCCTGGTTCAGAATACCTGTGTTTACATTTCTGCTATCGCTCTGTGTTGTGTGCCCATTTTCATGGTTTATTCCCCAGGCCTGGTCATACTGTACTCCGTCAGAATCCGCCATGGCCCGCCCATTCAAGGCAACCTCAGCCCCATTGACATCGTTGCGTATCACCAAATTTTTGCCTTCAAGCCATTGCATGGGCGTCATGGGCTGCCCGGCTGCGCTAAACCCTTGGGCCGCCACCTGAGCCCGTGCCGCCCATATAGCGGCATTAGCATCTGCTACCTGCGAGTCAAGACCCACAGCGGTTATTGCATTATTAAGGTGGTTCATCACCTCTGTGGCTTCGCCTATCTCAATGGCCATAGACTCTGCAGCATGAACAGCCCGTTCAATGTCTGCGGCAAATACCTCTTCATGCCGCTGTTTCCATTCTGTCGCCTCACGTGGAGTCATTTGGTTCGGGGAGAAACGAAAATCGTTCTCAAGCTTTAAGGCCGCATCTGTACCGGCAATACGGGCTAAAAATTCGCTCATGGGAATTTCAATATCCCCTTTTTCAGCTTGAGCCGTGGCAAGTTGGTCCATAAGCCCGGCAGAGTCGAGAAAGTCCATAAAATCAGCTTCTGACCCCATAGCTGCCTGGAGTTGATCCACTGGTATGAAAACGGATTCCGGCACAGACTCCATTTCCTGGATCTGTTGGGCGTATACCTTGAATCTATCCGGGGCCAGGCTCCTTAGTTGGATGCCTTCTACCTTCTGATTTATGGCCTGGAAGAACTGTTTGTTTTCTTCTGCCGCTTTGGATGTGGCAAGTTCCTGTCTGTACCGGCCTACGAAAGCCATACTTCCACCTGTCAGCATTGCCCCTGGGATCACATCGACGTTTTTAAACCCTTTCAGAAAAGCGTCAAAGGATTTCGATAAATCCCCATCTGTTTTGGCCATAGCCCCAATGAAACCTTGAAACGGTTCTTCGAGATACTCTGTTCCTCCCTCCACCAACCCGGATATCAAAGATTTGACCAAGGCTTTCCCGGCAGAATTTACCCGCTCTTTCCCCAGTATCCGGTCAAGTCCAATTTTTTCAAGACGGGTAACCACATATCCAAACGCCATAGACGCATACATAGAACTTGTCTCGTCAACACCGTCCTGAATCAGCTCCCGGTACAGATCAGACCCTTCCATGGTCCCGCCGAGAAACGATGCTGTTTCCGAACCTCCACCACTGGCTATGGCTGTCCCGATCATTATTGCCATAGATCCGGCAGCATCCCCTATATTGCTGACCAGCCATTCAGGGTTCAGGAGCAATTCTGGATTATCAATCAACGGCTTCTGTAACTCTTTCGGCAGGCTGAGTAAATCAGATTGAACCACGTTTTTCTGAAGCCATGTGGCAACATCAAAGGACGAATCCCGGAGCGCGCCGAAATATCCACCACGCTGACCCATCCCCCATCCTTCCAGAGATTTAGTGGCTTCGTCTATCACGCCGGCGGCAGACCCAAGAATGGAAAACCCCGTCTGTGCTGTCATCGGCAGAAGTTTTGCTACGGCTTTAACTGATGATTTTGCGGTTCCGATTGCGGGTTTCGTTACCGCTTCTGATCGTTCTTTCAGATAAGCCACGGACCTTAATACAGCTTCTCGTTCGGCTGTAATCGGGTCCAATCCACGTGCCAGACCTTCAGACTTCAACCGGTAAAGCCTGGCCTTGTCCGTTCCGTACAGCCCGACAGAATATTCTTTGAAAGGGGGCTCCTGTTTACCCTGGAAGAAATCTTCAAGAGACGCCAATTTTTCAACATCGTCCTGTGACAAGGCCAGGTTTATGGGGTCCTTCATAAACCTGGATAACACATTCCTGTCTTTTGTAAGGTCCTGTAGTCTATCGGCGTTAGTGTCAGTAAGAACCCGGTCCCGATTTCTTTCAACAAGGCCTATTTCAAGCCCTGTTGACTGTGATAGAGCTAAATCATTTGCCGTTTGTGATGCTGGTTTTGCCTTGGTCGTCCATGCATTTGCGGAAACTCTGTTTTGATCCTGCTCTGGGTATTTTTTGTCCAGCATTTCAAGGAACGGGTTTATTTCCGGGTCCTGCGATTTTGCGTTTAACTTATCTGGATATTTTTTGTCCAACATCTCAAGGAAAGGGTTTGTTGTCATTTTGGTTCTCCTTTCTCAACCCACAATTCAGCAATCTCTTGCTCCGTCACAGGCAGGTTTTTCTTTTTTAATGCATCAATTATTAGGTTCCGCCACTTATCCGGGATGCTTGACAGGTAGACCTCCTTCTCTCCGACAAGAACATAAGCGGCTTTTTTGTCGTCCTCGGATAACGCGCCCATCACTTTCCCTTTTGGATCAAGCCACCAATCCTTGGACAAAGAGACCTTGTCCATAATGACTTCATCTATGATTTTTTGAAGCTCATCAGAATTGGCTTTGCGTTTCCCTTGCAATTGTGTGGCTTCAAATGCCCGCAATCGTTGATCAATGGTGTCTTGGAATCTGCAAAAATTAGTTGCCTCTGTTTTGTTCGGGGCTTTTTTATAGGGCAGTATTCCATTTTTTTGAGCAGCCTGTTTAACACGCTGTGCGGTTGATAAAATTTCCAAGTGTTTTGGTTCAGCATTTTCTGCTTTCTCTGCTGCGCTTTTGGCTGCAGCAATCATAGAATAGCCTTTTTCTAAGTGAGAATCGTCCAGGAGTGCTCTGAACTCATTGTGGAAAGCCTTGGGGGTCATGGCCGCCAATTCTTCTTGAGGCATAGACATTATCTGCGCCCACACCATAGAATCATTTTTTATGGGCTGTCCTTTTGCGATATTTGCAGCATCACTAATCAGCTTTAACCTTTTTTCCGCCGGAATTTTGGACCTAACATCAACCGGCAGCCCGGCAAAATTCCCGCCGTTTTGAAACAGCATATCCAGGGCTTTATGATAAGAATCTTCCTCCTGACGCTTGATGGCGTCTGTCCGCATCTTATATTGCCGTTGGAGTTCCGTCCTGGCCATCTTCAACCGCTCCGGGTTGTTTGCAATCCTGGGGTCGTTCAGCAAGGCCTTGTCAAGTTCTTCAAGGGTAGGCCTATCTACTCCACCTTTGCCGCCGTCGAATGCAGCCATGTTTTTGGTCACATAATTCCGGGTCTCTTCCGGGAGATATGATAGCCAGTGTTTTCCTTCTTTGTTCGCCTGTGTAACAGCTTTTTGCAGGGCGCCGGGGCCAGCATTATAAGCGGCATAAGCCTTGGCAAGATCCCCGAAATTTTGCCACTGCTTTTGGAAATACGCCATGCCAAGGGCTTTGTTATAGGCTTCATTCGTTTTGTACTTATCTTCGTCCCATGGCAGGCCAGCAAGCTTAGCCGCTTCTTTGGCCGTTTCGGGCATCACCTGGGCAATCCCTATTGCACCCTTTGAAGAGGTAAGCGGCTTTCCTTTTTTATCCAGTTGCCGACCACCGGATTCGGCATCAATGAGAATATTAAAGGCCCTGGAAGCATCACCAACCTGCATGGGTTTAGACTGCAAGATATCATTTGCGGCCTGGGTTGCTGCTCTGATATCAATCTCTTTGGTCAGCACTTTCTGAACGCCTGCTAAATCGTCGGCATTCATCTGTTTGCTGTATTTATTAAGATAGGCCTTGGCATAAACAGGGTCATTATTTTCAAGGGCTGTCATGGCTGCCAGTTTGTGGGCACCGCTGGTGAGATTTCTGGCTGTGGCCTGCTGCCACTCGGCAGACTTCCCGAGTAGTTTAGCCTGTCGGTAAGTCTCGGCCTGTATCCGCCTGACAGCAGCGTCAATATCGCCGGGGCTGTTCCAGTTCTTGGCAATGTCCTGCATGGCTGTGGATTGAATGCCCTCTGATACACTCAGAGCATAATTTTTTGATTCCTCCGCCTCATGGCCCAAGGCTTTGCCATAAAGAGACGTCTTTATATCATTGGCAAACCGTTTAAATAATTCGCGCTGTTGATCGTTTCCCAGTCCGTCAGACAGTTCGTCAATTTTCTTTTGCAGTTTCTCTGCATACTCGTCCGCTAATGGTTTGTCTTCTGGCCGCTCTAATGCTTTAATTCCCTTCTGATTTGAGAACCCCTTTTCCCCATCATCTGTGCCGTCACCAAACTGGAGCCGCAAAGATTCTTCTTTGGCTTTATTCAGGGCGTCGTCAACCCGAAGCTGATCTGCTTCGTCCTGCTCTTTCTGCATAGCGTCTATGATTTGACCAACACCTGAACCCAATGACTTCATGGCATCGGATATATCCCCGGCTATGTCCTGCTGTTGGTGAAATGAGCCGGCTTGGATCGGGCTATAACTTGGCCTTACATACTGAGGGGCGGCCATCCTAACTTGTGGGGTTGTCTGTTGCTGGACCTGCGGGGCGGTTAATACTGGGACTGTTGGCATAATTTTCTCCAATTCACTTAATATTTTATTCTTCTTTTTCCAAACCAGCCCGACGCCGGGCTTTTTCAAGAATAGCCGCAAGTTTTGCAGCCCGTTCGGTATCCGTCATTTCGATGGGGCCGCCGTCCGGGCCGGATACTTCGGTTTTCTTTACAACCGGGCCTTCCGTTCGATCCAGATAAGCTTTCATTGCCTGGACATCCCCACCGATAGCGCTTTGATACATCGCGTCATAAACCTTTGCCCGCCTCCCTGCTGTTCTTTGCTTTCTCAATTCAAGGGCTTCGCGTTCAATTTCGTCTAATTCAGCCGGGCTAAAAACGCGGTAAATTGATTGTCCTTTCTTGTATCCGCATACGGTTACTGCCATCCCCGCTCTTGCAAGCCATTCGTTATCAGGATCGCTTAAGTATCCAAGCAGCTTTGCTTTGTGCTTATTCTTTACCGCGCCCATAAACCTTCACCTTTCTTTCATTCTTTGTCAAAATCGGAACCAGCTTATACCGAACAGACCATTCAGCCCGCCGTAGATAAGTACAGATTTTCTGAACAGAGCTGTAAGAGATGCCAAACTTTTTAGCGAGTTCCCTGTATGTCATGCCCGATTCTTCCCTAATTTGTCTTAAGCGCTCAACCTCACAATCCGTGAGCTTTGCCATAGGGTGACTTTCTCCTATCCTGCGGCCATCCTCGTTGACCGCAATTTTTTTGACCTTCATTCTACCTCGTCGTAATGATTATGGATGTTCGCTGTTTCTCATCTGGAAATACCTGTTTTATTGCTCCCCTCCATAATTCAACTCCTCTATTTTTTGGGGTAAGCATTTTATTTGCCCGTTAATTCCCGGGTCGATGTTAAAAGATATTTGAAGTGATGGGTTGGAAGTTCCACCAAGGAAAACGGCCTTGGCTTTTGTCTGATTTCCAATAAGGACCGGCTCTGGGATCATGTCCAGGAACCCACTTAAGCGGTTATGGCCTTCTGATATTCCGGTAAGCTTCTGTGGATATTCCGGTATAACTCCACGAGATTTAATTTCTTGATAGCGGCGGATGAATTCGTTTTTAACATAAGGCTTTTCCTTTTCCGTGACCTGGCCTTGCCGGGTCCATCCGCCTATATCCTGAACAACCCGATGAATGATAGGATCATCAAAGATGACAGTCTCATAAGTTCCAATCATACCCAGGGCCTTTTCAAATTTTGTCCAGGCCTGGAAAGCTGAGTCCTGGCCACTGCCCTCAATTATCCTGACAATATCTGAAGGACGGGGCATGAATTTGCCATGATCCGGGTCTTGAATGTGAACGGAAAAGGCCCTGCTTATGGATTCAAAGTCGAACCGCTTAAGGGTGTTGAACCAAATTTCAAAAACTGCAGGGGATGGGCTTTGGCCATACATCTCTGAAACCCCGGAAAGAAGTTCCGAAAACTTTATTTCACGTTCTTTATTTTCCATTTTCACGTCCTTTCTCTCTCATTGCCAGCCATGCCTGGCCGTTCTGCATTGCCTGCCTACCCTTTGGGGATATCAATTTTGCATTGGGGGTCTGGGCCAACTTGATGAACTGATCGATGTGCTTGCCATCCCGGCAGATCAGTTCAATATCGTCGTATATGGCTCCAGTGGTATTTTCGCCTTGGTGATAAGGTGAAGCCTTGCAACCGGATATGGCCGTTTTGATATCATCAAGGGAATAGCCGTCTTTAAGCCTGGCATGAATCTTTTGTTTTCTTTTTTGATCCAGCTTGGCCCTGGGATGGTTGAGTTCTTTTTTCCAGAATTCAAAAATTTGGTTGGTCAACATTGAAAAGTCGAGCTTCGGGGAACCCGAATTTGACGTATATGTAGTTATATTCTTTTCATTCTTATTATTCTTATTATTCTTATTTGTGTACCCTTTGGTGTTCTTTTGGTGTTCTTCTGTTGTACCCTCTGATGTTCCACTTGTTATCCCCTCAGCCTGGTAGCTATTATAATTTATGATGCAAATTAAAGATGTTACGTTTGATTTTTGCTGTTCTATTTGCTGTCCCTTTTCGAGCCATTTCAAAAAGTTTCGTACCTTCTTTCTTGACCACTTCCATCTCTTGGCTAAGGTCAGCTCAGAACGGGCCGTTTGGCCTCTTTTTACAGGGACTTCGACGCCCCTTATCCAAACGGTTCCAGGCTTATGATTTGCCAACGCGATAAGATCAATCCACGCCTGGGGCTTAGTAAAGGGCTCAGAAGTCCAGAAATCAGACTCTGTTAAGCGGCGATATATTTTGAACCAGCCTCTGTCCATCTAAATTTCCGATGTTTCAAACGTCTCAGCCAGTTTTGTGATGCCTTTGGGCGTCAGCCGGGCCTGTTCATGAATCTGTTCAGCGCCATCTCCGTTAATATAGCTGGTGACCTTATGCTTCATAACGCCCTGTTGGATTCGATTTTGATAAGCCAGATAGCTTTTGTTTCCATTGCGGCGATAGATCCATTTGTTTTCAGATAACCACCTGAATAGGTCTTTGGGCCGGACCTGGAGGTGCTTGGCTGCGGATGTGATATTCATGGAGCCGTCAGCGGTAGCGATTCGATCCAGGGCGGCAGCTTTGGGCGCCTGTTCTTTGACCGTTTCTTCCAACGCCAACACTTTTTCAGTGCATCCAAGAAGGATTTGCCGCAGAACTGCAGGATCATTAAGGGCGGCCATGGGGTCACCGGCTCTTTTTTCCAACTCTTCAAGGCGGGTGATGATTTTCATTCTGAGCGGGATGGAATACCCAGTTATCAATACCATGACCTCTTTTTTGGGCAAACGATAGCAAGGATATGTTTGGCCATTCTCTGCAACATACGACTCCCCAAATCTGGGGAGTGATTTTTCGCCGTATAAATCGGTCAGCATCACTTTCGTATCTCTCATTATATGGTCATGTCGTTTGCCGGTTGATTTCGCAATTTCGACGGTAATCATAGATGGTTCATAAGAAAATCCCTGGCCTTTAACCATAGCCTGGGTCTCGAATTGACAATTTAAAGGTTGGGTGTTATTTTTTGAATACACTTGAAAGTTCCTTTCTGAGAGCGCCTGGCAGGGCGCTTTTAGTGTTTCTGGGGGGGACACTACGCGGCCTCGGGGTCAATACGATTTGCCAAAATATCAGCGGCGACATCAGCGGGTGTGTACCGGATAGATCTCCCCGTCTTAATGTAGGGCAGGCCGCGTCTAAGATGGCGATCATTTCTCAATGTCTGAACTGAACATTTTTTTATTTCCGCGACCTCGACATCTGTCATGAGGCGATTGGGTAGGCCAAGGGATTTAATGATATCTGTGATATTGTTTGATACGTTGCAGGAGATGGTGGGGGTATCCACAGTGTTTGACATCTTTGATATCCTTTTGCTTAATGTTTTGTACTTAGAAATACTTGCACTAAGAAAAGGATACCTGTCCGCCCTGGCGGACAAGCAAGTGTTTTTTTTGCTTTCTTTAAATGAAAATAATTTAAAAATCAATTAGTTATGAAAAACTATAAAAGACGATTATTTTTTTTGAAGGGCGGACAGTCCTGTCCGGGGCGGACATTTGTCCGGGTAAGGAAAGATATGATGGGTAAAAAGATTACTGTTGTGGGAACCCCTCTTTCAATCTTCGAAGTTTTCTTTTTAAGGACTCTTTTTCGACACAGCCACTTTCATACTCTTTTTTATACAGTCGCTCAATTATCTCATCCGCTGTCATTCCTGACTTGCTCCACGCATGCGCCAAAAGAGCTTGTTCTGATTTGGTTTTAAGGGAGTAATCAATTTCTTTTTTAGTGATATCTTGTGCTTCTCTGTTAATCTCATCTGTACTCCCGATGACTGTTGTCTCGTTCGAGCCTAACTGTTCTTCATCGGCCCAACGATAAACCGTTTCCCCGGAAGCCTTGCATGTTTTTCTGAAATCAAAGCATGGTGGGATGCTATACTTGGCTTGTTTTATATAGTCCAAAAGAGCAAAAGGTGAAAACTTGTCTGGGGCTTTGGCGGATATAGGGTTCAATTCGTCAGCAACCACATATCTTTCGATTGTCATTTGAAAACTTTGTTTTCCGGGTAAATATTCAGATGTTCTCTCCGGATTTTTCAATAGGTTATAAATATTTTGCATTCAGGTGTGATATATTGAAAATTAAAACAATAGTGTTTGGCGTAAGTAGAAGGTTATATGATCAATTCGGGCTTTAATTCCATAGCAAATTTGCAAAAGACATTACGAAAATCAATAGGACTCATTGCCCGAAATGCCAATTTGTTAGAGAGTGCGATCTTCACTGAGAACTGCTGCTTCAATACCGTTTTGGGTTAGTAGTTTTAACATACCATCTCCTGTAATGATCCTGGTTAAAAGTCCCCAGGAAAGGCGGCCAGGA
This sequence comes from uncultured Desulfobacter sp., assembly GCF_963666675.1. NCBI lineage: Bacteria > Pseudomonadati > Thermodesulfobacteriota > Desulfobacteria > Desulfobacterales > Desulfobacteraceae > Desulfobacter > uncultured Desulfobacter sp. The sequence goes on along the minus strand of NZ_OY762929.1, from coordinate 5,093,607 downwards.
AACCGCCTGTTCGGAACCGGTGATCAGCCGGACCCTATCCCGGGGAAATACGAATTGCTATTTTTTGTTCTTTTTCTGGGAGAGTTGTTTGATATCTCTCTCCAATTCTTTTAGGTTCTCTTCTCGTTTGAGCTTTTTCCTATCTTGGCGATATTTTTGATATTCAAGGGCGGCTCTTTCATCGGCCACAGCACGACTAATTTTACCAGCATGGGTAAGCAGTTCCCGTCCGTTTAATTGAATTATGGCGTCCAACCTTTGAATCCAGTCTTTCATGTACATAGGCGTTTGCTGCTGGGCCATGGTTTCAGCAAAGGCAAGGTATTGTTCCACCAGCAGGCCCAGGAGTTTCATTTCGTCTTCATCCAAGTAATTTTTAGCAATACTGACATCTTTTTTTGTGACGGATCCACTTCCTTTTTTGTCAAAAGACTGCATACCCATAAGTGGTAACGATGCATCTGCGCGCCTAAAAACAAGTTCTGCTGCCGTTTGTTTGTTTATGGCCCATAGCAATTTATTCTGAACCGTTTGGAAAAATAGGACTGTCTTTTCATCCCTGGGGTCATAGTCAATGCTTGTGGTATAAATATCCTTGATTTTCTGATAAAAGAACCGCTCTGAGAGGCGGATTTCCCGGATACGCTCTTGAAGCTCTGTAAAATAATCCATGGAAGATCCGGTTTTAAACCGCTCATCGTTCAAGGTAAAACCCTTGATGATGTATTCTTTTAACCGTTGGGTGGCCCAAATGCGAAATTGTGTAGCCAGATGGCTTTTAATGCGGTATCCAACTGATAAAATCATATCCAGATTGTAATAGTCTAATTCGCGCTTAACCCTTCTCTGGCCTTCGTTTTGAACTGTCAAATATTTTTTGACAGTTGCTTCAGGTAACAATTCTCCCTCTTCATATATTGCATTAATATGATGGCTGACATTCTGTTTGCTACTCTGAAAAAGATCCGCTATCATTTTTTGGGTAAGCCAAACGGTTTCATCTTGAATCCGGACATCAACTTTTACATTCCCATCCGCCCCTTCGTAAATCAATATGTTGGAATCGCTTTCCATCAGGGATATATCTCCATTTATTTTTTGTTCTGGATGTTTACAATTTTCTTTTCTTGGGTGCCCTCAGCCTGTTTTTTGAAAATATCATCTATCTGGCCGGCGCCATTCTTTAGGGCATCATCCCGAAGATGGGCATAGCGTTGTGTCATGCTGGGGGATTTATGCGTCATAAGTTTTTGGAGAACATACATGTCAACTTGCCCGGAACTGGCCAGCATTGAGGCGTATGTATGTCTTAAACCGTGCATCGGTCTAAAATCTTTGGGCAAGCCAGCAGCCTCACGGATTCTTTTTCCGATTCGTCCCAAGGTGACTCGTTTCTTGCCATCTTTCCCAAAGAAAACATAAGGGCTTTTAGTTCTGGGAATACTTTCCAAAATCCCCCGGGCCATATCGTTCATCGGGATTTTTTGATCTTTCCCTCCTTTGGGATCACGAATCCAAATAAAACCGGTGTCAAAATTAACATCGTCCCATTTTAGATTGAAAAGTTCGCCACGTCTCATGCCGGAATATAGGGCCATTTTCATCATATTTCCCACAGCGGTGCTCGGGTCCGCCTCAATTGCTGAAAGAAGGTTTGATAATTGTTCCGGGCTCAGGTCTTCGGTTTTTTCGTTGTTAACGGTTGGTTTTTGAATATGGAAGGAAACACCGGCACATAGATTGTTTTTTACACCATAGTTGATGATCCATGTAAACAGGTTCAAAATATGCTTTACCGTTTGTGGGGATTTCTTTTTGAGCAGGTTGATCCTTACCCGGTCAACATCCAGTTTAACCAGTTCCCGGGGCTCTTTATCACCAAAGATAGGTTGGATATAATTCTGGTAACGATTTGTGTCCACATCAAGCCCCTTGCCCGGGTGGCGGTTGAGGCTGTACTCCCTCCATAGTTTGTCTATTGTATATTTTCCATCTTTTTCTGCTTTTTTTGCCTCGGCTTGTTCTCTTAACGCCTTTCTGGACAGGCGTTTCCCCTCAATCCTTTCTGCACGAATTTTTCCAACTTTTGCAGGTGTCAAATCGTCAACATATTGTCTTCCGACCTTTTCTTCGATCACTTTTCCGTCTTTTTTGAAGACAATATAGTAAACTTTTTCGATTCCAACCCCGCCAATCCTTTTGGACTCGCGGTAGTAAACCCCTGGGTACTTGGTTTTAAATCGTTTTGACATTTGATGCTCCCCGGCTTTTTCGGACCATTTTGGGTGAAAAGTTGGATTTCAAATTTTCCAACCCTATTTCCAACCTTTTGGGAGTATATCAAGGTAAATTTAAGGAAGTCAAGAAAAATGGAAATGCTAAAAGATGCTTTAAATAAGGTGTTTTGGTAAGTGTATAAAAATCGAGGTAAAATATAGAAACCGGCCTCTCACGCCGGAAACCCGGGTTCGATTCCCGGTGGGATCACCATACAACACAAGGATTTCAGGGATTGCCCCGAAATCCTTTTTGTTTTCCCGGTCCACCTCCGGTCCTTTAGAAATTTTATCTTTGTGAAATAGGGTTTTGTTGGGTCTTCTGCTATTTCAAACTGTCTCAAAAAGTACTTCTAATTGTAGCGGCTCGGAATAAAAACGCCCAGGGCTCGGAATAATTCCGATTTTGGGCTCTGATTATACGTTACTACGAGGTAAGCTGGGCTCACATTATACGTTAATAGGCTCGGAATAATTGATTCGGGCTCGGAATAACTCAAACCGGGCTCACATTATGCGTTACTACAATCATAAAAGATTTTTCATCAAATTTGGAGTAGTGGAAGCGAAGCTGCTCTGAGCGGCAAAGTAGTTCTTAATCTGCTATTTTTATAGATAATCTTTTAGATTCACTCTATCTGTTTTTACAGAAATTTAAGGTTTAAGGTTTTGAAAAACTGACAATTCAAGACCTGTAAAGGCGACAACAAGGGCTGTGTAATCCCAAAACATAAAGCCCTTGCCGTCGGAGTCCTTAAAAGTGCCATCCGCCAGGCCGGTATATCGGCGGATGATTTTATTGATGCATATGGATACGATAGCTTGAGGGATGATGACCTAAATATATTTGAAGACAACTGTGATGAGCAATCGTAAACTCAAACATAAATTTTCATCAATTAGCATAACATCATCCATTCAAATATGGGCTAATTTTATCGATTGAGATCGCTATGCATAATAAGCTTATATGAAAGTTATCATTAGCAATAGTAACTTTCTTCTGGCTATCAAAACTTTTATCTATTGATATGGAAGCGATATTATTAGTATCCCATCCTTTTAAGGTAAGATTCTCGATTCCAGAAAAATTTAGTTCAATATGTACTGCATTGTATTTTTCTCTCAGCCATTTTTTGGGTGGTAAGTCAGGCAAAGAATTAAAATCGAATTTCATTATGGCTGTTGGTCCATTCTCCGAGAGGTTGAATTCCTTAATTCTAACCGTTTTTAATTCTGGTGCATTTTTATACATATTCAAAATTGCAATTGAATTATCAATATGCTTCCAAATCATTTTTTTTCGTTCCTTTTATTAATCAAAATAATAATGAGATTGTGTTCCTTCTACTTTACCAGTTCGAGTGTTTTCAATAGGTCTCACATTAAAGTGTGATGATTCAGTTCCACCATCAGGAAAAGTATGTCCTTGTTTGTGATCCTGTATCACAACAGTTTTTCCGTCTTTGGTTTTATAAACGTATTCATTTGTTTTCATTGGCTTATAATTTGAGCCCAACACCACCTTTCCGCTGGCGTCAGTCATATCAACTTTATTTGTCTTTATGGGTTGTCGTGAAGTAGGAATTCCTGCATCTCGTTTAGCTTGGTTAAACGCTTGTTTCCTTGTGCTCTTTGAACCGTTACTTCCACCAGCCCCTAATTCAATCTCATCATTATTTTCAAATAGGTCATCATATTTATCAAAATATGCAATACCGCTAATCGGATCTATTTTTATAAAATCACCTGCTTCAGCAGTGTTAGGCGTAATCCAATCAATCAGTTCGGTACTAGCGTAATCATACGTCGCTCGTACCATCAATCCATCAGGATCGGTATACCTTAGAGGATTATCGAGGCAGTACGCATAAAGATTAAGCCCATCCACATACCCGGCAGGGTCCCGCTGTAGGAACCTGCCCAACTCAGCAGAATACGTCCGGTTCCGGTAATACCACAGCCCGGATTCAATATCCCATCTTCTGCCGGTGTATCCGAACGGATTGCCGATGGTGGACCCGGTTGCCGTTATGTCCTGTTCCTGGCTGTCATAAATGGCCATCAGGCCAAACGGACTGAATTCATACGATTCCACCAAGGCACCGGTGTCATCAACAATCGCCTGGATACTTCCCTGGCGGCTGGCAACATAATAATAAAACTGACTGCCGGTCTCCAAAAGAATCGGGTCATCAATGGTATTTCCATAAACAACCGCCCGGCTGAATACCCCATCCGTATACTCTTCAATGACATCTGATTGATCATAAACAAAGGTGGTGGTCAGACCGTCAGCTGTTTTTGTGACTCTGCGGTTTAGCGCATCATAAGTGTACGCAGCCAGAACCTGGCCGCCTTCTTCTACCTGGACAAGTCGGTCTGCCCAGTCGTAGAAGTAATTTTTTACGCCGTCCGAAGCCAAGTTGCCGTTGTCATCATAAGTATAAGCAACACCGTCAACGGACGTGTATTCATTATCATCATTAGGAATTCTGGTTTCAACCACACCGTTCTGGTTGGTTGCCAGCCAGTTGTCTACTCCGTCATAATCCCAGGTTGTTGAAGCGGTATCGTCAACCAACCTGTCCAGATGGTCGTAGGTGTAATCCTTTGTCAAGACGGTGCCGTTCAGGGAGGACGTTTCATTTAAGATGTTGCCTTGGGCGTCGTATCCTGTTTCCTGGGTGAAGAGAGACCCAGACCTTGAGATTTCACGTTCCCGGTTATCGTAAGACAGGGTAAGGCCAGTCCCGTTTCCGTAGGATACGGCTGTCAACCGGTCGTTCCGGTCATGGGTAAAATCGGCAATGGAACTGCCCTGGTATAAAATTTTTAACAGGGCATCGTTTTGATTGTAGGTTTTATCAACAACTCGGCCAGAAGGATAGGTAATTTGGGTTTTGTTGCCGTTTGCATCGTAGAGTTTTGCAACTTCATAAGACCCTTGGGTTTCTGTTGCCAGACGCCCGTAGTCGTTGTAGGCGAAGGAGTTTGTGCGGGTGCTGTCAGTTGCAGTAACCAGCCTGGAAAACTCGTCATAACCAAAGGTTTGCTTAGTGGAGCTGTCAGCTATTACCTCAATCTTCCGGTTCAGGTTATCCCAGACAAACTCTATGTCTGTGCCGTCCCTTTTTTCAATGGCCAGGATATTGCCGTTTCCATCATAATTGATGGTTTTTGAATCCCCGTCACTGTCGGTTTCAGTAATTCGCTGATTCAGTGCATCATATTCAAAGGACACAGTTTTAAACAAAGGATTAGTGATGGCGACCAAGTTGCCGTTTTCATCATATTCATACGTGCTTACGGCTTCATCGACCGTACCGGATGCTTCTGTTTTTTGGGTCATTCTGCCGGCTAAATCATATTGATATTGCGTGGCATCCCCGTTAAAGTTCTCTTCCCGGGTAAGACGGCCCCGGCTGTCATACTCAAACCGACGTTGGTCTGTCCCCCTGGTTTCCAGAACCAGGCGGTTGAGGGCATCATAGGCGTTTCGGATCTCCTCTCCCTCGGGTTTTGTTTCAAGGATGGTGTTGCCGGCCAGGTCATACTCCCAGTAATATTTCACCAGGCCCTGGGCCTGGGTCTGGGCTTTTTTGCGGCCAACGGCATCATAGAACACCTGGGTGGTATTGCCGTTGGGGTCAGTGGTTGCCACCAGTTGCCCGGCTTTGTCATATTCATATTCCCAGATTTCCGAGGAACCTGTATGGAATCCGTTTTTCCTGTGGGTCAGCAAGCCCCGGTCGTCATACTCGAATGCCGTAATCCGGTCCCCTTCGGCTGTTTCATGGATCTCCCTGGTTTTCCGGTTGTTGAGGTCATATTCAAACCGAGTAACGGTCTGATCATCTGTGCCGAAAGCCTGGGTCCGGCTGATCAGGTTACCCGGGGCATCATATGAAAGCAGGGTTATAATTCCTCTGGCGTCTGTTGTCTGAATCACCCGGCCTGCCGGGTCGTATTCGGTCTCTTCAGTATATCCCAAGGCATTGGTTTTTCTTTTCAACCGGTTGGCGGCATCATATTCAAAGGTGGTGATCCCTTTCCGGGCATCCAGATGGGCCACCAGGTTAGCGTCTTCATCATAGTCAAATGTCCGGATATAACCCAGCTCATCTTCAACACCGATTTTCCGGTTCAGGGCGTCATAATAAGTAACAGTCCGGCTCAAGTCCGGATAGGTGACGGCCACCAGATTACCATTGGGGTCGTATTCAAATGCAGTGGTCCGGCCCAGGGCGTCAACGGTTTTAGTTTTTTGGTTGTTCAGGTCATATCCATGCCGGGTTAACCGATTTAAAGGATCAGTCAACTGAGTTACGTTACCGACGCTGTCATACATCCACTGGTATTGGATAATATCCCCGGATTCGGTCAGGAACTGCCATTGCCCCGTCTTTCTTCTCAAGGCGTCATAGGTGTAGTATGTGCTGTTCCCCAGAGGATTAACGGTTTCAGATAGAAGATTACGGGCATCATAAATATTTTCAGTCTCTTCCAGCAGAGTCCCGGACTGGTCATAGAGTTTTACGGCGGTCACATTGCCGTTGGCATCGTATTCACGGATTTCAGAATTGCCCAACGCAAATAGGGTCTGGGTCAACCGGCCCAGGGCATCATATCTGTACTGGGTGGACCGGGCGTCATCAGTTCCGTATCCTTTGGTTTCCTGTATTAATTGGCCCAGGGCATTGTATTCATAACAGGTGACTAAATTGTCCCCTTCCGGAAAAACAATGGTCTGGCGCTGTAGCTTGCCGTCAAGGGTGTACTGATATTGGACTGTCTTTTCACAACCATCTTCTTCAAAGTCGCAGGGAATGGTTTTTTTCACCAGTTGGTTTGCGGCGTTATAGGTGAAGCCGGTTTTCTTGAGCAGAACGCCTGCCTGATCATAAAGCTTGACCGAGGTTTTATTGCCGTTGCCGTCATATGAATACATCCTGACGGTCCTGAACGGATCAATCTCCTTGGCAAGGCTGCCCATTTTGTCATAGGCAAAGGTGAAGATGTTCCCGTTCTTATCTTGCTTTTTAACCAGCTTGCCAGTGGCGTCATAGGAAAAATGTACGGAATTACCCAGCGGGTCTATGGTTTCTATAATCTGGGCTCCGGACACGATGTCCCGGGCCGTGTCATAGATATGCTGAGTTACGGCACCGTTGGGTTTAATTGTTTTTTCAAGCTTGCCGTCAAGGGTATACTGGTATTCGGTCGCCTGATTAAGGGTGTCGGTTTCCTTGGTTTTCCGGCCCAGTTGGTCGTACTCATAAGTCGTGGTGTATTCATTGGTGCCGGATACAACCGTCACGGATTTTACCGCCCCTATGGGCATGTTTTCCGTGAAGTCTTCGTAATACTGGTATTGGGTTTCGTTGCCCAGCTTATCTTTTTGGGTCACAAGATAGAGGCTGTTTGTATCATATGCCCGTTCTTCATACCGGCCTAACGGGTCTGTGATTTTAGTGATGTTTCCGTAATCGTCATAGTCGTATACGGTTTCAAATCCGGCAGCGCTTGAGTCTGCTACCAAATCACCATCGGCACCATACGTGTATCCCGGTGCCTGGATTTTCTTAGACAGGCTGCCGTTGGTATTATATTCGAACTGTGTGATATTTCCGGCAGGGTCTGTTACCTGGGACGGCGCATGGGCGTTATTTGTATCATTATACTGGTAAGCCCAGGTGCGGCCCAGGGCATCGGTTTTGAGATACAGATTCCGTTTTTTGACATAAGCTTCCGGATCGGTTGCGCCGTCTGGGTAATAATCAAATGTGGTTGTGTAGCCGTTGCCGTCCGTATGGGAAATTTTGTTGTGATGGCCGTATTCATCATACTCCATCTGTTCAATGGTGCCGTCTTCATTGGCGATCCGGATAACATCATTGGCTTCGTTGAAAAAAACCTTCCGGTAATACCCCTCTTCGTTCCAGGTTTCGGCATACCGGTTCAACCTGCTGTACATGAAGTTGAACGTTTCGCCTTTGGCATTGGTATGGTAGGCTGTCTGGTCGTTTTTATAATACCCGATTTCAAGATAATCCCCGCCCGGCAGCGTATACTTTGTCATGTTGTGATCCAGGTATACATTTTCCTGATCGGACAGGTATTCGTACCGGGTTGCATTATCAAGGACGGATTGGTAATCAAGGCCCCTGAACTCAATTAGATCGTCTCCAAGCCCGTCTCCGGAAGTTATGTCACTGTAATGGTAGGAACAGGACCGGCCCTCAAAATCCGTTACACTGGTGACTTTGCCGTTTGTGTTGTAGACCAATTCCAGATACCGTGATTCTCCATCTATAAACAGTTCGTCTTTTATGTGGGTAAGCCGCTTGGGGTGATCGGGATCGTTGTATTCAAATGTCAGGGTGTTGCCGAACCGGTCCTCTTTTCTGATCAGATACCCCTGGGCGGAAAAATAGGATTTTAAGCCGGTCCGATTTTGGGTGATGACATATTCCCCGGATTCTATGGTCAGAACAAACTGTGACCCCTGGGGATAGGTATATGTCCCGCTCCCGTTGGAGGTGAGTTCCAGGGCATCCCCGTCGTTGTTATAATACTTGACATCCCCATCGGTCAGGGGCAGGATGCGTTCTGCGTGGTTCCAGGTCCAGCCATAACCAAAGGGACCGTTATAGATCAGTTGACTTTTGTATTTGCGGACAATGGATAAATCAAGCCCCCTGGACTTGATCAAAAAATCCGGGTTTTCTTCCGTGTAGAACTCGCCGCTTACAATGTCTATCGGGTCACCAATGGCGGATATAGCTGCGTTGATGGTTTCCGAAGCTTTCTGGGTGAATGTGGAGGTACTGCTGGTTTCATCGGTTTCTATGGTGTAGGTGTCGGACCAGTCAGTCTGGGTTGTGCTGCTTAAGGTTCCCGTATCCAGTGAAATGGTGCTGGTATCAGTATAAGACTCGTTTGTTTCTGTCTCTTGTGAAGATGAGCCTCCGTTATCCATGCCAAAGGAATACAGGTCGCTTCCATCTGCCCCGTAAACAATACGGATGTTACCTGTCATGCCGTCATGTTCAACGATTTGGACCGGTGTTATAACGGTGTCTCCTTGATCAAGTGAACTGAGAATGTTCCAAACAGTTGCGGTGCCGAGGTATCCTATTGTTTCATCTTCAAGATCGGAAACATATTCTTTACGGACATACTGGAAATTATCAATAACGAGTGGGTCATAAAATGTAGTTGCGGCTGTTGTTCGTACAATATAAATTTGATGAATATCAGTCCAATTAAAAGTTGCAATTTGCGGAGTTTCATTTGCCGTTAAATTTTTTTCATATCCATCAACAGATGCTAAATTACCATTGGAATCTCTTCGATAACCAACAACTTTATACTTAGCCCCATTACCCAGGCTGGCATATTTAAACGTCTTCAGATCAAATTTTGATCCTCTTGTGATGTATGCTCCCCCCCAAACACAAACCCCATAATTTCCATCAATTGCATCTGCATCCAAAGGAAAGGAGTTGTTGTTGGGATCAACCAAGACCCAGCCTTCAGGCACCCTTGAAGCATTATTAAATTGAAACCCGTCATAAGCTTCATCATACTCGATATTATAAAGATCATTTATCGCGGCACCAGTTGACCATGTAGGTTGTTGACCGGAAAGAGGAAGATCTTCAAAGTAAGATGATGTTGTATGGGTTTCATTAACAACGCTTTCGCTTGTTAATTCCACCATATGGTTGCCGGTATCATCACGATCTTCGTTGGCAATCATCAGGCCTTTGATTGTACTGGCCCCCGGAGTATCCATCCAGTCTTCAAAAATTCTGCCTTCGTTAAATGAGGCGGCAAATCCTGCTATTCTTTTTTGGGTTACGTTTATCGGGGCGTTCATGGTCTCTGTAGAATAAGATATGAATTTCTGTCCTGAACTGTCCCATTTAATAAACGAACCTGATGATTGGGCGTCAATATTCCATTGGGGATGATAGTAGAATTTGGACTCCGGATCTGTAGGGATAGGGTTGTCATCAGAATTATAATCGGTGTAGATAAACGTTGGGCTAAGTCCCCAGGAACGTATTCCGTAAAAATAGCCGGTTGTTTTTTTTGCATTTTCATATAACCGGTATAAAAAGGTCTCAGATAAGACCTGCCCCATGAGCCCGAGATATTCTTCGTGGGTAGATGGATCAAGGACGGTATCGGCATCAACGGTTTGTAGTTTCTGTTTGGCTTTTTCAATGGTGAGCTGGGAAGCGCTTAAGGTGTCAAAACCGATCTGCATGAAAGTACCTGCAGCCCGCTTCTGATCGCGAAGAACCCAACTTTTACCTGCAGCCTGATACTCAATATAAAAATTATCATCAGCCCCCAGCGTGTATGAACTTGTCTGCTCAGGCTCTCCATCCAATTTGAACACCGGCTGAAAAGAAGAGCCTGAATAGTTCCAGTCTAAACAAAACCTTTTACCGGCAGCTTTTGGCATGTAAAGGGTGTAATCAAGCAAGCTGGTACCGGTGCTGTATTTTTTTATTCTCAAGCGGATGTATTCTCGATTTAAAGAGTCAACTTCGCTGAACCGATTCCTGGTGACTGATAAAAATTGTTTAAGCTTTGACGGAAGAGACCTGGGCAGAATCAAAGCAGTATTATCGATCAGGTCTTCTTTGAAGGGAATGTCTTTTAAGGATCTCCCGGGATGGTTGTGTCCTTTCGGCAAGCCTGTGTAAATCAAAAAAATTAAGATAACATTCAAAACAGACCCGATCCAAAAAAACAGTGTGTAAGGCGATGAGGGATAGTTTGCAGTGCAAAAATGTGTCTCAAAACATACTGGATTGGCTAAAAGGTCGTTTTACAGATTATCAGCTGTTTCCCCTGATTTTTTAGCGATTGTGTTTTCAAATGACCACGGCAACCAGTCAGAAGGGTTTTGGAAGATCTCGGAAGAGTGCTTCTGTAGTGCGGTCAGGTATTCAAAGGGATTTATATTTTGCAGGTTGCAGGTATGTATCAGGCTCATGAACAGGTCGCCAATATAGGCACCGTGTTCGGTTTTATAAAATAATGAATTTTTTCGGTGCAGAATCGACTTTTTCAGCAATTGTTCGCAAAGATTATTATCCAGCGGTGCTCCAGGGATCTCCAGGAAACGGGTCAATTCCTGCCAGTGATTCAACATATATGATATGGCCTTGCCCAGACTGGAGTTGGGTTCTACTTCTTTGTTTTCAAACTTGTCTTCCAGCCATACTTTAAGCGCCCGCATCAGTGGACCGCTGTGGGTTTGATGATATTGAAGGCGTTGAGCATCGTCCAGGCCTTGCTCCCTTACCTTATGATCGTGCTCATAAATTTTAGCCACTGTATCAATTACATGGTCACACTCCTCAGGGAAATCGTCCATGACGTCGACAAAGTTACGGCGTCCATGCACGAGACAATTGCATAATATCGATTCAAAACCTTTTGGCAGATTCCTGGACAGAGCATCACACATCTGTATTGGCCGATCTTCTCTGGATCCCCGTTCTTTCAGAACCCTGGATAAATTTTCTCCAGCATGATTGTGGCCGGTAAAAAACAGGGCAATCTTTCCTACGTCACATTCTGACAGGATTCCGGAAGTGAACATCCCTTTTCGCTTGGCTGCCTTGTCTGTTTCTTTTATCAAGGATAAAATTTTCATTGTCGTGTCGTCATTGTACAACACCTTGCCTTGTGCAGCCTGACGGACTAACTCTGTATATACCGGATGAATCTTGTCTGCTACGCTTTCGATGATTTCCCATTGGGTCGATGGGGGCAGCGGCATCCCCAGGCTAGCCTGAAGTTTGCCCAAGCGGTATAAAGGGACTCCGCTGCCATATTTTAGAAGGGCCAGCATGGCACCGGATTTGGCATCATATTTTTCTTTGCCCACATTGTCGGGCGCCTGGGCAGTAAAAATCTGCCCACAAAGGTTACACCGCAATCTCTGCAGTTCATATACTGTCGCCTGGAAGGGAGCACCGCCTGTTATCCGGACGATCTTGGCAGGTGGTTTTTCACCATACAATTTACCTTTTTCACAGGCAGGGCAATCATTACCTGACTTAAGGCTTTGATGACAGATCTTGATCTTCTTGGCACCTTTATAGGCGTTTGCACCATTTTTGCCGTGACCTTTTTTCTTCTTTTTTCGTTTCGGCCGGTTCTGCGGATTCGACGTTTTCTTCTTTTCGGTCTTATCGCCGAATACCATTTTTAATAACCGTTTAATGGATGCTGCTTTTTCATTGGACAACGTATTCAAATAAGCAACGGTTTCAACCAATGCTTTGATCAACTCATAATCGCCGTCCTGCAGTTCATTTGATCTTACCCGCTCAAGGAGCGCGTCAAGTTCGTCTTGCTTTATGTCCATCGTTTTTGACATGAAATGTGTGCTATCACATTTAAACTCTAATGTCTAGATTTTTTTCCACAAAAGTACATTATTTTTTTGAGGATTTCCGTTCCATATCAACATCTGTAATTCATGTGCAGCCAATGGGTGAATTTCATCTCCTCCCTTTTTAGGCCACCATTTAAAACGCCCCTTGCTCAATCTTTTTTGACAAAGCCAGAAGCCCTGGCCATCATATATTAGTATCTTCAGGGCAGTCCCCGGTTTGTTTCTGAAAACAAAAACATATCCGGAAAAAGGATTTTGTTTTAACACCCTGCGACAAACAGCTGCCAGGCCGTCGATCCCCTTTCGAAAATCAGCAGGAGTTACCGCCAGCATTATCCGCATTTGCGGTGTGATTTGGATCATGGAACACCAGCCAGTAAATATTTACCAAGGCTGATCACTGCCGGGTCTGCACGACCTTTAAAACACATACGCATCTTAAAACCGGCCTGATTCTCCATTTCTATTATACAGTTGGTATCTTCCGGCGCTGGAGTGATCTCTATAAACAGGGGGGAGTCATCGTCTTCTTCAGGAGAATCGACTGTAGTACAATGAATGGCATTATAAATTTTTTGTTTTAATGTGGTATGATTAAGCCGTAAACTGTGGGCAATCTTATTTATGCTCAGCCCTTGAGCATGGTGAAGGTCTGCTGCCGCCTGCCATAAATTATCCGGTATTCTTGACCTTCCGGTTCTGTTATTTCGCCAGTCTGCAAAAAGCTGCTGGACTTTTTCTAATGCGATTGATTGTTCTGCTGTCAATAATTGTTTATTCATCGGTCCCTCCATTAGCAATGTTCAAGTTGGAACCGATAATATCACCCGGTACTGGGTATTTCACGCAGGCTTACCGGAAGGACACGGATGGTTTGTATTTAAAAAATCCTGAAGTTTTTCTTCGTATCTTTCAAGTGTTGTCTCATACTTTATAACGTTGCCGTTTTCGTCCGGAGAAGAAAGGTAATCCTCGAAATCAAACTCCAATCCTGCCGGTACCGGGTCAGTTACCGAGCCATCTGTTTCAAACAGGTCCAGACCTTCAATGAGATTATTCTCCTTGAGCCAGGGGAAAATCGGGACCCATCCTTTTTGGCTGCCATCGGAAATTCCATGATAATCGTCCAGATCCAGCCAGGCTTCAACATAAACCAAATCATAGGAGTCTAATTGAACATAACGAGCCGGAATATTGGAAATTCTTAAAAGAGCAATCAATAAAGAGGACTGATCCCATGAATTGCCTCTTTTTGCCAGATATGCTCCCCTGGCACCCAGCCTGGATTTTGTATAATCATAAATCCAGGAGCCCCCCTCAAGCTTAGAGTAAATAAACTGGGGAGAATAAATATTTTTATAAACCCAGTTGTAAATTTTAACCGGATCATTGTCCAGACTGGCCGCAAGTACCACAAGGTCATCTTCAGGATCATTGATTTCTTGTCCGGGGTTTTCCGGATCGTCAATTGTTGCCCATTTACATTCCATTGTCTGGGCAAGATATTCTTCACCTGGCTCATTAGTGCTTCCAAAGGCAGATGTTATACTGAGAATGGTGAGCAACAGCAGCGGGATGATGAATCTTAAAATTCGAATGTATTTCGGGTCTTTCATTGGTATTCCCCTTTGATCGGAAAGTGTTTGATTCATTTTTTAACGGTTCAATCCATGTTTGTAAGCGCTTCGAGGCACAAACCTGTGACATAAGGATCGCTTGCCCAGGAGCCGTCAGAATTTTGCTGGCTTATGAGATAATTGGCGGCAGCGATTTTGTTGGTTTCCAAAAGTCCCAGGCCGGAGATATCCAACCATAAAAGAACGGCGGCGGTATCCCCCTGTGTCAGGATAGATGTCGCCTCAATTGAAAATTAAATTCGGGGCATTGAGGTTATAAAAATGGGACATTCTATCCAAATCAAAGAGGCTGTGTTACAAAAGGTACTACTGGGCAACAAACCCCACCATGAGATATCGCAAGAATTCGGAGTTGGCCGATCAACAATCGGAAAATGGCTAAGACAATATAAAGAAAGCGGCAACACTGCATTGAAATCAAAAGCGAAACGCCCCAAAGACTGGTCTTCTGAGCAAAGAATTTCAGCACTTATAGAAACAGGAACTATGACTTCTGAAGAATGTGTTGCCTGGTGCCGTAAAAAAGGAATTTTTTGCCATCACTTGGAGCAATGGAGAAAAGATGCCGTTTCCGGTATGTCAAACACTGCAGATAAAAGGCAAAGTGAAAAGGAAAAACAATATAAAAAAGAAATATCCTCTTTAAGACGCGACCTTTCCCGTAAAGAAAAAGCACTTGCAGAAACAGCGGCCTTGCTGGTTCTTAAAAAAAAAGCCCAGGCGATCTGGGGGGAGCCAGAGGAAGATTGATAACCTCTGAGGATAAACGGTCCGTGTTAACCTTGATATCTGAGGCCTGCCAAGCCGGCGCCGGTAAAAGTAAGGCGGCACAATTATTGGGATTAACAGTGCGAACGATTCAGCGCTGGAAAAAGCAGGGGACAACAGATCACCGTAAGGGTTCTCGTGCCGTTCCTGCCAATAAGTTGTCGGTTGAAGAGCAAGATAACATTGTCAATGTACTGAAATCTCAGGAATATGCAGATTTCAGCCCCAATCAAATCGTTCCAAAGCTTGCTGATCAGGGTATCTATATGGGATCTGAGTCTACAATGTATAGAATTTTGAGAACGCTGAAGATGAACGAGCACCGTCAGGCAAGCAATCCAGTGCATAGACATAGCCCGGAAACATTCACGGCATGTGGTCCTAATCAGATATGGTCCTGGGATATTACATATTTGCCTTCATCAGTGAAAGGTCAATTCTATTACCTTTATATGGTGATGGATCTATACAGCCGGAAAGCTGTCGCCTGCCAGGTTTATGAATCGGAGTCCGGAGAATTTGCCTCAGATTTGATAGCAGACGCCTGCATTCGTGAAAAGATATCAAAAAAACAGATTATTTTGCATTCTGATAACGGATCTCCAATGAAATCAGCAACTATGTTGGCCAAGCTGCAAGACTTAGGGGTCATGCCGTCCTTTAGCCGGCCCAGTGTCAGCAATGATAACCCTTTTTCAGAGTCATTGTTCAGAACAATGAAATACAGGCCGAATTATCCGGAAAAGCCATTTGAAAATGTAATTAAAGCAAGAGATTGGGCGGATAATTTTGTCACTTGGTATAATACTGTGCATTTCCATAGCAGTCTCAATTTTGTTACTCCTGATGACAGACACCGCGGAAAAGATGTTCAAATCCTTGAGGATCGACATAAAGTGTATATGGAAGCCCGGTTGAAGAATCCTGAAAGGTGGTCCAAGGGAACAAGAGCCTGGAAGCCAATTACAGAAGTAAGTTTGAAAAAATTCAAGCGGTTAAAGCCTGAAACCGCTGCTGGAAAAAGGCTTGCTTGATCGTTGGAATTTAGCACGGCATTAGCACAACTCCCTCATGGCTGAGAATGGGCCCCCAATTACCCGTCGGAGGTCATGAGGGGGTTGTGCGGCAAAATTAGAAAATATTATAGAAAAGGCGACAACTTGCTTGACACGCGCCGGTATCGATAGATCCATTGCCAAATGAGCCATCACCATTAGCCGTTTGTGTGTCAAGAATCCAGCTTATGCTAAAATTTTGCCATAGACTTGCATAATTTTCTGGAGGATATTTTTCAGCAAGAAGATGATAAGTCAGACTTGAAACATAAACGCTTGCATCAGCATCTGCTACCCAACTAAAACAATAGCCATCCGAGCTGAAAAAAAGACTGTTCCAGTTACTTCTTAATGCATCAATACTTGAATTGGTCAGTGATGTCCCTTTTGTCGTTTTTGACACAGTGGATGCCCCTACAGCCGTACTCACAGGGTCCGGGTAATACCCGGATCTGGTTCCCCACCCATATATGGTTGTTCCACTGATATATGCCTGAGAGATCAGCTTAGCGACCAGATAATCAACATTTTGTTCAAAATCATAGAGTGTATTGATTTGTCGCCCAAGGAAATCATTGTTATCCGCATAATTTCCTCTCAAGAAGAAAACACCTTTTCTTACGGCTGCCTCATCTTCCCCTAAAGCTTTAAATGCATTAAGCACCTGGCTTGTTACAAGGAGTTTGTTTTTTTCATTCCCCCATGAACCAAGAGTCCCTTGGTTTGCCTTAAGCCAGGTTTTGGCCCTTTGAATGGCTTCATCTTTATCTTGGGCTGTTGATGAGCCGGTAAACTCAATTGAGGCCAATTCCGATAATGGGCCTTCCAGGGGCTCTTGTGTGTTTACTGTTATCCCGTAATAATATGTGGTCCCGGGAACAACCTGGTCATCGGTGGTCGTTTCTCCGGTAACGCCGTTATCAGAAAGCCTCAATCGGGCCGGCGGAGCGATGCCGTTGGCAACGCAGTCTTCCAGAATCTGTTTATCAACCGGGTTCGCCACCCGGTAGATGTAATAATTGGCAGCCTGGGTGACAGAATCCCAGGAAAGGGTGACATAGTTTTCATTTTCTACTTGCTGTGCCCGGATCTGTGTTACAGGAATAGTAGAATCAAATTGATAAATGATACTTTCTGTGGGACCGATATTTCCAGCCTCGTCTATTGCAAAATATTGAAGGTGGGTTGTTTTGTCGATACTTATCCCTGTTACGGGAGCGGTTTGCACGATTGTATTGGCAGCATTAACAAAAGGCGGGTATCCGTCCGTGGAATAGTAAATGTCTGCTGCTTCCGAACAGGTCAAATCTACTTCAAACTCGGTGTCATGATGTAATGTCGTTACGCTGGGCATAACATAAGGCAGGATGCTGTCTATCGTGAAAGAAAAATTCACTATGGTTTTATTTCCAGCCTCATCCGTAAGGATTAGCTGGTATTGATACGCTTTGTTTTCAGGATGTTCCATGGTAAGAGTAATTGTGTTGCCGGTGATAACCGCCTGGCTGGAAATATCCACTCCATTTTCATCCAGAAGGACAACAGTGGCAATGCCGGAGTCACTATCAGCAAAAGTAGTGACCATTTCAAAAGGATTACCCTGGGTTGCCACTGTCCCGTCAGATGGGTATCGGCTTAAAATTTCAGGCGGCTGGATATCTGAGTTATTGGGATCGGTGCCGGCAACGTATTCATCGTAATTGGAAATCCCGTCCCCGTCAGAATCGGTATCGGCATCCAAACTTGAAAAGTGCAATGTTTCCCACCAGTCCGGGATACCGTCCCCGTCCGTATCCGTATCCGGCTGTACCAGAAAATTGACACTGGCTTCTTTTGCATTCCCGGAAGTATCTGCAATATTCACAGTGATGGTATTCTCGTTAAAGGGAAGGTCTTCTGGGATCTCTCCTGTGGCACCGGTTGAGGTGACGGTGAAACCGGACGTGCTGACAGCAACGCCGTTTACTTTAACGATTAGGGATGAGGTATCAATGCCCGATTCTTCATCCTGGAAGGTAACCTTGACTGTGGGCCGGACTGTTTCTAAATTCGTTCCTTCTGCAGGTTCTATAATATTAAGGTCCGGCAACGCAGAATCATTCCCTGAAAACGCTTTAACCCTGAAGTGAAATGTCCGGTCGGCTTGAAAGTGTCCTTCCGGTAAGCCTGCGTGAAATACCCAGTACCGGGTGATATTATCGGTTCCAACTTGAACATTGCTAATGGAGGGACCGATGAATAAACAATTATTGACAGCAGAACAATCAATCGCATTAGAAAAAGTCCAGCAGCTTTTTGCAGACTGGCGAAATAACAGAACCGGAAGGTCAAGAATACCGGATAATTTATGGCAGGCGGCAGCAGACCTTCACCATGCTCAAGGGCTGAGCATAAATAAGATTGCCCACAGTTTACGGCTTAATCATACCACATTAAAACAAAAAATTTATAATGCCATTCATTGTACTACAGTCGATTCTCCTGAAGAAGACGATGACTCCCCCCTGTTTATAGAGATCACTCCAGCGCCGGAAGATACCAACTGTATAATAGAAATGGAGAATCAGGCCGGTTTTAAGATGCGTATGTGTTTTAAAGGTCGTGCAGACCCGGCAGTGATCAGCCTTGGTAAATATTTACTGGCTGGTGTTCCATGATCCAAATCACACCGCAAATGCGGATAATGCTGGCGGTAACTCCTGCTGATTTTCGAAAGGGGATCGACGGCCTGGCAGCTGTTTGTCGCAGGGTGTTAAAACAAAATCCTTTTTCCGGATATGTTTTTGTTTTCAGAAACAAACCGGGGACTGCCCTGAAGATACTAATATATGATGGCCAGGGCTTCTGGCTTTGTCAAAAAAGATTGAGCAAGGGGCGTTTTAAATGGTGGCCTAAAAAGGGAGGAGATGAAATTCACCCATTGGCTGCACATGAATTACAGATGTTGATATGGAACGGAAATCCTCAAAAAAATAATGTACTTTTGTGGAAAAAAATCTAGACATTAGAGTTTAAATGTGATAGCACACATTTCATGTCAAAAACGATGGACATAAAGCAAGACGAACTTGACGCGCTCCTTGAGCGGGTAAGATCAAATGAACTGCAGGACGGCGATTATGAGTTGATCAAAGCATTGGTTGAAACCGTTGCTTATTTGAATACGTTGTCCAATGAAAAAGCAGCATCCATTAAACGGTTATTAAAAATGGTATTCGGCGATAAGACCGAAAAGAAGAAAACGTCGAATCCGCAGAACCGGCCGAAACGAAAAAAGAAGAAAAAAGGTCACGGCAAAAATGGTGCAAACGCCTATAAAGGTGCCAAGAAGATCAAGATCTGTCATCAAAGCCTTAAGTCAGGTAATGATTGCCCTGCCTGTGAAAAAGGTAAATTGTATGGTGAAAAACCACCTGCCAAGATCGTCCGGATAACAGGCGGTGCTCCCTTCCAGGCGACAGTATATGAACTGCAGAGATTGCGGTGTAACCTTTGTGGGCAGATTTTTACTGCCCAGGCGCCCGACAATGTGGGCAAAGAAAAATATGATGCCAAATCCGGTGCCATGCTGGCCCTTCTAAAATATGGCAGCGGAGTCCCTTTATACCGCTTGGGCAAACTTCAGGCTAGCCTGGGGATGCCGCTGCCCCCATCGACCCAATGGGAAATCATCGAAAGCGTAGCAGACAAGATTCATCCGGTATATACAGAGTTAGTCCGTCAGGCTGCACAAGGCAAGGTGTTGTACAATGACGACACGACAATGAAAATTTTATCCTTGATAAAAGAAACAGACAAGGCAGCCAAGCGAAAAGGGATGTTCACTTCCGGAATCCTGTCAGAATGTGACGTAGGAAAGATTGCCCTGTTTTTTACCGGCCACAATCATGCTGGAGAAAATTTATCCAGGGTTCTGAAAGAACGGGGATCCAGAGAAGATCGGCCAATACAGATGTGTGATGCTCTGTCCAGGAATCTGCCAAAAGGTTTTGAATCGATATTATGCAATTGTCTCGTGCATGGACGCCGTAACTTTGTCGACGTCATGGACGATTTCCCTGAGGAGTGTGACCATGTAATTGATACAGTGGCTAAAATTTATGAGCACGATCATAAGGTAAGGGAGCAAGGCCTGGACGATGCTCAACGCCTTCAATATCATCAAACCCACAGCGGTCCACTGATGCGGGCGCTTAAAGTATGGCTGGAAGACAAGTTTGAAAACAAAGAAGTAGAACCCAACTCCAGTCTGGGCAAGGCCATATCATATATGTTGAATCACTGGCAGGAATTGACCCGTTTCCTGGAGATCCCTGGAGCACCGCTGGATAATAATCTTTGCGAACAATTGCTGAAAAAGTCGATTCTGCACCGAAAAAATTCATTATTTTATAAAACCGAACACGGTGCCTATATTGGCGACCTGTTCATGAGCCTGATACATACCTGCAACCTGCAAAATATAAATCCCTTTGAATACCTGACCGCACTACAGAAGCACTCTTCCGAGATCTTCCAAAACCCTTCTGACTGGTTGCCGTGGTCATTTGAAAACACAATCGCTAAAAAATCAGGGGAAACAGCTGATAATCTGTAAAACGACCTTTTAGCCAATCCAGTATGTTTTGAGACACATTTTTGCACTGCAAACTATCCCTCATCGCCTTACACACTGTTTTTTTGGATCGGGTCTGTTTTGAATGTTATCTTAATTTTTTTGATTTACACAGGCTTGCCGAAAGGACACGCTTGAAATGCATCAACAGGAATATGAACCTGCCAGGCAAGGGGATCGGTTTCTTCGCCCGGAGCTAATACCTGCCCCGTCTCCTGGGCGGGATAAACCCAATATGGCAACCCTTCAGGGGTGCTGCCGGCACTGTTGGTTATCTGAAAATCCGAGAGGTCTGTTTCTGTTGCGGATAAAATATCCGTACGCCCGTAGTGTCCAATAAAGTCTGCCAGAGCAATTTCATCGGGCGTCCCGGTCAGGCGATTAAAACATGCCAGGTCCTTGCCGTCTACATCCCCGTCACCGTCCAAGTCTGCATTGTCCAGGGAGTAGAAGATTTCCATAACGGCAACCTTTATGGGATAACTCAAATCTACGGTGCCGGTATTTTGCAACGTAACCTCTATGGTACCGGTTTGGGTCTGAGCGTCATATGAAACAGGGGCTTTAACAAGCTGGATGCTGCTATTGACGTTGGCCGCCATAGTGGGCTTGGGCAATAAGCAAAGCCAGGCACCCAATATGACGGAAGACATCCAATATGCCTTAAACAATCCGATTATGATCGCATTCAACGATACCTCTTTTTGGCACTCCATCAGGTCATTCATTCTCAATCTCCGCTGGGTTGATACAATATTTTCATATTCAATAAGGACTATCGATAGCAGCAATGATCATGCCTGGTTTTCTAATAAAAAACTGTGGTGTAAATTCAATATCTTCTTCATAAGTAGGAAATAATCTTCTCGGTAAAAAATGTTATAATTTAGATAGTTTTTTTCTTAAAAGCTTTTCTTAGACTTTTGGTAAAAAGTTAAGACCCGCGAATATTTTGCCCGAAAAAATGAAAATCATATTAAATTTTGAAGTCTCAAAAAACGATCGTTTGATGGGACTGATTTTATTTTGGCTATTGAGAACGAGAAATCAGCCATCTTTGTGTCTCAAATTAAGTCTTAAAAATCAAAATCACATTATCTTG
This sequence comes from uncultured Desulfobacter sp., assembly GCF_963666675.1. Lineage (NCBI taxonomy): Bacteria > Pseudomonadati > Thermodesulfobacteriota > Desulfobacteria > Desulfobacterales > Desulfobacteraceae > Desulfobacter > uncultured Desulfobacter sp. Next base: position 5,071,725 of record NZ_OY762929.1, on the reverse strand, counting down.
ACAATACCCAAAATAGATGAGACTATTAAGTTCAAGGAGTATCATATGGAACGATTTATAGGTTATGCCAGAATAAGCACAGGCGACCAAAATCTACAATCTCAAGTTCATGAACTGCAATCCTCTAATTGCGTCCGCGTTTTTTCCGATATTGCCAGTGGGGCCAAAAGTGAAAGACCAGGGTTAGAAGAATGTTTGCAGTTCCTTAAAAAAGGAGATACGTTGGTTGTCTGGCGATTGGACAGATTGGGCCGATCTATGCAGCATTTGGTTACCATTATTAATGATCTTAAATCCAGGGGTATCGGTTTCAAATCGCTGCATGACGGTGTTATCGATACAACATCTGCATCGGGTGAACTCGTTTTCAATATTTTTGCTGCTCTTTCTCAATTTGAACGGGAACTTATCCGGGAAAGAACAAGGTCTGGATTATCCGCTGCGAGATCTCGCGGGGTTGTTGGCGGTCGCAAGCCGATCCGTCCGGATAACCCGAAAGTGTTATCGGCAAAAAGATTACATGCCGATAAAAACATGAAAATAAATGATATTTGTAAAACCCTGAATATTTCAAGGGCTACATTGTATCGGTACGTTTCTATGCCGGATATTGGATAAAGCAATGCCTCAAAAAAGAATTCCTGAAGAACGATTGTTCGAATTAATCAATCGAATTGAATCACTGCCTTTCAGGAGTTCGGAAAGAAAAGAAATCATCATTGAATTTGCTGATCTTTATGGTGTTTCTATAAACACTGTCTACAGGCGATTGCGGGAACGTAAAACCCCCAAACCGCTTCGAAGATCTGATTATGGCAGTCCCCGATCCATCGAAAAAAAGGATTTGAAAAAATACTGTGAAGTGATCGCGGCGATAAAAGTCAAATCAAGCAATAAAAAGAATCATAGGCTCTCGACAGCAGAAATTATCAGGATCTTGGAAATGCATGGGGTGGACACTCCTTATGGATACCTCAAGCCGCCGAAAGGGATGATCAAGAAAAGTACGATTAATAAATATCTGAAAAAGTGGGGTTACACAACCGAACTTTGTTTTATTGAACCTGCAGTTACAAGATTCCAGGCCAGGTATTCAAATGAGTGCTGGCAATTCGATTTGAGTCCCTCAGATTTAAAAAAATTACCGAGATGGCCGGAGTGGATAGATCCAAAGACCAGAAAACCCCAGTTAATGCTTTATAGTGTTGTTGATGACCGAAGCGGTGTCGCTTATCAGGAATATCACGCAGTCTATGGTGAAGACGTAGAAGCGGCATTGCGTTTTTTGTATAGAGCTATGGCCTCCAAAGATGTGGAAGGATTTCCGCTTCAGGGAATACCCAAGACAATCTATATGGATAACGGCCCTATTTCAAAAAGCGGTATTTTTATTCGAGTTATGAATTTTTTGGGAATAGAAATTTTAAAACATCCGCCGAAAGGGAAAGATGGTCGGCGGACAACAGCTCGTGCAAAGGGAAAGGTAGAAAGACCTTTTCGTACTGTAAAAGAAGTTCATGAAACGCTTTATCATTTTCACACACCAGAGAATATTGACGAAGCGAATCAGTGGCTGATCAATTATATTTTGCGATACAACGAGAGAGATCATAGGACAGAACCCCATTCCAGGTTGGATGATTGGATCAAAAACATCCCCAACACCGGAATTCAAAAAATGTGCCCCTGGGACCGGTTTTGCACATTCACGCGTGAACCTGAAAACAGAAAAATCAATCCTGACGCGACAGTAACGGTCAACGGCATTAAATATGACGTTTCTCATGAATTGGCCGGCAGTGAGGTGGTCGTTTGGTGGGGACTGTTTGATAATGAATTGTATGTTGAATGTGGTGAAAAAAAATTTGGTCCTTATAAACCAGTTGAAAGTGTAATACCGTTTAATAAGTACCGATCTCGTAGTAAAACAGTTTTGGAAAAGAAGGCTGACCGAATTGAAAAATTAGCCAATGAAATAAAAATTCCCTTAAGTGTTTTAGCTGATGATCCCCGAGTACCGGGATCGTTATTAAAAAAGCTGCCTACGGAAACTGTAATTAACAAATTTGAAGATCCTGATCCCTTCCAGGAATTTACCTTTACGAATACCATTGAAGCCAAAAAGGCCATATCGGATTATTTAGGTATGCCGTTAGCAAAGCTGACACCTGAACAATTAAATTGTATTGATGAAATCCTTATTGAAACACTTAAGAAAAAAGAGGTGATTTCACAAATTCGTGATTATTTCAGATCATCATCGAAAAGGAGACTGGATGCTAAACGACGTGATGAAACACTTTGATATTGTAAAAGAGTTCAGGCAAGCTGAATATTTCGAGACACAATATCTGAAAAAATTGAAAGAGGACATCAAGTTTTCCATTCAAAAAGGGAAAATTATTGCAGTTTCCGGTATTGTAGGGTGTGGGAAAACGACTGTGCTGAAAAATTTTCAGACGACATTGGAAAAAGATGGTGAAGTCATCGTATCCAGGTCTTTGTCAATTGATAAGAAAAGAGTAACCATTCCAATGCTGATAGTTGCACTATTTCTTGATTTAGCAGGGAAAAAGGCTGACAATTCAGATATTAAAATTCCCACACATCCAGAAAAGAGAATACGAAAACTTAAAAAAATTATTAAAGACAAACAAAAGCCTGTTGTCCTTTTTATCGACGAGGCCCATGATCTGCATGCAAATACCTTAAAGGGTTTGAAGCGATTATTTGAAACCGTCAATATGGATGGGGGATGTCTCTCGATACTGATAGCCGGCCACCCGAAGTTGAAATGTGATTTACAACGGCCAATTTTAGAGGAAATCGGATCTCGTGCTGATATTTTTACCATGGATGGTATTGTAGCCAGTAAGAGGGAATATATTGAATGGATAATCAATAAATGCACGAAATCCGGAGTTAAAATTGACTCTATCATAACTGACGACGCGGTTGATCTTCTTGCTGAGAGCCTACTTACTCCCTTACAAATTGGGTATCATTTGACACTATCTCTTGAAGAGGCCTACAAGATTGGCATAAAACTAGTCACTGAAGATATCGTCAAGTCGGTGATTGCTAAGGATATTAATGATATTGAACCCAGGCTGATTCGATATGGCTTCAATGTTAAAAATTTGTCTGAAATGCTCAATGTAAAACCGTCAATTATCAGATCATTTCTAAAAGGTAAATTGTCAGCCAGTCAGGGGCAAGAACTTCAGCGAGAAATGCTTGCTGTTGGGGTACCAATTTGAAAATTTGATGAAATTTTTTTTATGATTGTAGTAACGTATAAAGTGAGCCCGGTTTGAGTTATTCCGAGCCCGAATCAATTATTCCGAGCCTATTAACGTATAATGTGAGCCCAGCTTACCTCGTAGTAACGTATAATCAGAGCCCAAAATTGGAATTATTCCGAGCCCTGGGCGTTTTTATTCCGAGCCGCTACATCTAATTCTTTAACACCATGATCCAAGAACCAATCTTGAATATTCAAAACTCTATTTATAAATTCATTGTTATCTGACAAATCAGCCTCTTGGAGAAGGCGCTTTAAAGCCGTTATTAGAGCATCCGGTTGATGGAAATATAGAGGTTCTGATAGAGATGATAACCTATCTATAAGATTTTCCAAAATTTTAAGAACTCTGTCTGGCATCACAGCAACATTTTCCTCTAACCACATCGGGCTTACATATCTTTCCCTGAATGTCTCAAAAACCCACTCATCCTCGATAGGGTCCTTATTCCATTCATCAATAGTTTTCAATAATTCGTTTATAAAACGCATCAATCAATCCTTAAATTTGAAGTCGAGTACTTGTCCAGTTTTTGTGTTTTCAACATAGTGTACCTCAACTCCATTTACGTTTTGAGTTCGTTTTATCCAGCCATCTTTTTACCGTCTCAATAACCATTGGCAAAAAGCATCATACTCAATAGCGGTGTTTGTCAAGAAAGTTGTCGCCTCAAGCGCATTTTTTGTGAAATTTTTAGGTATAAATTTTCACTGTTGTTTTTACCCTTACCCCAAAAAATTTGTAGCTCCATTCCAGGATAAGTCAAGAAAAAAATCGGTTCCTCCCAGAGGGTCCCTCCCATTTTTTTCTTGACTTATCCTTCCATTCCCGCAGGATTTTTTTTGGGGATAAGGGAAAAACATAATTATGTCTGGGGGTAACCTTTATATTAAGCTGCTGGACGGTTATCGTTTTTTTCAGGATTAAGAGAGACTTCTGTTACCACAGTCCAATCTCTGATTCCACGGCTCCAACGTTCTGGTTTTTTTGCCTTTGCTTCCAGATATACCTTTTGACGGGCCTCTAAAATCGTCCTATCTGCCCCTGTATGCCTTTCATTTGGGGTAACAAATTTTATACCACTGTGACGGTGGACATTATTGTACCAGCGAACAAAATTCAGTACCCATTCTCTACAGGCCTCCAAGCTCTCAAAAGGGCCGGAAGGGTATGAAGGGGCATATTTCAGGGTTTTGAACAATGCTTCTGAATAAGGATTATCGTTACTTACCGACGGCCGACTGAATGAGGGGACAACTCCAAGTTGCTGAAGAGTGCACAGCATGGTCGCACCTTTCATCGGGGAGCCATTATCTGAATGAAGCACTATTTCATTGCCATTTACACCCTCTGACAGATACCCCCTTTTTACAAGCTCGGAGGCCAGCTCATCACTTTGCCTGTCATGGACTTCCCAAGCTACTATCTTACGACTGTAAATATCCGTTATCATATAAAGGTAATAAAACGAACCCTTTAGCGCCGCTGGAAGGTAGGTTATATCCCATGTCCAGACCTGATTAGGCCCTGTTGCTGTAAAACCCGTCGGTTTTTTATTTGTTTTATACCGGGTTTTACCTCTATGGTTCTGAAGACCGTTCTCTCTCAGTGTCCTATAGAAGCTTGCTTCGGATGCGACATAGATCCCCTGATCACAAAGCATGGGAACAATCTGGCTTGGCGGTAAGCTTCCATACTCCTGACTATTACAAATATCTATAATCATATGTTTTTCTTCTTCAGACAATTTGTTTGCAGGATTTCTTTCTGCATGGGGGCGCTTATCTTCTATTTCAGCAGTCGTTTTTTTCTGCCACCGCTGTAAGGTCCTTTCTGAAATTCCTATTATTTCACAAGCCTTACATTGGCGAGCACCGGATTTACAAGCTTCTTCCACCAAAGACAATATCTGCATTTTGTCTTCAGTAGGAATCATTCTTCCCCTTTGTCCCCCCAGATGTCCTGGACTTTTTTTTTTAACACAAGCAGGGCGGCAGCTTCTGCTAACGCTTTCTCCTTACGGGTTAATTCTTTTTCAAGGGCTTTAGTCTTGCGTTGCAATTCTTGCTCTTTTTGCTTGGTTTTCTTGACAAAATTTTGATCGGGGCTCTTTCTACATCCGGATATACAGTCTTTCTTCCACTCTTCTAACTGTTCCGGGTATATTCCATGTTTCCGGCAATATTCATTTTTTTCTGCTTCACTTAACGACGCAGTTTCCAATACTGCCTGAAATTTCCTCTCGGCTGACCAGGTTTTCTTCTTCGAGCCCACTGTACTCCCATTCCTTTTTTTGTAATTTCTTAGCCAGGTTGCTACCGTTGAATTTGGAACGTTAGCCTCTTTTGAAAAGTTTACCATCGGCGTGCCTGGGTTTAAAAGAATTTTCTGAATCATTGCCGTTTTGAATTCTTGTGTATACTCCACGTTTTCATATCCATTCCACGCCCTGTTCAAATTGTCTTATTGGCTTTTCGTTCGACACGACAACTATCCTGACACATCGGGATAGGTCTTCCGAATCTTACAGATGTGCTTTTTCAAAGATTGACAATGTTTGTAGTTTGATTATAATTATAATTAGTATATCAAATAGATAAGGAGGCTCGTATGCATATCTCACTAACACCTGAGCTTGAAACCCGGGTTAAACAAAAAGTAGCATCAGGTTATTACAACAATGCCAGTGAAGTGATTCGGGACGCTTTGCGGTTCTGGGAAAAAAATGAAGAATTAGTACAGCACATGAAACTTGAAATGTTAAGAGAACGCTTATCGATTGGTGCTGAGCAAGTTAAACGGGGAGAAATTGTTGCCCAATCAGTGAGCGAAATTATTACTGAGGCCAGGAATGCATAAATACCGCCTCACTCCTTCTGCAAAATCTGATTTAATAGACATCTGGAATTATACTGTTGAAACTTGGGATGAGAAGCAAGCTGAAAAATATCTTCAAGATGTTGAGGACAAACTTAACCAACTTGCAGATAATCCGAGGCTCGGAAAACATCGGCCTGAAATTGTTCCAGGATATTATTCCTTTCCTGTACGGAAACACATCATTTTTTATCTTATTTCAGACAGCTATATTGATATAATTGGTATTTTGCATGGGAAAATGGATATAGACAAAAACTTAATGTAATTTGTTCCCCACACTTCTGGGCAACGACACTTCCCAATATCTTCCGCTGGTATTCTTTTTTAGAGCTTTTGACCAAATTTCAACTTGCTGAAATGACTGTAAGAACCTGTGAAATTATATTGAATTTTAATAAATCGATAAGGTTGAGAAATTTCGCATTTACATTGAGCCCCGAAATCTTCCGGTCCCCCTCCTTTATCTTTCCCTCACCAACAACCGGGCGGAACGAGATCTTCGTATGGCAAAGGTGAAACCGAAAATATCAGGGTGCTTTCGACGTCAACGACATGCCCATGCTTATTGTCGGCTTTCGAGTTACCTGCAAACCATGGCGAACAAAGGAGTGAATTCGCTCGTTGTCATTCAGTTGGCGTTGGTGAATGAAATTCCCCGTGCTGATTTCAACCGGGGTGAGTAGTTACCAGGGTTTTAAATTTACGCCCAACCAGGTCATCGGCAAAATTTACGGCTTTCAATCGGGTGCTATGTATGTTTTTTAGTAAGGAACGCGATCTCTGTCAAGAAACAAAAACAACGGCGGCTTTGAAAGCCAGGTTTAAAGTTTATTCCTGTGATGCAAACAATGCCGCATAATTATGGGGTCCAAGATCCGTCGCATTTATCTTTTTAAATCCCACGCCGGTGATCAGTTCCTCGGTCTCTTCCAGGGACAGGCGTATGTGTTTCGGCGGACCGGGAGGGCCGTCCATTTTTTTGAATTCGATTACGGCCAGGTATCCCCCGGGTTTAAGAAGGCTGAGAACCTGTTTTAAGACGGTCTGCTCGGCGTTCATCTCCTTGAAATCGTGAAGTACTGTGGCCATCAGACACAGGTCCAGGCTATGGTCGTCGATCTCTATGTCCCTGGTGGCGTCCGCCTTGATGGTTAAGATATTGGTGTCCTCTTTTTTCCTGGCTGCTTCTTCCAGCATTTGAAGCCCCTCTTCCCAGAGATCAACGGCATAGACCAGGCCGGTCGGCCCTGTCAGATCTGATAGAAATTGCGAGTACAGCCCTTTACCGCAGGCCAGGTCCAGAATCACCGAGCCCTGGTGAATGGGCAGCATCTGTTTTAAAATATCCGTGTTGATTAATTCAAAGCTGCTTTTGCCGGCACCTTTGGGTTTTGCCTGGTCCATTGATTTGCCTCCTTGGAAATTTGTGAGTACATGTTTTTCGATGTTGTATTCACTATACCATCGATGACCATCATTTATCAGGCATATTTTATTTCAATTTGGTTTATCAGGTTAAGGGAATGGATGACTGCGGCATGTTTGTTTTGCCGCAGCCATCCTGATCGTGGCAGGAAGAAGGTGGGCACCTTGTCTTAAGCGGCTTTGATTTCAACCAGTCTGGGTTTGGCTGCTTCGGATTTGGGCAGATGCAGGGTAAGCACACCGTCTTTGAGCTTGGCTTCCACATCTTCTACGTTAATGGTCTGGGGGATGGAGAAGCTTCTGACATATTCAATGTCCACAAATTCTTCCCAGGTTGACACGCCCCGGTGATCAAGCCGGCGGACACCGGAGATGGAGAGCTTGCCGTTTTCAATGTTAACCGTGATATCTTCCTTGTGAACCCCGGGCATATCCGCATAAAGCAGGATCTCATTTTCATTTTCATAGATGTCCACGGACGGGGTGGCGGTTCTCAGTTCACGGGTTTTTTCAACATTCTTGTTTTCGGTTTTGGTGATATCTTTTCTTGCAGTCATGGTAACCTCCTTAGGTTTATCGATATTGTTCGTTTTTTTAGAACGTTTTAATTTTTTTGTGGGCTGAATCGGGGATCGTCCTAAGTCAGCCCATGGCTGTCAGCATTAGTTGATGGTGATCTGCCTGGGTTTTGCCGCCTCTGATTTGGGCAGGGTCAGATACAAAATGCCGTCTTTAAGTTCGGCATCGACCTTTTCCGCATCAACCTCATCGGGCAGGGTAAAACTGCGTGAGAATGTGGTAGCAGATCTTTCGTTCCTGTGGGCTTTATACCCTTCGGGAGGTTCAATTACGCGCTTTCCGCTGATTTCAAGGTAATTGCCCTGGATTTTAATGCTGATGTCGTCCTTTGAGATGCCGGGAAGTTCTGCCCGGACTTCAAAGTTGTCACCGTTTTCCATTAAGTTGGTTCTGGGTGAATTGGTGCCCAGGGTAAATGCCGGTCCATGCAGATAAGGTCTGTCCACTTCATTGAAGAGTCTGTCCATCTTGGTGCGGAGCAGATCCATGGCCCCAAACATTCTGTCGATTTCATTCATTCTTGCAAACATAGTTCATACTCCTTTTTTGGGTTGTTGTTTGTTTCGGTCGGCTTGTTTATGTCCGCCTCCCGTTTGTTTGAAATTAAAATATGTACAAATAATTTTCTGTCAATATAATTATCATTATTTTTTATATAAAAATTGACAAAGTAATATCCATCAATTATTTTTAATAAAAAAGAGGAGGATTAATAATGAGCGAATCGAAAAGAAAGCCCAATGATTTCTCCCTGGATTCACTGAAAGGGATGCAGTCTGTCCGGGCCACGTTTACATTGCCCCGGTATGCCATCAATCTAATAAGCACCGTTGCAAACCAGCTGGGCGTTAAGCAAAAATCAATATTTGACCATTTGATTGAGAATAAAGATGTATTTGATCAGATCGCGGATGAGGCAAAGCAGTATGCGCCAGAAAAAAAACAGCGAAAACAAAAAACCTTTGTGCTGAGCCGGAATTGTTTAACGACCCTGGATGCCTTTGCCCGGGAATATCAACTGCCCAGGGATGTGCTGGTTGAACTCTCCATCCGGCAGCTTGACCCGGTCATTGCCCAGGAAAGACAGCGGCATGAAAACAGGAAAATATTGCTGGACCAGATGCAGGATTTCAGAAAATTTGGACGCCGTTTTTTGAACCGGGCCCGGGGCCTGACCGGCCGGGAGGATGAAACGGTTGAAAAACTTGATTCCCTTTTCAGCCAGTATGATAAAATAATGGATGAGCTTGAAGTCATTATTGAAAAAGGCAAGTCCGTTGAACAGTTTTCATCTGCCGGGGAACAGCAGATGTCCGCCTGACATTGAAAACCAAGAACGGGGTCTGCCTGTATGCAACGATGCCGGGGTGCTGCTATCGGATCACCTGGGTGGATGAAATGGTGTTGATCCCGTACTTGTCTATTTTCGCATGCAGGGTGGGGCGGGATATGTCCAGCAGCCGGGCGGCCTGGGACCGGTTGCCGTTGGAAATTTTCAAGGCTTCTTCCACGGCCATGGCGCAGATGGTGTCTGAAAAGAATTCAAAACTGTGGTCATGGGATGGGTGGGCCAGGCAACCGTGGACCCACTGGCGGATGGTTTCCTCCTGGTTCGCATCCTGGGAAATGTCCCCGGCGGTTTCCTGTTTTCGGATAATTTGGCTCAAATCATTGACCGACAGGGGATTGCCGCGGTTAAAGATCAGTGCTTTGTGGATCAGGTTGGCAAGTTCCCTGACATTGCCCGGCCATTCATATCTTTTCAGAAGGTCCAGGGCCTCTTCCCGGATACCCGGGTTGTCGATTTTCAGTTCATGGGAGAACCGTTCCAGGTAGTGGGCGGTCAGGGGCTGGATGTCCTCTATACGGTCCCTGAGTGGCGGCAGTTCTATGGTGACGACCTTGAGGCGAAAATAGAGGTCCTCCCTGAAAAGCCCCTGGGCAATGGCTGCTTTCAGATCGCGGTTGGTGGCGGCAATGATACGCACGTCCACAGGAATCGTCTCTTCGCCGCCCAGCCTTTCGATGCGCCTTTCCTGGAGCAACCTCAGAATTTTGGCCTGGATGGAGATGGGCATGTCACCGATTTCATCCAGGAACACCGTACCGCCGTCCGCCTGTTCTATTTTGCCGATATGCCGTCGTGCCGCCCCGGTGAATGCCCCTTTTTCAAAACCGAATAATTCACTTTCCAGAAGATTTTCAGGGATGGCCACACAATTGATGATGGAAAAATTTTTATCTGACCGGATGCCGTGCTGGTACACGGCCCGGGACACCAGTTCCTTGCCGGTGCCCGATTCGCCCTGGATCAGCACCGTGGCATCGGTCTGGGCCACACGGCCTATGGTTTTATACACCTTTTGCATACCCGGGCTCTGGCCCACAATGGCGTCCGGGGAATAGGTCGCTGGCTCGGCATCCACATGCACCGGGGTGCGCATGCAGTATCCTGCATCAATGGCCTGGCTGATCAGCTTGAGCATTTCAGGGATGTCAAAGGGTTTGAGCAGATAGTCAAAGGCGCCTGCCTTGGTGGCCTCAATGGCGGTATCCGTGGTGCCGAATGCCGTGACGATAATGGTCGGCAGGGTGGCATCCCGTTTTTTTATCTCTTTAAAGGTTTCAAGCCCGTTCATGCCCGGCAGACGGACATCCAAAATCACCAGATCCAGAGCCGTTGTGTCCACAATCTCGAGACCTGCTTCTCCGGAAGCCGCGGACACCACGTCATAATCCTCTTCGGTGAGCAGTTTTGAAAAACTGAGTCTCAGTTGGTCATCATCGTCAATGATCAGAATTTTTGCCATGGAAATCCTCTCCTGCCGGCAGTGTGATGGTGAAACAGGCTCCCTGGCCTTCCTGGCTGTCCAGCACCAGACATCCGCCATGCTCGCTGATAATATTGAAACAGATACTCAACCCCAGCCCCGTCCCATCGTCCTTGGTGGTGAAAAACGGATGGAACACTTCGTCCTGGATTGATGCGGGAATACCGGGCCCGTTGTCCTGGATTCGTATCACCGCAGTATCCCTGTTTTTGTTGATGCTGTCCATGACTTCGGTAATGGTCACCCGGCCGCCTTTTTCCATGGCTTCACAGGCATTGATAATGATGTTGGCCAGAACCTCTTTAAACTGGCCGGCATCCAGCAGCACATTGTCCAAAGCCCCCTTGCGAACAATCTGGACGGTTACCCCGTATGATTTCAGGCGCTGGTCCAGCAGCCGCAGGGTATTGTCCACCACCTGGGACGGGCTTTGGGGTTTCATGGTCAGTTTCGGGGGTCTTGAAAATTCCAGGAAATTTTCTAAAATTTTGTTGATATGCCCGATTTCCGTTGAAATCACACTGAGATTCTCCTGCTGGTCCTGGGACAGTTTATTGGACCGCCCCAGGGAAAACAATCGCATTTTAATAGAGGTTAAAGGATTTCTGATGGAATGGGCTGTGCCTGCAGCAAGCTGGCCCACCATGGCCATTTTTTCGGACTGCATCAACGATTCCCGGCTTCGCACAAGTTCAGCATGTGTCTGTTCCGCATTTTCAATCAGGCCGTGGACACTGCTTTTCAGTGCGGCCAATTCGTTGCCGGACACCCGGCCTTCACCCAGATGATCTGCTTCTGCTGCCAGTTTCCGGATGGGTTCCAGAATATGGCGGGTGAAAATATAATTGATCAACAGGCTGAGCAATACTACGGTGACAATGGCCAGAAGACCGATATAGCGCAGATTTTTAGCATCGGTGCGGCTCTCTTCCACGGTAAGGTCTATGGCCTTTTTGTGGGCCGATTTAAATTTTTCACACAGCTCATAGATTCTGAAGAAATTGGCCCTGACCTCCCGGTGAAGGGCGGCGCCTGCCCCCGGGTCGCCCTTTTCATATAAGGTCAGGACCCGGTCCTTGGCCGCAATATACGTGGCGTACACCGATTCAATCCGGCAAAGATCCTTTTTTTCCCAATCCTCGGTGACCAACGGTTTGGCAGAGGCGAGCCGGCTTTCAAAATTTCGTTTAAAGTCAGCCAGCTGCCTGAGCCATTCCGGGTTTTTATCCAGAAGATAATAGGATAAATATCCTTTTTGATTGAGCAAAGAGGTTTCTAAGGATTCGGCGGCCTGATACATGGGAATATGCCTTGCAACAATACCTGTGAACAGATCTTCTGTTTTGTAGGTATACCAGATCATGGCAATGGTTCCCATGACCGTTATTCCTAACAGTACTGCATTGGCAAGATATACCCTTTGTCTCAGGCTCATTAAAGATCCCTCCCTGTAAATTAAATGTCTCCTGATCGTCTCAGCAACAGCCGGGCTTCGGCCTTTCTGATGCGCTCTTCCTGTTCATCCTTACGTTTCCAGGCATTGGCCAGTTTTTCACTGATATCCTCAAAATCCGCGGGCTTCATCAGGTAGTCAAAGGCTCCTTCCTTCATGCCTTCCACAGCGGTTTCAGTGGAACCGTGCCCGGTTAGAAGAATCACTTCCACCAGGGGATGGCCTGCCTTTATTTTTTTCAAGGTCTCAATGCCGTCCATGCCGGGCATGCGGATATCCAGGATCACCACGTCTATGTTGGTTTTTTCAAGCAGGTCAAGGGCCTCTTGTCCTGAGTAGGCGGCGGATACCTTTTCCCCCTGCCGGGTCAAACGAAGGGAAAACATCTCCACAAAATCTTTTTCATCATCAACGATCAAGATTTTTACCGGTATTTTTATCATGGTTTCTCTCCTTAAAATATGTATTCAAAATTTGTAATTGTTTTATTTACTGGGCGTGCCATTCCGGCAGGCAGATCGTAAATGTCGCACCGTCTCCGGGTTCCGAGTCCACCTGGATGCTGCCGGAAAGTGCGGTCATGATCTTATGCACCACAAAGAGTCCAAGACCTGTGCCGGATTCATTTTCCGACACATTGGGCTTGGTGGTAAAAAAAGGATCAAAGATCTTTTGCATATTTTCCGGGGTGATGCCGCTGCCGTTATCCCTGACTTCAAGACACACCGAATGATCTTTCCTGTATAAGGCCAGCCGGATCTCTCCGTTGGTATCCACGGCATCCACGGCATTTTCCAGAAGATTGATCAAGACCTGGCGTACCTGGAACGGGTCGGTGTACATCAGCATCTGGGCCCCAGGCGCTTTATCCCATTGCACAGATACCTTTTTGGCCATGGTTTTCTGTTTGATCAATGCGACGGTATCCTCGGTGAGCTGACGGATATCCACCGGCGTGAGGTCATGGCCGTGTTTGCGGACGTAACCCAGCAGCTGGTGGGTGATCCGTCTGGCCCTGTCCACGCTTTTTTTTATTTTTTCAAGCCCTTTGAAAAGCAACTCCCGTTCTGGAATCTGGTCCGCGTCTTCGATCACCACGCGCATGAATCCGGCCGACTCCTTGATAATTGCCAGCGGGTTGTTAATCTCATGGGCAATGCCGGTGGACATGGTGCCAAGGGATGCCAGGCGCTGGGTGTGCATCATGCGTTTTTCCAGGCGCCGCCTGAAAATTTTATCCCGCTCCCGGGCCGCTTCCAGACGTTTAAGCTCCCAGGCCTGGCGGATTTTGCCGGCCAGGTGGTCGATCTCAATGGGTTTGGACAGGTAGTCAAAGGCGCCGGCCTTAACCCCTTCCACCCCTTCGGTCACAGCAGCATTTCCGGTCAGAAAAATCACCTGGAGGCCCGGGTGGTATTTATTGATGGCCTTAAAGGTATCCATGCCTGACATACCGGGCATCTTCATGTCCAATACCACCACATCGACTTCATTGGCGCCCAGGTACTCCAGACAGGCGACCCCGTCCGGCGCCTGGTTGACGATCATATCTCGCCGTTCCAGGCGCCGGGCAATGGCGTTGCGAAAGTTGTCTTCATCGTCCACCAGCAGCACGCGGACCACCTTACCGGTGTCATTTTCAAGGGTATTGATTTCCATCAGGGTCACAAAATTCCTTTTATATTAATCCCAGGATCTTCCACCATGTACATACCACGCCGATCAGTATTAAGAGCAGGGTGGGTGTGGCCACAAGGCCTAACTTGGTCAGATCCGAGGACTTGAAGTACTTGTATGAATAGGCAATGGCGTTGGGTGGACAACCGATGACCAGCAGCATGGCAAATGATGTGGCCATGCCTAACCCCAAGGCCAGGATGGCCGGGTTGACGCCTTCAAGCTGGGCCATGGGAATCACAATGGGCAGAATTAGCGCAGCCGCCGCCACATTGGCCATGGCATTGGTGACAAGCGCCCCGAATACCGCCACACCCACAAAGAGCACCAGCCAGCCTTTGCCCTGGATCAGCGGGAAGAACAGATTGGCAAAGTAGTCTGCCGCTCCGGAATATCCCATGGCAAGGCCCAAAGAGATGCCGCCGCCGAAAATAAACAGGGCCGTTCCCCATTCCAGGTTGTCATTGATATCCCGCCATTTCAATACGCCGAACAGCACCAGGCAGGCCACACCCACCATACCGGTAATTGAATAGTGAAAGCCGTGGAGACCTTTGGTTAACCACGCCGCAAAAGAGAGGACAATGATGATCAATGTTTTTTTCTCGGCTGCAGTCATGGGGCCTAGATCCTCATCAAAATCAGGTAGTTTGAATTTGGGGTCGGGCCGGTAAACAAAGTAGGTGACAAGCACCGCAACGGGCACACAGATGATGGCTGCCGGCATACAATACTTGATCCATTCAAAAAAAGTGATCTCAATACCCGTGAATTCCTTTAAAAATGCAGCGGACACCATGCACCGGCCACCACCCACCAGGGTGCCCATGCCGCCGCAGGAGCAGGCAAAGGGCAGGGAGAGCATCATAAATTTTGCCGTATTGGTATTGGGTTCAATCCCCACGGCCCGCATCAGCGGCAGCATGGTCACAATACCGATGGCACAGGCGGCCGCATCATGCATGAAAGAGGATGAAATCCCCAGGCCCATGGCAATGATGAAAGTGAACTTTGTTACGGAATTGCCCGCTTTTTTGATAATATAATACCCCAGACGTTTTGTCAGCCCAACTTTATCCAGGGCAATGGCAAAGATCAGGCAACACATGATGAAAATGACAACAGGGTGCATATAGGGTGACCATGCCCCTTTTACATCGGTAATGCCCATGAAAACCAGGGAGGCGCCGATGAGCACCGCCGTGATTTCAAGGGGGATGGGCTCCACCACAAACAGGATAACCAGCACCGCAAGAACGGCCAGGAATCGTTTGGCTTTGGGGCTCAGTCCATCGACATAATCCACATTAACCTCCGACAGACCCATTTCCCTGGCCTGGTCGGTAAGGTATAGTGCCCGGGCCTGTTCGGTGCCGGGGGCCTTGGCCGTTAAAATAACCGGCTTGCCCGGTGCTTTCTGCTGGGCTGAAAAGTATTGGCTGACAGCACCGCTCAATTGGTCTGCCCCAGTGCCGGAAAGTTTAAATTTTGTCCCTTCCGGCCTGGGCAGAATAAACACAATTACACCGATCAACACTGCTACCGCCAGTTTGAATCCGCTCGATTTGAGTATCATTTGTCTGTTTCTCCGTTATGTTTGTTTTTGGCCTGCCGTGCCAGGCTGATTTTTTCCATTAAGTCTTTAAGCTCGCAGGGTTTTGTCAGGTAATCGAACGCCCCCAGGGCCATGCCGTCCTCTGCGGCCGTTCTCGAACCGTGTCCGGTTAAAATGATCACCGGCAGATCCGGGGCCATTTTCCTGACAATTTTCAACACCTCAATACCATCCATGTCCTCCATTTTCAGATCCAGGACCATCACGTCGAATCTGGCTCCACGAAGCGCCCGCAACGCTTCAGCGCCGGAATAGGCTTTGACGGCTTTAATGCCCCGGCGGCTCAACCGGTTGGTCAGCACATCCACAAATCCTTTTTCGTCATCCACCAGAAGCAGCCGGGTATGGGATAAAGAGGTGTCTTTCATCTTTTAAGCTTGCCTTTAAATTGATTGAAAATTTAAATTCATAACCAAGGGCCGTGTTTGGATGAAAATTTGCCCGGATGCAAGGCGCAAGGGGATTTGAAACCGGAGCAACCTTATGGTTGTGAGGATTTCAAATTCCCGCAGCAACGCTGCAGGCGGGTGAATTTTCGTCCAAACACTAGACCATGCGGCCTGTTATTTCCTTGGCCCTGGCCTCCATGATCTTCTCCTCATGCTGAAATTTTTTAGTCGCCGCCTGTTCAATCTTGGCGATAAGCTCTTCGAGATTACAGGGCTTCATCAAATAATCGAATGCCCCGCGCTTCATTCCTTCAATGGCATTTTGTACTGTGGCGTGGCCCGTGAGCATGATCACTTCCACCAGCGGGTTTTGGTCTTTAATGGCCTGCAGCGTTTCAAGTCCGTCCATGCCGGGCATTTTTACATCAAGCACCACCACATCCGTGTTGGTGTGTTCGGACAGAAAGTTTATGGCCGATTGGCCGTCGTAAACGGAATCTGCACTGAGTTCGCGTTTTTCGAGCCGTTTAAGCAAGGTGTCCAGAAAGGCTTTCTCATCATCAACAAATAAAAGTTTCATCTGCAAAGTCTCCCTAAATGGTTTAAAGGTTTAGAAAAAAGTGCCAATAGGTTTTTAAAAATTTTTTTATGTTTTGTTCCGGGTCAGCTTATGGCTGTATATGTATCGCTTGTTGACGGTTTGGCTGTCTTTTGGACATTTACGGGCAATTGGATTAGAAAACAGGTGCCCTGTCCCATATGACTTTCCACTTCAATGGTCCCGCCCATTTTCTGAATAATGCCGTAACAGATGGACAGGCCTAAACCTGTGCCCTTTCCCACGGCTTTGGTGGTGAAGAAGGGATCAAAAATCCGGTCCAGGTACTGGGCGGGGATGCCTGGTCCGTTGTCGTCCACCTTAATTTCAATCATGTTATCGTCCTGGGAATGGATGCCTGTTTCAATCTCCACGGTACCGCCGTCTTTGCCCATGGCATCAATGGCGTTGTTGGTCAGGTTTAAAATGACCTGTTGCAGTTCGGATGGAGAGAACCGGATAAAAGGCAGGTCCGGGGCAAGCCGGGTTGAGATGGTGACATTGTTATACCGGGCCATCTGGGCGGTGAGGTCCACGATTTCCCGGATGGTGTCATTGATGTCGATATCGGCTTCTGTGGCATCGCTTTTCCGGGCAAAACTCAATAACTTATGGGTAATATCCTTGCAGCGCCGGCCCTGGGTGGCGATCTGTTCAATGGCCCGGTGAAATTCACCTTTGTTGTCCGGGGTCATCCCGGCTTCCTCTTCAAGCAGGTCGCCCATCCAGCCGGCCTCTTCCACCATGATGGCCACAGGGTTGTTGATTTCATGGGCAATACCCGCAGCAAGTTCGCCGATGGTGGCAAGTTTGCCGCTCTCCACCACCTGCTGGTTCATGGCTTCGTTTTTCCGGTCGGCCTTTGCAATGCGTTTGACAAGGTTTTTGGAGAGTGTAAAAGAAACTGACACGATGACCGCGCAGCCCAGCAGGAATAAGATAAGGGTGAGCCCTTCTGCCCGCCACATGTCCCTTAGGGCATCCCCGGCATCCTGGCGGAACACCATGCGCCAGTCCACTGTTTTAAACAGGGCCAGGGCGTACAGGCAGGTGTTGCCCTGATCATTTTCATGCTTGAGAATAAGGGGGGGCTTTTCTTTGAAAATCGTCGGATCAGCGATAAATTCGGGGACGACTTCCATGGTTCCCGAACGGGGGTGGGTCTGCAGTCGGCCCTTGGCATTGACGATGAACGCCGTTCCGGTCCTGCCGATTTGGACGTTTTCCACCAGACTGTTAAAGGCCGTAAAATTGATGGTGGATCTTAATATATACGTTCGGCCCTGGGCCGACAGCTTGACGGCCAGAATAAAATGGGGATGTCCGCGAAGTCCTGCAAACACATCGGAAATATAATAGGGGCTGTCCATGGCCTGTAAAAACCAGGTGGCCTCGCTGTAATCGGCATTCACAAGGCGAAAGGGGCCTTCATAGGCAAACTGGATACCCTTTGAATCCACAAGACCCAGATCCGTGAATACGTCTCCGTATTCATCTTTAAGTTCAGATAGTTGTGATGTCAAAAACTGCTGGGCCATCTCCGGTTCGGTGGTGGACAACTGCCGGGCCAGGTAACGGATATTACCCAGCTTTTCTTTGAGAAAGGTATCAATGTTCTGGGTGTGCTTGAGTACCAGTTCGCCGATGTGGGCGCTGATTTTTTCTGAATAGGCCAGATGGAACCGCCAGCACAGTATGCCCAGGGTCAGCATCATGGGGATAATGGAAACCAGCAGGATACGGATTCGAATATTGCGGGTCAGTACCTGGTAAAACTCTTTTCTGTCAGTGATGGATTCGTGCATCATATCTATGGCTCCTGTGAGGCCGTTTCATCCGGCTTACGTGGTTGAACACAGGAATATCAAGATATATGCCAGCTAAGGAACGGTGCTGAAAATAGAGGGTAATGGCTTGAAATGATACAATAATTCAAAAAACGTGACAGGTGGACAAAAAGCGTGTCACCTGTCACGTTTTTTTACAGTGTGTAAAAAATCTTTTGGTGTATCACCCGGGGACTGCGAGGGCCTTTGTTTTTAAAGTTCAGCTTTGTTCTCAAGAAAACAGTTTTTCCAAATCTTCGTACCCATGCTGTTTCAGTTCCTGTCTGGGTATGAATTTCAGCGCAGCCGAATTGATGCAGTATCTTAGACCGGTGGGACCAGGGCCGTCATCAAACACGTGGCCTAAATGGGCATCGGATGTTTTGCTTTTGACCTCCGTGCGCTGCATGAAAAGTAGATTGTCAACCTTTTCGACAATCTGCTGATCCTGGATGGGACGGGTAAAGCTAGGCCATCCGCACCCTGAATCAAACTGATCCTCTGATGAGAACAAAGGGGTTCCCGAAATCACATCCACGTAAATGCCTTCCTGCTTGTTGTTCCAGAACTCATTTTTAAAGGGCGGTTCTGTGGCATTTTCACGTGTGACTTTATACTGCAGGGGCGTAAGCTGTTTTTTCAACGTCTCATCATCCGGGATATGTGGGGTGGAAGCCTCCTGGTCTGTTTGTACCGACGTATCCGTTTGTTTGGAGTCGATCCCGTCAAAAATTTTCAGATTCTTTTCATCCCACACCCGTTTGACGAAGGGCTTGCGTCCTGATCCAAAGCTGTAATATTTGTATTGGACGGGATTTTTTTTGTGGTAATCCTGGTGGTAGTCTTCGGCGGGAAAAAATTCTAGGGCCGCCTGGACCCCGGTGACAACCGGCTTGTCAAATATCTTTGAATCCTCAATGCGTTGGATTGCCTCAAGGGCCAGTTGTTTTTGTTCATCGGTATGATAGAAAACGGCAGACCGGTACTGACTGCCGCGATCCAAAAAAGACCCGTCTTCATCGGTTGGGTTAATCTGGCTGAAAAATATTTTCAAAAGCTCCGGGTATGAAATGATGTTGGGATCAAAGTGTACCTGCACCACTTCGGCATGGCCTGTGCTCCCTGTACACACAAGCTCATAACCGGGATTGTCCACATCCCCTCCCATGTATCCGGAAACCACCTGTTCAATGCCTTCTTTATTGTCAAATGCTGATGCGATGCACCAGAAACACCCGCCGGCAAAGGTTGCTTTGTTTCGCTGAGTCATCTGTGTGCTCCCTTCCCTGAGCTGGTTGTCGCCTGTTAATATAAATATTTGAGCATTCCTCATGCTCAGCAGGATGGCCCTGCAATGAAAACGGCTTTTATTGCGTCTTTCTTTTTTAGGCGCTCCTTAATTAAATTATTGGCACTTTTTTTGGCAGGGCAAGGGGCAGGCGGTAAAATCAGGGCATCACATGGGAAAGCTATACTTAGATCAAAGGCTTTTGATTTTTATTTACCAAGAAGAACACGGAACGCATATAGTTCAGGCTTAAATATACTGATTATAAAGGATTTTGGGGTCTGCTTTCAGTCAGTTCCTATCTCCCATAATTTTCAGCAAATACATCCAATTGGATGACATTAGACTTTTTGTTGTATTGTACTGCAAATTTAAATAAATCTTCGCCATCCACATCTTCATCCCTGTTATAGTCACCCAGGAGTGTTGTAAGCGTGTCCGGGAATACTAATTCTGGAAGATTTATATTTTCAGGTACTTGAAAATATTCGGTCACTGAACCCCAAATCCCCATGTATTGTGTTAGAGAAAGGATTTCCCCCCCATTAAGTGGTAAATTTTCATGAGTTATGTGGTCAAATAAGTTATTTAAATCCACATATCCATATGGGGCAGGAACGTCATCACCGACAAACCGGGTAATCGCATGATGCCCCCCTTCGACAGAGACAACAAGCAGAGTCCCGTCTGCCGGTGTTGTATTATCCGGTAGATAGCAATCATAGAGAATCATATCATTGGAAAAGGTTGTTTCCTCAGCCGCAACCACTTTCGAACGGACAACTTTAGTTTCTGTTGTCGCGCTTGAAAGGGGCGTGGTTTCAGGGAAATGGGCAATATCTCCAGATGTTTTTGAAACCGTTACCGTTTGAAAATAATATGTGGTGTCAGGCAAAAGTCCTGTTACCATAACTTTCATTACGCCATTATCTTCAGCAGCATTCTGAATGGATGCGCTTTTGTTGCCTAATGGATGGGGAAACGTAACGGCGTTGATGGCAGGAAACAGCGCATTTTCATCAATATAAATATTCAAATCAGCTGTGCTTGGCTCACTGGCACACCAAATCACAGAAAAAGAACTAGGCGTCACATCGGTGACCATTATATCTGAGATAATTGGTATATCGGCTACTGCCCAATCGGCAATAATAAAAATGTATAGAACTGCCAGCACGGGAATTTTTTTTAATGCTGTATTTATTTTCATCGGGAAACCCTTAATATTCTGACTTTAAATTGATAAATGTTATTATACACTGGCGATATGGGGTTACCTGATCCGTCCAAAGCCCCAAACTCTACCTGGTAGTCATAAATACCTGAAGCAGCACCGCTTTCAACCTGTAGCCTATATGTAATTTCAATTTCGTTTGTTGCAGTATAGCCCGCGCCCGACAGTACCAGGGAAATAAATGAAGGTCCACTGGTTCCCGCAGTTATGCTTGTGATGTTCCCGTAATATGAGGGGGCGAATTGAAAGGGTCTTACATCTTCCACCTCTCCGCCGCTTGAGATGGCATAATCAATATCAGCTGCATAATTCAAGGATATCGTATGGGTATCGGTCATACCATTTTCCGCAGTGGCAACAGCCTCTATTGCATTTTCACCTTCCTGAAGAGCCAACCCGGATGCTGTAAATGTGTTTGTCCCCAAAACAGCATTAATACCATTTACTGTTACCAGAATTGTGTTGTCACTAATGGTGCCTGAGATGTCGACTGAGGCGTTGTAAACAGTTTCACCATCTGCATGGGACGTAATTTCAATATTGGGTGGTGTGAATAAATCCGTGATGTCTTTCCCGGTTTTCATATATACCAGGTATGCCTCGGCGTTTTTGATGTCAAATATTTGACCGGAAGGGGTCCCTTCATAGTATGTCGTGGTTTCAAAACACCCGGTGTCATGGTTAAATTTTTGGATACTGATTACTTCATCCGATCCTCCGAGATATTCAATCAGTTCATATGATGTGATCTCGGGGACACTCAAAAAAGAGACAAGATTGGTGCCTTCATAGAGACTCAGGTCTGCAGTTCCGGACCGCTTTTTAAAATAGACGTCTTTCATCCCTTTCATATAGACGTAGTAGCCTTCTCCATTTTGAATATCGAACTGATCACCCGACACAACACTGCCATCAAAATATGTGGTCTCAAAAACGTTCGTAGTAGGATTGTATCGTTGAATTTTTTCCACATCTGTTTCATTGCCCAGATCCGCAATTAAATTATACGATGTATATCCGTACGCAACGCCGGTGGGGTAGCCGAACAGATTCAGACCGGCTTTAAGCTGAGATTTCTCATATGCCGGTAAAAGGCATTGGGCCGCTGTGGCCGTTTGATAAATATCATTATTATAACTGCCGTTCACATACTGTTGGGAAACGATATAATCATGGACTTCATCCGCTTCCTGAAGATCCGGAGATACCGTATGGAGAAGTTTATATACACGAGAAGACTCAAAAATGGAGGATGCATTCTCTCCAAACCCACCGTCCGTATTTTGCATGGTCAATAACCATTGTATTGCCAAATTGACTTGTGATGATTGTCCGCCTATCAGATGTAGAGTTTCTGCAACAAGAGCTGTTAGATAAATACTTTCATGATCATCACTTAAACTGAATGCACCGTTGGTATTTTGTTGATTAACAAGATAGCTGACGGTAGTGCCTAAAACGCCGGTATCGCTAACGCCGGCCTTGTTAAGAGCGGACAAGGCAAGTGCCGTATGATATACGTCGCTTTCATATCCCTGATCAAACCCGAATCCCCCGTCACTGTTTTGAGCATTTAAGATAATATCCAGCTCTTCATCAATATTTCTCCCGGCGTCAACAACCGCATTAACTTTGTGGGCGTTATCCTCCACCCCTCCGATAGCGTAATCGGAAATAAAATTAACCCCACGTTGGTAAGAAGCCCCTGTTAGGCCAAGTTCAGAAAGTATTTTGACGGCCTCCACAGTTTCAAAATAGGTGATTGCCGGGTCATTACCCCAGGAGCCATTATCGTTTTGATTGGATTCAATATATATGGCAGCTTGGGTAATGTCAGCATAAGTGGTATGTGAGCTGTACAATAAAACTGATACTACGATTAGCACATTCTGTAATAAATGTTTTCTATACATAACTGAATCCTTATTTGATGCACTCTTTTTCTCTCAAAGGTTTAAATAAAATCGGCTGAGTGGACAAATCATCCCAAAGAATGGGCGTTGGAAATCTTAAATAAGCCTTTACCATAGAGCCTTTTGCCTATCAGTTCGATACCACTTGACTTAGCGGGCCAATATTTTTGATATACACAATTTGATAATCACTAATTACCACATCGACATGCATATTCCTTTTTGGGGCAATGTTCGTTGTCGATTTTTAAGCAATCCTCCAAACCATTGTATGAAGATGAACAAAAGCATTGTTAAATTTCCATGTTGATTCAGTTCACATGGAGTACTTTAAACTTTTTCAAAGAATTCATCATCCGGCTTAACAATTTCGGGTAAAAAGACTCCGGTAAGCGTTAACACAATACCAACCCATATTGGAGCCCCTGCAATAGTGAAGAGAATAGCAATGGCTGTTAATAGACCAGTAAAGAGATACCAAGAAAAGGTTTTCAACCCATCCCAAGGGCTTTCAATATCTCCCCTCCAATCTGCAATGGCTGTTAACCCTAAAGCAACCAAAGCCGCAACCATAAGGATAAAAAACGTTATTCCAAAATCATGTCCATTTATGTCAATATTTTTTATCGGATTGTTGGCTCCATAGATATGCAAATTTAATTTTAATGGATTAAGTGCGCCAATATAGGAGAGGGCGCCAACAAATAAGAACCTTTTATTCTCCCCCCTTTCATCATCTGGGCCGTATGTATAACTATCTGCATTAATGAATCTTCCGATCTCAGCATTATAGTACCTTGCGCCAAAATAAATTAAACTTGAATCATCATCCAACTCTTTTCCCGTAAATGTATGTTTATTTCCCCTGTCATCAATCGTTGATTGTAGTCTTACGCCCCCAAAAATATCATAACTATAGGAGCCAACAACATCTCCTGTGGTATCCGTGAGCTGAGTTATCGACCCCAAACTATCTTTTAAAAAATAAGTATGTTGATCCATAATATTTTTCTTGTATATTGCGCCCATAGTCAATCTACTATTTACATATCTACTTTTTAATACCCCTTCTACATCTGTTTCCATCAAAATGCTTGGGCCGTCATAGATAAACTTTAAGATTCCGCTACTGTCCTTTTTGCTGATTCTTTGGCCTGATGCATTATATGAAAATTCATTAGAGGAATTATCTGGATAAGTTATCTGATAGAGTTGATCTTGAGCATTATACAAGAATGTTGTTGTCAGTCCATGAACTGTTTCAGTCAGCTGATTACCATTATTGTCGTAAGTATAATTTTTTGCTCCGGCGGTGAGCATTCTGTTATTTTCATCATAAGTGTAGTCAATGGTAGCAGAAGGTGTTATCAACTGGCTTCTATTGTAAGCTTCGTCATAGGAATAACCTCTATAAGTTCCATCCGGATAATTGACAGTGGTGACCTGATTTATTTTGTCATATGAATATGTGTGAACGCCCTCATTATCAGTCATTTGTAGTTTATTACCTACCGGATCATACACATATTCAAAGCTTGAAATAATATTTCCATCAGATTTTTTATTGATTATCTGTATAACCCGATCATTTAAGTCATAAGCGTATCTTGTTTCAGTCTCATTTGGATACACCACACTTTCAACAAGATCATTTTGATATGTGTATGATGTAATATTGTTATCCGGATCCGTGATCGTTTTTAGCTTAGCGTTTTTATAGTATTCATATGATGTGACATTACCTTGAGGATCTGTCATTGTATTTTGATTACCATTGGGACGATATGTATATTGGATTTTTTGTCCATAAACGTCGGTCACTTTGATTAATCTGTTCAAGCTGTCATACTGTTTCTTGATCACGCCGTTTTTATCAGTTGTTTGAATAATATTTGAATTGGCATCATATAGATAGGACAGCTCAGACCCATCTGAATATATTTTTTTGGAAATTCGATTTAACGCATCATATTCATAGGTGATTGTGTTGCCGTTTTTGTCTTTTTCACTCTCGATATTATAATTCAGATTATATGTATAAAATTTTTCATATCCTTTTGGATCTGTGACTTTTGTTAATTTTCCCCAGTTATTGTATTCATATTGCGTCGTATGATCCTTTCCATCAGTCAAGCTTGTTCTCATATTGAATTTATTGTATGCGAATTTTATTTCATTTTCTTCGGCATCAATCGTTTTTAATACATTTCCAGCTTTATCTAAATCATATTGAGTTAAATGATCATTGGCATCCGTTTTGCTTTTCATTCTGCCAAGTTCATCATATGAAAACTTAGTCATGTTGCCATAAGGGTCTTTTAGAATTTTAACAGTGCCATCTGGAAAATAAGAAAATTCAGTTTTTATTATGCCCGATTTTTTGATGTACTGAATCAGTCCATTTGAAAAATATTGATATTCTACCACAACACCTTCTGGATCTGTTGTGCTTAAAAGATTTCCATTGGTCACATCAAACGTATTGATGGTGGTGTTTCCCATTGGGTCGGTTGTGGTCTCAATTTGGTTAAAATTTGGTTCATAGGTAAATGTGGTGGTATAATTCAACTGATTTGTTGTACTTAATAAATTTCCGTTACTATCATACGTGTTTTGTACAATTGCCCCGTTTTTATCAATTATTTTGATTCTATTTAGATTTTCATCATATTCATAAAGTTCTTCATAACCCAAAGGATCTAAAAGTCCAGTTGCAGCTC
This sequence comes from uncultured Desulfobacter sp., assembly GCF_963666675.1. Classification (NCBI taxonomy): domain Bacteria; kingdom Pseudomonadati; phylum Thermodesulfobacteriota; class Desulfobacteria; order Desulfobacterales; family Desulfobacteraceae; genus Desulfobacter; species uncultured Desulfobacter sp. The sequence continues at coordinate 5,045,992 of NZ_OY762929.1, read as the reverse complement.
CTTGATCATTATAGTAATGAATTGTGCTGTTACCTTCAGGATCAGTGACTGTGGTTATACCTAAGGGCTCATTGTAGCTAAAAAGAAATACTCCCCCATTTGGCAACAAGTTGGAGTGAGCTTTTCCGTCACTATAGTAATCATAAGTTACAGTGCCGTTTTCCGCATTCGTTCTTGACGCCATTTTATGGTCGGTATAATAGGTGTAAGAAATTGTCTGGTCAGCATTATTTGTAATGCTGATGAGATTGTCGCCATCATAGGAATAGGACCAGATATTATTGCCCGGTGCTGTTACGCTTTCGATCTTATTGTTACCATTATAAGTGAATATAATTTCTCTTCCTGCGGGGCCTGTGATGGTAGATAGATTATCCCCGTTGTACACAAAGCTAAGGGCGTTGTTGTTTCTATCTTCAATACTGGTGAGCCGGCCTTCTGAATTAAAAAAATGACGAGTCCCGTTTTTTTCGGTCAGCACATAGCCGGAGACATTTTCGGCCAATGTCGAATACATTCCCAAAGGCCTTTTAAAGGTTCCGTCTGTATTTTTTGTATATTTAAAATTACCACCATCGCCAGCCTTATATGTTAAAGACCCATCATCACTATTTTTTGTTATTTTTTCATCATATGTGTATGACCATCCATAACCAAAAGGACCGTTATAATCGGACAAGGAGTTGTAATATCGGTCAATCGTTATCGACATCCCCACAGCTGGGAGCGAAACATCCTGCTCCGTATGAAATAAATTCCCGTTGGCGATATTTACAGGGTCCCCACCGAAAAACCAGTTTTTAAACTTGCCCCATTTATCTCCCAACCAGTTTTTAATATTGTCAATGGTCGATCCTCCGGCCCATCCGCCGCTGATAATGTATCCTGCCGCATTGGTATCCGGTTCAAGGTCGATATACCCGCATCCTGACCAGTTTTGAACCGTGAGATTGGCCTGATGGACCTTCACCTTGTGGCCGGCACTCACGGCACTTTGAATGGCGGATTTGGCTCCGGTGTCAATGGTCAAAAGCGGCAGGATAGAATCGATATTACTGCTGTCGATATCATATATCGGCATGCCCTGTTCACCGGCAATTGCCAGAAGTCTCAGCGTGGAAATGGCTTCAATATGAAAAAATTCTTCAAAGAGGTTATGCTCTTCATAAGAACTGTTGTACCCGCCCAAAAGCATAAAATCCAGTTCACGCGATTCGTCGCCGGTTACCGATATCGGGGTATAGATGTTTCGTTTTGCATCCACAAAATATCCGCCGTCTGCAAGTTCGCTGGGCGTACCGAAAAGCGTATAAACAACAAGAGACTTCCCTGTGATAGCCCCGGACGTCTGCTTTAAAAAGACATTTTTTAAGGATTGTGCAAAAATGCGGTCTCCGGTATTTACATCATTGAAATATTTCATCACGGCAAGATACAGGGCTTCGCCGGTGATTTGATCCATGTTGTCTGCTGTTTCTTCAGTATCCTCAAGAGAAGATATATAGGTTGAAATTCTATTTGAAAGATATTGATTGGAAACCATTTGCGGATCTAAGCCCACCGCGTAATATGCGCCGGAAATAACGGAGTACGAGACGGAGTCCGTCCCTATGTTAGGGACACTAAATGTGGTTTGTAACGTATGATAGTAACCAGCGTTTACAACGCTTCCGGTTGCAACGGATTCTCCCTCGACTTTCAGTGAAGGAAGCAGGTTTACATACCGTGGATTTACATTTTCAATGCCCCCGTTTGTGTCGATTAAATTTTTGCTCACTTCATCTGAAGGCGGGTAGGAAAACGTAACCTTTTTGCCTACAATATCGCTGAGATTAAATGTATGCGACAAGGAAACATCTGGGACGCTTATTGTAACTTTATGCCGCATGGAATCCGGTAGCTCTGCATATTCGCCATTGATGGAAACAACTTCAAAGTTCAATGTGTTTGGAAGGGTCCTGAACTTTTGCTGCGCGATCTGTCTTGTTCTCAGACCCTCCTGCCAACTCATTCCGGGATGGTTTTCTTTCAGAAAGTCTTTTAAGAAGACCTTGAATGTATCAACCGGACTTTCAGTTTTAATATCTGAGATGTAGTCTTCCAGATAATTGTCCGCGTCAAAACCGGACAGGGTAATAAAATCGTTTTGATCTTGATATTCATATGTTTTGTACCATGGCGACAGTGGCACCCAAAGGTCTCCTTCTCCTGACGTTGCTCCGGCATAAGGATCATAATCGACTAATGCTTCGACCCAGGTATGTTCCAATCGCAGAGCTGCAATTTTACTGCCGGACGTTATCAGTACACCTGGTATTCCCGCACTTGCAGCCAGATCCCCTACACTTTGGGGATCATTTACACCAGTCAGATTTTTTGCCGTTTCAATCGGCAGCTGGATTGTACCTGTGACATATCTACAAGGGATTCCCGCACTTCGGAATAAGGCCATCAGCAAAGATGCAGTATCTACGTCATTACCGGATTTCTCAATAAACGTTCCCCTGGATCCCTTCATGGATCCATAATAGAATTCACTCTCGATATTATTCTTTACCCATTCAAAGATTCTTGATGGAGAATTGCCCAATGAGGCCACTAAATCAGACATTTCCTGGGTGACGATAATTTCTGCTGTCTCTGCAAGATCCTCTGCCGCAGATGGGAGAACGGAAAATGCAGATGCTTGATTATTTACTTGTGTTTCACTTAATGAAATAGATGCGTCAAGGGCTGTATTGGAGCTGTTTAAAAGGATAGAGGCGGGCTGTGCATTTTTTTGCTGTAAGATATATGCCGGTTTGACTTTTCCGGAAATATTCGGTTTGGTTGGCTTAAAACCGGATGGTCTGAAAGTGGGTTTTTGGGGAAATTGTTCATTTTTTATTGAATTATTTGGAATTTTTTTATCTATAAGCGACTTTAAATTTTTGATATGTTTGCCAAAATTATTTGTTGTCTTTATTTCCCTGAGCGGTCTGTTGTTTAGTTTGCTGATATTGTTGGAAATGGTGCTTTCCAAACCTTGCAGGATAGGATCTATATTTTTCCGGTAATGTGAAATAAGCTGTGCATTTTGTTTGATACGGGCATCTGTTTTATTTTTTTCTCCAAGTTTTTCAAGTTCTAAATTTAAATTATTTGTTACTTTTTGGTCCAGATCCTTTAGTGATTCAAGTTGCGTTTGAAGGTATTTGATCTCAATAGCAATTGGAATGCCTTTTTCATAATTTTTATCTATTTTTTCCAATAGTTGTTGAATTGAAATCAGCGTGTGGTTTAGTTCCCTGACGGCATGAGGAAAGACCGTATTTTGATCGAGTGTTTCCTTAGCTTGTTTGGATCTTTCAGCGCTGGATATTTCCGGGGAGGTAGACGCAACGTATTTTTTCAAAGAAAGCGTATTTTTTTGAATTTTTAATGGCGTGGCAAACGCAACGATATTTGTAAACTGACAAAAAATAATAAAAGTTAATAATTGAATAAACCTGCGATAAACCTTATTGTTCTTTCCCAGCATTTTTCTATACATGATTCCTCTCCGGATAGTTCTGACATTAGCCTTAAAAATTTGGTGGTTTCTGAATACCTCGAAATCACTCTTGATGACTCTAAATAAAATTGCGGGGATAGGATATTGCTTTTTGCTAAAGTGAAGCGTCCGATAAGGATGGAATCTTGTTTTCATTAGAGGAAATATAAAAACACCCCAAACATATAAGCGCGCTCCTCCCCTGATACAAACTTAATATTTTGAGCTTGTATCAGGGTAATTCAGCTCAAGTCAAGATAAAATATAAATCTAAAAATAGGGAGGAGTGCTGTAATTCCAATACGCTAACGGAGGAGTAATACAACAAAAGTCGCACAACTAACCATGTTTGATGATCAAGAGTGCTTGCCTGGAAAAATATACGTTTACAGTGTGTAAAGATCCAGCTTTTCGATGTCAATAATGAGTTCGATTTCACCGGAGGCCGGGGTGTTGACTTTTTTAAATCCAAGCTTGTCGGCCAAGCGAAGCATCTGCCTGTTTTCGCGCAGTACCACGCCGAATACCCGTTTTAAGCCGTATCGTTTGGCAAATACCAGGCAAGATTTTAAAAGTGCGGCTCCGATTCCCTTGCCTTGCCAGGAATCTGCCAGCATGATGGCAAATTCGCCCTCGGTGCCGTTGGCGGTGAATATGATTCTGGCGGTGCCGATAATTTTTTCTCCCTTGTGGGCTGGAAGCCAGGCCACCAGGGCCACCTCCCGGTCATAATCAATCTGGGTCAGTTGGATCAGCATGCGTTTGGGCAATTGTTTCAGCGGTGTGAAAAAACGTAGATATATGGTCTGGGTCGACAGGGTTTCAAAAAAGTCCATCATGGGGTCGGCATCTTCTGGCTTCACCGGCCGGATCAGCACCTGTTCGCTTTCCCGGGTGGTATACAATTGTTCCTGCCAGGCCGGGTAGGGGCTTATGATCAGGTGGTCCGGTGCTGCTGCCAGGGGCGGGGCCAGACAGATGCGGGCGCTGCGGCCCATCAGTTGCCCGTTGGTGACCACAATCGGATTTATTTCCAGTTCACAGATCTGGGGAAAATCGGTGACCAGGCGGCTGACGCGTATCAGCAGAGTTTCTACAAGACTTTGGTCCACGGCTTTGAATTGACCAAGGCCTTTTAAGGCTTTGGCGATTTGGGTTGCCTGGATGGTCCGGGCTGCCATGGCTGAATTTAACGGCGGCAGGGCCAGTGCCGTGTCCTGGAGGATTTCACACATGGCGCCGCCCATGCCGAATTTAATGACCGGGCCGAACTGCGCATCCAATTGGGCACCGATATAAAGTTCATAGTCCGGTGCCGATGCCTTATCCCCGGCATCGTCCGGCGGGGTGGCCGGTATCCCATAGGCCGCCAGAACCGTTTGGGCATCCGTTTCCGCGAGCAGACATGGATCGTCTTTCAGGCAGGAGTCAATAATCGAACCGGCCTGGTCATGATTGATTTTCAGCTTGATATCCCGTCTGACCGGTATTTCGTTGAGCATGTCAATATTGCGGCTGTGCCGGTACAATCCCGCAAATGCCCTGACCGCTTTTTCCGGGGTGTCGTAGGCCAGCCCCTCTTTTTCATTGAGCATCTTCCGGGCGTTGTCCATGGGTGCGCCGCCCAGCCACACCGTGAATACGGGGCAGGGCAAGGAAGGGATCTGATCGGCAAGGATATGGGCCAGCTCCTCGGGTACAAAATGATCCACAGGTGAATGGATCATGAGGACCCCGTCCACCTCCGGTGCCTGGGCCGCAGTGATAACAACCAGGGCAAGCTGGGTGCAGGAGGCGTCTGTCTGCACATCAACAGGATTGGTGTTGCTCCATGGCTTTTCAAGAATGCCGCCAAGGGCCTCAATGGTTTGGATGCTCAGCACCGCAGGCTCAAGGCCAAAAGATGCCAACGCATCCACCGCCATGACAGCAGGACCTCCGGCATTGGTGACAATGGCCAGACGTCTGCCTGTGGGACGCTGCCGGCTGGCCAGAATCCGGGTAAAATTAAACAATTGTTCAAAGGTGTCCACCCGCAGGATACCTGCCCGCTCAAAAGCAATGTCGTAGACCGCATCTTCTCCGGCCACTGCGCCGGTATGGAAAGCTGCCGCCAGCGCCCCGGCAGCCGACCGCCCGGATTTCAGGCAGATGATCGGCTTAATCCGGGAGACGGCCCGGGCGGCACTCATAAAGCTCCGAATCCGCGTTATGTTTTCCATGTACATGATGATGCTGTCCACACCGCGGTCTTCGCCCAGATAATCGATCATGTCGGCAAAATCAACGTCCAGCATACTTCCCAAATTAACGATATGGCTGAATCCCAGGCCTTCTTTTTCAGCAAGATCCATGACCGACGTGCATACGGAGCCGGACTGGGACAAAAAGGCAACGCGTCCCCCGGCCGCAATGCCCGGCATATGTGATGCATTCAGGTTTGATGGGGAATGGGCAATGCCCATGCAGTTGGGGCCGATGATGCGCATGCCGCTTTGTCCGGCAGCGGCCTTGATCTGCTGTTCGATTCGGAATCCATGATCCCCTGTTTCCCGGCCCCCGCCGCTGATAATCACGACTCCTGCAACGCCTTTGTCGGCGCACGTTGCAATGCTTTGGGGAACCTGGTCGATGGGGGTGGTCACCACGGCCAGGTCCACAATGCCTTCGATCTCATTGATATGTTTTGCCGCAGGCATGTTCATGATTTTGGCATGGTCCGGATTGACAGGATAGATTGCACCTGTAAACCCGCCTTCAATGAGATTGCGTATCAGGGTGTGGCCCATCCGGTGCCGTTCGGCACCGGAACTGATCACGTCAATGGATCCGGGATTTAATATTCTGGATAGATTTTGTGTGCCCACATCTCTCTCCCTGGTTTACGGAATCAGCCAAATGGTGAATTTTCTGGACGCATAAATAATTTTCCTGGGGATTCGTCCCATATCAAAGCTTTCAACATCCGACATTCCCCTGCGTCCCATGACAATGGTGTCGCACTCCGTGGCCCGGGCAGTATCCAGCAGGGCGCCTGCCCGGCTTTGGGCGCCCTGGACAATACGGGTTTCAATCCGCTCTTCGGGGATACCTGCCTGGGTCAGTATCTCTTTCGCCTCGGCCAGGGCACTATTGAGTTTGTCGTGGGCCCAAAGGGCCAGGTCTGCAAACGGATCCTTGCCTTGGGGGGCCGAATCCGTAACAGTGGTGCGCATGATGGAACAAAGAAGAATCCGGCAGTTGGTGTTTGCCATCATATCAGCTGTGTAACGCACGGCGCGCATGCCGCCCGGGGAACCGTCAACCGCAACGCATTGATAATGGCGAATTTCACGGGTTCCGGCGATAATCAAGGGGATAAAGTCCGCTTTTTCCACCAGTTTAGCCGCCACCCCGCCCATGGCCAGGCTGAGAATGGAGTTCTCACGTCCTTTTCTGCGGATGACAAGACTTTGATATTCATTGCTTTTGAGCTCGTCCAGAATGCCCCTGGCAATCCCCCTTGACTGATCCACAATTTTGATTTCAATATTATCCGGCTTATAACCGGCAGCGATCATTCTTTGACGCGCCTCTTTGAGAAATTCGGTGATGATGGTTCTTTGACCCATTTCCCAGGCCTTTACCTGGCCTGCGGAAATATTGCTGAAGGCATCCCGGGTCAGATCATAATAGGCCTCGGGCACAGGCGTTGTGATGTTAAGTAGGGTTATGTTTCTATCTCTAAAGGGTTTGAAGTTGCATATATAATCAATGGTCCGTTTTGAGCGTTTTGAGCCGTCTATGGTGACTAATATTTTTTTTTCGTCGGACATGGGGGCCTCCTTTGTAAAATCCCGGGCAGGTTTTTGTCACCCGACCCGGGGATGTTTTTTTAATGAATGATATCCGGGCCTAAACGCAGCACAGGCACCGGGCTGTGACGAAAGATCTTTTCGATGGTGGAATTTAGGGTCATGGGCGAATAGCCGGACAGGTCAATGCCGGCCATAATGGTTTTGGTCGCTGTCATCAATTTCTCCTTAATCTGGGGGGAATAAGGTGTTTTCCCATTTCAAAAAACAGGTCCTGTTCCCGGATCACCCCGGTGGGTTTGCCGTTTTCGGTGACAATCAGGCGGCGCTGGTTCCGGTCCACCATGATCCAGGCCGCTTCCATCAGCGTGGATTCTGCATCAATGGATACGGGTGCCGGAGACATTATCTGGCTGATGGTCAAATTTCGGATCTGCTCTACGGCGCTGGTGAACATCCCCCGCCAGAACATGGGGGAGTATTGGATGGAATCCGCCGTGGCCGGTTTGCACGAGGTCAGGTAGCCGGGCAGAATTTGTTCCATCAGGTCACGGATGGTGAGAATCCCCTGGATCTGCCCGTTTTTGTCCATGACCAGTATGGACCTGTGACCGGTTTCCATAATCAGGTCCGAGGTGGGCATCGTGATAAAAGAGGCTTTTAGCGCCTGGACGGATTCGGCAATGGTGGCATCCTGGTCAATGGTGGTATAGGCACTTAACGGAATCATTGCCGACCCCACCAGATCCTCTTCGGGCTTTCCCGTCTGTTGTCTGCTCCGGCAGGCTTCCCGGATTTTATCGGACAAAAGATCAATGTCGCAAGGCTTTGCCAGGTAGTCAAAGGCGCCCAATACCAGGGATTGTTCCGCCGAATCCTTGTCGCCATGGCCCGTGAGCATGATGACCGGCAAATCGGGTTCAAGTTTGATCATTTTTTCAAGGACCTCGTGCCCGTCCATGCCGGGCATACGGATGTCCAGAATGGCCACATCCGGCGACTGGTCCAGGCATTGCAGCGCACGTTCCCCGTTTTCCGCAAGAATGGTCTCAAACCCGTTACGTTCCAGGATTTTGCGCGTGGTTTCCCTGAACCGTTTTTCATCATCAACCATTAAGACTTTTATGGGTTGTTTCATTTTATATTGCTCCTATTTAAAAGATGTTTTACACACGGCCGGTGACTGCTGTTATGGCCGAATAAATCAGGCACCACTGGACAGGCACGGATATCAAAAGAACGGTGATCGCCCGGAATTTGGACAGGCCGCAGCTTTGGCGAAACCCTGTATACACCAACCAGTATTTCCATGGCTCCGTGAACCAGAGCATGAAGGGGAGCCATGAGATGAGCATGGTGATCCCCGAGGCATAGGCGTAAAGCCCGAACACCAGGGAAAAGCCTTGTCTTTTGCCGTTGATCATCACCATGGTGCAAACGCCTGTGACGGCACTGATGAGCACCATGCCAGCCGCATTGATAAAATAGATCAATGCCATGACCACAGGAGATTGGGGACCCGGGCCTGTGAGCAGGCCCGCACCGGCATAAAATCCGGCACACAGGGCTGTAAATCCCAGGGCCCTGCCTGTGGTATGCACCGCAGGCAGTTCTGTAAAAAACAGGACCGGTTCTATGAGCAGCCGGATCACCCCCTGGTTGTAAAATCTGAATGCGGAAAGTGTCCCTGGTCTATTCATGTCATCCTCCTTTGGCAAAAAGGCGTATGGTAAAAAAGGCTTTTTCACTGGACTGTCCTTCCAAGGCCGTTTAAAACAGCTTGCTGATAATTCCTGCGGCAAGCATGATCAGCGTCATGTAAAAAAATACCCGCCGCTCCGTCTGTTTTGAAAAGTAGATTCTGCCTTTGGTTGTCTGGGCGTTTGGCTTTTCCGATATCTGTGTCATAAGACTATCCTTTAACTTTTCCGGTTAGAATCCAGGCAAGCTGCCGAATCCCCTGAATGTCCAGTAAACGCCGGTGAGCAGCAGCAGGACGATGTTGGCAAAAAAGAACAAAGGGATACCGGCTCTCAGGTAATCCTTGGGCTCCAGGTAACCGCTGGCATAGACAATGGCGTTGGGGGGCGTACCGATGATCAGGCAGTAGGCAAAGGATGACGCCATTGCCGTGGCCATGGCCATGAAGGGCAGATAGGCGCTGCCCGGATGCACCATACCGGCCATGTTCAGGGTGATGGGGCCTACGGATGCCGCTGCCGGGCCGTCGGCCATGAGGTTGGTCAAGATAGAGGTCAGGCCGTTGGAGACTGCCATCAGGGGCAGGCCGGAATCCATACCGAAATTGGACAAGAATTCAATGGCGGATCGGGCCAGCCAGTATGCGGCGCCCGTTGAATCCAGGGTCCGGCCGAAGATGATGGCCCCGGCATAGAGCCAGACAACACCCCAGTCCACTCGGTCCTGGTAGTCGCGCCAGTTGACCACGCCGGCCATGATGTAGGCGATGGCGCCGGCCACGGCAATCACGCCGATGCCCAGACGGATGGGATAAATCCCTATATTGTAAAAGGCTTTTTCCGTGAACCAGCCGAACACCATGACCAGGAAGATGATCAGGGCCCAGATCTGCTGCTTGTTCCAGGCGCCCATGCGGTCGATTTCCCGGCGCAGGTGATCCATGGCAGGAGCCAGGGTGATGGTTTTGGGTCTGAAACGGATGTTGATGATGAACCAGGAAATGGGAATCATGATGATCAGAAAGGGGAAACAATAGGTGACCCACTGAAAATATCCTATATCAAGGCCGAACATGTCGGTCAGATAGGTCATCATGATAACGTTTCTGGCCCCGCCGGAGGGTGCGCCGGGACCGCCGATGTTACAGGCCATGGCAATGGAGATCATCAACAGTTTGGCAAGATCTTTGTCCTCGGGTACCGCTTCGGTCAGGCTGTTCTGGTAGAGCAGCATACCGATGGGCAGGAACATGGCTGCCAGGGCATGGTCGGAAATAAAGGCCGCCAACGGTGTGATGATTAAAAAGAAGATTAGGGTGATCCATTTGGGATTGGGCACGGCCAGGCGTTTGAACATCATCATGCACACCCGTTTGTCCACCCCGGTTTTGACAAAGGCGGCGGCAAACATCAGCGATCCCATGATGAACCAGCAGGCATCCGACCAGTAGAGCATGGCCACCTGCTGGCGGCTGATGACCCCGGTGAACACCAGGATCAGGCCGATACAAAAGGCCACTGCCGGCAATGGGATACACTCGGTTAAAAAACACAGGACCACAAAGATTCCCATGGCAATGGAAACCTTGATTTTCCAGGCCCCTTTGTCTGCGCTTGCCTTGTCTTTGTCTTTGAGGTCTTCATATTTGAGTCCGTTTTTGCGCAGTTCCAGGGCGTTGCCCATCAAGGACTTGAAGTCGGCATCGCTGACGCTGCGGATATATCCTTGTGCCTTTTCAATGTTGGCCTTCTGGACCGGGATATCGTATTTTTTGCACCACTTGGCATCCCGGTCCATGAATCTGTTTTTACTCAGCGCGCCGATGCGCATGTTCTGTTCCATGATCTGGGCGGTGAGTAACTGCCACTGGGCGGCTTCTTCACTGTTGATTGAGAACAGTTCTGTTGTAATGTAAGAGACCACTTTTTCCGGGGCAATGGTGTATTCCATGCCCACATCTTTCATGCCGTACGGGGTGGGCATGAGGAGTACTGCAAAAAACAGGACCACAGGAATAATAAAGATCTTCCAGTCGATGTATTTGTCATACCCGGTGACTTTTTTCTTTTCAGGTTTCATTCAATTTGCTCCTTATGTTCAGGTTTACGCATCCCCTTCTTTGAGAATTTCCCGGGGGGATTTCAGATATTGTTTGGCCTGGGCAGAGCGGATTTTTTCTTCCTGGTTCATGCGTTTCTGGAACGCCAGTTCCGCTTTTTCAATAATCTCTTCAATGTCCGCAGGTTTCATCAGATAATCCCAGGCACCGGACTTGAGACCGTCTATGGCCGAATCCACTGTGGCATGGCCGGTGAGCATGATCACTTCGGTTAAGGGGTGGAGCTCCTTGATATGCTTAAGGGTTTCATTGCCGTCCATTCCGGGCATCTTCACATCCAGAACCACCACATGGATATTGTGGGCCGCCAGGATTTTAAGGGCTTCTTCTCCGCTGGGGGCTGTCCATACGTCGTAGCCCTTTCGCTCGATGAGTTTGCTGGTGGTCTCAAGGTAACGGGTTTCATCATCTACCAATAACAGTTTCATCTTCTCCATTGGGTTGTCCTCCTCTAAGACGATTGATTTTCATGTGCCGCAAGCTGGATGGAAAATACGGTCCCCTCGCCGGGGCGGCTCTCCACGGACATGGTGCCGCTAAAGCTTTCGATGATGCCGAAACACACCGAAAGCCCCAGACCCGTTCCCCTGCCAACGGCTTTTGTGGTGAAAAAGGGTGAAAAAATTTTATCCATATGCTCAGGTGCGATGCCGCACCCATTGTCTTTAACCTGAATGTCAATCATGGCCCGGCCTTCATCGTTCCGGGTCCGGGCTGCACTGATTTCAATTTTGCCGCCGTTGGCGCCGTGCCGGCTGGTCACGGCATGTATGGCGTTATTAACCAGATTGAGCATAACCTGCTGGAAACGGCCGGGGTCGCCCATGAAATTTGGGACATTTTCTTCAATCTGCGTTGTGATCTCTACGCCGCTCGTTCGGGCGGAGTTTTCAACCAGCTTGAGAATTTCAGGAATAACTGTACCCGGGTCCAGGGTGGTGTGCTTAACCTCTTTTTTTCGTCCAAATTTTAAGATGGCTGAGGTAATCTCATGGCACCGTTCCACCTGTTTATGAATCTGGTCCACACTTTCCCGGATATCATTGAGGGTCTGGGGATCGGGAGAAGTATCCTTTTTGTCCTCTTTGCCCGGGTACAGTTCTTCCATAAGAATTTTGATTAATGCGTATTCACTTTTGATGATCTGTAAGGGGTTGTTGATTTCGTGGGCGAATCCTGCGGCCATTTCCCCGATTTCCGCCAGTTGCACGGCCCTGATCAACTGGCTGCCAAGCTGTTCCTTTTCTTCGTCCAGACGGTCCATGCGCCGGCAGATGGTCTCGGAGGTGAAATAGGCCAGGACCACCAGGGCGGCCAGGCCTAAAATGGCGATGACCACACAGATCAGGATCGCAGAGTAAAGGGCTCTATATGCGTCTTGTTTTTCCTGGCGGACGACCAGATACCAGGATTTATTGGCCAGTTTGGATACGGCATATAAAAAAGGCTGGCCTTTGGGCGAGAGCTGGAAAGTTTGTTTGTTGGCGGAAAACAGTTTGTTCATCCATCCAAAGGCAGGATCTTTATCAAGAAGGGCGATATCCCCGGAACGTCTGGCGGTCTGGGCAACCCCTTCGTGGTTTAAAATGTAGGCTTCGCCTGTTTTGCCGATGCGCACACCGGATACCATGGAATCAAAGAACACGGTATCAATGGTGGCCCGCAGCACCCAGGTCCGGTTGGATTCAGTTCTACGCACGGCCACGACAAAATGGGGGATATTGCGATACCCTAAAAAAATATCACTGATATAAAATCCCCGGACCATGGTGTTCCGGAACCAGGGTTCCTGGGTATAGCTTTTTCCTGCCAGGGCAAAGGACCCGGAATATTTTAAGTGATTGCCTGTCTCGTCAAAAAGTCCTAAATCAACAAAGGCGGCAGACCGGCTTTGAAGACTTTGGCAGATGGTGGTGATGGCACCTTCGTCCTTTATCTCTTCAAAGGTGTATGCCCGGGTGATCAGTTCAAGGTCGGATTTTCTTTCAATCAGGAATGATTCAATCATCTTGCGATGATCTGTCAGGGTCCGTTCAAGGCTGGCCTGGGTGGATTTATCCAGGGCCAAAGAAAAGAAATAAAAGCTGGTCCCCAAGGCAACGATAAAAGGGATCATGGGGAAAAAAGTCATGTTGAGAAAAATTGCCCTTTTCAGCCACTGTCTGTTCTGTTTTAATTTGCCCAAGATCTTCCCCTTTGTTTTTTGTTGAAAAGAAGGTGCGATTGTCTGATGCTGTATAGAGCAACTATGGTGCCGGATAAAAAAGAGCCGAAATAAATTTTTAACGCTTTGAAATGAAAGATTATATTTGTACGCGCTGTTAGCGATGTGGGAAAGTTTCAAGCTTGGATTTGTCTACAGGTTTTTCAAGCTGTAAAAAAGGCTGACATATAAAATTAGAGGTATACGGGTTTGGGAAAATCATCTGGAGATCATTTGCCGAAAGTTTTGGGGTATGCTCACCAATGCGTGGATGACGCGGATATTTCAGCTGTGGCGGCTGTGCTGGAAGCAGACTATTTGACCACGGGTCCAAGGGTGGAACAGTTTGAAAAGATGCTGTGCGAGATGACGGGTGCAGAACATTGCATTGCCTGCGCCAACGGCACCGCAGCATTGCATCTGGCATGCATGGCGTTGGGTGTGGGTAAGGGGGATATTGGCCTGACGTCACCCATTTCCTTTCTGGCTTCCGCCAATTGTATTGAATATTGCGGGGGCAGGGCTGATTTCGTTGATATTGATCCGGAAACGCTTTGCCTGTCACCCCAACAGCTTGAGGCATATTGCCGGGAGCACAAACCGCCCAAGGTCGTCATTCCGGTGGATTTCGCAGGCCTTGGAGCGGATCTTGCCGCCATGGCTGAATTGTCCAAAATCTATGGATTTTCAGTGATAGAAGACGCGGCCCATGCGCTGGGCTCTTTTTACCAGGCAGATGGAAAACAATATGCCTGCGGCAGCTGCACCCATACGGATCTGGCTGTTTTTTCCTTTCATCCGGTAAAGACCATCACCACAGGGGAGGGCGGGGCGGTCATGACCAATGACCGAGCTCTGGCCGATCGGGTAAGAAGCTTGCGCAACCATGGCATGGCGAGTCATGCCGGCCTGATTGAACAGCATGGCGGCTGGGCCTATGAAATGACGCATCTTGGGTTCAACTACCGCATCACCGATATCCAGTGCGCCCTGGGCATCTCCCAACTCTCCCGGCTGGACGGATTCAGAAACCGGCGCAGGCAGATCGTCTCTACGTATAATGATGCGTTTTCAAAACACGAAGATCTGGTGCTCCCTCCCCCGAATCTTTCACTCTCCGCATGTCCCCACCTTTACCCCATCCGTCTGAAAGCCGGTGCAACGAAAAGGCGGCAGGTGTATGAACATCTGAAAGCCGATAACATCGTTTGCCAGGTCCATTATATCCCCATATACCGTCAGCCCTATTACGCGGATAAATACGGGTACGAAAAGGGCCGGTGCCCCCAGGCCGAACTTTATTATTCCCAGGCCTTGAGCCTGCCGCTTTTCCCGGCCATGTCAGACCACGATGTTTTGCGCGTGATTGAGCAATTTCTTATTGTCCTGGATTAAAGGCTGATAGATCCTTGTCTATTGGGTATCTAAATCGTTTGAATATATAAAAAAATACATAATTTTATTACTTTTTTTTATACGAAAAAAAGTAATAAAAAGATTGAGAATGCAATATGGCAAGGCTTTAGGCCTTCTCGAATAAACCGCGGCATGATTATTGATTAATGGCATGGTTGGTATTGGTATTTTCACTTTTGGATGACAGGGCTCAGGTAGATGCAGCCGTGTGGTGTGACGATGGTTCACATATAAGTGGTCGCATTTTTGATGAATATGCAGCGCACAAGAAAGGATCAAATGGTGGAAGCAACACAATTCGATGTGGAGCGTTTAGTTCATATAGATAACCTAAACAAAACCTTTTCCCAGGGCAATAACCATATCCCGGCCTTAAAAAAACTGGCATTAACGGTTGATTCCGGGGAATTTGTTGCCGTTATGGGCGCCAGCGGTTCCGGCAAAAGTACCCTGCTTCACATTCTGGCCGGCCTTTTAAAACCGGATAATGGTTCCAAGGTAACGATTTTTGGACAAAATTTTACTCAGTTAAAGGAAAAGGCTATCACCGCGTTCCGACTGGAAAACATCGGCATTATCTATCAAAATTATAATCTGGTTAGATCTTTGAATGTAAAAGAGAATATTCGACTGCCGCTGCTCCTTTTAAAAAACAGCCAAAAAAGAGAGCAAAAAATCAATGCCCTGATCGAAAAGCTGGGCCTGACCCATCGAACCCATCATCTGCCGCGTCAGTTAAGCGGCGGAGAACAGCAGCGCGTCGCCATCGGACGGGCACTGATCACCGAGCCCAAACTCATTCTTGCCGATGAGCCCACCGGAAATCTTGATATTTCCGCAGGCGTTCATATCTGCAGCATTTTGAAAAGTTCGAAAAAAGAGATGGGCCATACCATCATCATGGTCACCCATGAGCCCCACATCGCCTTTCAGGCAGACAGAATCATCATGCTGGCTGAAGGGCGGATCGTCTCTGATGTTAGAAAAGATCAGTTTGAGGATTCGGTTGAACTCAGTGTCCATTATCAAAAAATATTGCAGGAGAACGTCAACACCAGCCGCCAAGGGACAGTCCAATGAGATTTATCATTAAATTATTGACCGCCGGACTCATAGACAGAAAAAGTGCCCTGCTTTTAATTGTCGTTGCCACAGCCGCTTGTTCCGGCCTGATAGCCGGTGTAGGCGGCGTATATAAACTGGCCGGTGACAGAATTAATCAAAAGGTGGCAAAAGTTGTCGGCCCCATTGATAGAATTATCATATCGGGAACTGAATCGGACTGGGAGGCGGATAAGACCCGGTATGGGGCCGTCAAAGCCGATATCGCCCTTGAAAAAAAAATAGTTGAAAACATTGTCAATTCACCAGAAATCCAGCGTGCTTATCCGGCGGCCTATGCAAAAGTTGAGGTGTTGAATCCCCAACAAAAGTACAGCGGTGCTATGTATAGACCCGGTCATACCTTGGTTCTGCCGATTATGGCGATGGTTAACGATCAGATGCCGCCGACTTCTCTGGTGCCCGGATTATCGGAAGAGGCATGGCAAATATGCGTTAACGACGGAACCCTTGTTTTTCCATCGGTTAACGGACGTGACGGAAAGCCGCGTTATTCAGAAAGCGCACAGGTGCTGGTCAATTCAGTTGATACGGCAAACAATGCCGTCATCGGGACGACCTATAAGGCTATGGACCAGGTACGTAATTTCGGCGGTATCTTTGTTTCCAGAACACTATTTGAAACGCTTACCGGGCAACCATTCAGGATCAATCGTATTTTTGTCGATTTGGGTGAAAATCCCGACAATCAGTCTGTTCAGCGTTTTGATCGTGCATTTGAGCTTGCGGCTTTGGATGCCGGGCTTCCGGTATCCATGCTCAAGCCCCAGGATTATGTTGATGACATGATGGAAAACCAGATGTTCCGGTTCAGCGGATTTGGTTTGATTCCTTTTTCGGGCACAGTATTGACCGTCATCGGCGCCTTTTTCATCATTCTTCACGCCGTGGGCATCGGCAATGCAAGCCGGATCAAGGAGTCCATAGGGCTTCGCGCCATTGGCGTACCCGGGAATCTGTTAACCATTCTGACCATATTAGAAGCGCTGATTCCCGCCATTATCGGCTGCATCATCGGTTTAATAATTGCAAGAATTCTCTACGGCATGGGGTTGGCGTCCGATCGGATGGGCATGACGTTTGTGACCGAGAATTTTTCCGGCGGTGTTTACAATAAGGCGCTGTTTGCCATGATGCCTTACTGTTTCGGCATCACCCTCTCTTCAACGCTTTTGGCAATCTTCCCCATTGCCCGTAATATCTGGAAAAAACATCCACTGGAAAGTGATCATGTTGACGCTGACCAGGAACCGACCCTGACCGGCAGGCACGCGTTTTTTCGCGTGATCTTGGCTGTGGTATTGTTTTGCATCAATCCCCTGGTAACCTTGTGGACCGGCCTCCCTTTTTCCTTGCGGAGCATACTGGTGCCTGCCACCTATATTACAACCCTTTTCGCTATTTTGCTCTTGGTGCCGTTGATGACCCATCTGTATCGGATTGTTTTCAGTGGTCCGTTATCGTTTATGTTTAATCTGCGCAAAGAACTGGTTAATAATTTTCTGCGTGCACATTTCGCCAAAGTTGCGGCCGGTACAGCCGCCATATTAATTGGCCTGGGCTTATATGTGGCCACCCTCATCTGGGGGTACTCCATGAAAACGCCTTTTCTTCTGACTGAAAAGGCACCGGATGCCTCGGTTGTGGTGTTTCCCCAGGGGCTTAATTCGCCTCAAATAAAAGAAATCGCAACGGCAAACGGCATTGAGAACCTGGTGCCGCTTCATATGCAGCATCCGACCATTTCAGACAACCAGGCCCAACAGAGAAAAGGCCAGTTATCAGATTGGCGGGATCTGCTTTATCTGGGCTGTGATGTTTACCAGGTTTTCGGCAATGACGCTACCAAGGGAATCATTGATGGACGGATGATTAAAGGCGATGAAAAAAATGCGTTCAAACAGGTGATGGCCGGCAACGGCTGCCTGATTTCCGCCGAACTCCATCGTAATGATCCGGATCTGTTTGACATCGGCAAACAAATTGAAATTCAGAAGATAGGAGAACGGCAACGCATTAAACACCCGATTGTCGGCATCATTGATGTTGCCGGATGGCATATGTTTACCAAATCAGCAAGAATGCGGCGGGGACTTGGGCGCCTTGCCGGGCTGGTCTTTGTTTCCCAAAACAGCCTGATACATCACTACCCGGACAGCAAGCCGAGATGTTTTTGGCTAAATGTTGACCCCCAGCAACTCAATATCACCGAAGTTCCTCCAGGACCGCCCGGAAGGAGAACAAAACCGGGTAAGCGGCCCGATCCATCCCGGGCGAATCGGTCCATGCCCAAAAAACAGGGCACCGCACCCAAGGCAACAAAACCCAGCGTGGAATCGGTATTCAAATCCGCCATGACCGGGCTTACCGGGTCCGGTGGTGATGATTTCTATGTCCGGGTGGTAAACATCTCTGAAATGACAAAGGCCATTGAAAGGAGAAGCGTCAATGTGATCAATTCCATTGCCTTGGTGCCGTTTATCGCCCTGTTGCTGTCTTCCATCGCCATTGCCGCGACCATCGCAACCTCTGTGCAGGCGCGTAAAAGAGAGCTGGGGATTTTTAGATCCATTGGCATTTCACGCAGCGGGCTGTTTCGCCTTATTTTTATTGAAAGCATTGTCATGGTCAGCGTCGCAGCTTTGCTGGGATTAATTTTCGGTGTCGTCGTGGCGTGGTCGGGGATTATTATCTCCGCCGGTAGCTGGGGCGTGGCCTCCCCTTACATCATCCCATGGAAACTGGTTGTACCCGGATGCCTTATCGCTGTGCTGGCCGGGTTGGTCGGGGCGGTGGCCCCGGCATTAATCATATCGGCAAAAGAGACGTTTGCGTTGCTGAATGCTGAGGAGGTGCTTTAGGCAAACCATTGTAATTATAGTTGTTTGTTGGTTGTTTATATGAAAGTACCAATAAGTTACTAAGTTACTTTCATTTTTTGTTGTGGGGCGAGCCTGGGTGTTGATAGACCAGGTCGGCCCATGGCCGTTATAAGAAAGTCTGTATACCCAACACAGCACTTTCAACTTTCGTTGTGGGTTGAGCCTGGCAGCTGATATGTCAGGTCAGCCCGTGGCTGTTATAGGAGATCTTATGTCGTTGCTTTTAGAGGTTGTGGATGTTGTCAAATGCTTTTGCCGGGGCAGTAAGAAAATAAATGCGCTCAATGGCGTAAGTCTTGACATACGAAAAGGTGAGTTTGTGGCGATCATGGGGGCATCCGGATCGGGGAAGAGCACGTTGCTCCATGCCATGGCCGGATTAACGGATGTTGATCAAGGACGCATCCGAATCAATTCCCAGGATTTAAGCCTGCTGAATGACAATCAGTTAACCCGGTTCCGGAAAAAAAATATCGGCCTGGTCTTCCAGGCATTTAATCTTATTCCCATATTGAGCGCTGGGGATAATGTTCGTTTGCCCGGATTCAGTGAACCTGGTATCAGCCGTAAAGTTGATGACTTGCTCGAATTACTCGGCATGACCGACCGTAAAACCCACAAACCCGATGCGCTTTCGGGGGGAGAGCAGCAACGGGTTGCCATCGCCCGGGCCTTGATCGCTGATCCGGCCATTATGCTGGTTGATGAGCCCACGGGAAATCTTGATTCCATCGCCGGTGAGCAGATTTGCACTATTTTGCGTAGGCTCTGTGATGAACAGGGGAGTACCATTGTGATGGTAACCCACGAGCCTGTTGTGGCCAGTTATTCGGATCGCATCGTAATTTTAAAGGACGGCCGGATTATTGACTCCTTTGATACGTCTGGGTTCAGTGACGTGCAGACGCTGAGCTATCGATACCAGGCGGCTGTCCTGGGCAATACCCAGACGACGGGTGCCGCCAAATGAAAACTGTTTTTTTTCTTGGGGCCAATTTTATTCTGCAGCGCCGGCTTCGATTTTTTCTCACCGTATTTGCAGCCATGGCCTCAACCTGTATTGTGTTGTGGATCGTCAGTGGTTACGAAGCCGTCCTTAAAAGTCATGATGTGTTTGCCGAACGGGCATTGGGGCGGTACACCCTTTCGGTGGACGCCATCAGCCGCTCTGTTGACCGCCATGTAATGCCCCAGACCCTGACCGATCTCAGGGCAGATCCCGAGGTCATTGCCGCCGAGGCCATGTGGGCAAAACGAATTACCATACAGACCGATGAGGTTGTCAGGATGGCACCGCCCCCTGGATCGGCCTCTGATCCCGAAGATATGCCTGAGGTGGCCCGGGTTCACCAGGGGTTGATGATTGCCGGTGATGCGCCGTTGCCGCCGTTTCCGATTCTTAAAGGCGAGTGGATCAATTCCGGCAGATCTACAGCGGTCAACGGACGGTACAATGCCGTTGTCAGTGCGCAAATTGCCGACAGGTATAAATTGGAAATCGGCAGTAGGCTCAAAATCGGCCGTCCCGGCAAAACCAAAGTGCTTGAGATCATCGGCGTGATTGATAATCCGCCCATGCCTGTGACAGGCCGCGTAAGCGGCACCATTATTTTGCCGACCCCTTCGGTCGGCGGCATTTATGTCTCCGCCGACGATGCTGAAACGCTCACCAACGACAAATTTACCATTACCTTTATCGGACTTTGTCTGAAAAAGAGCGCAGATGTCCACAACTTTCGTTTCCGCTGGACGCCGATACTGAACAGCTATGCACAGCCCGCTCAGTTTCAGCGGGATCACGATCTTGAAGAGCAGCTTGATGAGGCCGCATCCGCTAAAAATATGAAACTGCAATCCTATGCGGCAACTATCATAACCATGTTTTTTGCCTTTTTGATGGTGTTTAACACCTTGAACATGGGGGTCAGTGAACAAATCCGTGAATTTGCCATGCTGCGTGCCGTCGCGCTGACGCGGGCCGATGTGGCCCTGATTATTTTTATCCAGGCCATATTGGTCAGTGGCCTGGGCTTTGCCGGCGGTTTTGGATGCGCCGTAATCATCACCAAGGCAGCAAGTTCCTTTTCAATGATCGCCCTTCGCCACAACGTGGAAATTGGGATGCTGAGCATCATTCTTGCGGCCATTTCTACGTTTGGGGGCACTCTGTTGGCGGCTGTTTTCCCGGCCTGGCGCTCTACCCGTGTAAGGCCCCTGGATGCCATGATGCCACCCCAGGCAGAAGTTTCGGATTACGCTGTTTTGATTAAACGGTTATTTGTGGTTTCCATGGTTTTCATCTGCATGGCAGCATTGTTCGTATTCATGGCGCCGGCGGAAGCCGGCCGGATTGTCTTTGTGCGTTTAATGGCCTGTGTCTTCTGCCTGGGCATCGGCTTTATATTGCTTGCTCCGCCTGCTGCCTCGTTTATGTATCTACTGGCGGGAGGTGTCATCGCCCGAATTTTCAGGGTGAATCCGGAGCTGCTATCCAAACAGCTCTCCTCTCAATTATGGCGAACGGTGGCTTCAATTCTCGCCATGGGCGTTGGATTGAGCCTGTTCATCAGTATTCAGGTGTGGGGCTATACGCTGCTTGAAAATTTTGTCCCCGGGCGATGGGTACCGGATGCCTTGGTTACCTTCGGCCCCGATGGCCTGGCGGGCACAGATGCCTTGCAGGTTGCAAAGATCCCCGGGATAGATCCAAACCATTGTCTGGCTATTCTTGTTGAACAGCCCCGCCTGGCAAAGGACTATACCAATAGTGCGCGCCAGGCATCCGTCATACGCCAGGACAATGTGGTCATTGTGGGTCTGGATCCGGAAAAAGCCCTGGGCTCTGATCATCCGACATTTAACTTCAGTTTTGTTCGCGGATCAAGACAGGATGCGTTGGCCATGCTCAAGCAAGGCAATGCCTGTATCGTCCCTGAGCATTTTCTACGTGTCAGCGGCATGGAAGTCGGGGATACCTTTACATTGATTCCGCCTGAAAATCCTGAACACAAGGCCGCCTATAAAATAGCGGCGTCGGTGAAAATGAAGGGATGGCACTGGCAGACAAAAACCACCGGATTACGGGTTCGGGTTCACCGGGCAGCCGCATTGATATTTGCCGACTATCAGAGTGTGGCCCAACACTTTTCCATCGACCGGCCCCAGCATGTCTGGTTCAATTATACGTCTGATAAAGTTGATCCCGCATCTGTTGATGACAAACTTCAATCCTTTTATGCCGATATCACCGGACAATCGGTCGTCAAAGGTAAACCGAGAAACAAGGCGCAATTTGTCATCGAAAATTCTGATCAAAAGGAACAGCCCTATATCCAGACGGTTACCCTCAGGCAAATCCGCCATCAAATCAGAACCATGGCAAAACGATGGCTCTGGGCGGCGGGAATGCTGCCCGCCATTGCCATGCTGATCGGCTGCATTGGACTGTTTAATGTCATTATCTCCTCTGTCCAAACCCGGCGGTGGGAATTGGGCATTTTAAGGGCCGTCGGGTTCAGCAGATGGGCCCTTGTGCGAATGATTATTGCCGAAGGGGTATTGATCGGTGTCACCGCCGTCCTGCTTAGCCTGGGGTTCGGTATCCTTGCCGGTTGGTTCGGTACCACGGCGGCACAGCATTTCAGTTTTTTCGGCGGGATGAAATCTGAACTGGTGGTGCCCTGGTACCAACTGGGCATCGGCATTATCACCGCGTTGATATTTTCAGCGCTGACGGCCGCAATACCGGCCTTCCAGGTGGGCAGGACACCGCCTTTAAAACTTCTTCAGCAAGGCAGAAATATATTTTGAAAATCACTTTTACACCCAAATTGCATAAGATTTTAAAAAAAGGAAATTTAAATGAAAAAGGTAAATTTTTACGGACTGATACTGCTTTGTTTTTCTTTATTGACGGCATTTTCTGTTCACGCCGAAGATGCCGATATCGATGTCATCCTGCCCGAGGTTACAGTGAAGGAAAGCAAGGTCGACTCGACCACCCCGGGGTACAGCAGCAGCGGGACATTAACCGATCTGCCGCTGCTTGAGACGCCGTTATCCATCGATGTCGTTCCCGAAGAGATGATTCGGGATCGTGAACCGTCATCATTTTATGAAATCCTTGACTATGTCTCAGGCACACAGACCGGCGGCCGTACGCCCATGTCCAGAACAGCCGGTGAAATTTCCATGCGGGGGTTCAGTGGAAATGGGGTATCTTTAAACGGATTTCAGTTGCCGACTTATATACCGATCTATCTGGATGCATCCATCATTGAACGGGTTGATTTTGTCAAAGGACCCTTGAATTCTATTTCCGGGGGACAGAATTCCTCCCTTGGCGCCTACGGCAGCGGCGGATCTGTGAATATTCTGACCAGATCCCCGGATAGTTCAGCCTTTGGAGAAACCTCAATCCAGGGATCATGGAATTCGGGTCAAAGTTATCGGGCTTTACTGGATGTCAACCGGCCCCTCAGCAGCCTTGATTCAAACTTTCGCATCAGTGCCGCCGTTGAAAGTGAGCAGCCCTTTTACCTGCCCGATGATATTGATCGGGGCCGAAAGGTGGTGCTTGCGCCCTCCTGGGACTGGAATGTGACGGACCGGTTCAGCATTTCCATGGTCGGCGTTATTCAATGGCAGGATACGGCCTCATACCAGGGAATCCCCTATTATCATAATCAGTTCGTTACGGACAGCGATGCCTATTTCGGTAATGATGATGCCAGGGACGAATATCTGGCAACGATATACCAGATTCGGGCAAAGTACCGCATATCTCAACATGTTAACCTGAATGCAGGGGTCAGCTACGCCATGAGTGATCTGGATCGTACCTACTGGTCTGCGGTTCATTCACCAGTTCGGGGGTCGGGGCTAACCTATGAACAATTCTACGAGTCGGTTCTGTCAACAGGGACTTCCCGTCTTTCGTACAGCTGGTCGGACACAAAGCAGCAAAATACGGAAGCGCTTTTCTATTTTGACGGTCAGTTTGAATTGGGAGCCACAACGCACAACTGGGTTGTCGGCACAAACTGGCTGGAGGAACATACGGAAAGAGACAACCTTTATGGCGATTACACCGCGGAGACCAATTTAAATTCTCCGGATATCTATGTGCCGGATAACCTTCAATCTTCAGGCAACTCTAAAACAACGGTAGAAACTGCCGGACTCTTTTTACAGGATCAGGTTTCCATCGGCAACTGGCGGGTGCTTGCCGGGGTTCGTACGGACCGTCATGCCAGTGATCAGGGCAACAGCGCAACCGCTGTCAGTCCACGGCTTGGGCTTACCTATCTGATCACACCCTCATTATCCGTTTACGGCAATTATACATACGCTGAAGCCCCGAACTACGGGTATAATGACGCGGACGGCAAAGAAATTACCGAGCCGTGGAAGTCCACCATGATGGAGACGGGGATCAAAAAAAATGTGGGGAAAAATTTCTGGGCGGGCTTGGCCTATTTTCATATCACCCAGGAAAATACCCCTTCATTATTGGATCCGCCCCAGGCAAGACTGTATGAACTTGAAGGCGAGGTGGTCTCCCAGGGTATTGAAATTAATATGGCAGGCCATCTGACCAAGGCATGGTTTTGTCAATTGTCATACACCTACACAGACTATGAAAATAAGGATGCTGAGCAGCAATTGGACTCATTTCCGCCCCACAGCATATCTTTATGGCAGACCTATACCCTGCCGGATAATATATTATGGGGAACGACGTTTGGCCTGGGGTATCGTTATGTGGATCAGACGGATGCCTCTTTCAGAGGTCAGTACATTGGAGACGGCTATGTTTTTGGCAGTTATCAGGTGTGTGATTTTTTAGTGAAAGTGCCGTTGAAAAAGAAAATATTGGGGCTGAATCTTGGATCAATTAAATTTTCGGTTAAAAATCTTTTTGATGAAGAATATGTTGAGTCCAGCCGCCATGTTTCAGAAGCGTTTCCCGGAGAGCCCCTGACATTTGAACTGAGTCTTTCGGCTGTTTTTTAAAAATGGCCGGAACATGGTTTAATATAGTGATTGACTTTAAAAGATGTATCAAGTTAATTTTTGAAACTGTTTAAATAACCATGAAAGATACGTGTGTAATTTTGAAATTATTTTCCATATCAACAATTGTATTGTTTATTTTGTCTTCCGGGATCTGGGCGGCTGAAATGAATCCTGTCGCTTCGGAAAAAACAGTTGAAGGCAACGTTGTTCCCAGCCACAGGCCGATGGCGGATCCTGCCCCGCCGGCCGGGATTTCCATGCCTGAAATTGTAAAGTTAGATGAAAATCGTTTTCAGGTAGGGTCGATAGTCGTGGACAGGAAGGGTCCGTCCATCAGTATCAACGGCAAAGTAAATATGGCCTCGGGCATGGTTGAATATATTGCATGTACGGCATATGGAAAGCTGCATGAAAGCGTTCTGGTCCTGGACGCCGAACCCTACCATATACAGGTCGCGTTACTCCTGCTTGGCCTGAAGCCGGGAGATCGTCCCATTGATTTTCAGGGGGCGTCCCAGAAACCATGCGGGGCACCGGTCAGGATTCTTATCTCATGGCAGGCAGAAGGCAAAATCCATGAATATCCCCTGGAAACCGTATTGTTTTACAACAAGTTACAGCATGTCATGGAGACGACGGACTGGGTATTTACAGGTTCAAAATTCCTGAATGGGGAGTACCAGGCACAGGTTGAAGGATCTATTATTGCAAGTTTCCATGATCCGGTTGCGATCATAGACCACCGAAGTGATACCGGTACCGACGATTCGCTTTATCAGGTTAATCATTTGGTGGTGCCCCCCGTGGGTACGCCGGTTGTCGTTAAGATTTCCCCGGTGAGTGATCCGGCTGTGATTGCAAAAACCCGGTGTGAAAATTAGACTTATGTCACGGAGAAATTATGAAAGAGAATGAATGTAAAGGGTTGACGCCGCAGAAAACCGCCGAGGAACTCTTGGGGATGTACTACCTGGAGGCGCGGTCCTACCTGCTTGAAACCGCCGCAATTCTTGACAGAATAGAGCGGGCTGCCGGCGGGGACACGGCCATGGATGATCCGAGAATAGAACGGCTGTTCAGCCTATGCCGGATGCTGACCCAACAGAAAAAAAACAGAGCTGAAACATTTTTGAATATGCTTAGTGATTAAAATGAAAAAAAAAGCCATTGTCCGTTATACCGAAGAGACAAACGCCGTTTCGTGCCCTTATGGTGATGTCAAAAGAGTGATTACCGGCGGGGAAGGCAGCGCCAATGTCCATGTCGTCAGTGTTACCAAGGGAAAAGAACACGTTCACCAGGCCTATGAGGAAACATATTATGTGTTATCCGGGACGGGAACCATTTGCCTTGACGGTGAGACCTGGGAGATGAGGCCGGGGGCCGTCGTCTACATACCGGCACAAATGCCCCATTCTCTTGAATCAACCTCCCCGGACCCGCTCGTATTTATCATATTCGGCACGCCGCCCATGTCCATTGACGATGACCGGGCCCGCCCCAGATCAAAACAGTAAAACTAAAAGGCCGCAAAGGACAGTATATGAAAATAATAGAACCGCATATTCATATGATTGCAAGGACAACCCAGGATTATGAACGCATGGCAAGAATGCATACGGTTGCCTGCTGTGAGCCGGCATTCTGGGCCGGGTATGACAGGACGTCCGCCAGGGCGTTCCATGATTATTTTACCCATATTTCAGAATTTGAGCCCACCCGCGCGGCCCAATATAACATTGACCACTATTGTTATATCTGCATGAATCCCAAAGAGGCGGAAAACATCGGTCTTGCCCGGGAGGTGATTTCATTTGTTCCGGAGTTTCTGGACAGGCCCACGGTACTCGGGGTCGGTGAGATCGGCCTCAACAAGAACACCCGGAATGAGATGAAGGTCTTTGAAGAGCAGGTGGAGTTGGCTGTGCAAAAAGATCTTCTCATGTGGATCCACACGCCCCACCTTGACGACAAATACAAAGGCACAAAAATGATGGTGGATTACCTCAACGGGCACAGAGGGGTCGACCCCGGGAAAGTGGCCTTTGACCATTGTGAGGAGCACACCATCAAAATGATTCTGGACTCAGGGTTCTGGGGCTCAATGACCATTTATCCCATGACGAAGAATTCACCGTCCAGGGTCGTTGATTCGGTTGAAATTTTTGGTCTTGAACGGCTGATGGCGGACGCATCGGGGGACTGGGGACCGTCGGATCCTAAAACACTTCATGACGCCGTATTTGAAATGAAGAAACGGGGGCACCGGGATCAGGATGTGGAAACGCTTTTTTACAACAATCCCTGCTATTTTTTAAACCAGTGTTCCAAATTCAAGCCAAAGCCTGATATGGAAAAGTCCGCTGCCTGGGCACATGGATAGTCATTCAAGACGCATCATTTTAAGTCTGAAGACCTGCCTTCTGCTGCCGGCATTGGTGTTTATCGGTCTGTTTTCCCTGTTTTTTATTCTGCTGAACAGCTATCAGACGTCAAGTTTTCTGGATAAGCGCCTGGAAAAAGAGGCGCTTCGAATTTCCAACATTGCCTATGAATACAGGTTTGTGCTCAATGATTCGTATCTGAAAATGCTGGGCAAGGTCATTGAAGGTGAAATTGCCGTATTAAATCAAAACGGTAAAATTATCTCGGCTTCCTTTAATAAAGATACGGGCAACAGATTCCAGGACGTGATTAAACACAACAATATTTTAGAACGTCATGGGCAGGGGAAAAAGGACCAGGTCGCCTTAGCAGTCGTAAAAGAGACGACCTGCTGCTATGTTATATCAAGACGGATTTCACGCAAGCCGAAATCAGGCACATCTTATATTGTCATTATCACACGTCTGGACGATTTGGAAACAGCCAAAAGAACGACTTTGACAAGAACGGCACTGGCAGCTTTGGCTGCCCTTGCTGCAGCCATATGCGCTGCACTACTGCTGGCCGCAAGAACCAGCCGCCGCTTTAAAAATATTTCGGATGTCACCGAGAAAATTGCTTCCGGACGTTTTGACGCCAGGGCCGGGGCATCAGGTATACGTGAATTTCGTATTCTGGCGGATGCCGTTAACCGGATGTCGGACAAGCTGCTGGCCTATGAAAAAAAATTGGTTCAAACCACTCATGAGCGGTCTGTCACTAAAATTACAGCGGCCATGGCCCATGAAATAAAAAATCCACTGGCCGGCATAAAAATGTTAATTCAGATTCTGGCAAAACGATTATCCGACGATGCAGACGGGGTGAATATCGCAGAAACGCTTCTGAAAGAGATCAACCGGGTGGATACCCTGGTAACGGATTTAAGAACCCTGTCCAGCCCGGTTGCGGTTTCTTTATCCCCAACACCTGTGGAACTTCCGCTTAACGACGTGCTCGCTGTAATCAAACCGAAACTCGACCACCTGAACATTGGTTTTTCATTGGATATTGCGCCTGATCTGCCTGTCTGTCGGATGGATAAAGACAAGATCAAGCAGGTTTTGTGGAATCTGTTGATGAACAGCGCCGACAGCATGCCGGGCGGCGGGCATATATTCGTTTCGTTAAAGCACGACAAGGACATCAGCATGATTGAATACCGGATCGAAGATACAGGAACCGGCATTGATGAAGCTGATGTGGAGAATTTGTTTGCGCCGTTTTTTACAGCCAAAAAAGAGGGGGTCGGTATCGGGCTTTATGTCAGCCGGGAAATCGCTGTGGCCCATAACGGAACATTGATGCTGGGAAACGGCGCGAAAGGTGCCCGTGCCGTCTTATCTCTTCCTGATTCCCAACCGTCGTAAATAAAAGGAATAAACCCATGGCTCATATATTGGTCGTCGATGACGAAGAATCCATTTGTTTTGCATTCTCTGCATGTATTAAGCAGATGGGGCATATGCCTCTGGTAGCCTCCAATGTTGCGGATGCACTTAAGGTGATCCGGGACCAGACGCCGGAAATCGTTTTTCTGGATAACCGCCTGCCGGGCGAAAGCGGTTTATCCTTGCTGGAAAAAATAGAGTCCATGGAAAACAGGCCCCAGGTTGTGATGATGACCGCCTACGGCACCATGGATACGGCTATTGATGCCGTAAAACACGGGGCATTCGAATATCTGTCTAAACCTGTGGACTTGTCGCAGATAGAAGCGATTATTCAGCGCATACTGCACGCGGCAGAGACTGAATCCGTTCCGTTGTCCGGAGACGGCATCAGTGAATCGGATCGGACGGCGGATATGCTTATCGGCTCGTCTAATGCCCTGTCTGATATTTACAAGATGATTGGTTTGTTGACCACCAACGATGTTCCGGTGCTCATTGAAGGCGAGAGCGGGGTGGGCAAAGAACTGCTTGCTCGTGCCGTTCATAACCGCAGTAATCGCAAAGGCGCCCCTTTTGTGGCTGTCAACTGTGGTGCAATGTCTGAGGACCTTATCGAATCGGAATTATTCGGCCATGAGAAAGACGCCTGGCCGGGTGCCGACCAAAGGAAGAAAGGAAAATTTGAAACCGCCCGGAACGGGACTCTTTTTCTGGATGATATCAGCCGGTTAAATGCCTTGATGCAGATTAAATTGTTGCAGGCGCTTCAGAATAAAACCATCCAGCGGGCAGGCGGCGACAAAGATATCCCGATTGATTCCGTCCGGATAATCACCGCCACCGATAGGCGGCTGCCCGAAGAGATGGAATCAGGGCGTTTCAGAAGTGATCTGTATTACAGATTGCAATTGATAACACTAAAAATTCCCCCGTTACGCGAGCGCCGATCCGATATTCCGGATTTAGTCTCGCACTTCATTAAAAAGGCAAATCTGGAAATGGGTTTGGCCGTTAAAGGGATTGAAAAAAATGCACTGGATCGCCTGATGAAATATGACTGGCCGGGAAATGCCAGAGAATTGGAAAGTGTGATTAAGCGAGGTGCCATTTTATGCCGGTCGGAAACCATTGGCCTGCATCATATTGAACTTCCCGAGTCTACCGACGGCAGGGGCGTGGAAATGGCGGATGCCGGATCCATTGATGGCCAGGTGACCGTGTGGTATGACAACAGGGACCGGATCTTTCCTGGAGAAAAAAAGCTGTTTGCCCGGGTGGTGTCCAGCGTTGAACGCGCATTGATCAGTAATGCATTGGCCGAATGTAATCAGAACCAGCTGAAGGCCTCAGAGTTGCTCGGAATGAACCGGACAACCCTGAGAAATAAAATCAAGGAATTCAAGATTTAATTGAACGGCAATAATCCTCCAGCAGTGAAAACTGTTTTGATAGGGCATGTTCATCAACGCCCCAGGGGGATTTAAAAAATGAGGCCATGTGTGTCATCACACCGGACTCCCCTCGGTCAAGGGCCAGGAAGGCAAATCTGGCCAGGTCAAGGACCAACGGGGCGGCCAGTACCGAATCGCATCCCTGCCAGATAAACTGCATGCTCATTTTTGTGTTTAAAAAGCCCTGGAAATGAATGAAATCCCATGCCGTTTTCCGGTCGCCCAAAGAGGGAACGTAATCAATGGATACCTTTGAATGGGGGGTATATCCGAGGATATGGGGCAGGAGTCGATCCTTGCTTTTGATTTTTGACGCCCCGTTCTCCTGGTTCTGCAGGACTTTGCCGTCGGTGTTGCCGAGAATATTATATCCTTCCCAACTGAGCACCTCCAGATTCCGCATGGCAAACATGGGCGCAAGCGCTGATTTAACAAGCGTCTCCCCGGTTTTACCATCATTGCCCATCACCGGGATACCATGCTTTCGGGCCAGTTCCACCAGACCATGGGAAAATCCGCCCTCGGACGGGGTAAAGTTGATATATCCGCAGCCGGATGTGATGGCGGCGTAGGCATAAAGGAAACTGGGACGGACACATTCAATTCTATTTTCCCGGATCATGGTGGCAATGTTTTCAAGCGTGTCAGACAAGGATGGGTCTTTGACCGGCGGTTCCGTAGAGGTTAAATTGATGACCACCAACTGAGTCAGATCATTTTCCTTTCGGAACCGGTCAATATCGTTCTGTATCTTTTCAACGGCTTCGGCCAGGTTGGCGGTTTCAAAAATATGTCGCTGTTCTGAAATATCTGAAATAGCCTCCCCCGCATTGAGGATGACGCCGGGAAACAAATTCTCCTGAATGGATTTTACGTTCTTTGTTAACTCATACAGATGCTCAATATCTTCTATGCCGGTATCTTTGATGGCACCAAAGGCATCCTTGTTTGATCGGATATCCCACCCACCAAAAACAATATCATCAAAATCTGTAAAGGAAATATGGCTGCACTTCTCTGTGGTTGAGATCATTCCCGTGGGCGGGCAGATCTTATTTGCAATGGCCATGGCCCCTGCCATGGCAACGGTTGACAGATGACCGCACACTCCGATGAAAAGCAGTCCACGTTTATTACCCATATGTTGTTGCTCCAAATAAATTAAATAATTTGGGGGGTACATGCCACTGAAACGTAACATGTGCCCGAAATTTTAAAATAGGTTGAGAAAGGCAATAAAGGTACCACCTCAAATGAAAAGCGGTATATTTTTTATTGGCTTGTGTTCTGTATCCCCGACAGAACTTAATATAGTACACTTAAATTTTCAATCGCTTTGTAGTTAAAACAAAAGCCAATTGTGAAGAAAAATTCATGATTCTGTGAAGAATTTTACAGGTGGGTATTACAAAGAAGTACTAATATAAAAAAAAGGCATAGAGAAAAATACATAAAAAGTGAATTTAGCCAAAATAAGTTAATTAATATAGATAGTTATTTATAGGTTTGTACGTGTTATATTTTGTTCAGTTGGTGGCATAAATTGTGCAAACCGTGAGTTCAGGTCCATTAAATGTTGTTCACAGGTCAGGTTTTGCTCAGGCCTCGGATTTTAGCATAATGGTGACCAAAGGATTGGATAAACATAAAAGAAAAGGAGGAGGAATTTATCAATGAAAAAATTATTATTAACTTTTGTGGTGGTCTTGTTGGGATTCACTGTCAATCAGGCCACGGCGGCACAGCTTGAACTCTATGACTACTATTTTAATGTAGGCGGGGATGAATATTACTTGGGTGATACTATTCCAGGTTTAGACGACAGCTTATTTGACTGGGATACTGGACTGGGAAGCTTTACGCTGGTGTACAACTCAGCCGATGCGATTGCTCAGGGTGATCTTAATATTTACGCAGAATTTGACTATGACATTTATGAAGACAATTGGGACGGGGAGTATGATGATGAGTTAAACGCCATAGGTGGAACCGCAGACGGTACTTACGGTCAATACAGTGAGGCCGGAGATGAAGCTCCGGTAGACGATGATGTTAACGCTTGGATGGGGATGGGGTATAATAATTTTGCCTTGGCAGCAGATGAAGAGGTGGCTATCACATGGATTATCAGTGCAGGCGCCCCTGCCGGCGCAGAGCTTTATGTGTCCCAACAGGATGACGTTGTTGGGTATGGCCCCGTCTATCTGACATCAACGATTGATATCCGTGAAAGCGCCGTTCCTGAACCGTCCACAATTTTGCTGTTTGGTGTCGGACTCCTCGGATTCGCCAGCATCGGTAGAAGACCCAAAAGACAGGCGTAGCGGCATAAGTTATAGTGAATCAACAGTATCGCTTTCGGGGGAATGGGATATTGTTCGAACGTTTAAGTAATGTATAAATTCATGAAAGGGGAATTTTAAATGAATAAGAGTGGTAGGATAAAGATGCTGTTTATGAGCGTCTGCCTGATTTTAATTGCATTTACGCAATGCTCACTGGCGGCTACACAAATTGATAATGTTCGATGCATTCCATGGCAGGGAGATCCCAGCAAACACCATACGGCCATCAGCGGCCAGGAAGTCCTGTTAAAAGGAGTTGTTGATGCAAGTGTGACCGCAGATACAGGCACAGAAAATCCGCTTGAACCTTATTGGAATACAGACAGCGACAATGTTATTCGAGTTGTCTACAATGGCACTACATACATTTCATGGGTGAGAGTAAAGATAACAACAGGTGACTCTTCCACAACGGAATGTGTCTATGATTATCTTGGCGGTGGCTGTGATGAGATGAACCTTTGTACTGCAAGCTATTCAGCGGCCAGTTTTGATAGTACTGTTACTGTTGGTTCAGGGGAAGTACCGGACAGCATACTATTTGAATCAATAAATTCATGCTATTCAGGGACTTTTACATTTTATCTGAACGGAACTCAAATTGGCTCAGCGGCCACAAACCCAAGCGTAGAATGTACTTGCTCTCCAGCGTTGCAAACAATAGATCCATTCAATACCGACGCGGGAGCTCCTGTAACTGTATGGTACAAGTGGAATTTTGGTGACGGAACGGAATCGGCGGTTCAGGAGCTTACCGCGGTGTCTCCATTTAATGTCGAGATAAATCATACTTACACTGCTGCCCAGGGGACTCCGTTTACGGCACAGTTGATGGTCGATCCGGTTGATAATTCCATGGCAAATGCCGTAACGGATAATTACCTGGTTCGGGTTGAAGAAGACTCTTTGGATTACCGTGTAAATATAGTTATTGATGAAGGACTTTGGTATCTTTATAAAAATCAGCTGACTGATGGTGTCGAGAGTACCAATGACCTGCCGGTTGCGGCATGGAGTTCGTATTCAACTTATCATCCAAGTGCCACTGGCGCGGCTCTTCAGGCTTTTGAGATTAATAACCACAAAGCTACGGGGAATTTTGATGAAGATCCCTATGCTGAAGTTGTTGCCGCAGGATTAAACTGGCTGCTGACGGGAAGTTTTAATGGGACACAGGTCCTCGGGCCGATCACTTTAACGGCCAATAATACCCCCGACAATGCAAACGCAGATATGAATGGAAACGGTATTGGTGTACAGGTAGCCTATCCCAGTTACCCACCATATCAGGGCGGTATTGTGATGGATGCCATCATTAGTTCCGGCACCCCAAATGCCGATTCCGGTCGGGATTTTGACGGTGACGGATCTACCGACACCTACCAGCAAGTAATTCAGGATATGGTGGACGCCTACGCCTGGGGACAAAGTAACAACGCATCGGGTGGCTGGTCGTATAATTGGAATCCAAATGGTACGGACAATTCTACCAATCAATGGGCGGCCATCGGACTGATTCCGGCTTTAAATGATTTTGGATGTACTATGCCTGACTTTGTAAAAGAGATAATGGATGGTTCTTTAACCTATACCTATGATGCAACTAATAGATGGTTTGGTTATACCAGTTCTTCTCCTCTAAGCGGGGTGCCGGGGGTAACAAGGCCTTCAGGTATGGTACAGATGATTCTGGCTGTTCCTAACTACAAAGAGGATGAGCGTTGGATAGGCCCAGAATCCTATTATGCAGAACATTTTGCCGAGGAATTTTCAACAGCACACAGGACCTACTACGGTTGGCTGTCGTTTGTTAAATCAATGATTTTGTCCGGCACTGAAACATTAAGCAATGGAATTAATTGGTACAGGGGCAGTGATACGGTAACCGGTCTTGCCCAGCTTCTGGTTGATGAGCATGAGGCGGACGGCAGCTGGCCGCAGGATGGTCAGTGGACCCATCCGGGTTATTACGGAGAAACCTTTGTCACCAGCTGGGCGATTCAAATGTTGAAACCGGCTCTGTTTCAAGCCGCACCCATTGCCTGCTTTACGGCGTCACCCAACCCCACTTATGCCGACAAAGACATCACCTTTGACCCCAGTTGCACAGATCATTCCGATTCGGCAAAAGACATCAGCAATATCGTATCATTCGAGTGGGATTGGGAACATGACGGGATTTATGACACTACCAGTGCTGGGCCGGACATTCAGACACACGCCTTTACCTGTGATTCTTTGCCATGTACCTATCCGGTTGTGCTCAGGGTTACCGACGATGAGGGGATTCCGGCAACCTTTAGCATGAATATCAACATTACCAATCCACCGCATCCGCCCGAAGCAGACGCCGGTGGACCATATATAGTTTCCCTGTGTGATGGAGATTCCCTACTCCTTGACGGTTCCAAATCCATAGAGCCCAATGAAGGAACCCATCAGGCCGGTTGTAACACCTGCCCGGATGATACTATTACAGCATGGGATTGGGATCTGGAAGCGCCGCTGAATGATTTCAGCAACGAATCCGGTGAGATGGTTACCCTTAATTCTGCGAGTGTGAACGCTTTGTTTGATGCGGGAACGCAATATACAATTGGTTTGCGTGTAACTGATAATACTGCATTGGCATACCCAGACAGTGGAGATCCAAACCTTACTGACGTTGATTTTGCAACGGTGGATGTTTTTACAGGATGTGCATGCGATCTCTCCGTAAGCCAAGAGTGTGCCTCTCTTAATTATGAATCTGTTATCCTGAATTGGACTGAAGTTGGGACCTATGAGGTCCTAAGAAGTGAAACCGGTCCGAACAGCGGCTTTGAAAAGATTGCAGACGTAAATGATGGAAGCAGCTACGAGGATACAACCGCAGTATTCAATACAAGGTACTGGTATCGTTTGCAGGGCGACGACTGCCTATCAACCGCAGTGATGATTGATTATGCTGAAGAGGCTTGTGGTGGTGGACTTCAGCAGTGCTTTGACGACCTGACGGCCATTTCCAAATCCAGAAAAGTTCAATTGGAATGGGCATGCCATCAGGATGCGGATGGGTATAATGTGTACAGAAGTACAAGTCCAAACTTAGAGTTGATTGAGGCAAATAAAATTGCCGATGGGCATACCTCTATCTATTGCGCATATACGGATAGAAGCGTAACCAACGGTACAACATACTACTATAAAATTACCAAGGTCATTGGCGGACAGGAAATCTGTATGTCGAATGAAGTGGATGCCACACCGGTTCGGTCATCTCGTACTCGATAGTTTGATTTGCCAATAAGTAAGCACCTGGGCCGATTGCAATAACCGTATTGCAATCGGCCCATTTTTTTAGGATGGCTTAATTTTAAAGGATTGTAGGTGAGATGATATGCTGACGATGAAGACTCAAGGAATAAAAATGGCAAAGATCGTTCTGTTGCTGTTCTGCATACTGCTCTGCAATAGCATTACCATGGAAAAAGCCTTCTCCCGGGAGAGTGACTTAAAAATTTCCGTTGACGAAAATGGGCGGATTGATATTGTCGCTGTTCATGTGAAATTCAATGATCTTATTGAAGCAATTTCTCTGAAAACGGGCATTGTATTTAGCACGGCAACGGAATTAAGCAACTATATTGACTGTGATTTTGAAAAAAAAGAAATTGAGACGGCAATACGAGATTTAATAAGAAAGACCGGGTATGATTCTGCTATTTTTTATTCAAAAAATATAGACGGTAATTTTGTTGTCACAAAAGTTCAAATTGGTGTCGACGATGAAAAATCAGTAAGTCGGAAAAATACTTCTTATGTCAAAGCTTCACATGAGAATATAAAAGTTCGGTCAGATGAATTCACTCCAAATCAGTATAAGGCTCAATTCAAGGATACAAAAAAATTGCTGAAACAGATACATGTCACCCCTGTGGATGGCGCGTTAGTCGGTATTCGGTTGGAGAAGGTTGAAACGGCTTCGGTCTTTGATGATCTTGGACTGTCCCAGGGTGATGTGATCACCAATATTAATGACCATCCAGTCCAGACAAAAGATGATTTAATAAAATTTTTGAATCCAAAACAGCTTCCTTCGTGGATCCGGATAGAAAGAAAAAATGCTAATCAGTTGATAGATCCAATCTATATTCGTCTGACAGGAATAAAACCAGGACATTCTGATTGATTATATATATTTTCAATTGGATTTTATGGTACCTAAATTGCATTTGATTTTGGAATCATGAAATTCCCCTTTCATGAAATCCAGATAACGACCCCGGTTATTTGATTGAGAAGCATGTTACAGTTTGTCGTGGCATGCTTCTTCTCGTTTCTTTTGTTCCTCCAATTTCGTCATGATGATCAATTCCAGCATACCGAAAGGTTTCGTAACGTAGAAAAATTAAGAAGTCAATTATCTAAGAAAAATGAAAAATATTACATATTATAAGAAGTTAATTTCTTAATACTTCGCATCCAACCCAACGGATTCACATGCGAAGTTATGTATGAGATTTTAATTAGTGTTTCCTTTTTTTCTATCCAATGTGTTAGATTACATGTTATCTGAAATCCCTATTGTTATTTTGTTTGAAATAGGGGGTAATCATCGGATTACCTGATCACTAATGGATAACATGGATTCAACTGCTTGTATCCTTTGTTGCCGCATATTTTAGAAACCTAAAATTTAGGAGGGTAAAATGAATCAGTTAAAAGTGTCAGTGTATTGTATTACAAAAGTATTGTCCGTGCTTTTTATTGTGTCGATGCTCAGCCTTCCGGCGGTTGCATCGGAAAAAAAGTTAACACTACCGGATTTGAACGATACCTTCAAGAAAGGATTTGAGTACCTTAAAAATTCTCAGAATCCTGATGGCTCCTGGTCAAATCCCGGATTTCCGGCCATAACCGGTTTGGTGACCTATGCGTTTTTGACATCTCCCATGTATTCAAATATCAAGGAAAAGCCCGCCTTTATACAAAAGGCGCTGGACTATATTATCAGCAATGCCCATGAAAATGGTGCCATATATAAGGAAGGCCTTCCAAATTATAATACATCCATCTGCATGATGGCCCTGCTGGCGGCTAATGATCCCACGTATCACCCTTACATTTTGAAAGCCAGACGCTATATCGCCACCCTGCAGCTTGACCAGGGCGAGAAGGGCAAAGTAGATGGAAAATTTGACGGAGGGATCGGGTACGGCTCCAAGGACCATTCGGATATGTCCAATACCTATATTGCCCTTGAGGCCTTGAAAGCCAGTGAATTCCTTGAATCCGACGACCAGCTGGCCGCATACAAGGATCTGAAGAACCTTCAGGAGACCAAGCTGGACTGGGACGCGGCACTCAAATTTATTCAGCGCTGCCAGAATCTCCCGGGGTCCAATGATCAGGCCTGGTCCAGTGCCGATCCCAAAAATAAAGGCGGATTCGTCTATTACCCCGGCAGCAGCAAAGCCGGAGAAGAAACCCTTGAAAACGGCAAAAAGGCACTCAGGTCATATGGCTCCATGACCTATGCGGGGCTTTTGAGTTTTATTTTTGCGGACCTGGATAAAAATGATGACCGGGTACAGGCGGCCTACAACTGGCTGAAAGATAATTATACCCTGGAAGAAAACCCGGGTGTGGGGCAGCAGGGCCTTTACTACTATTACCATACCATGGCAAAAGCGCTGACCGTTTATGGTGATGATGTTATGGTTACAAGTGGCGGCAAACGGATTGACTGGCGAAATGACCTGGCGGCAAAACTTGCGGCAAACCA
Source organism: uncultured Desulfobacter sp. (assembly GCF_963666675.1). Taxonomy (NCBI): domain Bacteria; kingdom Pseudomonadati; phylum Thermodesulfobacteriota; class Desulfobacteria; order Desulfobacterales; family Desulfobacteraceae; genus Desulfobacter; species uncultured Desulfobacter sp. Next base: position 5,007,824 of record NZ_OY762929.1, on the reverse strand, counting down.
GCGGGACGACGGCTCCTGGATTAACCCGACAGCCCGGTGGTGGGAAAATGATCCGGTTCTGGTCAGTGCATATTCATTGATATCCCTGAACCTGGTGACCGCTAAACTGTAACCAAAGTTGTTTGTCTTGTTTATCTGCGGGGTATGGCAGGATTGTTCAATCCATCACAATACCCCGCAGAAATTGTTTTGCTCTTTTTGCAGTTTCAACGGCATTGTGACTGTGGCGGCTCAGTTCAATATTCACCTGGCCGCTGTAATTTATCTTTTTCAACCCTCTGAAAATTTTTTGAAAATCCATCTCTCCTTCACCAAAGAAAAGGTGGTCGTGCTTGTCTTTCTTCATGTCTTCCAAATGGATATTAACGATATCGTTTTTATGGTCGCATATCGCTTTTGAGACACTGTTTTCCGTGATCAGGGCATGACCCAGATCAAGGGTGAGTTTAAAAAAATCATGGCCTGTTTTCTCCTTGAGCCCGGTGTATTGCTCAAGATTTTCCACGAACATGCCGGGTTCCGGCTCAAAGGCTATGAAAATGCCATGTTCACAGGCTTTTTCAGATACTTCTCTGCATCCTGAAATCAGCCATTCCCAGGCGTTTTTATCACTGACCACTTCTTTTTTTTGTCCGGACCAGATGGAAACCGCATCCGATCCCAGGAATGATGCAATTTCAAGACATTTTTCAATGAATTTGATCCGTATGTCCCTTTCATTTTGTTCTGGCGAAATAAGCGTGGGCTCGTGTTTAATTTCAGGATTTAAAAGAAACCTGGCGCCGGTTTCCACAACAGATGCGAGGTCATATTTTTTGAGCCTTTCCTTTACCTGTGCCAGCTGGACTTTGAAGTTTTGATCCCAGGGATTTAAGGCATGGTGGTCTATGGTAATCGCGATGCTTTGATAGCCCAGTCGACCAATGATATCGATGGCAGACAAGAGGGAATGATTGGCAAATCCGTTGGTATTGTAACCCAGCTTAAACATATGTTTTAGGCTCACTTCAATTTTTTGAATTGTGTATTCATTCGGCGGTATCGTTATTGCCCATGAGTTGTTTTAAGATGGGCGCAATTTCAATGGTTTCCATGCAATCCGGCAGGCTGATCCGGCCGGCCTGGGCACCACTTAGCATCAGGGCCGCCATACCCTGTCCGTTTTTGGGCGGGGCGCCATGGGACCCTTTCAGCAGTTCTGTTGTTTGGGGAATCTTCATGGTTTTCATGTCCATGAATAATTCAAGGGGGTCATATCCCGGTTTTCTGTGAATATCAATGTGGTCGGCAAAATCCGGCGCTTTTTCATTGCGCTCCCACCAGTAATAGGCAAACCATTGGTCAGGATCGGAAACGGCGATTAACTCCCCAGCTCTTTCGTGATTGATGCCAAACTCTTTTTTGCCGTTTGCTGCAAGAACCTGGTCAATACCGGAAAGATTTTGTATGAATTCCTTAACGGGATTGATGTCATTGGCATCCTTTATGTAAATATGGGCAATCTGGTGATCAACCATTGCAAATGCACGGCTCAGTTCAAAATCAAGGTACTCCCGCCCTTCAATTTCCCTGATCTTTAAAAAACCCGCCTTTCGAAGCTCCCTGTTCAAACATACGGCACCTGTAACCTGGGTTAAAGAATATTCGCTGAAAATACAGAGGGTTGAATTCTCCATGATCTCCATGTGTTCCAGCGTATTTAAAAATTTGCCCATGAGATTGTCGAGAACCTTTAGATCATCATCAATCCGGGGATCATCCGGGCCAAATTTTTGGCAGGAATAGTCCAGGTGCGGCAGATAAACACTCATAAAATCCGGTGCATGATGGGTGACCAGATCAATGGCGGCCGCCATGATCCATTCCGAGGCCTTGGGGGAGGCAAACGGGCCCCAGTAATCCATCAGATTAAACGGCCTGCCGATGTTGTCACAAACGGCTTCATACAAACCGGCCGGTTTTGAGTAGCACCACTGGACAAGCCCTTCGTCGGTGTGCATCGGTTTGGGCGTAATGATGAAATCCGCATCGCAGTACAGGGTGTTTTGAAAAAAGAGAACGGCGGTTTTTAAATCAGGATTTTCATGTTTCAGCGTTTCCCAGATTGGATCGGCCTGGACAAGTGAACGATATTGATCCCAGAAACTGACTGCATATTTGTCTCGGTAAAAAAAGCCGTTTGCAACGATGCCGTGTTCCGCCGGAAGGGTTCCGGTTGAAAAAGAGGCCTGGCCGGGGAGGGTAAGGCCGGGGAAAACAGGATTTAAGTCAGTTTTTTTGCCATTTTTCATCATTTTTGAAAAATGAGGCATCTTAATCAACTTATTCAAAAGCTGGGGGGATAGTCCCACAATGTTAAAACAGAACATATAATTTTTCATAATCTCTCCTTTAGGTCACGCGAAAAAGACGCACGGAATAGATCGCCGGCACGTACAGCAGCAGAATCATTGCCGCATAAGCAATGGGAACGGCCCCTGCGGCAAGAATCATATCAAGGCTGATAATGGCCATTAATAAAATTTTCATCGTATTTTGAAAATCTTTCGGCGTGTTTTTTTTCAGCAGTTTCAGCGTCTGTCCGCACAGAAAAGCCGCAAAACACAACATCAGTAATACACCCGGAAAATTGGGAAGGATTTTTCCAAGGTAAAGAACGTAGTACAGCAAGGCCGAAAGAATCGGCATCAGGGCACACAGCACAATATTGAACATCGCTTTTCCGCCGACGGCTTCTTTGCGGCTTAGAACCGTAACGCCGAAAATATAGAAACCTGTAATCAAAGGGATGATGGCCCATCCCCTGAACGGAGCAACCGACATCCCCAGCAGAAGGTTAAAATATCTGCAGGCCGCCATGGCAATAGGCCCTGTAATTGAGTGTTTTTTTAGATACCCGTCATAGAGCAGTATACATGAAGCAAGGCATACCCCCACGATAAAAGAAGTAGAACCTGCTATAAATGCAAAGATAATTCCCGCTGTCAAAAGTCCGCTTCCAATGAAAAAGGCCGCCTGTCTGCTGATTCGATTCGAAGGTATCGGTCGTCCAGGATTTTCAACTTGATCAATTTTATAATCAAAATAGTCGTTTAAGGTCATGCCGGCCGCAAGAAAACAAGACGTGGCGGCAATGAGCAGAAAAAGAGTCGTCAGTTCGTTTAACCCGGCGCCTGCGAGCAAAAAACCGGCTATGATGTCTGCATGGGCGGTGAATATCCCCGGCAGCCGAATCAGTTCAAAAAACGTTTTTGTATGTTTATTCATGGGTGACAGGTCTGTTTCAGATACTGCATGGCATCCCTGGCGGTCTTATGGGGATCATCAAGGTAAGGATAAAGCTCCAATGTGATGAAACCATCATAGTTTGTTTTTTCAACCGCTTTTAATGCACCGGGAATGTCAATCCCGCCTTGTCCCGGTATAATATGCTTATGCTCCCGTGTTGTCGGAATATCCTCAAGGTGATAATGTCTGGTGTAATTTTTGAGTTTGGAAATAATTTCAATAGGATCTTCTCCCACACAGTAGAAATGACCAATGTCCAGATTGAGCCATAGATTGGGGTGGTTGAACATCTCAATGAAAGCTAAAAATTCATCTGAGGTCTGGATTAACAGGTCCGGTTCGGGCTCAATCAGCACCATGATTCCCTTATCCATGGCATGGGGCAGAATGGACGCCAGACCGTCTGCAAAAATTTCCAGTGCTTCTTGCTTTGGCATACCTTTGGGCATATCCTTCAGTGGGCCGCCGGGTTCCGTGGAGATGGTTTTTGCACCAAGCCGGGCAGCCAGATCAATGCAGTTTTTAGTATGTTGAATTCTGATCTGCCTGTACTCTTTATCTACCTCAATCCAGGATGGATGATGAATATCCGTTACGGCATGCATCATGAACGCATTCAGATTAGATATTTCAAGGTTGTTTTTCGTCAACGTCTGTTTGATGTTTTCAATATCATTTTCGGAGAGTTCATCCGGATAGGCATGGGGGGTATCGCACATGATTTCAATGCCTGAATATCCCGCACCCGCTACTGCCTCTGCTGCCTCGGAAAAGGAAAATTTTCTGAACGCATTGGTACTAAAAGCAAACTTCATATTTCACCATTAATATTTTAAAGATTTGTTTTACCTTTATATCAGGGCGGTTATCATATTTAAAGCAATCAGGACATAGGCCGTGACCAGGACCGGGTCATTCTCCCGGTTTCCTGACGCCTCATTGAGCCATGATCCGTCCGATTTTTGTTTGTTGATAAATTTTACCGCCATATCCTTGCGCCAGTTGATTCTTCGGCCATTTTTTCGTACAAAATTGTCATCACCGTAAAGGGTCAATGCTTTGGCCATTGTATGATAGTAATAATACAGGTCCTGCTGTCCAAGACCGGGATTTTCATCCAATGTGTAATTATTTTTCAGCCATTCATAAGCGGTCTGGACACGTGGATCATCTTTTTCAAAATGGGTGAAGGCAAAACTTAATAGGCCTGTACAGGTCATACTGCCATATGCGCGTGGTATTTTTATGCCGTTTGGAAGTATTTCTTCACCTGCTTTGCTAAAGCCTGGGTAATCAACAAATCCTCCTTTATTCTTTTCAGCTGCAATTGACCTGGGTTGATCCTTGTAATCGGTAAAATTTTGGCACCGGGTGATAAAGTTTAACGCCAAATCCCGGTTGAGAGTCGTATTTTTATAATGTTTATCTACTGATGCCCGATGGTCGGATTCAAGGAATTGACTTGATTTTATGGCCTCAAGGGCAATGCACGTATCATGCATGTCTGGATGGTTTTGGCTTCCATATCCGACGCCACCGTCAAATGTTTTGTCTGCGATACCTTTTTCCCCTTGATCCATCTGGCATGTTGCAATGTAGTTCCTTGCCTTAATTATAGTAGGATAAAATTCGGGATTTTTTGTTGCCAGCAGGGCCAATAGACAAATCGATGTATTGTAACTTGGAGATCCTTTGTTATAAATCCCTCCGTTTTCGTGAACATTGGAAATGATATAATCAAGGGCTTGGCTGATAAAACCTGGCTTTGATTCGGCATTGATATATTCAGGGGAGGTTAATAACGCATAGACGGCGAGCCCTGTCAGGGCGGGAAACTTCGAATCTGACCATGAGCCGTCAGGATTTTGTTTTTTTTTTAAAAACGCATAGGCCATTTGGTAGGTCCGCGTTAATTCATGTTTAAGGGAAAGCGCGTCATGGCTTGGCGCAAAAAGGTTTTGAGCAGAGGCCCCGGAAGGAAAAAAAAGTGTAAGCAGAATCAGAAAGACAACGACCGATTTGCCACACAATCTGAATCTAATAACCAAAAGTTTCATTCAATACACTTGATCATACGTTTTTTATGATAAATATAACTTTAATGATACTTTTCCTATCAAATTTTTTAAGACAATCATAGAAGAATCAAAGTCGTTTATGCGTCATACAATGGATTTCTCCCTTGTTATTTTTTCGTTCAACTGATAGGGGAAGCTATGAAACTGATTTTTAAGCTTATACTGCTGTTTTCTCTGCTGACATTTGCTTTTGTCGTTGTCTATGAAATCTGCGGGCAGAATCTTGAAATTTTGTTTAGTCAGGAAAAATGTATTGCATGGTTTTCCAGGACCAGATCTTTCGCCTGGCTCATGGGAATCGTGCTTTTAATTTCCGATATCCTGCTGCCGGTTCCTGCAACGGGGATTATGGCTGCACTAGGCGCGGTTTATGGGCCTTGGGCCGGGGGGGCTGCAAGCGTCATTGGTTCAGTATGCGCAGGGCTGATGGGGTATGGAATTGCAAAGTTTTTTGGCCAAAGGGCCAGTACAAGAATTGCCTCCCAAGAAGAGATAGAACGTTTCCGATCGTTTTTTGACAGATGGGGGTCGTATGCGATTATCTTGAGCCGAATCATGCCTGTTATACCAGAGGTGACAACCATACTTGCAGGACTCTCTGGGATGAATTTTCGACGGTTTTTATTGGCGCTGATAGCAGGGTCTCTTCCCGTATCTTTTCTCTTTTCCTGGATGGGCTCCTATTCCGGCTTCACACCAGGAATAGGAATTTTTTTTGCCGTACTGATTCCTGCTGTTTTATGGCCTTTTTTCATAAAGTTAATCTCTGTGTCGAATTAATTTTTTGTCTTATCCGGTTAGAAAAATGGAAAATGTACTTTTGTGATCCGGAGCAAAATTTTACCGGAGCCCGTTACTATGAAAGACGCCAAAAGACGGACAAATGCTTTCTCAGATAGTGAACTGTCCAGCAAAGGATCCAGATTTTGATGAGTATTGAAACGGATCATAATATGATTTTTCGGGGCTTTAAGGAATCAGATGGTCCGGAGCTTGAGGAAATACTTAAACGTAATGGACAATTTGCTTCTCCGGCGATTGAGGGTTTTGCCGCAATGCAGCGTGTCGCGGCCTGTGATGCCGCTATTCTGATTGTTGCCGAAAGTCACAACCACGCCTGTGGGTTTATCAAAGGTGTATACGACGGATCCAGGGCATTGATTCATCTATTGACAATCCATCCGAAAATGCAAAATAAAAAAATCGGCAGAGCTCTTGTTGACGAATTTCGCAAGGAGAGCAAAAAACGGGGCGCAACAAGCCTGAGTGTTACCGTAACGGATCAAAGTTCAGGATTCTGGAAAAAGCAGGGGTTTGAGGTTCTCCCTGTTTATTTAATGTTGCAGAATGAAATTTAATTTAAGTGATGCTCAATGCAGTTCCAACCCTTTGTGAATAAAGATAAAAACCTGGCTTGGTAACCGGGTTCAATTGATGGGCCTTGTTCATCAGAATTTTTTTTGGACTGGAAATGCAGGCCGGCTTTATTTTGCCAGACCAATCCCATTGTTTTTTAATTCAATCAATCTTTTTTTGTACAGATTGCCCACAGCGCGTTTGAACTCTTTTTTGCTCATGGAAAACCGTTTGCGGATCTCTTCCGGGGAACTTTTATCATGACAGGGGATAAAGCCCCCGGATTTATTTAATCGGTATAGAATAACTTCCGCCGATTTGGGAACCGATGAATATCCGGGTTTTTTCATGGTCAGGTCAATTTTCCCATCTTCACGCAGCCGCATGACATATCCCTTGCCGGTGTGCCCGATGAATAATTTCTGGTAGGTTTCATTCAGGTACATCATCCCATAGTATCGTTTATCAACTACGGCCATGATCCCAATGGTGGTAATGGTGTGGACAAGTAAATCCACCTGCTGTCCGACTTTCAGGGCCCCTGTGTTTTTATCACAATTGGCGGCGATTTTTGTGGTCCCGTACACACGTTGCGTGTCTTCATCCCGGCAGATTTTGACTAAATATTTTTTTCCGGTCGTGAGTTTATCCTGCTGTTCGTTTTTAGGAACCAGCAAATCCTTTTCCAGGCCCCAGTCCATAAAGGTGCCGAACGGGGCAACATCTTTTGCAATTAAAAAAACAAAGTCGCCGACCATGCCCCCAGGCTTTAATGTGGTTGCCACCAGGCGATCTTCGGAATCCGTGTACACAAATACATTGAGGCGATCACCGATTGACAGATCCTCTGGTACATATTTATTGGGCAACAGCACCCGGTCTTCCCCGGCGTTTAAATAAACGCCGAAATCTGATCTGGTTTGAACACTCAACCGATTATATTCCCCAACTTTAATGCGGCTCCCCGTGTCTGGCGCATTGGATTTTTCAGCCTGTTTTTTTGAATGCTGCCATGCATTTTTAACGTTTGCTCTCTTATTTGACATTACGGATTCCTTGCTGTGAAGGTTATTCGGGTATCATATCATACAAAATGCGTTCTTGATAGATGATGGGCTTGATCCAATGACCAGATCAGTGTCCATGGCGGATTTAATAATTCCGCCGCGCTGACCGATACGCTACATATGAAAGATTATGTGATCAAAAATTGCAAAGGATGTAATGAGCCTCTTCGCATCCCGGCAGATATCGGGGGGATGCTCATGCGTTGCCCCAATTGCGGACACCAATTTCATACTGATTTTAAAATCGTTTCCAAAAAGAAGCGGGATGGGGATACAAAAGAGATGAATCCGGAAACGCCTGCCCAGAGGCCCCCGTCAACGTTTAGTATTATCGTGTAAACTTTTTTAATCTGCAAAACGTCTGCATTCCAGCAATCACTATGGCTGCGGGCAAAAAGGTAAAGAGCACGAACATTTTTGTTGGTGCTCTTTGGGGTTGAGGCTGGTCCGTAACTATTGCTCGTTGGGATAATAATTACAGGTCAGGGGGGGATTTTTTAGATGGATTCGTCTCTGTTTTCGGTTTCCGGAGCATCCTGGTCGTTCCAGTCTTCGTCAACATGTTCTTCATAGGAACCATCATCATCGACAGCCTCGTCGTTCTGGTCCATGCTTTCTTCAACAGCCATGTCATACGCATCGTCGGAGGCAAAACTCGGACTCAAGTTTGTCCATGTCGTCACCGCCAAAGCCATTACTATCATGCACAAGAGCGTTTTAATGCGTTTCATCATGTTTCTCCTTAAAATAATAATGTTATTATGCTTTTTTGTACAAAACGTTCATTCAATTGCCTAAACTGGTTTGTTTTAAAATCACCAGTGGGGTTGATTCCCGATACCATGCCCCATCACTTCAACGGTGTCTGAAACCACCAGAAAGGTATTTGGGTCTGTCTTTTTTACAAGGGTTTTTAAACGATTCAATTCGCCGAAGGTGACAACGGTATAAAGCAGGTTTGCCTCTTCTCCCGTATACCCGCCGCATCCATTAATGATGGTCACGCCCCGGTTTAACTGATTGAAAATCTGTTGCTGGATATCCTGCCATTGCTTGGAGACGATGAACACCGCTTTGCGTTTATTCATGCCCGTTATGACCAGCTCAATGACCCGGGAGGCTAAAAATACATGAATCAACGTATAAAGAATTGATTCCATGGAAAATAAAACCATGGAGACCATCAGGATTGCGGCATTTGCAAACAGTGTGGTGGAGCCTATCCGAATGGAGAATTGTTTGAGCAGGATTACCGATATAATATCGATGCCGCCGGCTGACCCCAGGGATTTTAATATCAGAGCACAGCCCACACCTGAAACGATACCGCAAAGCAGGGCCGCCAGCATGGGGTCCTCAATGGTCCTGGTGGCGGGAATCCACTCCACGGCCATGGAAAAAACAACCATCCCGAAAATGCTGTAAAGCATAAAGCGCCGGCCCACATAAAACCAGCCCACCATGAGAACCGGGATATTGAGCAGGAAATTGATGCTGCCCACCGATGTCTGGGGCCAAAGATAGTGTATGATTAGGGCAACCCCGGCCAGGCCTCCGCTCAAAAATTGATGGGGGACCAGGATGGTGTTGATTGTCCATGCACAAAGGATGGACCCCAGGGTGATTAAGGATGCGTTGTATAAAATACTGTTAATGGCGGCGGTTCCGTTCAACACGTTTCCTGAGCCGGGCACTGGATGTGCCATCACGGTATGTTCCATTGTCATTGCGGCCGTCTTGTTCAACTGGCCCTCCATGTCATTTTTAATCGATAATTTTTAAGAACCATCTGTTCCGGTTGATGCCCATTCTGCTATCCTGCACTGGCGTCAGGGTGCCTTTTAAGGACTCTTGGGACGTCAACAAAGGGAAAGGATCTCATGGTGATTTCAAGGGGGCCCATGGCGAATTTTTTCAGCCATAGGCCCATTAAACGTGTATAGGCTGCAATAAAAAGGATTGCCCCGGCAGTGCACCAAAGGACGGAGTAATCATCTCCCATACCCGGAACGTGCTCAACCCCCTTGATAAAAAGAATATGCAGTACATACAGAGACAATGAGTTTTGCCCTGCGATCAGCAAATATTGCGGCAGTCCCTGGTTTTGACGACCGGCTGCATACAAACAGCTCAGGGCAATCACACAAAGCCCCGTGCCGGCGCCGGAAATAATGGAAACCGGGCTTGGCAGCGCCAGGTCTATAACGGTAAGCTTGGACAACAGGATAAAAACGCATGCGGCCGTTTCATCCGATGCCCCGTGGGCCAGAACGGTTTTCAGAGCCATGCCGGGAATAAAATATCCCGCACACTCTGATAATAGAACCGCTAACATTCCAGATCCCAAAAGTGTTAGGGTGGCATGACGGTTTTTAAAATCGTGCCGTCCTATCCACATGCCCAGAAGGTAGAGCGCAGCCCATGGAAAAATTGGGTAAAAACCTGTGAAAAAAAGGTTGGCAAGCTGATCCGGCATGCTCCCGGCAGTAAAGCTATCCAGATACCCGCAAATATGGTCCGAGCGACCCAGAAAACTGATCAGCCAGAAGACGGTTGTCCCGATCAAAAGGCCTGGATTGGAACAGCGCACCATGGCCAGTCCGATTAAAATAAAAAATCCGTAAAAATGCAGGATATCCGCCTGCCATATGCTGGTAATCAGCATGCCGCACAACATAAGGAATATGGCCCGTTTAAAGAGTGTGTTCCGTTTTTTAAATATACCGGCCCTGCCTGCCATCAGTGTCAAACCGGCGCCGGCAATAATTACCAGCGCGGCCGCAGCCCTTCGATCCATATATTCGAGAACCGCATAAAGCCATTCCGGAGAGGTCTCGTCAGCGCAGAAAAACCCTTTAAAATCAATCAGCACCATGGCGAGTACGGCCACGCCCCTTGCCAGGTCATACCCTTGTTCTCTTTTTGCCCGGCGCGCCGGAATATTGTCCATTTATATCCGTCTTTTCCGAATGTGTTTGGTTGTTTGTCTTTGGTCTCCGGGATCGGCAGGCCCGGACGCTGTTTATATTTCACAAAGCGCGCCAATGGCTGCAAAATGTAAATTTGGGAGCTCGTTCATTGGTGGGGGTGGGGGTAACTGTCTTTTTTTACATTGAATTTTTTTTATTTCTGTGCCAAAGACAAAGGCCAGGGGCATGTGACTTATAGGAAACGAAATGTCTTGTGGCGGGAGAAAGAGGAATTTTAAGTTCTTCTTTAAACCAACTCTTTGCCAAAAGATCCGATTGTGGCCTATGTTTTGTTCAGGCACGGTTGCTGCTGATCCTGTTTGAGATTTGCTCTGATTTGTTTTTGGTTCGAACCGTTTTTCAGTATTGATTTGCCGTTCATTACAGGGGTAAACGGAAAAATCGTTACCTGTCGGAAACGATTTTGGAAATGAATATGGGAAATCAAACGTCCTGTTGCATGCCTTCAAAGAATAAAAGCGTTGCATTTGCCGCTGAGATTATTTAAAATAGGAATTCTGAATTCTTTTTTTAGATGATCCTATTGGGTCGGCATTGTATGTTGAAGCAAAAGGCATAACAGTACGTTGAAAAAACTTCATTTTATCCTTGGGCGGACATGTGACTTAAACGGCATCCAGGACACTTTGTCTTCCGTGTATCAAATTGACTCCAACCGGCAATTAAGCGCGGCACTCCAGGTTTTTCGCCGCAGTCGGCCCGAGTTTGTATTTATAGATATTGAAATCCTTCAGCAGGCTGCCGCCGAAAGCAGTTACAAGGCCGTGTTCCAAACCATCAGCCTGGTCTGCCCCAATATCAGCATTGTGATTATGGCACCGCCTGAACTGCTGCCCGAGGCTGTGAAGGTCGTCCATGAAGGCGCCGAATCCTATCTGACCTACCCGCTGGTGCCGGATGAACTTCGACTGGTTGTCGACAGTATTATCGAACAGACCCGGGCCGAATCGGAACTGGATTATCTGCGGGAGCAGATCTGGCAGGAGGATGAGTTTGAGCTGCTCCATACCAAAAGTCCGGCGATGAAAGCGGTATTTGAAAAAATCCGGGCCGTGGCCGCCACCAAAAGTACCGTGCTGTTAACCGGGGAAACAGGGAGCGGAAAAGGGTTTACCGCCCGATTGATTCACAGGCTCTCTTTACGAAAAAACGAGCGGTTTATTGAAGTTCATTGCGGTGCCATTCCGGATACCCTGATAGAAAGCGAGATGTTCGGGCATGAAAAGGGGGCGTTCACGGGTGCCATTAAACGCAAACTGGGTAAATTTGAAATTGCCGGGAAAGGTACCATTTTCTTGGATGAAATCGGCACCATAACGCCGCCTGCGCAGATCAAATTGCTCCAGGTCATCCAGGACAGTGTCTTTCACCGGGTGGGCAGTGAAGAGGATATCCGGTCTGATGTGCGTATCATTGCGGCCACCAACATTGATTTAAAGCAGTTGTGCGAAGACAAACTGTTTCGTTCGGATCTCTATTACCGTCTGAACGTGTTTCCCGTGGAGCTGCCGCCCCTCAAGGAGAGAAAAGAGGATATTCCCCAATTGGCGGAGCTGTTTCTGGCCAAGCTTAACACCTTTCACGCCAAGGATATTACGGAGGTGCACCCCAAGGTTCTTGAGGCGTTTTTGGCCTATTCATGGCCGGGCAATATCAGGGAGCTGGAAAATATTCTGGAGCGGGCCTATATTTTAGAAAAAACATCCATTCTCAGGCCGCAAAATTTTCCGGTGGAGCTGTTTACTTATCCGCCTAAACCTGTGGGCGGTGTCATTGACCACAATCTAACCCTTGCCGAAGTCAGGAAACAGGAGCTTGACAGGATTGAACAGAAATACCTGGACCTGCTTTTGACAAAATGCAACGGAAAGATAAATGCCACAGCGGCCGCCGCCGGCATCACCACCCGTCAGCTCCATAAGCTGATGAAAAAGCACGCCCTGCTCAAGGAAAATTATAAAAATACAGGCAAGGCGGTATAAGAAATATTCTCATATTCGTTGAAATTTTAAGAAATATTCCTCTGTGCAGTTTGGCGAAAGCCAAACCTCTGTGCTAAAAACGGTAAGTTGTGCTTGTCGGCAAATGAACACCCAAGACTGATTTCTATTAATGTGGTATATTATTGTCCCTTAATAATTAAAAAAAATTAAATTTGATTTTTTTTACCCCCTTTTTAACAGCTTTTTTCTGGGAGAAACAAATATGAAACCGGTTGTGGCCCTTGTGGGCCGCCCCAATGTTGGAAAATCCACACTGTTTAACAGAATTACAAAATCCCGCCAGGCCCTGGTGGATGATATGCCCGGTGTGACCCGGGACCGGCAGTATGCCGATACCCAGTGGGAGGATCAGCAGTTTACCCTGGTTGATACCGGTGGGTTTTTAAGTGCGGATGATGATTATTTTGCGTCCCAGATTAAAGAGCAGTTGCTGCGGGCCGTGGAACATGCCGATGTCCTTGTGTTTATTATGGATGGCCGGGCTGGACTCTCCCCCTATGACCGGGATCTGGCCGATCTTTTACGCCGCACGGAAAAGCCGGTTTTGTATCTGATTAATAAGGTTGAAAGTCTGCACCGCCAGGAAGATGAACTCGGTGAGTTCTACACCCTGGGTGTGGACCGGTTTTACAAGGTGTCCGCCGAACATGGCCTGGGGGTAGGGGATTTCCTTTCGGATTTGGTGGAGATGCTGCCCGAAGCCCCTACGGAATCCGAGGAACAGGCCGAAAATGATGAAACCGGCCCCATCCGCATTGCCATTATCGGGCGGCCCAATGTGGGAAAATCTTCCCTGGCCAACCGGCTTTTCGGAGAGCAGCGGGTGGTGGTCAATGACAAAGCCGGCACCACCCGGGATGCCATTGAATTGTCCGTGAACCGAAATGGCCGGGAATTTATCCTGAAAGATACCGCAGGCATCCGCCGGAAGGGGAAGGTGACGGATAAACTTGAAAAGTTTTCCATCCTCAAAGCCCTGGACAGCATGGAAGATTGTGATGTGGCCTTGATTCTCATCGACAGCTCCGAAGGTATCACGGACCAGGACATCACCATTGCCGGGTATGCGGAAAAAAGAGGGTGTGGGGCTATCTTTCTGCTCAATAAATGGGATCTTGTGGACAAGTCCGAAAAAGGGCAGCAGGCGTTTTTCAAAGAGTTGCGCCAGAAGGCAAAATTTCTCTCCTATGCCCCTGTCATTACCATTTCCGCCAAAACCGGGCAGCGCTGTCACAAGATTTTTAATGAGGTGGAACAGGTATATAAGGAATACTGCCACAGAATTAATACCGGCATGGTTAACCGGATCATTGAGGACGCTGTATACAGGGATGAACCCTCCCTTCATAAGGGCCGGCGCCTCAAGTTTTTTTATGCCTCCCAGGTGGCAGTCAAACCCCCCACGTTTGTCTGTTTTGTCAACTATCCTGACGCTGTACACTTTTCTTATAAACGCTACCTGGTCAACCAGTTGCGCCAGATGATCCCCTTGAACCTGACGCCCGTGAATCTCTATTTCAGGGAAAAAACCGGTAAAATTGAGTTCTCGGGCAACACAAAGGAGTTTCGGCGAATCCAGGAGAAGAAAAAAAAGGTGATGACAAAGCGGGATAAGCAACGCAAAGAACAGAGCCGCAAAAAACGCGAACGGGATCAGAAAAACGCATTGTAATGGACCTTTTTGATCATACCGCCGGCCAGGAGATGGCGGGGGCGGCGCCGTTGGCCGAACGTATGCGGCCCCGGCGCCTGGAAGATGTTGTGGGCCAGGATCACATAATCGCTAAAGGCAGTTTGCTTGAACGTGCCGTGGACGAAGACCGGGTTTTTTCCATGATTCTCTGGGGACCGCCGGGGTGCGGTAAAACCACCCTGGCCAATGTCATTGCCGAACAGACCCGAAATCAGTGGGTCAAAATTTCTGCGGTGCTGTCGGGCGTCAAGGAGGTCCGGCAGATTATTGATGCGGCAAAGGAGAGACGACGGCTTCATAACCGGCGGACCCTGCTCTTTGTGGATGAGATTCATCGGTTTAACAAATCCCAGCAGGATGCCTTTCTATTCCATGTGGAAAACGGACTGATCACTTTGATCGGGGCCACCACGGAAAATCCCTCCTTTGAGGTTAATCCTGCCCTGGTATCCAGATGCCGGGTCTTTGCCCTGAACAGTTTGTCCCAGGAGGCCATCGTTCAGATTTTGAACCGGGCTTTAAGCGATACGGTTAAGGGGCTTGGGTTGTCATCCGATACGTTTTCAAAGGAAGCCATTGAATACATCTCCGCCGCATCCGACGGCGATGCGCGGGCGGCCCTGACAAATCTTGAAGCTTGTGCATTGAGCCGCAGAGAGGTTCAAGCCCTGGATGTGGAAGATGTTAAAACCATGGTTGCCCAAAAGCTTCTGCGCCATGATAAGGCAGGAGAAGAGCACTACAATCTGATCTCCGCCTTTATCAAGAGTGTGCGGGGCAGCGACCCGGATGCCGCCATGTACTGGCTTGAACGTATGCTGGCTGCCGGGGATGACCCTATTTATATATTAAGGCGGATGATTCGCCTTGCCACCGAAGATATTGGCCTTGCCGATCCCGGCGCCTTGACCATGGCCATGAATGCGGATGCCTCGTTCAGGCGTCTGGGGCGTCCCGAAGGCGACGGCTCTTTGTTCCAGGCCGCGGCGTACCTGGCCACAGCGCCCAAAAGCAATGCCGTGTATCTGGCCCAAAAGCAAGTCCAGGACGCCGTGAAACAACATGGTGCGCTGCCTGTGCCCATGCATATCTGCAACGCGCCCACCCAATTGATGAAACAGATGGGGTACGGCAACGGCTATAAATACGCCCATGATTACAGACACGGATATGCCGCCCAGTCCTATTTGCCCGAACCCCTTGACGGCGAGCGGTTTTACCATCCCACCGCCCGGGGGTATGAAAAAACCGTAAAGCAGCGTCTTGAGGCGTGGCTGGATCTTAAAAAGAATGCCAAAGATACCTGACGGCGTTTTCCTTGTATTTTATAAATCATTTTGCTATGGCAGTTGGGGACTCGGAAGAAATCAATCCAATTGGAGGCGGATATGCAAGAGGTTGTAATTGTAAGTGGTGTCAGAACAGCTGTGGGGAATTTTGGCGGGTCGTTGAAAAATGTGCCGGTGGTGGAGTTGGGTACCTGTGTCATGAAAGAGACATTAAAGCGTGCCGGGCTGAAACCGGTCCTGGATCCGGGCAATGACGGCGTCGCCCCTGAAACCCTGAAAGATCAGGGGATGATAGATATTGAGCGCACGGGGTATGATTATGCCGATGATCTGGCGGAGATCTATGTGGATGAAGTCATCATGGGCAACGTACTCCAGGCCGGACAGGGTCAGAATACCGCTCGTCAGGCCATGATCGGTGCCGGTATCAGCCGCACGACCCCGGCCATGACCGTGAACAAGATCTGCGGCTCAGGCCTGAAGGCCATTGCCCTGGGTGCCCAGGCCATTATGGCGGGCCAGGCAGAGGTAATTCTGGCCGGGGGCCAGGAGAGCATGAGCAATGCCCCCATGGCGCTGCCTAAGGCCAGATGGGGGCATCGCATGGAGCTTACCGGCGAGGGGCCGGTCCATGATTTGATGGTGTATGACGGTCTTTATGAAATTTTTTACGGTTACCACATGGGCCAGACCGCGGAAAATATCGTTGAAAAGTACGGGATCACCCGGCAGGAGCAGGATGAACTTGCGCTTTTAAGCCATGCCAGGGCCTTTGGTGCGGTCCATGACGGCACCTTTGACCAGGAAATTGTTCCCGTTGTGATCAAAAACCGCAAAGGGGATATCGTGGTCAACAAGGATGAACGCCCCATGGAAACCAGTATGGAAAAACTGGCCAAGTTGCGTCCAGCCTTCAGAAAAGACGGCAGTGTAACGGCGGGCAATGCCTCGGGTATCAACGACGGCGCCGCCGCCGTCCTCATGATGACGGCCCCGCGGGCCGAGGAACTTGGCCTCAAGGTGCTGGCAAGGGTGAAAGGCTTTGCCTCCGGCGGCCTTGATCCGGCATACATGGGTCTGGGGCCCGTACCGGCGGTGAAACGGGTGCTTGAGCAGACGCGGATGGCATTGTCGGACATTGATATGATCGAATTGAATGAAGCTTTTGCGGCCCAGGCCATCGGATGCATGCGGGAACTGGATATTGATGTGGAAAAACCAAATGAACTGGGGTCCGGGCTTTCTTTGGGACACCCCATCGGATGCACGGGCGCCCGCCAGATGGTAACGGCCATTCATCAGATGGACAGAAAGAATTACGGTACCGGTCTGATTTCCATGTGCATTGGTGGCGGTATGGGCATGGCAATGATCATAGAACGTTAGGCGACTGGGATTTTCCGGCATGTTATCCTTTACTTCGGAACCTCAAAATGGTAAACAAATAAATTAATATATTGCCGGTATAACTGATTGAAATTGAATTGAAAAAAGAGGTATAAAACCATGGATATTCCACGCAAACTTGGGATTTTGATATACACGGCCGTACCTGCCATCGTAGGCGGCGGTATCGTATACCATTTTTTTGGAAGTTTTACCCAGGTTATTATCTGGGAAGTATTGCTGGTGCTGGCTGCCCTGGGATTGATCAGCAGTTAACGCCGGGCACTTCGTACATGAAAGGCAAAGCCGCACCTGTGCAGTAAATGTTCTGCATGATGCGGCTTTACCTCGTTATTCAGGTCCGCCCTTTTAACCATTAATCGGTTTTACGGTCACCAGGCAGGTATATTTGGAGCAAAATATTTTTCAGCGGGCAGTGTTCTTTTTTTTTCTGACGCTGTTTTGCATATCCATATTTCTTGTGGGAAAAGTGATTGCCCCGTTCTTTGCAAGCCTGCTTCTTGGTGTCGTCATTGCCGGTATTTTCAGACCCGTATTTAAAACCTTGAATAGATACATGCCTGCACGGGCGGCTTCTGTTCTCACCTGTCTGGCTGTCTTTTTCATTGTCTTTATTCCGGTTGTCTTTTTTGTGGGGATATTGTCCAGGGAAGCATTGGGGCTTTACAATCTGGCCAGGGATGCGGTGTTTTCCGACACACTGATCAATTTTCTGGAGAGCACCCGGGCCCTTGAGCGAATTAACGAATTTTTAGTCAAGGCAAATATTCACCTCCAGATCTCCTGGCGTGAACTGATTGATCCATTGACCGAGGTTGGAAAGAATTTAGGCTTTTCCCTGTTCCAGCAGGCCAGGTTTTTGACCTCCAACCTGTTGAATCTGGTTTTTTATTTTTGCCTGATGCTCATTGTGGTTTTCTACATGTTCATGGATGGCGAACGGTTCATGCAGTACATGTACGATTTGTCCCCGCTCAAGGATGAGCATGACCGCCAGTTGTTCGAAAAGTTTAATGATATGTCCGGTGCCGTGCTCATCGGCAACGGATTGGGCGGATTGATCCAGGGGGTGGCCGGCGGCGGTCTCTTCTGGTTTTTTGGACTGAACTCCCCCTTTTTGTGGGGGGTGATCATGGGATTTCTGGCGTTTTTGCCCATTGTGGGCATTGGCGTGGTCATGCTGCCTACGGCCTTGGTGTTTTTTTTGAAGGGCAGCCTGGGAAAAGGCCTTTTTATTGTTGGATTTTATGGCATGCTGTCATGGGGGATTGAGTATGTTTTTAAACCCAAGCTGGTGGGCAACAGAGTGGCCATGCATCCCCTTGTTGTGTTTTTTGCTATCATTGGCGGTTTGAAAGTATATGGAATTTTAGGTATAATTTACGGACCTTTGATTGCAACGTTGTTTTTAACCCTTTCTGATATTTATTTTTCCACATTTCAGTCCATGGTGGAACCTGGCAAAGGGATGCTGGATTCATGGCCCGATCAATAATTTCATCGGGGATTTTTTCCTTAACGCGCCATGGATAGATATTCAAACAGCTTGATCGGATTTTCATAAGTAATTTAATCGGGAGCAGTTAATTTAGGATGATTCAAAACCAAAGCACCAGTATCGAGAAAGAGATGAGGCAGTCTTATCTCGAGTATGCCATGAGTGTCATTATCGGGCGCGCGCTGCCCGATGTCCGGGACGGGTTGAAGCCGGTTCATAGGCGTGTGCTGTATGCCATGCAGCAGCTTCACAATGATTGGAATAAACCCTACAAGAAATCTGCCCGTATCGTGGGCGACGTGATTGGTAAATATCATCCCCACGGGGATTCTGCCGTGTATGACACCATTGTCCGCATGGCCCAGGATTTTTCCCTGCGGTATACCCTGGTGGATGGTCAGGGCAATTTCGGCTCCGTGGACGGCGACTCTCCGGCTGCCATGCGTTATACGGAAATCCGTATGCGCAAGCTCTCCCACCAGATGCTGGCCGATCTGGAAAAAGAGACCGTGGAATTCATCCCCAATTATGATGAAACCATAGAAGAACCTGCGGTGCTTCCCACTAAATTTCCGGCATTGCTGGTCAACGGCTCCTCGGGCATTGCCGTGGGCATGACTACAAACGTGCCGCCCCACAATATCAGCGAAGTCATTGCGGGACTCAAGGCGCTTATTGATAACCCGGACATGGATACACGGGCCTTGATGGCCCATATCCCGGGGCCGGATTTTCCTACCTATGGGCACATTTACGGCACCAAGGGAATTTTTGAAGCCTATGACACCGGCCGGGGCATTATTACCCTGCGGGCCAAAGTCGAGGTGGAGGAGAACAAGAAAAACGGCCAGGAAACCATTGTGGTCACCGAATTGCCTTACCAGGTGAACAAGGCCAAGGTGGTGGAAAAGATCGCCGAACTGGTCCGGGACAAGGTGATCACCGGCGTCTCCTATGTCCGGGATGAATCCGACCGTCAGGGGATGCGTATGGCCATTGGGCTCAAACGCGACCAGATTGCCGAGGTGGTGATCAATCAGCTTTACAAGCACACCAATATGCAGACCAGTTTTGGCATTATTTTTCTGGCTGTGGTCAAAAATCGCCCGGAGCTGCTCTCCCTGAAAGAAATTTTAAACCATTTCATTTCCCACAGGGCCAATGTCATTATCCGGCGTACCCGCTATGATCTGCGTAAAGCCGAAGAACGGGCCCATATCCTGGAGGGATTGAAGGTCGCCCTGGATAATCTGGATGAGGTTGTTGCCCTGATCCGTGCCTCCCAGTCGCCGGAAGAGGCCAGGAACGGTTTAATCACCCGGTTTGAATTGACGGAGATCCAGGCCCAGGCCATTTTGGACATGCGCCTGCAGCGGCTCACCGGACTGGAACGCGAAAAGATCGAAACCGAATACCAGGGGTTGCTCAAGGATATTGCGTGGTATAAGGAGATTCTTGGTTCGGAAACCGTGGTCCGGGGCCTGATCAAAGATGAATTGACTGAACTCAACGAGGAATTTGGTGACGGCCGCCGCACACGCATCGTGGAGAGCACCGCTGAAATTTCCATTGAAGATCTGATTGCCGAAGAAGATATGGTGGTTACGGTGACCCGCAGCGGGTATATCAAGCGTAATCCCATAACCCTTTATGCCAGCCAGCACCGGGGGGGCAAAGGGAAAACCGCCATGGGCACAAAATCCGACGATTTTGTGGAACATCTGTTTGTGGCCTCCACCCACGCCACCTTCCTGTTTATCACCAATTTTGGCAAGGTGTACCAGGCCAAGGTGTATGAACTGCCCATGGCAGGCCGTTCCTCCCTTGGCAAGGCCATTGTGAATTTGCTTAATTTTGACGAGGGAGAAAAACTGGCCACCGTGCTCACCGTGGATGAATTCACGGAGAACCGCTACGTGGTCATGGCCACCAAAAACGGCCGGGTGAAAAAGACGGAATTGATGGCCTATTCCCGGCCCCGGGCAGGGGGGCTGATCGGTGTGAAACTGGCCGAGGGTGATGAACTTATTTCCGCACGTATCACCGACGGCACCCAGGAGATCTTTTTGGGATCCGAGGGCGGCAAGGTCATCCGGTTTAATGAGGAAGATGTTCGTGATGTGGGTCGTGGCTCCATGGGCGTGAGGGGTATGCGTATAGAGGAGGATGCCCGTTTGGTGGGCATGGAAGTGCTTGGCGATGAGGACACGCTGTTAACCGTTACGGAAAATGGGTACGGCAAACGTTCCAACATTGAGGAGTATAGAACCCAGGCCCGTGGCGGAAAAGGTGTTTTTTCCATTAAAACCTCCAAGCGTAACGGTAAAATGATGGCCTTGTCCCTGGTGGGAGACAGTGATGAGTTGATGATGGTGACGGATAAGGGTAAACTGATCCGCACCGATATCTGCGGCATCAATGTCATCTCCAGAAATACCCAGGGGGTCAAACTCATTAACCTGGCCCAGGGAGAAAAACTCATCGGCATTGCCCGGCTCCCCAAAGAGGAGGGTGATCCTGATGGTGATACCTGTTTGCCGCCGGAGGGCGAGGACGGCGACATCTTGGATGATCCGGAAACAGATGTGGATTTCCAGGATATTGACAAGGATGGCCCGAAGATGGCCCGATAGATGACCAGGGAGACGACGAATAAAGGGGCAGGGCATCGGCAGCGCCTGAGGGAGCGTTTTCTTCGGGCCGGCCTGTCAGGGTTTCATGACTATGAAGTCCTGGAACTGCTGTTGGCGTTGAACACCCCCCGCAAGGACACCAAGCAGGCCGCCAAAGATCTTTTAGCGGCCTTCAAAACCCTGCCCCGGGTTCTGGAGGCCGATACCCAGGCCCTTTGCCGGGTTAAAGGCGTGGGGCCGGCCAACAGCTTCGGGATTCATCTGATCAAGGCGGTGGCGGACCGCTATCTTGAAACCCGGATCGTTAAAATGGACGTGGTCAGTAATCCTGAAAGCCTGATTGCATATTTAAATCAGATCATTGGTTACAAGAATAAAGAGCTTTTTCTAGGGATATTCCTGGATGCCAAAAACAGAGTCATGGCATCGGAGGTCCTTTTTACCGGTACCCTGTCAGCCTCGGCTGTCTATCCACGGGAGGTGATTGCACGCAGCATTGCACACAATGCGGCGTCTGTGGTGTTTGCCCATAATCACCCGTCCGGGGATATCACACCGTCAGCCCAGGATATCCGTATTACCCGCACCCTGTTTTTTGCCTTGGCATTTGCCGGTATTCATATCCACGACCATCTTGTCACAGGCAGCCAGGGGTATTACAGTTTTGCCGCCCAGGGGGTAATGGCACAGTTGCAAAAGGAGTTTGAGCAGATTAAATGACCAGTCAAGACGATTATCCCGATTGTTTTGGGGACCTTGAAAAAGTATTCCCCATGGGGCCGAAAGGATTGCGGGTCACCCCGGAAGAGTGCTTTTACCATTGTCCTGTAAAAACAAAATGCCTTCAACAGGCCATGGCCACAAAGAACGGCATCCAGGTCGAAGAAGAGGTGATTGAACGTTCCACGAAAGCCGGGGCCATGACATTTTTTGAACGATGGTCCAGAAAAAAACAGGCACATAGGCGTGGTCGGAAAATGAAAGAATAGTGCTATACTATAACCAGGAGGGGATATGAGATCTGTTAGAGACATAGATGTAAACGGTAAAACCCTTTTTATCCGGGTGGACTACAATTTACCCATGGACGACCAGGGGAATATTACAGATGATAATCGGATCCGGGCCACCCTGGAGCTGATTACCTATTTGATTGAAAAAAAGGCCAAACTGGTTCTGGCGTCCCACCTGGGACGGCCCAAAGGCGGCCGTGACAAAAAATTCAGCCTTAAACCCGCAGCCGTCAGATTATCCGAACTTTTAGATATGCCGGTGGCATTTGTTAATGACTGCATTGGCGATGCGGTGAAAACCCAGGTTCAAGCCCTTGAACCCGGACAGATTCTGATGCTTGAAAATTTAAGATTTCACGAAGAAGAGAAAAAAAACGATCCTGAATTTGCCAAGGCCCTGGCAGACCTTTGTGATGTATATGTGAACAATGCCTTTGCCGTATCCCACCGGGACCAGGCCTCGGTCACCGGCATCACCAGGTATGCGAAATCGTCTGCCGCCGGTTTTCTGCTTGAAAAAGAGGTGCGTTCATACTACGATTCTGTGGAACATCCTAAAAAACCGCTGGTGGTCGTAATTGGCGGTGCAAAAGTTTCCAGTAAGCTGGCCGCCCTTGAAAATATGCTCAAATTTGTGGACTGCATGGTTATCGGTGGCGCCATGGCCAATACTTTCCTTGCGGCAAATGGCGTGGATACCAAGGGCTCTATGATTGAAACGGATCTGATCCAGACTGCGGCAGATATTATGGCCCATGCAAAGGCAAAGGGCATAGACCTGCTTTTACCCGTAGATCTGGTCGTTGCAGATCGTTTTGATAAGGATGCCCAGTCGCGAACCGTTTCTTTGGATGAAATTCCGGATGGCTGGATGGCCCTGGATATTGGCCCCGGGACAGCCAAAAATTTTGCCGACGCCATTGCCAATGCCGGCACCATAGTGTGGAACGGCCCCATGGGGGTGTTTGAAATGGAGCCGTTTTCCCCAGGTACCCAGACCATCGCGGATGCCATTGCCCGTTCTTCTGCTTTCTCTGTTGTGGGCGGCGGTGATACGGGTCTTGCAGCCAAACAATGCGGAATTAGCGAAAAGGTCAGTTATATCTCCACGGGCGGCGGCGCTTTTTTGCACATGATGGAAGGCAAAGTGCTGCCGGGCGTGGCTGTTCTCGAATAGTTAAACTATGGAAAGGATTAACGTGAGGTGAAATTTTGCAAATTACGGCATGCGTTGAGCAGGGAGGCCCGGTTACGCAGGTCTTATTACCAGGTACTCAGGGATGAACTGGATCAGTTTGTCCTGGATTACTGCCTTGTGGGGTCCTACAATAATTTTTTAAAGCTTCGGACCCCTTATCCCTTTGTTGAGTTAAGGGAGCTCAAACCCCGTGCGCGTATTCCTTCCGTTGAGTTTGAAGCGCAAAATTCCTTTCTGATCATTTTCTGTGAAGATTCTATTGATAAAGCGCACAAAAAGTATATTCGGTATTTTGACGTCAATAAAACCACGAAAACCAATCTGCTGGGTTTAAAGGATTTTCCGGACCTTGAAAATTATAACCGGAACATGAAATGTTTTGAGTCCGACGGTTTTTTTTCTCTGCTTAAAAATTTACTGCCTGTGGATTATGCGGTCTTAATCCAGCCCAACCACAGAATGAAGAGCCAATATGCGTTGACCCATTTTCACGTCCGGGTGGATTGGCCCATTGCCGATGCATCGGAAAATCTTGCCAAATTTTTACGTTATATCTCCAAGGATTTGTATGAGAAGGGAGATTGTTACGCCGAAAATATGCAAAAAAAATTGTTTGAATATTATGGGGTGCCAGTGTTGGCTGGTGGACGACGGACGGCTGCCATTGTCGCAGCCCAGTATTTTAGACAGCTTGATTCAATTACTACGGTCTATGTGGCATCCAGTGAGTCAAGAAGTCTGCTGCGCATTGATGAAAAAGGGGTTTCAAAGTCCGTTCTGCTAAAGCTTGAGGCTGAACAGGTCAAAGCCCTGGCACAGCAGGAGGACCTTCCCCAGAGCACCTTTACCAATAATTATGTGGTGGCCCGCCAAGGGAAATTTTACATCTGTATTTTCAATGTCTGGTATGATTACACCAGCCATGCCCTGCCGTCTGAAGGCGGCCGTTTGCGGGACCTGAATCCGGATAATAACTGGTTGACCGTCTCCGAAGAACATATCCTGCCCAAACCTTCGGTAGCAAAGTATGCACCCATTCCATACAAGATGATTTATACCTGAACCTATTGTTTATAACTCTTTGATCATTGCAATTTCATCACAATCTGGAAATTTAACACAGTCCAGGCAACCGGCCCAGATCTTGACCATGGGCAGGTTGGTTTTTTCCGTGATTTTAAAACCGAAACGAGCAAAAAAATCAGGCCGGTAGGTCAGGGCAAACAGGGTTTTTAATTTAAAGTAGAAGGCCTCCTGGATACAGCGTTCTGTGAGCGCGGATCCGATTCCCCGGCCGTTGTATTCTTCTTTTACTGCAACAGATCGTATTTCGGCGATATCATCCCAGCAAAAGGCCAGGGCGGCACAACCGGTTATCGTGCCGGTCTCTTCATCCTCATATACCCAAAAATCTCGTAAGTGATCGTAAAGATTACTTAACGGGCGGCCTAAAAGCTCTCCTTTTTCAGCATAAAATTGAAGCAGGGCGTGTATGGGGGCAACATCATGGATGAGGGCTTTTCTTATCATGGTTGAAATATTCCGTTTTTAGGGCTCCCTAAGGAGATTCCGTGTTCCAAATCTACAGCTTATGCTTAATTTCGGGCGTGAAATATACCATGTTTTTTGGGCCGGGTATATTAAAATATTTCATATCCATGCATTGGGTTATGCATTGAGCAGATTAAAGACGGATTCTTTAAAGTCGCTGTCACTAAAGGGTTTGTGAAGGATTCTATTGATCCCTGTTTTTTTCAAGACGGACGCGTTGACATTCATATTTCCCTTTTTTTCTTCCACAAAATCACTCTGGGTGGTGATCATCAAAATGGGCAGCTCCGCTCTGGGGTATTTGCGCCTTATCTCCATGGTAAGTTCCAGACCACTGATATTGGGCATGTTCAAATCTGAAATGACGAGGTCCGGCTTTTCGGACAGGATCCGTTTCACCGCCTCTTCGGGGCGGTGGTATATTTCACAGGCAAGGCCCAGAACCGACAACTTGTTCTGGTAGAGTTTGAGCATCATCTTTGAATCATCCACCACAACAATTTTCAGTGAAGAGGACACTTCCGGCTCTTTGGTTTTGATGATTTTGGCTGCGACCTCTTTGGCGAAGTCCATCTGGCCGATGGTGGCCATATTTTTCAAGAACGCCTTGCGGGTGGCAGGGGATGCTTTTTGGGTAATATGGTCACCGGCAAGTTCTTTGAATGACTCTTCTCCCATGAGGAAATTGAAAATATTGGTTGCATCCGTGTCTATGAGTGCACTGACCGTTGACATCGCTTCGGGGGATTTTTCCCGGACAATATTTTTCAATCCGGCCACCAATGGTTTTGACAGGTTTTTATCAACGGCCCGGGCCGCACTCATGCGCACGGATTCTTCCGGGTCCTGGAGACCCTGGACCAGGCAGATGGCTGTGCGGGGGGACGGAATCCGTTCCATGGCTTCATAAGCTGCCTGGCGGATGTTGGCATCCTTGGGCATGGTATTGATAATGTCGATGATGGCGGGAATGGCAGATTGATCCGCTATGTACCCCAAGGTGGTGATCAGGTGCACCATATAGTCGGCTTCTGCATTCTGGAATGCCTTGGTCAGAAGCGGTGTGGCCTTTTGGCCCATGTTAATCAGTTCATCAATGGCCGTATCCCTGATAATAGTCACAGGAGACGATAGAAGAAGGGTTATCTGCTCCAGGTCGTAAAGTTCCTGCTTGCCTGCCAGGGCCTGAACAACCAGTTTGTTGATAACTTCATCTTCGCATAAAAAACTTACCAGGGTATCTGCCGCCTGGGGATTGGGCAGTGCGCCAATGGCGAAAATAGCTGCTTTGATAATGTCAGGATCTGAATTGGTGGTGAACGAAGAAAAAATCTCCATATGCTCGGGTTTGCGGAATACTGCCAGTGAATTAATGGCCGGGATAATTATTTCCGGGTCTGCTTCGTTTTGGGCAACCTGGGTCAGCACCGGGATGGTTTCTTCAAGAAACAGATCTCCGGCTGCCCGGATAAACTGAATTCGGGTTTTTGTTTCGTTGCTGGTAATATACTCTATGACCAAATGGGTATTGCCATATGCTTTGTCCAAAATTAAATCATACAGGCTTTCCTGGATTGTCGTGTCGGAAATGTCTATTTTGGTAAGGTATTCAAGCAGGGGGAAAACAACTTCTTCAGGCCCTTTTGCCAGTTCTGCCAGGGCCATTTGCTGTACCTTGACATCTACATTGGCATCCGATGCAAATTGAAGCAGGGCCTTGGCTTTAACCGTATCTTTTTCGTTTAGACAGAAGATCAGCTCATTTATAAAATCTTTTGCATTGATACCGCTCATATGATTTAGCTCCACTAATTTTTGAACTGGTAAAATACCGAGTTCAAATATCTGAATGATGCATAAAGGTCCGTATCATTGACCAAGGATTCTGTGGAGCCGATTAAAAGATATCCGTCCGGCTCCATAACCTTTGAAATATTTGTATAGATTTTCCGACGATCTTCGGTTGTAAAGTAGATCATGACGTTCCGGCACAGGACGATGTCGTATTTCCCAATACCGATAAAGGGTTTCATCAGATTCATTTTTTTAAACTGAACCATGGCCCGGAGTTCATCTTTTACCTTGTATTTATCGTCCTTAGGTTCAAAAAATCTGTTTAGCCTGGCCGGTTCAAGCCCCCGGGCCACTTCAAATTTATTGTAAACGCCGTAGCTTGCCTTGGCTATGGCTGCATCGGAAATGTCTGTACCAAACAGCCTGATATTGTACTTATCAATGGTTACACCCATTTCAATCATGGTCATGGCAAGACTGTATATTTCCTGCCCCGTTGAATTGGCGGCACTCCAAATTCTGATGCTGGGCTTGCCGAAACTTTTTTTGGAGCGTTTGTCAATCAGGTCGGGCAGTATTTTATGCTGGAGAAGCTTGAAAGGTGATTTGTCCCTGAAAAAATAGGTTTCATTGGTGGATATGGCATCAATAATTTCGCCTTCCAGCTCTTTATTCAAGCCGCGTTTGGATTTATTCATTAAATCGGCATATGAACTGCACTGGTATTTGGAAAGCAGAGGATTGAGTCTGGTCTCCAGAAGGTATTCTTTCCCCACATCCAGAGCGATCCCTGATATATCAAGGATATACTTGGCAAATGTTTTGAATTCTTCCGGCGTTACTTTGATTTTGCTCATAAGTATCGTGTCTGTATCCGTTATGTTTTGGGTTAAACGGTCTTTACGATTTCATCTGCGATTTTTTCCAATGGTGCGATGACATCGACTATCCCGGATTCAGTGGGTTCTTTGGGCATGCCGTATACGGTGCATGTTTTTTCATCCTGGGCAATAATAACACTGCCGTTGTTTTTCATCTGAACAAGACCTTTTGAACCATCGGAGCCCATACCGGTCATGATGACGCCTGTGGCCCTGCCGACATAGTGCTGGGCAATGGAACGAAACAGATAGTCCGCCGAGGGTTTGCACGAATTTTCCGGTGGATCATCCGTAATTTTTATTTTTCGGGTCAAACCGTCCGCCCCGGCAACAATTTTCATCTGTTTTCCCCCGGGCGCAATGAGTACGGTACCCGGTTTAATTGTATCCCCATCCCTGGCCTCTCGAACTTCAATGGCTGATTTTTTATCCAGACTGTTGGCAAGGGATGCCGTAAAAACCGGCGGCATATGCTGTACAATGAGAACCGGGACCTTCAAATCCTTGGGAAGCATGGGGATCATTTTTGATAATGCATTTGGGCCCCCCGTGGATATGCCGATACCTATAATCTCAGATTTAGACCTGATAACGGCCGGCCTGGATCGTGCGGGTCGAGTAGTTGCCTTAAATTCGGTTGCCTTTGGGGTAACCTTGGCCGCAGGTTTTGGCCGGACCGGCCGATCAATTATGCCGAATTTGTGGCGTTTAACATGCTTTACAATCGGTTCTAATGTTTGTTTTACTTTGAGCATGTTTTCTGCCATCTTGCCTTCTTCGGGCTTTGGCAGAACGTCAAACGCACCAAGCTCCATCGCCCGCAAGGTCAGTTCCCCACCCTGGTGGGTCAAAGTGGAGACCATGATGACCAACGGCGGGTTTTCCATGCCCTGAAGCTCTTGAAGAAGTTCAATGCCGTTCATTTCCGGCATTTCAATATCCAGGGTCATCAAATCCGGTTTAAGGGTTTTTATTTTTGAAAGTGCAATTTTTCCGTTGTTGGCGGTTCCCACCACTTCAATGCCCGGCATCTGCTTGAGTGCATCTCCAACAATTTTTCGATAAACAATTGTATCATCAACAACAAGAACTTTGATGGTGTTCATTATTCTTTGAGCACCTCGTCAATATTTAGAATACCGATTAATTGATTTTTTGTTTTTAAAACACCCTGGAAATATTTACCCTGGACGCCGCCGATATTTGAAGGTGCGGACTCAATGTTCTCTTTCTGGGTGATCACCACATCGGAGATGGAGTCCACTAAAAGCCCGATATGTTCATCTTCCGAATTAACAATGATGTTTCGGTTGTCTTTGCTTGGGGCCACCGGGGATAGCCCCAGTTTTTTGCCTAAGTCAATGATGGTTACAATTCTGCCCCGAAGATTCAATATGCCTTTGACGTATTCAGATGACTGGGGCACCTGGGTAATCTCAAAATGCTTATTGATTTCCTGGATATTTAATATGTCGATGCCGCAAACAGCCCCGCCAACATAGAATGTGGAGAACTCTATGTCATTGGATGCGGTCTCTTGGGTCTCTTTGTCCATGTAAATCTCCTTAACGGGTATCTGCTTTGCATGTGTTTTACAAATTCGTATATTGTCTGATAACGGCCATCAGTTTTTCCCGGTCAAGTTTTATCTCATATTCGTCAATACCTACGGATTTACCTTTTTCGATGTGTGCTTCACTGGCAAGCGACGTTAGGGCAATAACCCCAAGGTGTGAGTATTGGGGATCTGTTTTAACCCGCTTGGTGAATTCAAATCCGTCCATGTTGGGCATTTCAAGATCCGTTACAATCAAATCAATTTCTTCGCTGCGTTCTTTCAGCAATTCCCAGGCAATCAGGCCGTCTTCAGCTTCAATGACTTTGAAACCATCCTCTTCCATGAACTTTTTGACCTGGTTTCTGAAAAAGGCGGAGTCTTCGGCAAACAGGATGATTTTTTCGCCGTCTTCAGCCATGGACGCTGCGGCCTGGGCTTCGGCTTCAAACCACTCGGGGTTGAGTGTTTTAACCAGTTCAAAAATATCCACCAGCAAGGTGGTATGGTTGTTTATGATCATGGATCCGCTGACGGCAGGTTGTTTCAGGGTGGAATCGTCAATGTTGAGGACAACCTCCTGGGCATCCACCGGCGGGGTGACCATAAGTCCCAACTCCCGCTCTTTAACTTTAAAGACAATAACCTCCTGCTGGTCCCTTTCCGGCAGTTGCTCAACGTTGGCCACTTGGGACAATTCGTACAGGGGCAGAGAACCGCCGCGGTACTGAACAACCTTGCGATCCCCGACCTGCTCAATGTCGGATGTTTTGATTCGCTCGATTCGTTCCACAATGCTTAAGGGCGCCGCAAAATGTTCTGTGTCACTGTTTTTGAATGTCAGCAACGCAACCTTATCTGCCCTGGCTGCTTCCTCTTCCTCTGCTGCCTTGGCGGCATTCTGGCTGGCCTCGGCAATGGCGGAGAGTTCTGCCATTTGGGCCAGGTTGGAAATATCAAGGATTAAGGCAACCTTACCGTCACCCATAATGGTGGCACCGGCATAGGCTGTGCATTTTTTCAGGTGCCTGCCCACAGGCTTAACAACAATTTCCTCGGAATCATGGAGCTGGTCCACCACAAGGCCATATTTAAATGCCCCGGCGGATACAACCGCAATATTGATGGCGGATGCGGCATGATATCGGCGGTCACTTTCTGATCTTTGGATCCCCTTTTCAATTCTGCTTTCAGAATCGTCGTCGGCCATGTGGACCTTTGATCGGCGGTCTGAAAGATTGCTTCTGCGGTCGTCCTGTTCTTCGCCGGTTTCAGGATCAATGAATGTGCGTTGTATGCCGAGCATGTCCGCCAGGTTTAACAGGGGGAGAAGTTCGCCCCTGAGCCTTACAACATCAGCATCTCCGACTTTTTCAATTTTTTCCTTGATCTGGCTGGCCGGAATTCTGAGCAGTTCGTTGAGGTTGACCTGGGGTACCGCATAGCGCTCATTGCCCACAGAGGTGATCTGACTGGGAATAATGGCCAACGTCAAGGGAAGCTTGATCTGGATATCGGTTCCCTGCCCGGGTGTTGAGTCAAGCTCTATGATGCCGCCCAAGGCTTCAATGTTTGTGACCACGACATCCATACCAACGCCCCGGCCGGATACATCGGTAACCTCCTTGGCCGTTGAAAATCCAGGCAGAAAGATCAGCTCCGTTTTCTGCTTGTCCGACATTTCGGCCACCCGTGATTCGGATACCAAGCCTTTATCAATGGCGGAAGAGGCGATTTTGGCAGGATCCAACCCCCGGCCATCGTCCGAGATCACGATGTTGACCTGACCTGCATCGTGGAATGCTTTTAATACAATCTTTCCAGTGCCCTTTTTGCCCATTTGCTCCCGTTCCATGGGCATTTCAATGCCGTGGTCAACGGAATTTCTGACCAGATGGGTCAGCGGGTCATTGATGGATTCCAAAATGGTTTTATCGAGCTCAACATCCTTGCCTTCAATATCCAGCTCTATGGATTTTCCCAATTGATGGGACAAATCTCTTACCACCCGCGTAAATTTGTTTAAAATATTTGCGATGGGCTGCATTCTCGTGCGCATGATCGCCTCCTGAAGTTCGGATGTGATCATGTCAATTCGCTGGCTGGACAGTTCTGTCGCCTTTACGTTGGACGAATTGACCCCCTGGAGAAGCTGGTTTCTGCTGAGAACGAGTTCCCCGGCAAGGTTCATTAAGGTATCAAGCAGCCCGACATTCACACGCAAGGAGCTTTGGGGCTTGCCGCCAATAGCCAAATCTTTTTCCTGGGATTTTGCCACAGGTGCCTCCTGGACTTCCGGGTTATTCTGCTGTTTTTCCACTATGGGGGCCGGCGCAGCGACCGAAGCGGGTTGAGATACCACCTCCGCTGGGGGCGTTGTTTCCACGGTTTCAACAGGTTCGGCCAGGGGCGGCGGGGTGGCATCAACACTGCCTGTTGCAGGATTGATCATATCGTCTGTGATAATGTGAATGCGCCGATTGGCGACACCAAATAATGTCTCTGCCATGTCATGTTCAATGATTGAGGCGAACAGCAGTTGGAAAGGCATTTTTCCGGGCATGTCCTGTGCACTGAGTGTACCGATTGCAGTGGTGTCGATTCTGGCTTCAATAATGGTGCCGGTTTTGGCCAGGTTGCTTAACATCTCCATGGGCATTTTTGATTGGTGTTGAAAATCGCTGATTAAATCGTATTCAATAAGAAATAGGTTCTTGCCTTCGGCCTTGCTGATTTCAATTTCCTTGAGCGGTACCTGCTGGAAGATTCTGCCGTCCTGAAGTGCAATATCTGCAAGCACCTCCGGCGCTTCCGCTTCCATGCTCTCTTGTTCCCCAGCGTCCTCGGCTGGGGCGGATCCGGTCCCGCTGACGATGCCTTCCAGGGCCTGGACATGGGCGGAAATATCAACTTCGTTGCTGGTCTGAATATTGTTTAACAGGCCTTCAAGTTCGTCAAATCCTTTGAGCAATATGCTGATTTTTTCAGAATCCGGGCTCAGTTCCTTGGTTCGGATCATCCCTAATACATTCTCAAGGTGGTGGGCAAGATTTTTGATCGTTGTCAGCCCCATGAATCCCGCACCGCCTTTGACGGAATGGGCCGCCCTGAAAACATTGTTGACCAGGTCGAGATCAATGTTTGCGCCGCCCTCCTCAATCGTCAATAAATCACTTTCAATGTCGGCTAAGTGATCCAGCGATTCTTCAATATACATTTGTAGGGTTTCGTCGTCTTCAAACATATTAAAAACTCCTGAAAGAATGTCATAGAAATGATTTAAAGCCGTGATATAAAGATAATCTACAGAACTTATAATGTAAAGTCAAATTAAAGATGCTGCCATGTTTTTATTTGAAAAAAGCGATAAGGTATTGAATTTTTTATCGTTATGGGAGGGTTTGGTCCGGATTTCGATGGGTGGTTAGCCCATGGCTGTGATTACAATTATTTTATATTTTGCGAACAATATCGTTGGGAAAGACCTGCAAAGGGATCTCTATCAGCAGGCGGGTATTGGGCTTCGCATTGTCCACGGGTTCGCCATTTTCGTTCGTCAGTGAAATCGCTTTGGTTTTCCGCGCAGGACCCTGTGGGCTGAGAATCTCAATTTCGTCACCTGGTATCAATTTGTTTCTGATATCGATCAAATATGAATGCTGGCCTCGGTTTTCAAGTATTTTACCTATAAAACTATGAATTTTTCCTTGGTGAATATTGTCGGGATTCATGGTGTTTTTTGAGTCGCCGTCCGGATGACCGAAATAGAAACCGGTGCAATAGGCCCGGTGATATGTTTGATAGAGTTCTGAGTGCCATTCCGGGCGGACGCAATAGGAATCCGGTTCTGCGATATAGGCGTCAATGGCGTTACGATAGGTTTTCACCACAGAACTCAGGTAATTTATTCCTTTCATCCTGCCTTCTATTTTAAGGGAGGAAATCCCGGCATGGATTAATTCGGGAATATGGTCGATCAAGCACATATCCTTTGAGTTAAAGATATATGTGCCCCGGCTGTCTTCTTGAACAGGAAAATATTCATTGGGGCGAAGTTCTTCCATGACCGCATAGTTCCAGCGGCAGGGGTGGCTGCACAGTCCTCTGTTGCCGTCCCGGCCGCTTAGGAAACTGCTCAAAATGCATCTGCCGGAGTAGGACATACACATGGCACCGTGGACAAAGGTCTCTGTTTCGATATTTGCACACGATGCAATGGTTCGTATTTCTTGGAGGGATAATTCTCTTGCCAGGTTTATGCGTTTAACACCTTGATGAGCCCAGAAAAGCGCGGCATTGAAATTGGTGGTATTGGCCTGGGTGCTTAGGTGGATATCGATATGCGGAATGATCTGCCTGGCTTTTAAAAGGATGCCCGGGTCGGAAATGATAATGGCATGGGGGCCGATCTTGCCGACTCTTTCCAGAAAGACCTTAATGCCGTCCTGCTCATGGTTGCGCGAATAGATGTTGCAGGTAAGGTATACTTTGACCTGATGCTTTTCGGCAAATTGTATCGCATCTTCAAGTTCATCGTCCGTAAAATTGCCTGAAAAGTTTCTAAGACTGAAATCCTTGCCGCCCAGATAGACGGCATCTGCCCCGTAATGGACCGCAATTTCCAATTTTTCAAAGTTACCTGCCGGTGCAAGCAACTCAGGTTTTTTTATAACATCCGGCATTGTATCCCAGTTGCGGCAAAGATGCCCACACTGCCAAGGTCCTTTAAAATAGTGGTGCCCCCGGCAAGAATCGAACTTGCGCACAAGGATTAGGAATCCTATGCTCTATCCACTGAGCTACGGGGGCACATGCTTATTAATTCGAGCTATAAGTATCATAAACTGTACTTTTAAACAATACTCAAGCTTCTAAATTAACGAGACGACTGGGTATATTCTATAATTATCTTGAAAGCAAGTGATAAATTGGGTCGGATATGATTTTGTTTCATTGTAGAATAGTTGGCTCTCGTTTCCATCTTTGTTTAAGTTGGATGTTGTGAAAGGATACGAATTGGGATAAAACAATAGAAAGCCGCATGTTTCAAACGTGACAGGATAAAATTAATGAAAAACGCTTCTCTTCTCAATCTTAGGAAGTTTTTAGTCCCGGAAATTGTTTATGGACAAGGGGCGATAACGCTGTCCGGTCGTCATGCTGAAAATTTGGGTGCTTCCAAAGCCTTTATTGTAACCGACCCTGGTGTGCGAAACGCTGGCTGGACGACTATCGTAGAAAAAAGTCTGAAACTTTACGGAATAGACTATATAATCTTTGATGGTGTTACGGAAAATCCCAAGGACCATGAGGTGATGTCCGGCGTTGATATTTGCAGAAAGAAAGGCTGTGACCTGATTATTTCCGTCGGTGGCGGAAGCCCGATGGATTGCGCCAAAGGGATCGGTGTAATGATGGGAAATCCAGGTAATATTCGCGATTACAAAGGCGTAGATATGATCCCGAATCCCGGGCCGCCGTTGATTTTTATTCCGACAACCGCCGGGTCATCGGCTGATGTTTCCCAATTTGCCATCATTACGGATACATCTAAAAATGGTAAAATCGCGCTG
The DNA here is from genome assembly GCF_963666675.1 of uncultured Desulfobacter sp. Taxonomy (NCBI): domain Bacteria; kingdom Pseudomonadati; phylum Thermodesulfobacteriota; class Desulfobacteria; order Desulfobacterales; family Desulfobacteraceae; genus Desulfobacter; species uncultured Desulfobacter sp. Next base: position 4,972,957 of record NZ_OY762929.1, on the reverse strand, counting down.
ATCAGCAAAATGGCCATCCCGGATATCGCGCTCATTGATCCGGAGACCACCATCACGATGCCCCCTGGACTGACTGCGGCCACAGGAATGGACGCACTTTGTCATGCCTTCGAAGCGTATGTCTCAAACGCGGCTTCTGCCTTGACTGATATGGCGGCCCTTTCCTCAGTAGAAATTATTTTTGATAATTTGTACATGGCTTTTAAAGAACCTGATAATCTTATTTACCGGGATAAAATGATGACGGCAAGCCTCATGGCCGGTCTTGCGTTTTCAAATGCAAGCCTTGGATTGGTCCATGGGATGGCGCACAGCCTTGGCGGGGCGATTGGATTGGCCCATGGTGAATGCAATGCCATTTTGCTTGAACATGTTATTCAATTCAATTATCTCTCCTCGTCCGAAAAATATGACAGATTGGCTAACGCGCTTCACGTTGATTTATCAGGCATGATGGGTCAGGAAAAAGGTGACGCAATCGCTTGTAAAATAGCAGGGCTGAGAAAACGTTTGGGTATAAACCGAAAACTTGTTGATTATGGTGTTAAACGTTCAGATATTGACATGCTATCCGAATTTGCCCTCAATGATCCTTGCTTGGCCACCAACCCCCAAGAGGCTGATTTGGAAGATATCAAACGTCTATATTTTCAGGTGTATGAATAGATAAGGGGTACCGTCTTGTCAAAATGGATGAATTTTCCCAAAATACCCATCGTTCGGCCAGAAAAAAATTTTTGGAGCTGAGTTTAAAAACAACGCGGAAAAGTTATTACCCTCAATTGCAAAAACAGCTTGAAAATGCCCAGGCCAACGAAAGAAGTTTGCAGTTGTTGATCGACAGTTTACCGGCTCAAATATGTTATGTAAGCGATGAAGAGCGGTTTGTTTTGGTGAATAGGGAATTTGAGAACGTTTCCGGCATGGCGAAAAAGCAGGTTCTCGGCCGGCAAATGAAACATGTTTTAGGGGCGAAAAATTATGAAAAAATAACCCCCCATATCAAGGCTGCACTTTCCGGACAATCAGGTCGCGCTGAGTTTTCCGTTGCCGCCCAAAAAGACCTGGTCAGCTTTTATGAAATTAATTATGTGCCGGAAATTGATACAAAAGGGCGCGTGGGTGGATTCTATCTTTTAACCATTGACTTGACCGAACGGAAAGAGGCTGAACGAGAGATTTCCAGCCTGCGAAATTATTTATCAAATATCATTGATTCCATGCCGTCGATACTCATTGGTGTGGATAAAAAAAATCGGGTTACCCAATGGAATCTCAAAGCAAGTCAGAAAACCGGCGTTTCCCCGGAGGTTGCCATAGGGCGGCGGCTTGAAACGGTTTTTCCCCAATTTGCAATTGAGCTGGATCATGTGAGGACTTCCATTGAATCAAGAAATGTATATTATGTATCACGCCATCCGAGAGTAGAGAGCGACAAGCAAATTTACGAAGATATAACAATTTATCCGCTTGCTTCCAACGGCATAGAAGGGGCTGTCATTCGGATTGATGATGTTACCGAACAGGTCCAAATGGAAGAGTTGATGATTCAATCGGAGAAAATCCTGTCGGTGGGTGGTCTTGCTGCAGGCATGGCCCATGAGATCAACAATCCACTGGCAGGCATGATGCAGAGTGCAAATGTGATGAAAAACAGATTGGGAGGCGTTGATATGCCGGCAAATCTTAAGGTGGCCGAAGAGCTTGGCATCTCCATGGGAGATATCAAGCTTTTTATGGAAAAAAGAGAAATTTTTCGTATGCTTGATGCGATTCAGGAATCCGGTTCCCGGGCCGCAGAGATTGTCAGCAATATGCTCAGCTTTGCACGGAAATCCGATGCTTCAAGCTCCTCCCATTATCCGGATCAACTCATGGATGAAAGTATTGAACTTGCTGCGACGGATTATGATCTTAAAAAACAATACGATTTTAAATCCATTGAAATAATCAAAGAGTATGCCCAGGATCTTCCCATGCTGCTCTGTGAAGGCGCAAAAATTCAGCAGGTGTTGTTGAATATTCTTCGCAACGGGGCACAGGCCATGCAAGCGGCAAAAATACAATCGCCCAAGTTTATCATCAGAATTTATAAAAAAGAGGCTTCTGGGATGGTCTGCATGGAGATCGACGACAACGGGCCTGGTATGGATGATGCAACAAAATCAAAGGTCTTCGACCCGTTTTTTACAACAAAACCTGTTGGTGTGGGTACCGGGCTTGGACTTTCGGTTTCATATTTTATAATCACCGAAAACCACAAAGGCACACTTACCGTGCTGTCGGAACCAGGAAAAGGCGCCAATTTTATTATTGGACTTCCTGTTCACGATAAAACGCCTTGAGGCGGGCTAAATGTCAATGTTCTATTCCACGAGCAGATTTTGGCCGGGGTAAATTTTGCTCCGCTTATTTAGATGATTTAACGACAGCAGTCGGTCAAGACTCATGTTGTGTTTTTTTGCAATGCGCACAGGGCTGTCGCCCGATTTAACTTTATATTTTGAGAATTTTTTACCGGTGCCTTTGTCGTTGGTGACAATGGTCAGGCGCTGTCCAATACTCAACCGGGTACCGGATAATTTGTTAATCGCTTTAAGCCGCTTCGTGGTTGTTGCAAATTTCTGGGCAATCAACCACAGATTGTCGCCACTGCGTACGGTATATGTGATGGTTTTTGATGTTTTGTAGGCCTTTGGGGTTGTTTCTGTTTTTGCCCTATAATTGGATCCGGGTATTTTCAATACCTTGCCAATACCAATACAGCTTTTTTGGGAAATTTTATTGCACCTGGCAATGGCATTGACGGATGTCCCGAATTTGCCCGCAATGCCTGATAATGTATCTCCCTTTCGTACGCGGTAGTATGTATATCTTGGCGGCTGGCGGTACGTTGTTTTAATTGCATCTAACTTTGCCATAAAATGGTCTGCATGGTCCACAGGTATCTTGATTGTATAGGGTTCGGGCGGCAGGACTTCATGGCGTAGCTCCGGATTCAAAGAAACAAGTGTGGTTTTATCAATATTGATTGCTTTTGCAATTTCACTTAAGCGGACCTGTTTTTTTACATCAAAGGGTTTATATTCAAATGGCTTGAGCGGATTATCAACGGTGATATTGTATTTTTCCATGTTCTTGACAATATGAACCGTGGCTAAAAATCTTGGTACATACCTTGCCGTTTCTCGGGGCAGGCTTTGGTATAGATCCCAGAAATTATCCAGATAGTTGAGCTTTTGTCTGCGAATGGTCTTTAAAACGCGGTATTCACCACAATTATAGGCGGCAATGGCTGTGGTCCAGTCCCCAAAAAGATTGTGCAGTTCCTTAAGGTAATCAATGGCGGCCCGGGTCGCTTTTTCTGGGTCCATACGTTCGTCTATATAGTGATTGCGGTTTAATCCGAATTTATTACCGGTTGATGGTATGAACTGCCACAAGCCAAGCGCTCTTGCCGGCGATAACGCCCTGGTCTTAAAACCACTTTCAATGAGGGGTAGCCAGGAAATTTCTTCGGGCAGGCCGGCTTTTTTTAGTTCCTGTACGATAAATGGACGATATCGGCAGGACCTGTTTAGTGACCGGATGAAAAATTTACGCTCAGGCCCGGTCAGGCGTTTGATCTCGGCATTCACATGATCGTTCAAGGTGATGGGTATGGCGCCATGATGACCGGTGACGACAATCTGACGGGACGCATATATTTCAAGAACCCGTTTGGAGATAAGATAGCGGATGTCCTCTTTTTGTTGGTTCACTTCGGAGCTGTCGGTCGTATCAATTTCAAGCATGCGGGCATAGGCGGCATCAAGGCTTGATAACGCCTCTTCAAGGCTGCCTTCTTCCCAGTAATTTTGAGCCACACTGCAAAGTTCCAAGGCCTGGTCTATTTTTTCCTGATCAGAGTCCGGGGTCTGCTTCTTTCCTTCTATTTTAAGTTGGGATGTGCATTGACTCGGGGGGGGGGCTTTGAGGGTCTGGTCAGTTAATGGTTTGCTGGTTGATAAATTGGACTGCCGGCAACCGGTAATCAGGAACAGGACAAAGATAAATGCGGCCAGTTTGTGAATATTCACTTGGTCTCCTTACCGCTAGCTGCTTAAACAGTATAAACTTTCAAGCTACTAGATTACTATGTATTTTATTGTGAATAGAACTTTAGGTATCGATAGCCCAACTCAGCGTATTGCTGTTATCGGAATATCTTTTTGTGTAAATAAGATCGCGTGGAATGTCAATGAAAAAATTGCGTGGAACTATTGTTTTTATTGAGTTTGGGCGGCTTTTTTATAAATTAGAGAAATCCTAAACTGCGCAAGGGTTAATTAATGTATTATTGTGTCCCTATATTATGTATCCTGAGCATGTCGGTTTATCTGAAAATATGGCGCCGATCCCTTGTTTGGAAAAAAATATAAATTCTTATGAAAAAAAGGGTTGCCAGATCAAAAATGTTCTGTTATCTTTGCCCGGTCTTTTTGCTACGGAAGAGTGTGTAGCTTAAAGTAAGCCGATATAGCTCAGTTGGTAGAGCATCTCACTTGTAATGAGAATGTCCTCCGTTCGATTCGGGGTATCGGCTCCAAGATAGCTTAGGTGGGGTTCCCGAGTGGTCAAAGGGATCAGACTGTAAATCTGACGGCTCAGCCTTCGGAGGTTCAAATCCTCCCCCCACCACCAAAACAAATGTAGGAGATCTGCGTATAAGATTGCTGGGACTACATGGTCGGTTTGGTTGATTGACTTGAATTAGTCTTATCATAAGCGGGAGTAGCTCAGTTGGTAGAGCTTCAGCCTTCCAAGCTGAATGTCGCGAGTTCGAACCTCGTCTCCCGCTCCATTCGTAGTCTCCTGTACGCTGGCTTAAATTGCATAGCCGTTCAAGCCCATGTAGCTCAGTCGGTAGAGCGCTTCCTTGGTAAGGAAGAGGTTCACCAGTTCGATTCTGGTCATGGGCTCCAAATTGTGCTATGAAGTTTATACCCGCATTGAATTAAGCGCCGTTTGCCAGTATATTTAAGTTAGCTAGGCGAAGTGGGCAATATTAAAAACAAACGTCAAGGGGTTGAAAGTGGACAGAGTGCTTATTGCTCTTGCTTGTACTGAATGCAAGAGAAAAAATTATACAACGACCAAGAACAAACGCAAGACTCCGGACAAGATTGAATTTAAAAAATATTGCAAATTCTGTAATAAACATCTCGTCCACAAAGAAACAAAAATAAAATAGATTATCATGCAGGTCAGTAGCTCCAATTGGTAGAGCTCCGGACTCCAAATCCGGCTGTTGGGGGTTCGACTCCCTCCTGACCTGCCACTTTATTATAGCCTCCTGGTCGATATTTAGATTGGTCAGGAGGTAATTCATCGGTGGAATATGTCGAGATTACAGAAAAAAAAGCCTCAGAGCGAAAAAAGAAAAAGAGTTGCTGAAATAGAAAAAGAGACTGGTGCTGCTGTAAAATCGACTGCGGCAGGGAGGCCGGTGTCCGCGTCGTCTGTTTCTAAGTCTGAAAAGTCGGTGGTGCAATCTGGTGACGGCAACTTTATTGCAAGGGCTGTAGAATTCTTTCGTGAAGTAAAAGTTGAGTTGAAAAAAGTTGTCTGGCCGACCCGGAAGCAAACAACCGGAACGACGGTTGTGGTTATTATTTTTGTGTTCGTTGTTGCTGTTTTTCTAGGTGTTTTTGATTACAGCTTGTCCAAGCTTGTCCAGGTTGTCCTTACTTGAGACCAAGGGAAATAAAATGTCTTTAAAATGGTATGTCGTCCACGTTTATTCCGGTCATGAGCAAAAAGTGAAGCTTGCCCTGGAGGAAAAAATCCAGGGATTAAAACATCCGGAAAAATTCGGAGACATTCTGATTCCATCCGAAAATGTTGTGGAGCTGGTGGATGGAAAAAAAAGGCAGTCTTCCAGGAAATTTTATCCCGGATATATACTTGTGCGTATGCATCTGGATAATGAGACGTGGCACATTGTGAGTTCCACTGCTAAGGTTACCGGCTTTCTTGGCGGGAAAAACAAACCTGCCCCCATTACCGACAGAGAAGCCCAGAGCATTATCGAGAAGATGGAACAGGGTAAGGAAAAGCCACAGCCAAAATATTATTTTGAGCCGGGTGATGATGTTCGCGTTGTTGATGGGCCTTTTTCCAATTTTAACGGCACCATTGAAGAGGTGTCTCCGGATAAGGAGAAGGTGAAGGTCTTGGTCAGCATCTTTGGGCGAGCTACTCCAGTCGAATTGAATTTTATACAGGTAACCAAAATTTAGTCGGGTTGTAAATAAAGAGTTTCAGGAGTTATAAAATGGCAAAAAAAGTAATGACACAAATTAAGCTTCAGGTTGAAGCCGGCAAGGCAAATCCGTCTCCTCCAATTGGTCCGGCTCTGGGGCAGCACGGTGTCAATATCATGGATTTCTGCAAGGCGTTTAACGCGAAGACCGCAAATGATGCGGGGCAGATTATTCCAGTTGTTATCACTGTGTACCAGGACCGCTCCTTCAGTTTCATAACTAAAACCCCGCCGGCGTCAAGGCTGCTTTTGGCTGCAGCCAAGCTTTCAAAGGGGTCTGGAGAGCCGAACCGTGATAAGGTCGGCAAAGTGACAAGAGATCAGGTTGTTGCAATTGCAGAAACCAAGAAACCGGATTTGAATGCCTCGGATATTGATGCTGCCGTTAAAATTATTGAGGGCACAGCCAGAAGCATGGGAATAGAAGTCGTTTAACTTTCAAGTATAAGAGTGATTAAAATGCCTAAGCGGAGTAAAAAACATAACGAAGCACTGAGCAAAGTGGACAGAATGGTTCAGTACGGACCCAAAGATGCCCTGGAAATTGCTGTATCTTCCAGTTATGCAAAATTTGACGAAACGGTTGACGTTGCCGTAAGGCTAGGGGTTGACCCGCGGCATGCAGACCAGATGGTTCGTGGAACCGTTGTCCTGCCCAATGGGCTGGGTAAAGAGGTTAAAGTTCTGGTGTTTGCCAAAGGTGAAAAGGAACAAGAAGCCCTTGATGCAGGTGCAGACTTCATTGCCACAGACGAGATCGTTGGGAAGATTAAAGATGGCTGGTTTGGATTTGACAAAGCAATTGCCACACCGGACATGATGGGTACTGTGGGTAAGCTTGGACGCGTCCTTGGCCCCAGGGGGTTGATGCCCAATGCAAAAACGGGAACGGTAACCTTTGAGCTTGCTAAGGCCATCAACGAAGTGAAGGCCGGTAAAATTGATTTCAGAGTTGAAAAGGCCGGTATTGTTCATGTCCCTGTGGGTAAAATTTCCTTTGGTGCTGAGAAACTGCTGGAAAATGTAACTGTATTTCTTGATAAAATTCTCTCTCTCAAACCAGCTGCAAGCAAAGGAACCTATCTGAAATCAATCAGCGTGTCCTCAACAATGGGCCCTGGTATAAAAGTGGATCCTCTACTGATCAAGTAGTTGATTAATTAAATAATAAACGTGTTTTGTTTTTGTCTGGACTAAACACGTTTAAGACCTGTCCTAGACAGTAGGTGCATGTATGTGCATAATCGGATTTGCCGGCCTGCCGAGACAGAAATATAGATTTTGTTTTGGTTTCGTTGGCACCTTCGACGTTAATTTATTTATGGAAGGAGGTGTAAAAAAATGCTGAATATTTCCCAGAAAAAAGAACTGGTTGAAAAACTTGCAAGTGATCTCGGCGAAGCTGAGATTTCTCTTCTGGTAGATTACAAAGGCCTGACTGTATCCCAGGTGACCGAGCTTCGTGCAAAACTTCGGGACGCTGGTGCGCAAATGGCCGTTGTGAAAAATACCTTGATGAGGCTGGCCGCGAAAGGGACCGGCTCAGAGGTGTTGGTTGATCTTTTTAAAGGACCGAATGCGATCATCATTTCCAAAGATGATCCTGTGGCCCCTGCCAAGGTTGTATCAGAATTTCTGAAAACCAATGAGAAATTGCAGCTCAAGGGTGCCGCCCTTGATGGCAAATTTCTAAGCGAAGAAGATGTTAAGCAACTTGCCAAGATGCCGTCCAAAGAAGAACTCTTGGGCAAGTTGGTATGTACTCTCAATGCCGTTCCCACAAATTTCGTCAACGTGCTGGCCGGTGTTCCCAGATCTTTTCTCAATGTGCTTAATGCTGTTAAAGATCAAAAAGATGCAGCGTAACTTAAAAAACAAACCAAAACTTTAGATTTATTAAGTACGATTTAAGATATTCGTATTTTCAGGAGATTAAAATGGCTGATATTACAAAAGATGATGTAATTGAATTTATTTCAAATATGAGCGTTCTGGAGCTTTCCGAACTGATTAAGGAACTTGAAGACAAATTTGGTGTATCCGCAGCAGCCCCTGTTGCTATTGCTGCCGGTGCCATGCCTGCCGGTGGTGATGCCGGTGGTGCTGCAGAAGAAAAAACAGAATTTGACGTTATCCTTGAAGCTGCCGGTGACAAGAAAATTAATGTAATTAAAGAAGTTCGCGCAATCACCGGTCTTGGGCTGAAAGAAGCCAAGGCACTTGTTGAAGAAGCCCCCAAAGCTGTTAAAGAAGGTATTGCCAAAGAAGAGGCAGACAAAGTTAAAGAACAGCTCGAAGGAGCCGGTGCTCAGGTGTCTGTAAAGTAGTTTAGCATAGCTTATAAGCACAAATAGTTTGTGCATAAACTATACGCGGGGGCAAGGCCAAAGGGTCGTGTCTCCGCTTTTACAGTTGGAAAAACTCACATCGGGAGATATCATGGCCGGAAGTCTTTTGACGAACAAGCGTGTTAGAAAAGAGTTTGGCGGTAAACGCAAAATAATAGACATCCCGGATCTCATCGGGATGCAAAGAGAATCCTTTGAAGGATTTCTTCAAAGGGATGTGTCACCCCAGGACAGAGAGGAGAAGGGACTCCATTCGGTTTTTAAATCCGTATTTCCCATCAAGGATTTTACCGATACGTCTTCCCTTGAATATGTCTCTTATTCCTTTGGGGAGACCAAGCACTCTATGCAGGAGTGTATCAGTCGCGGGATGACCTATGACATCCCGGTTAATATCAGGGTTCGGCTTGTCGTCTATGACCATGACAAAGATACCGGTGTGTCAACTATCCGAGATATAAAAGAGCAAGAGATATATTTTGGCACTATCCCATTGATGACTCCCAGGGGGACCTTTATCATCAACGGTACTGAGCGTGCCGTTGTCTCCCAGCTTCATCGTTCCTCCGGTGTGTTTTTTGATCATGATAAGGGGAAAAATTATTCCTCCGGTAAGATTATTTATAACGCCCGGATTATTCCAGTGCGCGGTTCTTGGATCGACATGGAAATTGATGCCAAGGATATTGTATATATCCGTATTGACCGTCGGCGTAAGTTTCCTGTTTCCATTCTTTTCAAGGCATTTGGATACACCGGGGAAGATATCCTCGATTTTTTCTATACCAAAGAAAAGATTCTACGTAAAAACGGATCTTACTTCCGTGAATTTATTCCTGAAAATTTGGTCCGTCAGCGGGCCGGTTATGATATAAAATCCCCTGAAACCGGGGAAGTTGTGGTCAAATCCGGTCGAATTTTTACCAAACGCGCCTTGAAACAACTTGCCGAAGAAAAATTAGACTTTATCCCAATTTCTGAAGAAGAGCTCGTGGGCAAAGCATTCGCCGGTAATTTTTTCCTGGAAAGCGAAGATTCGACGCCTTTGTTCAAAGCTGGTGATACCATTGCAGAGGACACCTTTGAACTGCTTGAGGAAAAGGATATTGATTCCTTTGATATTCTCTATGTCAACCCCCGCAGTTCGGATTGTATGCGTAAAACCCTGGTATCGGACAAAATTGAGTCCAAAGAAGAAGCCTTGATGGACATTTATCGCCGGTTACGGCCCGGCAATCCTGCCACCATTGAGGTCGCCCAGGATTTTATTGATCATCTGTTTTTTCGCCAGGCCTACTACGACCTGTCCAAGGTGGGGCGGCTGAAAATGAACCACCGCCTTGGGGTGAATACGAAAATTGATGTAAAAACCCTGAGAAAAGAGGATGTTCTGCTGACCGCAGCGACGCTGATCGAGCTCAAAGATACCCAGGGCCAGGTTGACGATATCGACCATCTTGGAAACCGGCGGGTGAGAGCTGTGGGTGAGTTGTTGGAAAACCACTACCGCATTGGGCTTGTCCGCATGGAGCGGGCGATTAAGGAAAAGATGAGCATGCAGGAAGTGGATGCCATGATGCCCCACGACCTAATCAATCCCAAGCCTGTATCTGCGGTGGTCCGTGAGTTTTTCGGCACATCACAGTTATCCCAGTTTATGGACCAGACCAATCCCTTGTCCGAAACAACACACAAACGCCGCCTTTCCGCCCTGGGACCTGGCGGTTTGACCCGAGAACGGGCCGGTTTTGAGGTGCGTGACGTTCATCCGTCCCATTATGGCCGTATCTGTCCCATTGAAACGCCTGAGGGACCGAACATCGGTTTGATCGTCTCTTTGTGTACCTATGCCCGGGTAAATGATTTCGGATTCATTGAGACGCCTTTTAGGGTGGCTGCCGACGGCAATGCCAGCAAGACGATTCAGCATTTAAGTGCATTCGAAGAAAAAGAGCATCCCATTGCCCAGGCCAATGCCGTTTTGGACGCTGAAGGGAATTTTGTCAATTCCACGGTATCTGCACGGGTGGCCGGAGAATTTGAGATGGTTGGCCCCGAAGAAATTAAGTTTATGGATGTATCGCCAAACCAGTTGGTGTCCGTATCCGCATCCTTGATTCCTTTTCTTGAAAATGATGACGCCAACAGGGCGCTTATGGGGTCCAACATGCAGCGCCAGGCCGTACCGTTGATCCGCAGTGAAGCGCCTTTGGTGGGCACCGGCATGGAAGCGGTTGTGGCCAGGGACTCCGGGGTTACCATAGTTGCCGAGTGTGATGGTGTGGTGGTTGATGTTGATTCAAAACGAATTGTCGTGAAAAATGATGACTCGGATGATCCCAAATTTAATAAAGCCGTTTCCATATACAATTGTACAAAATTTGTCCGTTCCAACCAGAACACCTGTTTTAACCACAGGCCCATTATGAAAAAGGGCGAGCGGGTTAAAAAAGGGCAGGTCATCGCCGATGGCCCGTCTACGGAGCTGGGGGAATTGGCCCTTGGCAAAAATGTGACCGTGGCCTTTATGCCCTGGGATGGGTATAACTATGAGGATTCCATCTTGGTATCCGAGCGTCTGGTAAAAGATGGTGTCTACACCTCTGTGCACGTTGAAGAATTTGAGGTCCTGGCCAGGGATACCAAACTCGGCAAAGAAGAGATCACCAGAGATATTCCCAACGTGGGTGAAGACGCCTTGAAGAATCTGGATGACAGCGGCATAATCCGTCTGGGTGCCGAGGTTAAACCCGGAGATATTCTGGTGGGTAAGATTACGCCCAAGGGTGAAACCCAGCTCTCTCCCGAAGAAAAATTGTTGCGCGCCATTTTTGGTGAAAAAGCAGGGGATGTAAAAGATACTTCTCTGTGCGTGCCGCCGGGCGTTCATGGAAAGGTCATTGATGCCAAGGTCTTTTCACGCCGGGGGCTGCCCAAGGATGATAGAACTCGCCAGATCGAAGATGAAGAGATCGAGCGTTTTGAAAAAGACCGCGATGATGAGATAAAAATCATTTCTGATGTCGGCCGGGAAAAAGTCGAGTCCGTTCTTGACGGTCACGAGCTTTACAGTGACCTGGAACGGAACGGCAAGGTTCTGGTCAAAGCCGGCACAAAAGTAGGACCCGGTGTTTTTGCAAAGGTTCCTGTGTCCGTGTTGGTGAATGTCACGGTTGAAGATGCCGTATTGACCGAAAGAGTTCAGGTCATTCTTGAACAGGCCCAGGAACAGATAAAAAAGGCCCGGGATCATTTCAACCGCCAGGTTTCCAGATTCGAAAAGGGTGACGACCTGCCTCCCGGAGTGCTTAAGCTCATTAAAATTTCTGTTGCCCTGCTGCGTGTGCTTTCGGTGGGGGATAAAATGGCCGGCCGCCACGGAAACAAGGGTGTTGTCTCAAGAATTCTCCGTGTGGAGGACCTGCCTTATTTTGCGGATGGGCGACCCGTTGATATGGTGCTTAACCCCTTGGGTGTACCGTCTCGTATGAATGTCGGTCAGATTCTTGAAATCCATCTGGGCCGGGCGGCCTATGCGCTGGGCCAGCAGATTGATGAAATGCTGGAGGAGAAGCGGATGGACGCCCTGCGTGATAAAGCCAAGCAGGTATTCTCCTTGACCCGCAAACAAAAAGAAGGGTTGGTGGATGATGCCATTGTCCGTGACATTGACGGCATGGACGATGAAAAATTCATAGAATTTATCTCCCTGTATAAAAATGGTGTGCACACTGCCACGCCGGTATTTGACGGGGCCACAGAGGAGGAGATCAAGGAGTTGATCAGCATGTCCGGCAGTGATCCGTCCGGCCAGTCCATACTCTACGACGGCCGTACCGGAAGGCCCTTTGATAAGCCGGTTACCGTGGGAACCATGTATATGCTTAAACTTCACCATCTGGTTGATGACAAATTGCATGCGCGGTCCATCGGACCTTACTCCCTTGTTACCCAGCAGCCCCTCGGCGGTAAGGCCCAGTTTGGCGGCCAGCGTCTTGGGGAGATGGAGGTCTGGGCCATGGAAGCCTACGGTGCAGCCCATGCGCTCCAGGAATTTCTTACGGTGAAGTCCGATGATATGACCGGTCGTACCCGTATGTATGAAAAAATTGTTAAGGGCCAGAATGTTCTGGAACCTGGAATGCCTGAATCTTTCAGGGTTCTGATTAAAGAGCTCAATGCCCTGGGGCTGGATATGAATCTTATCGAAGGTGGCAAATAAGGAGACGACATTGGATAATATTTATGATTTCTTTGCAAAACCCAAGGATCCTCAAAGTTACCAGGGCGTTCAGATCAGCCTTGCATCATCCGATCAGATTCGGGAATGGTCCTACGGCGAAATAAAAAAACCGGAAACCATCAACTATAGAACCTTTAAGCCCGAACGTGATGGCCTTTTCTGCGCCAAGGTGTTCGGACCAACCAAAGATTATGAGTGTAATTGCGGTAAATACAAACGCATGAAACACCGGGGTGTGGTCTGTGAAAAATGTGGAGTTGAAGTTATTCAATCCAAAGTCAGACGTGACCGCATGGCGCACATTGAACTTGCCGCGCCCGTCTCCCATATCTGGTTTCTGAAAAGTCTGCCGTCCAAAATAGGCAATGTACTGGATATGACGCTGAAGAACCTGGAGAAGGTTCTTTACTTTGATTCTTTCATTGTCATCGACCCCAAGGACACGGGGCTTAAAAAAATGCAGCTGCTCTCCGATGATCAGTACTATGAAGCCATTGATACGTTCGGTGAGGAAGGGTTTGTTGCAGGTCTCGGTGCAGAGGCCATTTTAACCCTGCTCAATGAAATCGATCTTCAGGCGGTTCACGATGAACTGACCGAAGAGATCGGCTTGACCAAATCCATGGCAAAGCAGCAGAAAATGGCCAAGCGCATGAAGGTGATTGATGCGTTTTTAACCTCAGGTATCGAACCGTCACGGATGATTCTCACGGCCTGCCCCATTTTGCCGCCGGACCTGCGGCCTCTGGTTCCCCTTGAAGGTGGGCGGTTTGCCACATCGGATCTGAATGATCTGTATCGTCGGGTGCTCAATCGCAATAACCGTCTCAAACGGCTGGTTGATCTCAATGCCCCTGATATTATTGTACGCAACGAAAAGCGTATGCTCCAGGAAGCTGTGGATGTGCTTTTCGACAACGGCCGCCATGGCCGGGTGGTCACAGGCACCAACAAGCGGCCGTTAAAATCTTTGTCCGACACACTTAAAGGCAAACAGGGGCGTTTCCGCCAGAACCTTTTGGGTAAACGTGTGGATTATTCCGGTCGTACCGTTATTACCGTGGGGTCTGAACTTAGACTTCACCAGTGCGGTATCCCCAAAAAAATGGCGTTGGAGTTGTTTAAACCGTTTATCTACAACTACCTTGAGCAAAAAAGTCTGGTCTCCACGGTTAAAAGTGCCAAGAAAATGGTGGAACGTGAAGAGACGGAAGTATGGGATGCCCTTGAAGCGGTTGTTAAGGAATACCCGGTAATGCTGAACCGTGCGCCCACCCTGCATCGTCTTGGTTTCCAGGCGTTTGAGCCGGTATTGATCGAGGGTAAGGCCATCCAGCTTCATCCCTTGGTGTGCCCGGCATTCAACGCTGACTTTGACGGGGACCAGATGGCCGTTCATGTGCCGCTCTCCCTGGAATCCCAGCTTGAAGCCAGGGTGATGATGCTCTCCACCAATAATATTTTGTCTCCCGCAAACGGGCAGCCCATTATTGTTCCCACCCAGGATATTGTATTGGGTATTTATTATATGACCCGGGCGATGTCCGGTCAGCAGGGCGAAGGGGCCACCTTCTCAAGTATCGACGAGGTTCGGTTCGCCTTTGATGCCGGAGAGCTCAATATTCACGCCAAGATTAAGGTCCGTATTGATGATGTGGTATATGAAACCACCACCGGCCGGATTTTGTTGTGGGAAACCATTCCCGGTGACGTACTCCTGGACATGAGCCGTATTCGGACGGAAACCCTTGAAGATGCCGAAGCCGCACTTGCCGAACTCAAAGCCGGAAAAGATTTCGACACTGTCCTTGAAAAATATGGGGATGAGGAAATTAAAAAGACCCGGGGGAAAACCGGCGTTTTAACCCGGAAAGAGTTCAAAAATATTTTCCAGGTTTCCGACGTGGTGGTGGAGCAGCTTTATGGATTAAAGCAGGATCAGTTCACCGATGTCCGGATGGTGGGTGACAAGTATACCATTTTCAAAGTGGACGAAAGAACCTCCACGCTGCCGTTTAGTCTGGTCAACAAGTTGATGGATAAAAAGTCCATTGTTAAGCTGATTGACTATGCCTACAGAAATATCGGTTTAAAGGAGACGGTTATTCTTTCCGACCGCCTCAAGGACATTGGATATAAAAATTCGACCCTTGGCGGGCTCTCCATTTGTATTGATGACATGATTATTCCGGCACATAAATGGGATTTGATCGGCAAGGCGGAAAAAAATATTGAAGACATCAAGAACCAGTATTCCGAAGGCCTGATTACCCAGGGTGAGAAATACAACAAGGTGGTTGATATCTGGGCCCAGGCCACAGATGATATTGCCAACGCCATGATGGAGGTTATGAAGAACCCGCCCCAAAAAGAAGGGGCGGATGGTTCAGAGGAGCTTAATGCCGTTTACGTTATGGCGGATTCCGGGGCCCGTGGCTCCAAGGATCAGATGCGTCAGTTGGCCGGTATGCGCGGGTTGATGGCCAAACCCTCAGGTGAGATTATTGAAAATCCCATCACGGCATGCTTCCGTGAAGGTCTGTCTGTGCTTCAGTACTTTATCTCCACCCATGGTGCACGAAAGGGTCTTGCCGATACTGCACTGAAAACAGCCAACTCCGGTTATCTTACCCGTCGTCTGGCTGATGTCGGTCAGGACTGCACGATTGTGGAGCCCGATTGCGGTACCATCAACGGCATTGAGGTTGAAGCATTGTATGAGGGTGGAGAGATTATTCAGACCCTTGGGGAGAGAATACTCGGGCGCGTTACCCAGGAAGATATTCGGGACCCCTATTCGGATGAATTTATTGTGGCGTCCGATACGGAACTGAATGAATCCCATGTGGCTTTGATTGAGGCCGCAGGTGTCCAGCATGTAAAAATTAGATCCGTCTTGACATGCAACTCACGGCACGGTGTCTGTTCGAGGTGTTATGGCCGTGATTTGGCCCATGGTGTAACCGTGGAAATCGGCCAGGCCATTGGTATTGTGGCGGCCCAGTCCATTGGTGAGCCGGGTACCCAGTTGACCATGCGTACTTTCCACATCGGTGGTACCGCTTCCCGAAAGGTTGAGGTTGCAGAGGTCAAGGCTCGTGTGGGCGGAATTCTAAAGTTCAACGAGGATATCCAGACCGTAACGTCGGCCCAGGGCGATGTCATTGTCATGAACCGTAAGGGCGGTGGTGTGACCATTGTAGGTGAGGAGGGGCGTGAGCGTGCCAAGGATAACGTTATCTACGGCGCCACCCTGCATGCCAAAGATGGGCAGGCGATTGAACCAGGCGATATTATCGCTTCCTGGGACCCCTTTACCACGCCGATCATCACGGAAGTCTCCGGCCGTATTAGATTTGCTGATATTATCGTGGGCAGCACGGTTCAAGAGCAGATTGACCCGGTTACCGGCAAGGTGTCCAGGACGATCACCGAAAGCAAGGATGTTGAGGTTCGGCCTAGAATTACCGTTAAAGATAAAGAGGGTAAGGCGGTTAAACTGCCGAACTCCAAGACCCCTGCCAGATATTACCTGCCGGTGAATGCGATTCTCACGGTGGAAGAGGATGATAATATCATGGCGGGCGATGTTATTGCCAAGTTGCCGCGTGCCACTACAAAGACCAAGGATATTACCGGTGGTCTGCCCAGGGTAGCTGAGTTGTTCGAGGTCAGAAAACCAAAAGATCCGTCAGTTTTGACGGAAATTGACGGTTATGTCACTGTTTCAAAGGGAACCAAAGGCCGCCAGAAAGTTACGGTCAAGCCCGCTGATGTTGGAGATGCAAAAGAGTACGCCATCCCCAAAGGGCAGCATGTGTCTGTGTATGACGGCGACTATGTAAAATCAGGTGATCCGTTGATCGCAGGCTCTGCAAATCCCCAGGATATCATGAATATCAAAGGGGAAGTGGCCTTGGCCAAATACCTGGTCGATGAGGTTCAGGAAGTATATAGGCTCCAGGGTGTACGCATCAATGACAAGCACATCGAAGTTGTTATCCGCCAGATGATGCGCCGGGTTAAGGTGATATCCACCGGGGACACCAATTTTATCCCGGACGAACAGGTAGACCGGATTCTCTTTGAAGAGACCAACCGGAAGGTTGCCATGGAGGGCGGTGAACCTGCCAAGGGTGAGCCTTTGATTCTCGGTATCACCAAAGCCTCTTTGTCCACGGACAGCTTTTTGTCTGCGGCATCGTTCCAGGAAACCACCAAGGTTTTGACCTTGGCTGCCATTGAAGGCAAATATGATAGCCTTAAAGGGTTGAAAGAGAATGTTGTCATGGGTAGACTTATCCCGGCAGGTACGGGTTTTCCGGGTTATCGGAATATTGAAGTGGGGTATGGTGAATTTGCCGAAGTATAGAAAAGTTAAAATATTGTTGACATTTCAGGAAAGTATAAGTAGAATTAAATATTTTGTCGTGTATGGCGACTTATTATGTTTGATGAAGGAGCGTGTGGAGTTATGCCGACCATAAATCAATTGGTAAGAAAAGGTAGAAAGAGGGCTGAAAAAAAGGTTAGTACGCCTGCATTGAAAGGCGGACCTCAGAAGCGCGGAGTTTGCACTAGAGTGTATACTTCTACTCCTAAGAAACCGAACTCGGCTCTAAGGAAGGTTGCAAGGGTTCGTTTGACAACCGGAATGGAAGTTGCAGCTTATATCCCGGGTATGGGGCATAATCTCCAGGAGCACTCTGTTGTGCTGGTCAGGGGCGGAAGGGTAAAAGACCTTCCGGGTGTGCGCTATCATATCGTCAGAGGTGCCCTAGATACGCTGGGTGTGGACGATCGTCGTCAGGGGCGTTCAAAATATGGTGCCAAACGCCCCAAGTAGTCACGATGGGTTTTTTAAGCATTCATATTAATAAAATATAAATTTGGTGGACTTTTTAAGATGGCAGAAAAATTAGTGTTTAAAGAAAGTTTCATGCAGGATGCCACGCATGAAGAAAAGCTTGCAGCCAAGTTTGTCAATTGTGTCATGAAGGACGGCAAAAAGAATGCTGCCCGAAACGTTGTGGCTAATGCCTTGATGATTGCTGAAGATAAAATTGGCGAACCTGCTCTGGCAGTGTTTAAAAAAGCGATTGATAATATCAGGCCTTCTGTTGAGGTAAAATCAAGAAGGATCGGCGGGTCGACTTACCAGGTGCCGACTGATATTAAACCCGGTCGCCAGACGGCTTTGGCTTTCAGGTGGCTTATTAACTTCAGCAGGGGGCGTTCTGAAAAAGGTTTTGCGAATAAACTTGCTGCTGAGTTAATGGACGCTTACAACGAGCGTGGCGGGGCGATCAAGAAAAGAGAAGATACACATAGGATGGCAGAAGCTAACAAGGCATTCGCGCATTTTAGGTGGTAGAGTTTTTAAAAATATCTTTGTAAACATTCCACAGGAGGAATACAGAAGATGGCTAAGGAGAAATTTGAGCGGAACAAACCGCATGTAAACATCGGGACAATCGGTCATATCGATCATGGGAAAACCACTCTGACTGCGGCGATTACCAAGCTTGCCGGTCTCAAGGGAAACGGTGAGTATGTTCCCTTTGACGAAATTGATAAGGCCCCTGAAGAAAGAGAACGTGGTATTACAATCGCCACTGCCCATGTTGAGTACGAGACCGACGCTCGCCATTACGCGCATGTTGATTGCCCGGGCCATGCTGATTATATCAAAAATATGATCACCGGCGCCGCCCAGATGGATGGTGCTATTCTTGTTGTGTCTGCCGATGACGGCCCTATGCCCCAGACCCGTGAGCACATTCTGCTTGCCCGTCAGGTTGGTGTGCCTAAAATCGTTGTTTTTCTGAACAAATGCGACATGGTCGATGATGAAGAGTTGATTGAGTTGGTTGAAATGGAGCTTCAAGAGCTTCTTGACACCTATGAGTTCCCTGGCGACGAGACCCCAATTATCCGCGGTTCTGCACTTAAAGCGCTTGAGTGCGATGATCTCGAGGCAGAAGAGGCCAAGCCTATTTTTGAGCTTCTTGATACCCTTGACTCCTATGTTCCCGAGCCTGAAAGAGATACAGCTAAACCCTTCTTGATGCCCATTGAGGACGTGTTCTCTATTTCTGGTCGTGGTACGGTTGTTACCGGTCGTATTGAGCGTGGTATCATTAAGACTGGCGAAGAGATTGAGATTGTAGGTATCAGAGATACTACAAAAACAGTGTGTACCGGTGTTGAGATGTTTAGAAAACTTCTCGATGAAGGCCAGGCTGGTGATAATGTCGGGCTGTTGCTTCGCGGTACGAAACGTGATCAGGTTGAGCGTGGTCAGGTTGTTTGCAAGCCGGGTACCATTACGCCGCATACCAAGTTTAAAGCTGAAATGTATGCCCTGAGCAAAGAAGAAGGTGGTCGTCATACCCCGTTCTTCTCAGGTTATCGGCCCCAGTTCTTTTTCCGTACCACGGATATCACTGGCGTTCTGAGCTTGGAAGAGGGCGTTGAAATGATTATGCCTGGTGATAATGCAACCATTAATGTCGAGTTGATTAACCCCATTGCCATGGAAAAAGAGCTTCGCTTCGCAATCCGTGAAGGTGGTCGTACCGTTGGCGCCGGTGTTGTCGGCGAAATTATAGAATAGTAGATTAAGAAAGAACAATAACAATGTTGAAGACTAAAATTAGAATTAGGCTCAAAGCTTATGATCATAAGCTGCTTGATCAGTCTTCAGTAGATATTGTTGATACGGCAAGGAAAACCGGTGCCAGAATTGTGGGGCCGGTTCCCTTACCGACTCGTATCAACAAGTTTACTGTGTTGCGTTCTCCTCATGTGAACAAAAAATCCCGTGAGCAGTTTGAAATTAGAACGCACAAAAGAATGATGGATATTCTTGAGCCGACACAGCAGACAGTGGACGCGTTAATGAAACTTGACCTGTCTCCCGGTGTGGATGTCGAAATTAAATTATAGTGCATTAACAGGGACATATTTGTTATGATGAGTGGATTGCTAGGAAAAAAAATCGGGATGACCAATGTGTTTGCATCCGATGGACAGCTCGTTCCTGTTACGGTGCTGCAGGTTGGGCCCTGCGTCGTGACTCAGATAAAAACTGAAGAGACCGACGGGTACACCGCCTTGCAGCTCGGGTTTGATGATAAGCCGGTTGAGCGGCTCAATAAACCCATTGCAGGACATTTGAAAAAAGCATCGGATAAAGGTTTCCGCGTATTAAAAGAATTTAGAGAAGACTCAGTTGAGGATATTGAGGCTGGCGCGACTATCAGCGTTGATATGTTTTCAATTGGAGACAAGGTGACTGTGACCGGTACGTCAAAAGGTCGAGGCTTCCAAGGAACCATTAAAAGACATGGTTTTTCCAGGGGGCCCGAAACCCACGGTAACCGCAATCATAGAAAGCCGGGTTCGATCGGTAACTCTGCCTGGCCTGCAAAGGTAATCAAAGGAAAAAGATTGCCAGGTCACAAAGGTGTTGATCGGGTTACGGTTAAAAACCTAACGATTGTAGATATTAAACACGACGACAATCTCATCCTTGTAAAAGGTGCTGTGCCGGGTTTCAAAACCGGTGTTGTTGAAGTGCGCAAAGCTGATGTAAAAAAATAAAACAGTTTTTGACGCCGGTTTTTAATTAAAATTAAAAATGCGGTAGAACATCAGTCTAATAAATAGACGAATAGCGGCTATGGGTATTGCAATTATTTCGCAGTGATGCATGGTCGATCAAAATTGAAGAGGAAGAATAATGGCTGCTGTAGAAGTATTAAACAGTACAGGTGCTAAAGTGTCTGAAGTTGAGCTACCTGACGAAATTTTCAGCATACCGGTTAAAACAAGTGTTCTTCATGAAGTCGTTCGGTCCCAGCTCGTCTCAAAACGGGTAGGGACTGCTGCGTCTAAAACCAGGGGTATGATTTCAGGCTCTACAAAGAAATTATTCAGGCAGAAAGGAACGGGCAATGCCCGGGCCGGTAGCATAAAATCTCCTTTGCGTAAAGGCGGTGGCGTTATCTTTGGCCCCAGCCCCAGGTCCTATGAAATCAAAGTGCCTAAAAAAGTAAGAAAACTTGCCCTTAAGATGGCGTTAAGCGCCAAGGTTTCCGATAGTCAGCTTTTTGTTGTTGACGCGTTGGAACTTGAAGAGATAAAAACAAAGGCTTTGGCAAATGTGCTATCAGCACTGAATCTTGACGATCTTCTCATTGTCTCGGACGCTGACGATACGAAACTTGCGCTCTCCTCCAGAAATATTCCGGATGTTAAAGTGATTAAGACTGAAGGTCTCAACGTATACGACATTTTAAAGTTTAAAAACCTTCTGCTGGTTGAATCCAGTATCGAGAATATCAAGGGGAGGCTGAGCTAAGATGATTGAATATGACATCCTCCGTGGACCTGTGGTTACCGAAAAATCCACCCTTCAAAGAGAGCTGTATAACCAGGTAACTTTAAGAGTTGCCAAAAATGCCAACAGAGTTGAAATTAAGAACGCTGTTGAAAAAGCATTTAATACCCAGGTTAAACAGGTTAGAACCATACAGGTCAAAGGTAAAATTAAGCAGCGTGGCAGAATTATCGGCAAAAAAGTGGATTGGAAAAAAGCCGTTGTGACGCTGATGCCCGGACAACGAATTGATTTTTTTGAAGGTGTGTAAAGAGGTATTAATATGTCAACAATAGTTAAGACCAAGCCGACATCTCCGGGAAGACGCGCTCAGGAGTATCTTTCTTTTGAAGAGATTACAAAAGAAAGTCCCGAACGCAGGCTGACTAAAAATCTCAATAAACGGTCGGGCCGCAATTCCTACGGAAGAATCACCGCCAAACACAGAGGCGGCGGGGCGAAGAAAAAATATCGTATTATTGATTTCAAACGGGATAAAGACGGAATTCCAGCCAAGGTTTCTGCCATCGAATATGATCCGAACAGATCTGCCAGAATTGCCCTGTTGACCTATGCTGACGGTGAGAAAAGATATATTTTGGCTCCCCTCGACATTAAGGTGGGTGATATCCTTGAAACCGGTCCTGATGCTGATATAAAACCCGGCAACTGCTTGCCGCTGGAAAATATTCCCACCGGTACCAGAATTCATAATATTGAGTTAAAACAAAACAAGGGCGGCCAGATCGTCAGAAGCGCTGGCGGTTATGCCCGCCTGATGGCTAAAGAAGGTGCGTATGCCCAGATTCTGCTGCCGTCCGGTGAAGTCCGCATGATCCATGTTAAGTGCAAAGCCACTGTTGGTCGCGTTGGAAATGAGAAACACAGCGACGTCAGCATTGGTAAAGCCGGGCGTACCCGCTGGATGGGAAAACGTCCTTCTGTTCGTGGTGTTGCGATGAACCCCGTGGATCATCCCATGGGCGGTGGTGAAGGCCGTTCTTCCGGTGGCCGTCAGCCCTGTTCTCCCTGGGGTGTACCTGCCAAGGGCAAAAGAACTCGTAAAAATGTCAGAACTGATCAGTATATTGTTAAAAGAAGGGCTAAAAGGAAATAGGTGATAAATTATGCCAAGATCATTAAAAAAAGGACCCTATATCGCGCCTGAGCTTCTTAAAAAAGTTCTTGAAATCCAGAAGTCCAGCAGCAATAAAGTAATTAAAACCTGGTCGCGCCGTTCTACAATTTTACCTGAAATGGTTGGGACTACCTTTGCTGTTCATAATGGAAAAAAGTTTATTCCTGTGTTTGTAACAGAGAATATGGTGGGACATAAACTTGGTGAATTTTCACCCACAAGAACTTATTGGGGTCATGCCGCAGATAAAAAATCCAAACGGTAATCTGCCATGATTTAGAGGAAATTTAAGATATGGAAGTTAAAGCGACTACAAGATATGCAAGAATCTCACCGTTTAAGCTTCGGCTGCCCATCAGCGAGATCAAAGGTAAAAATGCCGAACAGGCGCTGACCTTGTTAAAGTTCATGCCTTTAAAGGCAGCCGGGATAATGTATAAAACCCTGGCATCTGCCGTTGCCAATGCCGAGCACAATAACGATATGGATGTTGACAAGCTGGTAGTGAAAAATGTGATAGTTGATCATGGACCATCCATGAAGCGGTTCAGGCCGCGGGCAAGAGGTAGAGCTGCCCGTATTCTAAAAAGAACCAGTCATTTAACAGTGGTTGTAGAAGAAACCGTTTAAACAAGGAGGGAAAGGCTTGGGCCAGAAAGTAAATCCTACCGGATTAAGATTAGGCATCATCAGGACTTGGGATTCCAGGTGGTACGCCGACAAAGAGTACGCAAGCTTTGTCGAAGAAGATTTCAAAGTAAGAAAATACTTGAAAAAGAAATTATACCACGCCGGTATCTCTAAAATTGAGATTGAGCGGTTTTCCAAACAGATCAGGCTTCGCGTGTTTGCGGCAAGACCCGGCATCATCATCGGCAAAAAAGGTGCTGAAATTGCACTGCTGAAAAATGAGCTCGAAAAAATGCTTAACCCTGAAGTTCTGATTGATATTAAAGAGGTCAGAAGACCAGAAACCGATGCCCAGTTGGTTGCCGAAAATATTGCAAGCCAGCTTGAAAAACGTATCGCCTTCAGAAGGGCTATGAAAAGAAGCGTTTCCTCAGCCATGAGATTTGGGGCAAAAGGTATTAAGATTATCTGCTCCGGTCGTCTTGGTGGTGCTGAAATGGCCAGAACCGAATGGTATAAGGAAGGCAGAATCCCTTTGCATACCCTCAGAGCGGATGTAGACTACGGATTCATTGAAGCCAACACCACCTATGGGACCATTGGTATTAAGGTGTTCATCTTCAAAGGGGAAGTTATCAACCCGGGTGAACAGGCTCTGGCAACTAATTAAAGGCAATAAGGAGAAATTAGCAAATGCTGAGTCCCAGAAATATCAAATTTCGCAAACAGTTCCGCGGTAGAACCAAAGGAACGCCTACCCGGGGTAATACACTGAGCTTTGGAGACTATGGCCTCCAGGCTGTGGAATGCGGGTATGTAAATGCAAGACAGATTGAGGCGGCCAGGGTCGCGATGACCAGAAAGGCCAAAAGGCAGGGCAAAAGCTGGATTCGTTTTTTCCCGGATCATCCCATTACCAAAAAACCTGCTGAAGTCAGAATGGGTAAAGGTAAAGGTGCAACTGATGCGTGGGTGGCACGGGTAAAACCGGGCAAGATCCTTTATGAGATGGAAGGCGTTGACAGAGATTTGGCTAAAGAGGCCCTAAGGCTGGCTGCCAGAAAACTTTCCGTGAAAACCCGTTTTGTGGAGAGGAGTAAATAATGTTAAAGGCCAGTGAAATCAGGGATATGGATGCAGGTCAGATTAAAGACAAAATTGTTGAGCTTAAAAAAGAATTGTTTAACCTTCGTTTCCAGAATAATGTAGGTCAGCTCGCGAATACAGCCAATCTGTCCAGTGTAAGAAAAGACATCGCCAGGCTTTACACGATTTCCAAAGAAATGAACGTCAAAAATTAGCTAACTAATGAGTATCGATATGGAAACTATAAAAAAAAATAAAAAAGAGCTGATTGGTCTGATCGTGTCTGACAAAATGGATAAGTCCGTGGTGGTCAGGGTTGAAAGATTTGTACAGCATAAGGTGTATAAAAAATACATCAAACGTTACAAAAAATATCATGCCCATGATGAGCAAAATGAATGTAGAATTGGTGACGAAGTCAAAATTATCGAAACCAGGCCGCTGAGTAAATTGAAACGGTTTCGGGTGACTGAAATTGTTAAAAAAGCGGTCTAGTGTCTAAGGAGTTGAATAATGATTCAAAGTGAAACCAGACTGACAGTCGCTGACAATTCAGGCGCCAAGGAACTGTACTGCATTAAAGTACTTGGCGGTTCTAAAAGAAGATACGCCACCATCGGAGATGTTATCGTTGTTTCCGTAAAAGAGGCTATTCCCAATTCAAAGGTCAGCAAGGGAGATGTCGTCCGCGCTGTTATTGTCAGAACTAAAAAAGAGATCTCCCGGCCCGACGGATCATCCATCCGTTTTGATGATAATTCCGCAGTTGTGATTAACAAGAACAACGAGCCGGTAGGAACACGTATTTTCGGACCGGTTGCAAGAGAACTTCGTGCAAGACGTTTTATGAAGATTATCTCTCTTGCGCCCGACGTACTTTGATCCAGGGCCTTAGGAGAAGAAAATAAGTCATGAAAATAAGAATAAAAAAAGACGATAAAGTCAAGGTGTTGACCGGCAAGGACAAAGGCAAGATTGGCAAGGTTCTCAAAGTTGTCAAAAAGACGAACCGGATTGTTGTTGAAAATATCAACATGGTCAAAGTTCATCAGCGTCCTTCCCAGGAAAACCCCCAGGGGGGCATCGTTGAAAAAGCCATGTCCATGGATGTATCCAATCTTATGCTGATGTGTAATTCCTGTGTAAAACCCACTCGTATTGGAATCAAACAGCTTGAAGATGGAAAACGGGTAAGAGTCTGTAAAAAATGCAATCAGCAGATAGACTCCTAACACCTAAAGCCGGAGAAAATAAATGACTACGCTTAAGGAAAAGTATACCAACGAAGTGGTTCCAGCACTGACGGATGAGTTTAAGTATGCCAATCAGTGCCAGGTGCCGAAGTTGGATAAAATTGTACTGAATATGGGGCTTGGCGAGGCGGTCAGAAACCCTAAAATTGTTGAAACAGCCGCCCAGGAACTCGGATTGATTGCAGGGCAGAAAGCCGTAATTACCCGTGCAAAAAAACCCATTGCAAATTTTAAATTGCGTGCGGATCTTCCCATCGGCTGCAAAGTAACGCTTAGACGGGAAAAAATGTATGACTTTCTTGAAAGACTAATCAACATTGCACTTCCCCGTGTAAGGGATTTCAGAGGCATTTCCGGGAAGGCATTTGATGGCCGTGGTAATTACAGTTTAGGTATTACGGAGCACATCATCTTTCCTGAAATTGATTATGATAAGGTTGACGCTATCAAGGGCCTCAATGTAACGGTTGTCACCACAGCCCAAACCGATGAAGAGGGCAAATCATTCCTTAAATTGATGGGAATGCCCTTTAAAAACTAAGGACCGAAG
The DNA here is from genome assembly GCF_963666675.1 of uncultured Desulfobacter sp. NCBI lineage: Bacteria > Pseudomonadati > Thermodesulfobacteriota > Desulfobacteria > Desulfobacterales > Desulfobacteraceae > Desulfobacter > uncultured Desulfobacter sp. Next base: position 4,947,022 of record NZ_OY762929.1, on the reverse strand, counting down.
GAGGAAGATCGTTTGGCTAAAAAAGCTTTAATCGCAAAGGCGCAAAGGAAACCCAAATTTGGTGTACGGGCTTACAACAGGTGCCCTTTATGCGGTAGACCACGTGCATTTATTAGAAAAGCTGGTATATGCAGAATTTGTTTTAGAACGCTTGCATCGCAGGGTAAACTGCCGGGCGTAACCAAGTCTTCTTGGTAGTATTCAGATTCTAACGATTATTTAAATATCAGCTTATTTAAGGAGATTTTCAAATGGCAACTAGTGATCCCATTGCAGACATGCTGACCATAATCAGAAATGGTGGCAAGGCAGGTCTGTCCAAGGTGGATATCCCCGGATCAAAGGTTAAACTCGAGATGGTGCGGGTGCTGAAGGAACAAGGGTATATCAAAGATTATAAATTTCTTGAGAACGAGACCCAGGGGGTTATTCGGGTGGTCTTGAAATATGTTTCAGAAGGCGAACCCACTATTTTTGGTATACAACGTGTAAGTAAACCCTCTTGCAGGGTGTATGCGAAATCAAAAAATATCAAGCCGGTACTAAATGGCTTAGGTATTTCCATCATTTCCACTTCTAAGGGGTTGATGACCGACAAGCAGGCTAAAGAAGCAAAGGTCGGCGGTGAAATTCTTTGTAACGTTTGGTAAGACAGGAGCGATAAGATGTCCAGAATAGGAAAAAAGCCGGTTCAGCTTCCAGATAAGGTTCAGATCACCCTTGATGGCGATACCATCAATGTCAAAGGGCCTAAAGGCAGTCTTGACCGCAAGCTGCATCCGGCAGTCAATATTGAAATTGATAATCAGGTGTTAAGTGTATCCACCGACACCTCTGATAAAAAGAAAGTGGCACTTCAGGGGCTTTTCAGGTCTCTCATTTTTAACATGGTACATGGTGTCACTGAAGGTTATGAGAAAAAACTGATACTTTCCGGCATTGGCTACCGGGCTGAGACCAAAGGAAAAAATCTGGTTTTGTCTGTTGGGTACTCAAACCCTGTGGATTTTGCCCTGCCTGATGGTGTAACTGCTGCTGTGGACAAAAACGTCGAAGTTACCCTTAGCTGTATCGATAAAGAGCTTTTGGGTCAGGCTGCAGCAAATATCAGAGCTATTAGACCTCCCGAGCCCTATAAAGGCAAAGGCATTATGTATGCTGACGAAAGAATTATCAGAAAAGCAGGTAAGACTGCTGGTAAAGATTAATAGGTGGGGAATATAGATTATGGCGAATACATCACCAAGGCTGGTTGCACGGCTTAAAAGAAAAAAACGGATTAGAAAAAATATATTTGGCAATCAGGAACGTCCCCGACTTAGCGTTTTCAGAACGGCCAAACATATTTACGCCCAGATTATAGATGACACAAAAGGCACTACGCTGGCTGCCGCATCCACCCTCGATAAAGAGTACAAAGATACACCTGTTGAGGGTAAAAAACAGGATGTTGCAAAGGCTGTGGGTAACCTTATCGGCAAAAGGGCAATGGACAAAGGAATTAGAAAGGTTGTTTTTGACCGGAATGGGTTCCTTTTTCACGGACGCGTAAAAGCACTTTCAGACGGGGCCCGGGAAGCCGGTCTTGAATTCTAATTAAGGAGGAAACCCTTGGCAAGACAACAACAGCAGATGGAAGATACAGGGCTGATCGATAAGGTCGTCAGAATTAACCGTGTTGCGAAGGTCGTTAAAGGTGGCCGAAACTTTACTTTTACTGCCCTGGTTGTGGTCGGTGATGGTGAAGGCAGCGTGGGATATGGACTTGGACGAGCCAAAGAAGTTCCTGAAGCCATTCGAAAAGGCATGGAAAAAGCCAAACGAAATATGAAAAAAGTCGCTATCCTCAATGGTACGGTTCCCTTTGAAGTTCTGGGACACGCCGGATCAGGGCGGGTTCTTCTTAAACCGGCTTCTCCCGGTACGGGATTGATTGCCGGTGGCGGTATTCGTGCGGTCCTTGAGGCAGCAGGTGTAACCGATATTTTGACCAAATGTATTGGTTCACACAACACCCAGAATATTGTAAGAGCCACCATGGCCGGTCTCCAATCCTTGTGTACCAAGGAAGAAGTTGCCAAAAGACGCGGGCTTAACCCTGAAGAAATATAAAGAGGCGGACAATGGCTGATAAAATTAAGATTACGCAGATAAGAAGCGCCATCGGTCGTCCTGCAAAGCATGGACGGATTATTCGCTCCCTGGGCATTAAACGGATGCACCACACTGTGGAGCACGATAATACCCCTGTGATCATGGGGCAGGTGAAAAAGGTGTCACACCTGGTGAAAGTAGAGGAGGTATAGGATGCAGTTACATGATCTGGCTCCTGCTCCCGGCAGCAGAAAAAACAGAAAGAGAGTAGGGCGCGGTCCCGGTTCCGGTATGGGTAAGACCTCTACCCGTGGACATAAGGGTCTCAAGGCACGTTCCGGCGGGTCTGTTCGCCCCGGGTTTGAAGGTGGACAGATGCCCATCTACAGACGCCTGCCCAAACGCGGGTTTAAAAACTATATGTTCAAAACCCATAATGCAGTTCTCAATGTTAAAGACCTTGAGCGGTTTGAGGATGGTGCTCAAATTACCGAGGCTGTCCTCAGGGAAGCCGGTCTTGTCAAAGGGGTAGTGGACGGTGTTAAACTTCTTGGCGACGGTGACGTAACCAAAAAGTTTATCCTGAAAGACATTTTGGTTTCCCAAAGTGCCAAGGAAAAAATTGAAACTGCCGGTGGCAGCGTAGAATAGCCGTAAAGGCATAAGGAAAAGTTCCAATGATCCAGAACAGCTACCAGAATATGCTCAAACTGCCGGAGTTAAAACGTAAGATATTGATTACGCTTGCCTTGCTTTTTGTCTACAGGGTCGGGGTGCATGTCCCGACACCTGGTATTGACGGGGCGGCATTGGAGTCATTTTTTGCATCGGCTTCGGGCACTTTATTCTCAATGTTCAACATGTTCTCTGGCGGAGCACTGCAGCGGCTTTCAATTTTTGCCCTGGGTATTATGCCTTATATTAGTGCCTCCATTATTCTGGAACTGATGACCGTGGTCGTTCCTTATCTTGAACAGCTTAAGAAAGAAGGGGATGCCGGTCGTAAAAAGAAAACCCAGTTAACCCGTTATGGTACGGTTGTTTTAAGTGCCATACAGGGTTTTGGGATTGCTGTGGGTCTTGAATCCATGACATCTCCCGCCGGTATTCCCATTGTACCGTATCCCGGGTGGGGATTCAGACTGATCACCATTATCACCCTGACAGCGGGAACTGCATTTATCATGTGGCTTGGTGAGCAAATCACTGAACGGGGCATCGGCAACGGCATCTCTTTAATCATTTTCGCCGGTATCGTGGCCAATATGCCGTCAGCCGGCATAAAAATGGGACGCTTGTTGAGTACCGGTGAAATGGGGCTGTTTTCAACCATCATTTTGGTGGTGTTGATGGTTGCAGTGGTTGCTGCCATTATCTTCATGGAATTGGCCCAACGCAGAATCCCCGTTCATTATGCCAAACGTGTTGTCGGTAGAAAAATGTATGGCGGACAGACCTCGCATCTTCCGCTCAAAATAAACACATCCGGCGTTATTCCGCCTATATTTGCATCTTCCATCATCATGTTTCCCACCACAGTAGCCCAGTTTATCAATCTGCCTGTTATGCAGACGATTGCCGGGCTGTTTAGTCCGGGAACGATTTGGTATTACCTGTTGTATGTTGGTTTTATCGTCTTTTTCTGCTTTTTTTATACTGCAGTCCAGTTTAATCCTGAAGATGTGGCCGAAAATATGAAAAAGAACGGCGGGTACATCCCGGGCATTCGACCGGGAAAACGAACGGCTGAATATATCGATAAGGTGCTCACAAGGATTACTGTGGGCGGAGCCGCTTATGTCTCAGTGGTCTGTGTGCTGCCCACCGTGTTGATGAATAAGTTTAATGTTCCTTTCTATTTCGGCGGGACAGCGCTGTTGATTGTTGTTGGTGTTGCTATTGATACCATTTCCCAGATAGAGTCCCACTTGATTACCAGCAATTATGATGGTTTTCTGGGACGTTCGGGCAATAAACGGATTAAAAGCCGGTCCTGATATGGCACTACAAAGGAGAAGAATTTAGTTATGGCCAAAGAAGAGCCCATTAAAGTAGACGGTAAGGTGCTTGAAACACTTCCCAATGCCATGTTCAAGGTTGAACTGGAGAATAAGCACGTTTTGCTGGCACACATTTCCGGGAAAATGAGAATGCATTTTATAAAGATACTTCCCGGCGACAGGGTGACTGTGGAAATTTCTCCCTATGACCTCAGCCGCGGCAGAATTACCTATCGGTATAAATAATACCGGATTGTAGTAAACAAAAAAGAAGTATACATTGGAATAATGAGATGAGGAGCAGTTAGATGAAAGTCAGAGCATCCGTAAAAAAAATCTGTAGAGACTGCAAAGTTATTAAAAGACGCGGTGTCATCAGAGTCATTTGTGTCAACAAGCGCCATAAACAGCGTCAGGGATAGGAGGATAGATAAATTTGGCACGTATAGCTGGAGTTGACTTACCAAGAGATAAGCATGCGTGGATCGCTTTAACCTATATCTATGGTATCGGTGGAAGCAGATCTAAGCAGATACTTGAACAAACGGGCATTGAACCCACAATTAAGGCAGACGACCTGACCGAAGAACAGGTGAACGAAATCAGGAAGGTCATTGACGCCGAATTCAAGGTTGAAGGTGAACTACGTTCCGAAGTGTCCATGAACATTAAGCGGTTGATGGATCTGGGATGTTACAGGGGACTGCGTCATCGTAAAGGCCTGCCCTGCCACGGGCAACGGACTAGCACCAACGCCAGAACCAGAAAAGGTCCCAAACGCGCGGCAGTGAAGAAGAAAAAGTAGGACTTAATTAAAAGGGATAACAATTATGGCGAAAAAGTCTAAAAAGGTCGTTGCCAAAAAGCGGGTTAAAAAAAATATATCAACCGGCATAGTGCATATTCAGTCTACCTTTAATAATACCATTGTCACCATTGCCGATGAAAACGGTAACACCATTTCCTGGTCATCTGCCGGAATGCAGGGTTTCAAGGGATCCAGAAAATCTACACCTTTTGCCGCCAAACTGGTTGCTGAGGATGCGGGCGCTAAAGCGATGGAGCATGGTATGAAAAACGTTGGGGTGTATGTTAAAGGCCCCGGCCCCGGTAGGGAATCTGCCCTGCGGGCGCTTCATGCACTTGGGTTTAATATTTCCATGATTAAGGATGTAACCCCGGTACCGCACAATGGTTGCCGCCCCCCCAAAAGAAGACGTGTGTAGTTGTTTGAACGAATGCTTGCCCCATCTGCGGGTCACATAAAATACGAACGGGCCTAACAACTTTTTTTAAATTGATTGGGTTCCTCATGTTTTGTGCGCTTTGCATCAGGTAAGATTTCGTCCAAATCAGGAATGAGATACATTTTATTTCGGACATATCAAGTGAATATTTCGAAAAAATTTAAACGTGTAAACTTTATCTAAAGTGATAAAGGAGGAAACTTGGCTAGATATAGAGGTTCTGTCTGCAGACAGTGCAGACGTGAAAATATGAAGCTTTTTTTAAAAGGTGATCGTTGTTTTTCTGATAAATGCAGTTTTGACAGAAGAGGGTTCCCCCCTGGTGAACACGGTCAGAAAAGAGTTAAACAATCAGATTACGGCATGCAGCTTCGGGAAAAACAAAAAGTTAAACGTATTTACGGTGTTTCTGAAAAACAGTTTCGAAATACGTTTAAACGGGCTGACCGTCAAAAAGGCATTACCGGTATTAATTTGTTGACATTACTTGAGACTCGGTTAGATAATACCGTATTCAGACTTGGATTCGTAAACTCCAGAAATCAGGGTCGCCATTTTGTTCGTCATAATCACTTTACTGTAAACGGGAAAAAGGTTAATATCCCTTCCTATCAGGTTAAAAAAGGCGATGTCATCGAACTTTGCGAAAAAAGCAGAACCATCCAGGCCATTATCGATTCCCTGGACGCCATTGTACGGCGTGGTATTCCCCAGTGGCTTGAAATCAATAAAGACAGTTTTAAAGGTGAAATAAAAGGCCTTCCTGCACGGGAAGACATTTCACTGCCGATCCAGGAACAGTTGATCGTCGAGCTCTATTCTAAATAGGTTTATCATATACATGATCTACCAAATTATCTATTCAGGAGATTTAAATGTCATCTGAAAATCTTGCATATGTTAACTGGCGAGAGATGATCAAGCCGGAAAAGCTTGATGTTACCACAACTTCCACCTACGGCAAGTTTGTGTGTGAACCCCTTGAAAGGGGATACGGCATCACCATTGGTAACTCGCTTCGGCGAATTATTTTGTCATCCATTTATGGCGCCGCCATAGTCTCCGTGAAATTCGATGATGCGCTTCACGAATACAGCGTTATATCAGATATTAGAGAGGATGTTTCCGAGATCATCCTCAATCTGAAAGAATTAAAGCTCAAAGTGGACGATCCAGACGATAAAATATTGACCCTTAATGTGACCGGCGAGGCGGAGGTTACGGGTGCGGATATTGTGAGTCCGGAAGGCAAGGTTAAAGTTCTTAACCCGGAGCAGCATATTGCCACGGTAAACAAAAATGGAAAACTCAATATTGTCATGGTTGTGAAAACAGGTAAAGGGTATGCGCTGTCATCTGCAAATAAAGACGACGATGCCCCTATCGGTACCATCCCCATTGATTCAGCGTTTTCCCCCATTAAGCGAGTAAAATATGTGGTGGGCACATCTCGTATCGGTCAGAAAACCGACTATGACAAATTGACTTTCGAAGTCTGGACAGACGGTAGTGTTACACCTGACGATGCTGTTGCTTATGGTGCTAAAATCCTTAAGGAACAGATGAATCCCTTTATCAACTTTGATGAAGAACTTGAACCGGATGAATCGGATTATAAGACCGATGAAGGTGAAAAAGGATTCAATGAGAATATTTACCGCTCCGTGGACGAGCTTGAGCTCTCCGTACGCAGTTCAAACTGTCTGAAAAATGCGAGAATCCATACCATTTACCAGCTGGTCCAGAAAACCGACAGCGAAATGCTCAAGACAAAAAATTTCGGCCGAAAATCACTCAATGAAATCAAAGAAGTGCTCAATTCAATGGATTTGTCTTTGGGGATGGACCTTGAAGGAATCGAGCCGCCGGAAGATGTGAATACTCAGGAAGGAGAATAAATACCATGAAGCATAGAAAATCCGTATTAAAGCTGAACAGAACCTCTGCCCATAGAAAGGCGATGTTTAGGAACATGGTAACTTCTCTGTTCAAACACAGCAGCATCAAGACCACTGAAGCCAAGGCCAAGGGTCTTCGTAAAATTGCCGATAAAATGATTACGCTGGCCAAACGCGGCGATCTTCATGCCAGGCGTCAGGCGTTGGCGGTAATACGTGAAAAAGATGTTGTGCATGCCCTTTTTGAAGAGGTTGCAGAGAAGTTTAACTCAAGGCAGGGTGGATATACTCGAATTACCAAATTAGGACCACGTAAAGGCGATGTTGCCCCGATGGTTCAGATCGAGTTAATCACCGACTAAAGAAAAAAAAGATGTGAAAGGGGTATGGTTTTACAGCCATACCCCTTTTGATTTTCCCTTAACAGCAATCATATTTCTCCTGCCAGCGTTTTTTATTTATCAAATACCTTTCTCATGCTCTTCAGCAGTTGATATGTATCCAAAGGCTTTTCAAAAAAAGCCTGGATCCCGATTGCGCCGGCTTCGGGCGGGGTGATGGTTTCATTATAGCCCGAGCATAAAATGATGGGCATACTGCTGTTCTCAGATAATACGGCCTCTGCCAATTCAATGCCGTTCATACGGGGCATGGTCATGTCGGTAATTATCATATCATAGGTTGTTTCGCCTTTTCGGTATGCATCCAGGGCGCTTTCCCCATTATTAAACGAGTCAACCGAATAACCGTATTTGGTAAGCAGTTCTTCCATTAAAGCCAGGATGGCCGGCTCGTCATCTACGATCATGATGGTTTCCGTGCCTGATTTGGGCGTTTCTGTAGTTCCCTGGGTGGCAGTGCCATTGTTTTGGACTACAACAGGCAGATACGCAAAAAAGGCCGTGCCCTGCCCTTGGATGCGTTTAATGTAAGAGAGGCCTTGATGATCTTCGACAATGGTCCTGACCAGGGTAAATCCTAATCCTGAACTGGGTGGGACGTCATTGGCGTTGATTGGGTTTTCATTGGTTTCCTGATTCATTTTGCTGCCGGTATCGCCAACCATCAATTTTAAAAAAGGGCCTTTGTGGAAATACGCTTTGCTATGATGTTCCGGCGGGATCTGCTTAACGGTTTCCAGGCTAACGGTCAAGGTCCCGCCGGAAGTGATCATGGCATGATAGGCATTGGTGCACAGATTTACGATCAGTTGATGCATCTGGGTGGGGTCTGCGTTAACCATGTCTATGGTCTCCACCCGTGTGACGATTTCAATGGTGGTGGGTATGGACGATCTGAGGAGTTTAAGCGCTTCTTTAACCACAAGGTGCAGTTTTAACGGATTTTTCCCATTTTCCGCCTGACGGCTGAATGTCAAAATCTGTTTCACGAGCTCAGACGCGCGCTGGGCACCGATAATAATCTGGTTCATTTGGGTGTTCAGTTTATCCTGGCTTTCACCGCCCATCTGTGCCAGCTGGGCATAACCGAAAATGCTGGATAAAATATTATTGAAATCATGGGCGATCCCTCCGGCCAGGATACCGATGGCTTCCATTTTTTGTGCCTTGCGCAATTGGGCCAGAAGATTGCGACGTTCTTCGTCTATGCCAATATTTTCACTATGTCCGTTTGTCCGTTTGTCATGATTTCCCATGCGGGCAATAAAATCATTAAAATGCTGTGCAAGGTTTCCAACTTCATCTTCAGCATCATAGTCAAAACGAATGCCATCGTCTCCTTTTTTACTGTTATCCAGAATCTCTTTGAATGTATTCAGCGGCCGGGAGACGAATCGTGACAGCAGCCACGCAAAACCGGCAAATACGAGAAAGAGAAATAAAATATCCAGACTGATTAATACGTAGAGTACTTGTGGCTCAGCAGCTATTTCGCCCAGTTTGGGATTTAAAATTAATACCAGTAATTGTGAGATAAGAATTGTGGGCGCAAAAATAATGAGACAGCAGAACAGCAGTTTGTTCCTGAGATTAAGATTGCGGAATTTGGGTAATGTGATCAATGGCCGTGGAAACCCCTTAGACTGAATTATCGCATTATGGGAAAAAGTCTAATATAAACTTGGGTAAAAAGCCATAAAAAAGGGACAAGAAACGTTCTTTGTACCCAAGTGAATTATATAAGGCCGGATACAATGTTCTTTTTTCTAATTAATGACCATTTACTGTGGAATGGATTGGGCCTGTGCGGGTATTTGAGAATACTTAACGGGTTCGCCCCTGTATGTTTATAAGCATTACGCCATTTTGGATTTTTGGTCCGCCAATGGTAATACTGGTGTTATTATTAATCCCCACATTTGTATCAAATATTGGCGATTTCCCGGCATCCACCCGCAGGTGATATAAAATACGGGTGTTCTGCATGCCCTGGGGGGTGATGGACAGACGTCTTGCCCCGGGCAAGGGCATTACCTTTTTTTGCCCCTGGGGCAGCAACATGGTTTTATCACTGAGCAATATGAAACGGGTATATTTGAAAACAGGACCGATCTCTTTGATCATGTCCTGGATACCGGGATCCGTCCGCGCAGGGCCGTTGTCTGCGCTGACAACCCTGACCCGGGTTTGATAAACCGGGCCTGCCCACGCCAGGCTATAAATTGTTATCGTTAGAACGAGACCGGCAAGCGACCCTTTGAGTATCCGTGATGCGCAAGCTGAAATCATTTTTTCCCTTTCTTTCAGGTTTCAGAAAACCAGATAATCGTATGGTGGGTTTCTGCGGTTTCCAGAATCATAACCGACGAACCGTAAGCATCCACAGAATTTACCACTGCCGAGGGGGACGGCACAACTCCACCGGTTGGCAGTCTACCGTGCAGCCAAAAGGTCAGGGTCATGATAACAGCTGCCACAGCAATACTTAACATACCGAAAACCGTCGGTGTGCCTGGAAATTTGCGCTGTATTATCCCTTTGATACCGGGGGTGTGGTCCCGCTCTCCTGTTTTTATAAATATTTCAGATGCATCTTTCAATAACTTTTCGGCCATGACGTCCGCCTGGGTCTCAAATATAGTGCCTGCCTGTCTGAATCGGGCTTCTACTGCACGGCAATCGGGGCATTGGGCTTTATGGCGGATAAATGCATTGTGCTCTTTTTCATCAAGCTCATTATCCACAAATTTTGAGATTAATTCTTCGGAGAATTTTTGGCAGGTCATGGCAAATTTTCCCTTTTATTCATTGGTTTGCTAATCCCTTTCCATGGTGCGACTGATGATCTGTCTTGCCCTGAATACCCGGGAACTGACGGTTCCCTTTTTTATTTTCAGGATCTGGGCAATTTCCTGGTAAGACAGGCCTTCAAAGGCGCATAAAACAAAAGCGGTTCTTACATCTTCGGGCAGGCGGGCCACGGCATCTGCCACGGCCGTTTTGTTTTGTTTTTCCTGCAGCAGGCTTTCCGGTGTGTTTTCCTGGCCCTCGTTGTTCTGGGCTGCAATCATGATCTGTGTATCCAATGGAGTGTGGTGCCATCGAAAACGCCGTTTCCATTTGCGTTTCCAGTTAAGGCATGCATTGATCGTCATTTTTCTTAACCAGGTCCAGAGCCCGGATTCTCCCCTGAAGGTGTCAATTTTTTTTATGGCGGTAAAAAAAACATCCTGAACAATTTCCATACTCTCTTCCCGATCCAGGGTAATGCCCCAGGCAAGCTTTAAAAGACGTTCCTGGTACAAATCCACCAGGACAGTGCGGCTCCATTGCTGGCCTTGTTTCAGCCTGTGGATCAGGTCTTTTTCATCCACAGGGTGTACAGGCCTTTGTTCCGGAGAACTGTCGGCGGCAGGTCCTTTTTTAGGCTGGTTGGAATCCCGGGGTAACGTCATTTCTTTTTACCGGATGCAGAATATATTCAAACGCGTACTCAATGTTTATCCTTGATTTTTTTATATGAAAGAGCTGGGTAACTTATTGAGTTCTTTCATTCTTCGTTGTGGGTCGAAGCCTGGGTCATGATAGTCCAGTTCGGCCCATGGCCGTTATTCGTTGGATGAGGGACCAATTCCCATTAATATCGGCCCCTGGCTTTTACCCACACCCGTTCCTTTTTCCAGAATCCCTTTGCAACAAGAAATTGCTGACGCCTGCCCTGGACCCATTTTCCCCGGGCATTATAGTGGGCCGGGTTCCAACGGGTCTCATATACCGGTTCCACCCAGATTTTTTGAATTTCCCAGTGCCCCTTTTTTTTATGGTGTTTCCAATGGCCCGGCCTTTGGGAAACAGGGGGTGCATGGACTTGGGCCGTTTGACAGGGGTTGTTCAAACTTTGGGCGATGGCGGTGCCAAGAATGAGGGCACCCGCACCGAGAACTACGCCTTCAAGTATATTGTTTTTGTGATGGGGATGGTGAGGTTGGGTCGGGCGATGATGATGGCTGCTATGCCTGCCAGGTCCTGCCTGGGCAAATCCGGTAAACAGGGTGGTTATAAATACGGCTGCCACTGCAAGGGCGATTTGTTTTTTCATGGTGTCCTCCTTGATTGGGTTGTTCCGGGCAGAAATAAGCCCGTTTAACTTTATAGACACCGAAAATTAGAAAAAACTCACGAAAAATAAAAAAATTAACCTAAATGTTGCAGGCGTTCTTTGGACGCATATGCAAAGCCTACCGGAACCCAGAGCCGGACATGCAGCATTTAGGTTTAAGCCGTTGACGGGTGTCAGCCGCCGATGGATGTCATATGATTTAAGGGCACATCCCGGGCTGTTCTTGCATCCAAATTATGGTGTAACGGCTTGCCTTTTAAGGCCGTGACCATAATTTGTTTAAGTTGCTCATCATCGGCACCGTTACGCAGCGGGGTGAGAATATCGGTTTCTTTGTTGCTCAGCAGGCAGGGACGAAGGGTTCCCCGGGAGGTCAGACGCAGCCTGTTGCATTCACTGCAGAAATGGGAGCTGACCGGTGTGATGAATCCTAAAATTCCTGATGCGTCGGGCAGTTTATATAGCCTTGCCGGACCGTCGTTTATCCCCTTCTGGACAACCGTCAACGGTCCATGGGCTGCTTCGATAATTTTTTTTAGATCACTGGTCAAAATCTGGCCCTCTGAACCCACATCCGTATTTCCCATGGGCATGTATTCAATGAACCGGACATGAAAGGGATACGTTTTGGTCAGGCCGGCAATGGCCTGGATTTCATCATCGTTAAATCCTTTTAACGCCACGGTATTGATTTTTATGGGTGACATGCCCAGATCATGGGCGGCCATGATACTGTCCCAAACCCTTTGGAATCGATCCCGCCGGGTAATATGGACAAACTTTTCCGGCTTTAGGGTATCGAGACTGAAATTAAGCCTTTGGATACCCATATCAACCAGTTCTTGTATCTTATCCCGGTTCAGGCGTGAACCGTTGGTGGTAATGGAGATGTCTTTTAATTGGGGAATATCACACAACCGGTGGAGAAAGGAGAGAATACCCTTTCTGACAAAAGGCTCTCCACCGGTAATTCTGACTTTGGTGATCCCCATCTCACAGCCGATGCGGACAACCTTTAATATTTCCTCATACCGGGCAATCCGTTCATGTTCAATAACTTTGAACGGTGCCGCAGGTACACAATACCTGCATCTGAAATTACACCGGTCCGTGACGGAGATTCTCAAATAATTGATGTTTCTGGTACCTGCGATCATGGTTGTACTTTACTTTCTAACTTTCTATAACACCGGGTAGGGCGTTTTCATAATGTTTGAGCAAGGCCTCGATCAGGCCGTCAATGGTAAACGCGTCTGCCTCAATATCCGGTGCAAGCCCCTGGGCCCGGATGGTATCCGAGGTGATCGGCCCGATGCTGGCAAGGACCACCTTTTCAAGCAGGGCAGAGGCATTTTGACCTTCAAGCAACGTCAAAAAATTCGTTACAGTGGATGATGAGGTAAAGGTCACGGCATCAATATCCCCAGCCTCGAGCATATCAATGAGCATCTCTTTGCCCTCGTCGGCCAGTCGGGTTTCGTATGCGGTTACCTCGTCCACCAAGGCACCCATAAGGGTCAGCTGTTCCGGCAGGATGGTACGTGCCTTTTTGGCCCGGGGCAGCAATACTTTTTTGCCCGTCATATCAAGGTCTGAAAAGGCCTCCACAACCGATTCCGCCTGATATGTTTCGGGCAGGATATCGGAAATAATACCATGGTCCGCCAGGCGTTCTTTGGTCACAGGGCCGATGCAGGCAAATTTCAGGTGACCCAGGGCCCGGGCGTCTTTGCCTTTTGCAAAGAGGGTGTCAAAGAAGTATTTCACACCGTTCACCGAGGTCAGCACCAGCCAGTCATATTTTTCCAGGTTGTCTATGGCCGCTTCCAACGGTTTACTATCCTCAGGCGGCGCGATTTTAATGGTGGGGATCTCAATGCACTGGGCACCCAGGCTGTTAAGCTCGGCCACAAGGCCGGATGCCTGGGCCCGGGCCCGGGTGATCACGATTTTTTTGCCGAACAACGGCTTTTTGTCAAACCAGGCCAGTTCATCCCGTAAAGAGACCACATGCCCCACAACAATGATGGCCGGGGATTTGAGTCCAGCCTTTTTGACTTCCTCGACAATGGTGGATAGGGTTCCGGTGACGGTCTGCTGGCGGGTGGTCGTCCCCCAGCGCACCAGGGCCACAGGCGTGTCCGACGGTTTGCCGTTCTCCATCAGTTTTGTAACGATATTGGACAGATTTTTGACCCCCATCAAAAAGACTAGGGTGGCATCGGATTTTGCAAATATATCCCACTGCATCCGGGACTCTTTTTTGTCGGGCCGCTCGTGACCGGTAATGAAAGAGACAAATGACGTATGATCCCTGTGGGTCACCGGGATTCCGGCATAGGCCGGGGCAGATATGGCAGATGTGACTCCGGGAATCACCTCATATTGAATGCCGTAGGACAACAACTCCTGGGCCTCTTCCCCGCCGCGACCGAAAACAAAAGGATCTCCGCCCTTAAGACGGGCCACGTTTTTGCCTTCCTTGGCCTTGTCCACCAGCAGCAGATTGATTTTGTCCTGGGTCAGGGTATGGTCCCCGCCTTTTTTACCCACATAGATAATTTCCGCATCTTTGCCTGCATAATCAAGCAGAAAAGGGGATGCCAGGTAATCATAGACCACCACATCCGCAGTCTGGATGCACTCTTTTGCCTTTACGGTGATCAGCCCCGGGTCCCCCGGGCCTGCACCAATCAGATAAACTTTTCCCCTGGATTGTGTCATGGGATATCAAGTGCCTCCAATATGCGTTGTCCGCCTTTTTCAAGAACAAGGTTTGCAAGTTCTTGGCCCTTTTCGACCACTTGTTCCGATGTAGATTCAATGGTTTCTTTAATGAAGGACTCTCCGTCTTCGGATGCCACCACCGCAGTGAACAGAATTTTGCCGTCCTGGTGTTTGCCGAAGCAGGCCACAGGAATATGGCAACTGCCTTCGATCTCTTTGAGAAATGCCCGTTCTCCGGTGACACAGGTGCGTGTCGACTCGTGGTCCAATGCGGATAGAATCTCTGCCATGTCCGGATCATCTTCCCGGGTTTCAATGCAGAGTGCGCCCTGGCCAACGGCCGGAACCATGTCGGTTTCAGTCAGGTATTCGGTGATCTCACTGGCCTGGCCCAGACGTTCAAGTCCGGCCGCCGCCAGCACAATTGCGTCATATTCACCGGATTTAAGTTTTTTTAACCGGGTATCCAGATTGCCCCGGATGGATTTGATGTCAAGATCCGGGCGCACATGTTTCAGCTGTGAGCCCCGGCGAAGGCTGGACGTGCCGATGACCGCACCTTTGGGATAATCTTTTAGAAGCGTACCCTGGGCGCAGATGAGCACATCAAAGGGGTTGGCCCGCTCGGGTATGGCACCGATTTCCAGCCCGGCGGGCAATTCGCCCGGCATATCCTTCATGGAGTGAACCGCCAGGTCAATGCTGCCGTCTAAAAGGGCCGCTTCAATTTCTTTTACAAAAAGGCCTTTGCCCCCCACCATGGCAAGGGGCCGGTCCGTTATCCGGTCTCCGGTGGTTTTGATGATGTTTATATCAACATGGACATCCGGAAATGCGGTTTCAATGTTTTGTTTTACATGGTTGGCCTGCCACAGGGCTAACGCACTGCCCCGGGTGCCGATACAGATACTTGTTTTCATATTTACCCGATCGTAAGACTGCTGCTGTTACTGCTGCAGGTACCGCAATTTGTTGATGTGCAGCCGGAACAGGCAGAGCTGCCGGCTGATGTGGTTGTCTGAACCTGGCCCCCGGGACCGGTGGATTTGGATACGAATCCGCATTTTGACATCATCCGTGCAAGGTCTTCGCTGCTGCATTCCGGGCATGACGGCGTATCACTTCCCATTACCAGGGTTTCAAAATTTTTACCGCAGGCTTTGCAGGTATATTCATAAATCGGCATTCTTCCGCCCCTTTTATTAATTTATAATTAGAAATAACATACCAATATAAGGATATAGGGCTTGTTTTTCAAGGCCTTTAACGGACGGGATAAAAGAATGCTTTTTATCTGTTAAAGGGGAACGCCTGCCGGACTTTGCCTCTGAAGTCGTGATCCGTCATGAATCGCCAGGCCATTTGGGCCAGAATCCGGGCGGTTTTTTTCATCTGGGAAAAGGCAACGTCCGTGGCTGCTGCCTGGGCAAACGCCCTGGTGTGGATGGTTATGTCGGGATTGTCCTCGGTGATGTTAAAATAGGCGTGCATCGCCGGTACTTCATAGGTGACATCTCCAAAATCCGATGAGCTGCGGGCGGGTTCAGGCCATTGGGGCTGCATGCCGGCATCCCGGGCAAGTGAAAAAAAGAGCTGGTTGAGCGGTTCATTGGGAATGCCCGGTTTATAAGGGTTGGGGCTTTGAGATAATTTAAATTTTGTATCGGTCATCAGCGCAGCGCCCTTGGCAATATTTTCAAACCGGGCCTGCATCTGATCAAGATAGTTAAGGTCAAAATCGCGCAAATAGAACTCGGCCCGGGCAAATTCCGGGATAATGTTGGGGGCCTGGCCGCCGTCCCGGATTACCCCATGGACCCGGCTGGTTTCAGTGAGCTGCTGGCGCCAGGCGTCCACACCGTTGAACAAAAGGCGCAGGGCGTCCAGGGCGTTGATGCCTTTTTCCGGTGAATCAGCTGCATGGGCGGTTTTTCCCGTAAAGGAGATCATGAATTGCCTGATACCGGACTCTCCGACATAGGGGGCTGTGGCTTTGTGCGAGGGGTGGGCCATGAGCACCAGGTCCACATCCTTTAAAGCGCCGGCCTTGATCAGATCAATCTTGGCGCCGCGCTGTTCTTCGGCGGGGGTGCCCATCACCGTAACCCTGCCGGGTAAATTGTGATGGGATAAAAGATGTTTCAGCACCACCCCCGCGCCCAGGGCTACACCGGCGATGAGATTATGGCCGCATCCGTGACCTATGCCGGGCAGGGCATCATATTCAGCCATGAAACAGATGTGCGGCCCGTTTTGGCCTGCTGTTGCTTTAAAGGCCGTGGCAAGCCCCTTATATTCTGTCTCAACGGAAAATCCCCAGCTCTCGAGCAAATCTACCTGCCAGGCAGATGCCTGGGTTTCGTTTCCGGAAAGTTCCGGTGTCCCATGGATTTTGCCGACCAGGGACAGCAGATCTTTTTCGTGGGCGCTCAATATGGATTTGGTCAGTTGTTCTAAGGAGCTCATTTGACGTTACTTTTGATCAATATTAATTCACATTTAGGGTATAATGTTTCAGTCTTGGATCAAAATGTCAAGCTGAAGCCGCCCATGTTTTTTAAATACGGTGGCCCCCTTTGAAACAAAAGGCTATACTGCGCTTTTAATTTTAAGAGGTCTGTGAAATGAAGTTTCTATTTTTGCTGGGGCTTGCCTTTGCTGCCGGTATGCTGGGACCGGTTCAGGCCGGAATGAATGCAAAGATCGGCAAAGCCTTGAACGATCCTTTTTATGCGGCCCTTATTTCATTTGCCGTGGGCACGGCAGGGCTTTTAGCCTACGCCCTGGCAGGCAGGATGGACTTTTCAGTCGTTCGCACTGTCTCCGGTGTCCACTGGAGTCTATGGCTGGCCGGACTTCTTGGGGCCTTTTATGTAACCGCCACCATTGTTCTTGCGCCAAGATTGGGCACGACCCTGACCTTTGGTCTGGTGGTGGCGGGACAACTGACCATGGCTGTGATCATGGATCATTTTGGTCTGTTCGGCATGCCGGTTCAGCCGGTGAACTGGTTTCGCCTTGCCGGTATTGTGTTGATCGTTGGCGGCACCATGTTAATCCGGTGGTTTTAGAGACACTCAATCACGCCTGCAGCAATCAGGGGAATCAATATTTCGTGATGCCCGACAAGGGCGTATCCTTTGCCGCTGCCCTGGGTCGGTCGGTTGACCACATTGGTCATGGGTCGGTAATGCCGGATGAAATCCAGATTCACTGTGGTGAAATTATCCACCTTATGTCCCAGGTTCCTGACCAGGGTCAGGGCTTTTAAAAATACTTCGGGAAGAATAACAGCTGAGCCGGCATTGATAAATACGCCATTTTCAAGGTCCGCCAGGGTGGATGCCAGGGTCTTGAAATCATGAAGCGTTGCCGCACCGCAGGCGGCACCGTCAAAGCCCGGGTGCATATGGATGATGTCCGTACCAATGGCCACATGGACCGTTACGGGCAGATCCAGGCGTGCACCGGCAGCGAGCAGGCTTGAATCCTTAAACGGCAGGTTCAAGGCTTCAATCAGTTGTCCCACGGCCCGCCCCAGTCCTATGTTCTGCTCATTTGCCCCGGCAATGGCCTGGTTGAGTATTTCAGAGGTCTCCTGGGCCATGCCGAAGCTGCCCGATCCCAGGCTTTCGGCCACATCTTCACTGGTTCGGCCGGTGAAGGCCACTTCAAAATCATGGATGATGCACGATCCGTTCATGGCCAGATGGGTAATCACCCCTTTTTCCATCAGGTCAATCAGGATGGGCGCCATGCCGGTTTTGACCACATGGCCGCCCATGCCGAAGCAGACCTGTCGCTTGTTTTGGGCGGCGCATGCAATGGCATCAACCACATTCCGGATATCTTTGCCCGCAAGAATGGCGGGCAGCCGCTCGAAAAGGGCGCCAAGATCTGCGCCCTTTGTCCAGGGTTTGGCAAAATCATCCCGGGACACCAGGCTTTTTCTGTCCTTAATGGAATAGGTGGACAGTTTTGAGTAATCCAGTTTCGGGTGAGCCTGTTCTCCCGTTCTCTTGTCAGTCATTGAACAGGAGCCTTTCGGCAAGATCACAAAGAATATGACCTAACGTGATATGAACTTCCTGGATACGGGCGGTTACTGGGCTGTCCACACAAAAGACGATGTCGCTCATATCTTTAAGCTTTCCGCCTGTCCCGGAAAAGCAGACCATGGTCATCCCCTGGGCCTTTGCCGTCGCAGCTGCCCGGACCACATTGGGAGAATTGCCGGACGTAGAGATTCCAATGGCCATATCATTTTTGTGGCCTAACGCCTGGACCTGTTTGGAAAAAATTTCGTCAAAGGAGTAGTCGTTGCCGATACTGGTGATGACCGAGGTGTCGCAGGTCAGGGCAATGGCGGGTAACGGCCTGCGTTCCATCTGAAACCGGTTAATAAACTCTGCGGCAATGTGCTGGCAGTCCGCTGCCGATCCGCCGTTGCCGAAAAGCATGAGTTTCCCGCCGGATTCAAGGGTGTCCGCTAATTGCCGGGCACAGGTTTCAATGAGATCTTCATGGGCTGCAAAAAATTTTTGCTTGGTGTCAATGGCATCCTGAACAGTCTGCCGGATCAGTTCTTTTGTTTGTTTCATGGTAAAATACTCACTGTTTTGGTTTTTGGCGTTAGGGGGTCAGGCGGATCTGGTGACATCATCCTTACTTGTTTTAAGCTGGTTCTGGATGTTTTGAATTTCTTCAATATGTTGTCTGTATCGTTTATTTTCAGGATCCAGTTCCCGGCTTTTCTGGGCAAAGCTCAACGCAATGGACAGGTTCTTTTTCTGGGCCGCCATGGCCCGGGCATACCCGGACAATGCTTCGGGGTCATTGGGATTGAGTTTTACGGCCTGGTTAAACTGGACGGCAGCTTTGGGCGCATCCTCGTTTTCCAGAAGGATCTGGCCTTTGATCCTGAATGCTGTGCCGGATTCTGGCTTGAGCCGGATGGCGGCATCCAGGTGGGACATGGCCAGATCAAATTTTTGTTCTTTGAACAGAAGATGACCCAGCAGCAGCTCAATTTCAAATACATCCGGGTTGATGCCATGGGCTTTTTGGAGATAGGCCAGGGCGGAATCATTTTTATCATTGACCCGGTGGATCAAACCGATGTTGTGGATGACCATCACCTCTTCGGGGCTGATATCTCTGGCCTTTTTAAAGAATTCCATGGCTTTGTCCAGGTAACCGTCCACCCCGAAGGCCACACCCAGGCTGTTGAGCAGGTTGATGTCGGCCGGGGCAATGGAGAGCCCTTTTTCGTATTCCGTGATGGCTGCGTCAATGTTATTGAGCTGGAACAGTCTGTCTCCACTGATATTCAGGGAGAGACCGTCAAATTCAATCGCATGTCCGGGGCCGAAAAATGCGGCATGGTCCAGGGCTTTGAGCGCGCATCCCGCCATCTCTTCAACCGTAAAATCATGAAAGGGAAACGCAATGGTTCCCATGATCACTTTGGCATTCAGGGCCTGGGAAATTTTTTTATTAAGCAGGTCAAGCAGTTTTTCCCCTTGATCGGCTGTTTCATAATCCCAGAACACGAAGATGGCCGTGAACGGATCCAGGCATTCCCAGATGCCTCTGTCGTCGTCCAGCATCGAATGAAAACAGCTGTGGAAAACCTCATTGGTTTTATCTACCGTATCTTCCGGTGCGGCTGGATCAATTTGTATGGCACCTGTGGTGAATCTCTTTTTGGATGCGCAGGTGTCGGCGATGCGCCGGGCAAAAATTTCAAATTCCTTGGACGGCTGTGTGAGCAGGTCCGAATAGTAATTCCCCGGGGGGCTGAGGTCCGGGGCATCCTCGGTTGTTTTCAGAAACTGGATCTCTTTGGCAGTGAATTTTGGCATCATAAATTAATCTATCAGCTTTTTTAAGATGTTGGCAAGGATCTTGTCCTGTCCGGGTTGGAGGGTTCTGGGATCAATGATGAAGCAATCGTCTTCAATGCGTCCCATCACCGCCGGATCAAAGGCACGCAGTCTTTTGTCCAGTGCCGTTACGGAGATGGATTTGGGGCGGATGGTCAGGCACCGGGTGGGCAGGGTCAGGCCGGGATAGGACCCGCCGCCGGGCCGGGAATTCATATCTGCCAGGGCAAGCTCCGCCCGGGTCCCCAAAGCCTGGGAGACCAATGAGAGCAGAACCTCGGCGTCCTGGCTGAGCTGCTCATAGGACAATGTCAGCATGCGCAGGGTGGGAATTTTTTCAACCGCCGCCAGGGTATCCCGGTAAAGCTTAAGCGTTGCTTCCAGGGCTGCCAGCGTCATTTTATCAATGCGCAGGGCCCGGGTCAGCGGGTTGGCCTTGATCTGGTCCATGTATTTTTTCGTGCCCACAATAATGCCGGCCTGGGGGCCGCCCAGCAGCTTGTCTCCGCTGAAGGTGACCACATCGGCACCTGTGGCCACCTGTTTAAACACCGGGGGCTCGGAAGGCAGTCCGAATGCGCTGAAATCAATAAGCGTGCCCGAGCCCAAATCTTCCATTACCGGAATATCGTTAGGTTTCCCAATGTCCACCAGTTCCCTGAGTGAAACCGACTTGGTGAAGCCTTCAATTTTATAGTTGGAGGTGTGGACCTTGAGCAAAAGCCCGGTCTCTTCGGTGACGGCATTGCTGTAATCATGGGGGTGGGTGCGGTTGGTCGTCCCCACTTCTTTTAATATGCACCCGCTTTTTATCATGACATCCGGAACCCTGAAAGAACCACCGATTTCCACAAGTTCTCCTCTGGAGACAATTACCTGACGACCCTGGGCAAGGGTGTTTAATGCCAGGAGTACGGCGCCGGCATTGTTGTTTACGGCCATGGCTGCCTCGGCACCTGTCAATTCACAGATCAGATCTTCAATTGCCGCGTATCTGATACCGCGCTTGCCCGTTGCAAGATTGAGTTCCAGATTGGAATAGGAGGACGCGACGGCCATGATATTGTCCAGGGCATCTTGGCAAAGCAGGGCCCTGCCAAGATTGGTGTGCAACACAACACCTGTGGCATTGATCAACGGATTCAGCCGGTTTTTCATTTTTTGAGCGGCAAGCATGGCCGCCCGATTGATTATGGCTTCGTCGGTGATGACTGTAGGCCTGTCGCCAAGTATTTCTTTTCGGGTATTGTCAATGGCCCTTCGTACGGATTCCAGTACAAGGCTGCGCGGCATCTGTTTAAATTGATCATTGGTTTCGGCAAGGGCAAGAATATGATCCACACCGGGCAGGGATTTTAATTGTAAATGCTTATCAGGCATTGGTTGTTTCATGTGTTGGTTCCTATATTAGCGGATACTGCGACAGATCGTCGATGCACCGGGCCGGGGATGCACCGTCCAGATCATTTTTTGTGGGAATGTATTCGTTTGGGTTCATTAAATAAAAATAAAGATACTGATTTTCCTTTTAAATAGCTTTAATTATCATTAAATCCTGAATGGATTCAACCCTAATCTCTTTGGCGCCTGCAAAGCCTGGGTTATGGAAGACATTTGGGCCGGGTAAAGTTTTAAGTTTTGGATGCCGATCTCTTCTATTACCTGATTTGTATGTCATGAGACTGTTTGTGCGATTTATACAGGCCTTTCAATGTTCATTGTTGGGTTAACCGCGATGAAAATCAGGCCAGACCATGGCAGTTTAAGAAAATTTTTGCAGGGGTCAAAGGAGGGACCATGAAGATATCACAAAGCGCTGTGGCGTTGTCATCTTCTTACCGGTTTGAACAAGAAGATTCGCTTCAGGAGAAAACGTCATCTAAGAGATCCTCCATGGGGATCTTGTCATCCAGGCACAAGCGTTCAGCATTTCAAAAAAATATCGATCTGCCCCTGGTGGTGGTTGACCGGGTCACGCTTTCCGGGGATATCACCCGGGAGACCCGCACGGCATACGGCCATTCGTTGTCATCTCAATCCAGTATGTTTGATGCCGATAAAAAAGAATCGGTTAATTTTTCCCGGCAGGAGATGGTGGAACGTCTGGTCTCTAATGTGACCCAGGAAAAGGTGTCATCCCTGAGCCTGACGGCCATTGGAAGCGACGGCATTTCTTCAGGGCAGACCCGCTCGGCCAAAACCACAATCAGTCTGGACCGCACCGCAAGCCACTTTGAGCAGGAGCAGATGACGTTTGCCTCCCGGGGACAGGTGTTGACAGAGGACGGCAAGGCCATTGATTTTTCCCTGGAGCTGATCATGGATCGAACCCAGATGACCGAAACCAGCGAAAAGGCCTTGATGCGTACCTGGCAGGAGCAGGTGGCCCTGGTAGATCCTTTGATCATCAACCTTGACGGCGGTGTGCCTGCATTGAGCGATACCCGGTTTGAATTTGATCTGGACAATGACGGTACCGCCGAAGAGATCAACTTTGCCGCATCCGGCTCAGGATTTTTAAGTTTTGACAAAAACAATGACGGTGCGATTAACAACGGCTCCGAACTGTTCGGCCCGGGCACGGGTAACGGGTTTGATGAACTGGCGGCCTATGATGGGGACGGTAACGGGTGGATTGATGAAAGCGATGACGTGTTCTCCAAGCTTTCGGTCTGGACCCGGGATGAAGCCGGCAATGATCTGCTTGTTTCCCTGGCCGAAGCCGGCGTTGGGGCGATTTACCTTGACAATGTGGCCACCGGATTTGAACTGACGGATTCGGAGAATGCCGTTACAGGAGAGGTGGCGCATTCGGGGATGTTTTTGTTTGAAAACGGCAATGTGGGTGTGGTCCAGCAAATTGATCTTGCGGCACGATCCACGGAGACTCAAAATTTAGCCGAGCCGGAGAGTCTGTCTGAGTTCCCCCAAAGTATAGACACGCCTGCGGCACTTTCCGGGACCCTGGAAAATGGAACGTCTATATCCATGGAGCAGACATGGCAAAACGAAGCTAAAAATTTTCTGGAAGAGATGATGCAACAGATTCGTGACATGGAAAAACAGATGCGTCGGATTTTCAATATGGAGTCAAAACCGGGGCATAGACGGGGAAAAGCAAACCGTCTTTTGGAGCGGCTCAGACTTCACGGTAAAGGGCTAACACACCGGAACGGGCAAGTTTTTTGATGCCGAAAGGTGACAGCTTTTCAAGAAGAATATCAATGGCGTCCTCATCACCGGTGACTTCAAAAATAAAGTGGCGGCTGCTTTCATCCATCATGGTGCCGTTTAATTCCTGAATCAGCGATCGAATGGTATCCCGGTTTTCAGGCAGGGCCTTGACGCAGATCAGGGCCATTTCTCTTTTTACGGCCTTTCCGACGGTCATGTCCCGAAGCTTGATCACGTTGACCAGGCGCTTGATCTGCTTCATGCACTGCTCTAAAATTTCCGGGTGGGTGTAGGTGGTGATGGTGATTCTGGACATGTTGGGATTTGCCGTGGGGGCACCACAGATGGTTTCAATATTATAGCCTCTGCCGGCAAAAAGTCCTGCGATTCTGGCCGTTACCCCGGGTTCATTTTCAACCAGCATGGTCAGGGTGTACCTGTTTTTTTTCAAGGAAAAATAACCTCTTTGCCGTTGTGGGTGCCCGTTCGGTTCCGGCCGTTTTCTTTGGCGGCATAAAGGGCTTTGTCCGCCCGGGCAATCAGGGCGCCTAAGTCTTCGCCGGCCATGAACTGGGCCACGCCCAGGGAGATGGTTATGGTGCCGATATCTTTGCCTGAACTTTTGGACTGCCATCGCATTTTTTCAAGGCTGACCCTGATTTGTTCGGCCAAAGCAAAGCCGCCGTCCAATTTAGTCTCGGGCAGGGCCATGATAAATTCTTCGCCCCCGAACCTGCCGGCTATATCCTTACCTTTGATGTGTTTTTGTAAAAGCTTGGATATCAGTTTGAGTACATTATCTCCGGTAAGGTGGCCATAATTATCGTTTATGCGTTTAAACCGATCGATGTCCCCGATGATCAGGGTTAAGGGGGCGATCTCTTTTTGGGCCTCTGTCATGGGGCTTTCAATGGCATCTTCAAACCCCCGGCGGTTGAGAAGCCCTGTGAGCATATCTGTTTTTGCCTCTTCTCTCAGGTTTTTAAGTTCCAGTTTTAGGGCGTCAAGTTCGCAGATGGTGGTGTGAATATTGTTTTTAAGGTCGGTATTGCCGTCGATGATTGCCTGGGTTTGCAACACAATATCCCGGCAGATGGTTTTTATGTCCTGTTCGCTTGGCGCATTGTTCAAATCTTCGATATGGGTTTTAAGCTGCTCACCCTGCCGGCTCATATGGTTTCCGGCCTCCACAAGGCGGGAGGTCATGCCGTTAAGCAGGCTTCCCGCTTTTTCGGTCTGTTCTTCGGTGTTGAGCAATTGCCTGTCGGATACGTGGTACTTGAACCACTCAAGGACCTTTTGGTAATCTATGACTTCTTTTTTTTTTCGAGCCGCCTGGATATCTTTATTTAATTCATGATTCTGGCCCGAGGCATATTCATACCACACCGAATAGACAACCGGGGTATAGGGAAGTTTGAGTTCTGAAATCTCTTTGAGAATCATTCGCAGATATCTTCCCGATGCTTCTAGGGAATCGGGATATAGGTTTTTTAGCATTGAACTCCCTTCCGATACATTTAATGGGCCGGGATTAATGTCTGTTAATGTTTGCCTCTAAAAAAAATGGCCGCTTTGGAAGACAAGGATAGGAATGTTGTTACCATAAAAACAGTTAACGAATCAATAAAAATTCTTATTTCAGGGCGGGCACGAAATATGGTTGCTCGTCTTCATTGGACGTTTTTTTTAAAGGTAAAAAAACGCTGTTTATGGTAAGATCCCTACAATTTTTTTATTTAAGTAACCCAAAGATCGCGAAGGGCGCTCATGCAGAAAACAGCTAAAGATTATATTATTTTCCCCTTGGACTTTCCCTCCATGGAGGCGGCACAGTCACATATCCGTCAGCTTGACGGCCGGGTGGGTATGTTTAAAATCGGCCTTGAACTATTTATCCGACAGGGCCCGGCGGTGGTGGATATGGTCAAGAAAATGTCCGGTGCGGGTATTTTTTTGGATTTGAAGCTGCATGATATTTCAGCCACGGTGGGTCGGGCCATGGCCCGGGTGGCGGATCTCGGGGTGGATCTGGTCACCGTGCACGGCGCCTCCTCCCCAAAGATGCTTAAGGCCGCCGTTGAAAATGCCGGACAAGCCAAGGTGCTTGCCGTGACGCTGCTTACGGACAATGACGCCGATACGGTTCGTGCCCAGGGGTTTAAGGATGAATATGTTAATGCCCTGGAAAAACTGGTGCTGCTGCGGGCCAACATGGCCCTGGATGCCGGATGTGCCGGGGTGGTGTGCGCCGGGCAGGAAGCTGCCATGTTGAAAACCCAAATGGGTAAAGGGTTTCTGACGGTTACGCCGGGAATCCGGCCCCAATGGAGCCTTACCCCCGGGGATGACCAGAAACGGGTGGTCACGCCGGCCAAAGCAGTGCAGGCGGGGTCTGACTATCTTGTCATTGGCCGGCCCATCCGGGATGCCGATGATCCGGCCCGGGCCGCTGAAAAGGTGGCGCTGGAAATTGAAACCGGCCTGTCAGGGAATCCTGCTGATTAGGGCAGGCACCTGGCAGACCGGCTTTGAAGGTGTGGTGGATCATACCCGTTACGTGTATCATCCATCCTTTTGAACTATCCTATTTTATCCAGGCCAAACGCGGCGTGCAGGGTTCTGACCGCAAGCTCTGCATATTTGGCCAGAATGACGCAGGAAATACGGATCTCAGAGGTTGAAATCATGCGGATGTTGATGTTCTCGTCAGCCAGGGCTTTGAACATCACTGCCGCTACGCCGGAATGGCTTTTCATACCCAGGCCGATGACGGATATTTTGGCAATTTCGGTGGCGGTTTTTATCTCTCCGGCATTGATTTGATCTGCCACTTTTTCGGAAATCTCCATGGCCCGGTTAAAATCGTCCATGGTCACGGTAAAGGTCAGGTCCGTTTCGCCGCCGGTCCGGGAGTTCTGGATGATCATGTCCACGGAAATACCGGCCTCGGCAAGGGCGCCGAAGACCTTGGCTGAGATGCCGGGCTGGTCCGGGACGCGCTTGAAGGTAATTCTTGCTTCATTCATGTCACAGGTGACGCCTGAAACCACCGGACTTTCCATATCTTCACTTTCATTGACAACCATGGTTCCTTCCTCCTCATTAAATGATGACCGGACGTGCACGGGCACATTATATTTTTTTGCAAATTCCACAGACCTGATCTGGAGAACCTTGGCCCCCAGAATGGCCATTTCAAGCATTTCATCGTAGGAAATTCTGCTGATTTTCCTGGCTTTGGGGCAGATCCTTGGATCTGTTGTGTAGACGCCGTCCACGTCGGTGAAAATTTCACAGACATCGGCTTTGAGTGATGCCGCTATGGCCACTGCCGAGGTGTCGGACCCGCCCCGGCCCAGGGTGGTAATATCTCCGTGGTCATCGGCACCCTGGAAGCCTGCAACGACAACAATATTCCCTTCATCCAGGGCGTCACGCAGGTTGTGGCTGTCGATTTCCCGGATTCTGGCTTTGCCCGACATATGGTCGGTATGGATGCCGGCCTGGAAACCCAGGAATGATTTGGCTTTAAAGCCTCTTGATTTAAGCATCATCGCCATCAAGGCCGCCGTGGTCTGTTCTCCGGTTGCCAGGAGTACGTCTAATTCCCGTTTATCCGGGATTTTGGATGCCTGTCCGGCAAGCTTGATCAGATTGTTTGTCACGCCTGCCATGGCCGAAAGTACCACAACCATCTGGTCACCGTTTTCATGGGCTTTTTGTACCCGGTCGGCCACTTTGGAGATCCTTTCGATATCTGCCACAGATGTACCGCCAAATTTTTGCACCCGTAACGCCATTGTCTCTCCCAAAATTTTAGCTTTTGTTAATAACGGCCATGGGCCGGACCTGGTCTACCAAATTCCAGGCTCAATCCACAACAAAACATGAAAGTAACTTAATTGTTACTTTCATGTGAAATTTACTTATAGGGATAGACTGCTTAGCAGATTTGTTCCGGCTTGTCCAGATGGGGAAAGGGTTATTTTTCTATTAAAATCGGCATCAAACTCAAAATGGATGTGAAGATCAAAGGCAAATCCGGTTTCAATGAGGAGGTCCGGCCATTCCACCACCGTAACGCTGTTGTGTCCCAGCTGGTCCTCGATGCCGATATAATCCAGTTCTTCCGGGTCTGAAAGGCGGTACAGGTCCAGATGGAAAAGACGCATTTTGCCTGCCGGATATTCATTCATGATGGTGAAGGTGGGGCTGGTGATGTAGTATTCGTCCGCGACGTTCAGCCCCCGGGCAAGGCCCTGGACAAAACAGGTCTTGCCGCAGCCAAGATCCCCTGTCAGGGCCATGGCGCAGCTTATGTGCTGCTCCTGGATATATGTCCCTAATCGTCTGCCTGTTTCCTGGGTTTGTTCCGGGCTTTGGGAGATGATATCTTTCATGATAACAGGGTGTTGATGGTATGGGGGATGTTTGCCAGCATATCTGATGCAGAAAATCCAAAGACCTGATCTTCGGCCAGAAGATCTCCGCACAGTCCATGGACATAGACGCCTGCCAGGGCTGCTGATTCTGGGGACAGATTCTGGGCCAGAAATGCCGTGATCATGCCGGTGAGTACATCTCCCATGCCGGCGCAGGCCATGCCGGGATTGCCCGTGGGGCAGATGAATACGGCGCCGTCCGGGCAGGCTACGAGGGTCTGGGCGCCTTTGAGTGCCAGGATAACGTTGTGTCTTTCTGCAAAGTTCCGGGCGGTTGCCATTCGGTTCTGCTGGATCTCTTCGATGGTTTTCCCGGTAAGACGGGCCATTTCTCCGGGGTGGGGTGTCAGGATTACAGGGGCTTTGACCGTATCCAGAATGTCAGGGTTTTTGGCGATGCAGTTCAGGCCGTCGGCGTCAATGACCATGGGGACGGATGCAATGGCCAGGATGCTTTGGATCAGTTCCCGGGTGCCGGGATCCGTGCCTAGGCCAGGGCCTATGGCCAACGCGTTTTTGTCTGCTAAAAGCGTGATGATGTCATCTAGGGCAGCGGCATCCAAACTGCCGGAAGGGGTCTGGCTAAGCGCCGTTGTCATGGGTTCGATAACCATGGGTTCCAGGACGGGCATGAGCTTTTCGGGCACCCCTAAGGTCACAAGACCCGCACCGGTCCGCATGGCCGCGTTGGCGGACAATGCTGCCGCCCCGGTTTTACCCGGTGATCCTGCCAGTATCACCAGGTGGCCGAAACTGCCCTTGTGGGCATTGAACTCCCTGGTGGGTATCAGGTCTGCAATGTCGTGGGGTTCGGGCAGGAAAATATCGGGGGTTTGTGTTTTTGCAATGTGGCCGGGAATGCCGATGTCAACCACCTCCAGGTCACCGGTGTGAAAGTTGCCCGGATAGAGAATGTGCCCAGTTTTGGCAAAGGCAAAGGTGGCCGTGGCATCGGCTTGGATGGCCACACCGCAGACGGCACCTGTATCTGCATTGATTCCCGAAGGGATGTCCACGCTGAACACCGATTTGCCCGAGTCGTTGATCAGCTCAATGACATCACGGTAAATGCCCCTCACATGGGAATTGAGTCCGGTGCCGAAAATAGCGTCCACAAACAGATCGTGGTCTTGCAGGATTTCAGCTGCCGCGTCCAGTGCGTCTTGGTCCGGGATTTCAATGAACTGTGACAGGGAATGTTCGGCCAGAAGATCCAGCACCAGGTCCATATTTGCCCGGGCATCTCCCTGGACCCGGTTCCGGGTGGACAAAAGAAAGAAACTGACGCTGACCCCCATCTCCATGAGGTAACGGCCGATTACAAAACCGTCTCCGCCGTTGTTGCCCCGGCCCGCCACCACGGCCACCCGGGTGCCTTCAAGGTCAAAGTGGTCGGCCAGTATCTCCAGGGCACCCCGGCCTGCATTTTCCATGAGTACCCGGCCTGGAAGGCCGAAGGCCTCAATGGTATTTTTATCCATCTGCTGCATCTGTTGGGTGGTGACAATGATCATGATTCGCTTTCCTTTTTCAGGCCATTACCTCTTTGTATCTGAAACAGGAGACCAGGTGGTCGTTCACCATGCCCGTGGCCTGCATATGGGCATAGATGATGGTGGACCCGGTAAATTTAAACCCGCGTTTACATAAATCTTTTGAAAATGCATCGGACTGACGGGATGTTGCCGGAACCTGGTCCTGGTGGGTATAGTGATTGATGATGGGCGCTCCGTCCACAAACCTCCAGGCATAGGCGTCAAAGGAGCCAAACTCTTCCTGGATTTGTAAAAATGCCTGGGCGTTGGTTACCGCAGATCGAACCTTGAGCTTGTTTCTGATGATGCCGGGGTCTTTCAAGCGTTGCTGAATATCGCCTTCGCTGAACCGGGCCACCTTTTCAGGGTCAAAATCACAGAACGCATTGAAATACCCCTGGCGGCGCTTGAGAATTGTCAACCAGGATAACCCTGCCTGGGCACCCTCCAGGATGAGGAATTCAAAAATTTTGCGGTCATCGTGAACCGGCACCCCCCATTCCGTATCGTGGTAGCGGATGTATACGGGATCATTGGTTACCCAACCGCATCGTGTAAGATCGTTCATGACGGGTTTTTCAATTGAGATTTCAATATGTTGATAAATTATTTTAGGTTTTAGTCTGGGCAGAGCCTGGATTTCGATAAACTATACCATCCCATGACAGTTATGCAATAATTTTTGGTAATATGGTACCATAATTATTTTGGGTCATGGCCTGAATTGTGCATTGTTTTCTATAGTAAGTGCCGGCTTATCTGTAAAATGGCATTGCTTGACCTCAGGGGCCCTTGAAGTAGGCTGTTCTGCAATATGACTGATGGTGGAAATATTTCAATATTCATCATCCACGGCCTTAGATTTTTTGTTATTAAGTTTCGAATGCTGCAATTTTCGTAACTATTACTGCAATTTTCGTAACTGTTTTCCCGATTAAGCGGGGTTTTGTGTTTTTTTTAGTTAATAAAACGCCGGAAACACATAAACTTATTGCAAATCACTGTATTTATAATGAATTAAATAGAGGGATTGGCCGCTCTGATAGGGCGTAATGCTTTGAATTTAATAGTTTATGATTAAGATAGCAATGGGTTTTATATAAGTAGGTGGTATTGAATTTGCTATTAATTTGTCGGAATTGTTAATTGAGCTGAATCCATTATCAAATAAAGAAAAAAGTATGAATTTATCAAATACATTGTTTAACTCGTTTTTGCCCTGTCCGATGGCGGAACTCAGAAAAAAAATGAATCGGATTGGCCTTCCTGATTTTCAAACTAACCCGGACTGTGTTACTTTTCGTAAAGCATCCAGTGTTGATGATTATCTGTCTTGTTTTAGCTTGTTGCATGATGTTTATGTGGCCGCCGGCTTCATTAAACCTTCCATTCCCCCATTGAGAATTATTCGGCACCATTCATACCCTGACGCTGTGGTATTTATGGGATGCGTGCCGGATGCTCAGGCTGGCAGTGTGCCGATATATACGGCCAGCATATTTCGGGACAATCAAGAAGACGGCTTTGACCTTCCCATGGATACAGAATTTAGACGGGAACTGGACGTGTTAAGAAATCAGGGAAGCCGCCTTGTTGAAATCGGATGCCTGGCATCGCATCCGCTATACCGAAAAGGAGACAAAAAAATCCCCATGCTGGGGAACCGCACGCTGGTGTCATATGCGATTAATGCCTTTCATGCGGACGACATAGTCATTACCGTCCATCCCAAATATTTAAAAATTTACGAAGATATACTTTTGTTTGAGAGAATCGGAGAGATTTCATCTTATTCCTATGTTAACAATAATCCGGCTGTGGCGCTTCGACAGGATTTGCAAACATGGCCGGACAGACTTAAAAGAATTTATGGCAAAAAACCGATAGAAAAAAATCTACACCATTTTCTCTTTGAGTCCGGCCCAATTTCAGATGATATGGCCCTTGACATTGGTGAAGGGGGAACAGGGGAATATCAGGAAGTTGATAAGAAAGATTTTGTTATTCAAGAATATTATAGTGCCTTGCAAAAAATCAATCCCCGGCAGTTATCAATGGCTTTATAGAATGTAGCTTCTACGCCCGCCCGATTTATCACAGGCGTAAATTTCGGTTACGGTGCAAACTAAACTGATAAACTGAGAGCCGGATTTTTCAGGCCCATGCCAAGTGCCTGAAAGATGCTCTTAATTCTGTCGGGTTATGCGTCTGAAGCAGCATTACCGGCTCAAGATTCAAGCATGCCTTCATGAATCAAAAATTCGATGATCTCATCAACGCCTTTACCGGTTTTCATATTGGCAAAGACAAAGGGCTTGTCTCCTCTCATCCGGCGCGTGTCCTGTTCCATGACCCCAAGGGAGGCGCCGACCAGGGGGGCTAAATCCACCTTGTTGATCACCAGGAGATCGGATCGGGTGATGCCGGGGCCACCTTTACGGGGAATTTTATCTCCTGCCGAGACATCAATGACATAGATGGCAAGATCGGCGAGTTCCGGGCTGAAGGTGGCACTCAGGTTGTCTCCGCCGCTTTCCACCAGTACCAGGTTTAAGTTCGGAAATTTTTGGCAAAGGTCTTCCACCGCTGCCAGGTTCATGGATGCATCTTCACGGATGGCCGTGTGGGGACACCCCCCGGTTTCAACCCCCATGATTCTGTCCGCAGACAATGCCTGCCTTTGGATCAGAAAATCCTGATCCTCCCGGGTATAAATATCATTGGTGACCACGGCAAGTTCATAACGGTCTCTCATGTTCAGACATATTGCCTCAAGAAGGGCGGTTTTACCTGATCCCACCGGTCCGCCAACGCCAACGCGAAGGGGTGCTTTTTTACTCATTTGTTTTCCTTATGATTTAAATATTATGATCTGAAAAGTCTGGTATATTGCGTTTCGTGGTTGCTGCCTGCCAACCCCAGGGCTGGCAGGGAACTTCCCATCTGTTCAACGTCTTTAATCTGCAGGCCTGTGGCAACCGCAGTGTCGATGGCCGGGGACAGTCTTGCCAGGACCCTCTGGCCTGAACTTTGTCCCAGGGGAATAATTTTTACGGCGGCCAGCACCTGGTTTTCAAGCCAGGACCACAGATACCCTTGGGCGGCAGCCTGGATGGGGATTTGCCATAACGCGGCGGCAAAGGCAAACCCGGCCAGTTGGGATGAGGCAATAACCTTATGCCATGGGTCATGGATTGGCTTTTTTTTAGATTTTGCCATGCTGTCCTGACAAAGCCCCAGCTCTTTGATAATGGCCGCCATGGCCCGTCCCCGGTGTTCTTCTTCATTCCTAAGCTCTTTGGTCTCCCGGCAGGCCCTTACCCATTGGGCCGCCCGGGTAAAGGCGTCGATGTCCCGGCGCTCAACAGCCTGGTAAATCATTTGAAGCAACGGGATGTCAACATGGGTCATGCCGGTTTCCAAAACATTTAAGAGCCATTGTTCAAGGGGGGATTCACTGTTGATCCACCCCTTTTCAATGGCCCATTCCAACCCTTGGGAATAGGCAAAGCCACCGGTGGGGAGTGACGGGCTGACCAGGTGCATGAGCCGGATCAGCCATGGTGACGTCATGGGGGCGTTGGCTGATTGGGATTCATTCGTGGTGATGGTGGTGGTGCCCATTGCCGTATGCCCCTGTTTCCGGCTCAAAAGGAGCCTGTTCCACGGTGATTGTTAAGCCAAGTCCTTTGACCATTTCGTCTAAAACGTGGTCATGGGGATAACGCACATAGGCGTCCCGGATTTCAAGGTCCACGTGGCGATTGCCCAGATGATAACAGGCAAGGTTGAGTTGCCGGGGGGTTTGGGCACGGGCTGTGGAAACCTGCTCATGGGCGGCAATAATCTTTACCTGAAACCCATCATCACTGCTTAACATGTCTCCGTGTCGCAAAATTTCTCCCCGGTCAAGAAACAGGCCGGCCTCATCTTTGTTGTCCAATACCACCCGCTGGCGGCTTTTGATTCTTTTTTCCCAGGGCAACGTTAAAGTTGTTGCTTGGGGCGTTTTGTCCTGGGTTTTATGGGTTAGCTCAATCATAGTTAAAACAAAAAGTAGCGTTGCGCCATGGGAAGCACCGACGCCGGTTCACAGGTTAACAGTTCGCCATCGGCCCGCACCTCGTAGGTCTGGGGGTCAACTTCCATGTGGGGCTGATAGGTATTGTGGATCATATTCTTTTTGCCGATGGCCCGGCATCCCTTTACCGGTTTCAGAAGGGATTTCAGGCCGGCGCTGTCCAGCATGCCCTTTTCCAAAGCCGTTCCCGATACAAAGGAGATGGATGTTTCATGCCGGGCCCGGCCAAAGGCACCAAACATGGGCCGGTAATGAACCGGCTGGGGTGAAGGAATGGACGCATTGGGGTCTCCCATGGGAGCCAGCGCGATCATACCGCCTTTAATGACCAAGGAGGGCTTGACCCCGAACATTGCGGGTTTCCATAGCACCAGGTCCGCAAATTTGCCCTTTTCAACAGAGCCAACCTCATGGGCAATGCCGTGGCAGAGGGCCGGGTTGATGGTGTATTTTGAAATATACCGTTTCACCCTGTTGTTGTCATGGGTGGACGGGTCCTGCTTCAGGCTTCCCCGTTGCACTTTCATTTTGTGTGCGGTCTGCCAGGTTCTGATGATCACCTCTCCCACCCGGCCCATGGCCTGGGAGTCCGATGCAATCATGGAAAATGCACCCAGGTCGTGGAGGATGTCTTCGGCCGCAATGGTTTCCCTTCTGATGCGGGACTCGGCAAAGGCAATGTCCTCGGCAATTTTGGCGTCCAGGTGGTGGCAAACCATGAGCATGTCCAGGTGTTCGTCAATGGTGTTGACCGTGTAGGGTCGGGTGGGGTTGGTCGACGAGGGCAGCACATTGGGTAACTCGCAGGCCCGGATGATGTCCGGAGCATGACCGCCGCCGGCCCCTTCGGTGTGGAAGGTGTGGATGGTACGGCCCTTAAAGGCATCCATGGTCTGTTCCACAAATCCGGATTCGTTTAGGGTATCCGTGTGGATGGCCACCTGGACGTCCAGTTTGTCTGCAACGGCAAGGCAGTTATCAATTGCCGCCGGCGTCGTTCCCCAGTCTTCGTGGAGTTTGAGGCCCATGGCTCCCGCAGCTACCTGTTCTTCAAGGGCTCTGGGTAAACTGGCATTGCCCTTGCCCATAAATCCCAGATTCATGGGGAAGGCATCGGCGGCCTGGAGCATCTTCACGATATTCCAGGGGCCCGGGGTGCAGGTGGTGGCGTTGGTCCCGGTGGCAGGGCCGGTGCCGCCGCCAAGCATGGTGGTGATGCCCGAGGCAAGGGCCTCGTCAATCTGCTGGGGGGCAATGAAATGGATGTGGGCATCAATGCCGCCTGCGGTGAGAATATTGCCTTCTCCGGCGACCGCTTCCGTACCGGGTCCCACAATGATGTCAATCCCGGGCTGAACATCGGGGTTGCCGGCCTTTCCAATGCCGTGAATCCGGCCGTCCTTAATGCCCACATCCGCTTTGACGATGCCCCAGTGGTCGATAATGAGGGCATTGGTGATCACCATGTCAACGGCATCCCCGCACGAGGCCTGGCTTTGTCCCATGCCGTCCCGGATGGTTTTTCCACCGCCGAATTTGACTTCTTCGCCGTAAATGGTTTTGTCTTCTTCAACTTCAACGAACAATTCGGTATCCGCCAGTCTTACCCGGTCTCCGGTGGTGGGGCCGAACATCTCTGCATAGGCTTTTCTGCTGATGGTTGTCATGTCCCCTCCTTAGTTAGACCCGTCGTCAAGGTTTCCCATGACGGCCTGGTTGAATCCAAATACCCTGCGTGCGCCCGCATAGGCCACCAGTTCGACAGTCCGCTCAAGACCCGGCTCAAACCGGATGGCGGTTCCCGATGGAATGTTGAGGCGAAAGCCTTTGGCGGTTTCCCGGTCAAAGGAGAGTGCCTTGTTGGTTTCATAAAAATGGTAATGGGACCCCACCTGAATCGGTCTGTCACCGCTGTTGACCACCTTAACGCTCAGGGTTTTTCGGCCGTCATTGATGGTAATGTCTCCCGGTTGTGTAATCATTTCTCCTGGAATCATGGCAACCTCTTGTTTCAGTGTATGGGGTTATGGACGGTGACCAGTTTGGTGCCGTCGGGAAATGTGGCTTCAACCTGAACATCATGGATCATTTCAGCGACACCGTCCATGACCTCTTCTTTGCTCAGAAGGGTACGGCCGTAATCCATGAGTTCCGCCACGGTTTTACCTTCCCGTGCACCTTCCATGACCGCTGCACTGATAAAGGCGACCGCCTCGGGATAGTTAAGCAGCAGCCCTTTGGCCTTGCGCCGTTCCGCAAGCAACGCTGCCGTAAATATCAACAGTTTATCTTTTTCTCTGGGGGTAAGATCCATTTGGTATCCTCGTTAATTTAAGTGTTCCATATCCTTGGAACGGCAGCTTGCCTGCCCGTCAGTTCAGGGGCAAGGGCCTGCCGCAGGCGTTCAAATTGTTCTTTGGCCTGTCCTGGGTGGTCGCCCAGGTATCGGGCCACAAGCAGGTCGTCCATTAATGTTATGCCAAAATTTTCCTCAAGCGGGGGCGTTTTTTCCTGGACCTGCCTGAAGAGTTGTTCCTGGACCGGATACGCCCAGAAGGTTGCCGACACCGGCTGGTTTCTTAATCCTGCCGGTCCCGCCAGATCCCGTTTATCGTTAACCTTAAGCTTTTCAAACAACAGCGGAATTGCGTCGTTGAACAGGGTGACCGTTGCGTTCAGCTGCCCACGGTCAAAGGTCTTTTTGAGTGCGGGAAGGCCGAGGCATGAAATTTCCCACCCCATAAATACCGCCTCCGGGGCAAGATGTACCGTCGTTATAAGATGGCCGTTGGCCCCTTCAAATAAAATGGTCTCCTGGGGAAACCACTCCAGAACCGATCCGGCGGCCACATTCAAGGTCTGGCTCTGTACCGCCTCCGGGCCGCTGGATCGATAAAATTTGGTCGCCCCCGGCGTGGTCAAAAGGGTGTGGGTGTTTTTCCCGGCATAAACCTCAAGGTCAAGGCGATCTCCGCCCACAAGACCGCCCGGCGGGTGCAGCAGGTAGATATGGCAGGTCCCGTCTTCGGCATATAAAGGCTGCTGAATGGTCAACGGGCCTTTGCGGTTTGTTTTTGCCAGTACTGTTTTATCCTCTTTTTTTTCAAGATAAAGATCTAAGGACGCATGCCAGCCTGCTTTGGTTCCATCGGCCGGTTTTTGGTGCAGGGGTGAACACATATTAAAATTAAACGGTCAGATATTTGCTGATCAGTTCTTCGTTAAGCTCTGAAATATTACCGTCGGCCATGAGCCGCCCCCGGTCCATGATAAAGAAGTTGTCCGCCGTCTGTTTGACAAAGTGAAGTTTTTGTTCCACCAAAAGTACGGTCATATCCACCTCCTGAACCAATCTTCTAATAATATCCCCGATTTCCTGGACAATGTTGGGCTGGATGCCTTCACAGGGCTCATCCAGAATCAGCAGGGTGGGGTCCAGCACCAATGCCCTGCCAATGGCAAGCTGCTGCTGCTGGCCGCCCGAAAGATCCCCGCCCCGGCGTTTCAACATCTCTTTTAACACAGGAAAAAGCTCAAAAACCAGATCTGGAATTTTTTTTCCCTTCCCGGCTGTGGTCAGGCCGATGGTCAGGTTCTCTTCAACGGTCATGAGCGGGAAAATCTGGCGGCCCTGGGGAACATAGCCAATGCCAAAGCCTGCCCGGTGTTCAGCCCTTTTTTTGATGATGTTTTCGCCCTTAAAGGATATGCTGCCGCTTTTAACGGGGACAAGGCCCATGATGCAGTTGAGCAAGGTTGTTTTACCCACGCCGTTTCTGCCCATCAGGCAGGTGCAGCACTTCTCCTTGATCGAAAGTGAAAGATCCCAAAGGGTGTGGCTTTCACCGTAATACTGGTTCAGGTTTTCTATTGTAAGCATGCGTTATTCTCCCAGGTAGACTTCCCGGACCTTTTGATTGTTTTGGATCTCATCCATATTGCCTTCGGCCAGGATGGATCCCTGGTGAAGCACCGTTACTTTTTTTGCAATGGACCTGACAAAATCCATGTCATGTTCAACAACGATGATTGAACGCTGGCCGGCCAGGGAGGTCAGAAGTTCAGCGGTTTTTTCCATCTCCTGGCGGGTCATACCCGCCACCGGTTCATCCACCAGCATCAGGACGGGTTTCTGCATTAGGAGCATCCCGATCTCAAGCCATTGTTTCTGGCCGTGGGAAAGGGCGCCTGCCCGTATTCTAAACGCTTCTGAAAGACCGACAATTTCAAGGGTCTGATCGATCATGTCCCGCTGTTCGCCCGTGAGTGTTGAGAACAGCGTGGGAAGTACCCGCTTGTCCGCTGCCATGGCAAGCTCAAGATTCTCATAAACGGTATGCTCTTCAAATACGGTGGGTTTTTGAAATTTTCTGCCGATGCCGGCCTCTGCAATTTCAGGTTCCGTGTGCTGTAACAGGTTGATGGTCTGGCCGAACCAGGCAACACCGGAATCGGGCTGGGTTTTACCTGTGATGATATCCATCATGGTGGTCTTCCCGGCACCGTTGGGGCCGATGATGCAGCGCAGTTCCCCTTCATCCACATAGAGGTTCAGGTCGTTAATGGCTTTAAACCCGTCAAAGCTGACGCTGATCCCCTCAAGATAGAGAATGACCTTGTGACTGGTGTCCAGAACGGGCGGGACGTCGGGAATTAAAAAATCGAACACGCGATCCCTGGGCCAGAATTCCCGGAAGGCTTTTAACGGTTGAATCATGCCGCCTCCTTTTTAAGCCGGATCAGGCCTGCAATCCCCTTGGGAAGAAAAATCGTTACCACAATAAAAAGCGCGCCCAGGGCAAAGAGCCAGGCATCGGGCAGGGCACCGGTCAGATAACTTTTGGCCCAGTTGACCGCAAGGGCGCCTGCAACCGCGCCGTACAGGGTACCCCTGCCGCCCACGGCCACCCAGACCACAATTTCAATGGAGTTGAGCGGGGAGAATTCCGATGGATTGATGATACCCACCTGGGGTACATACAGGGCTCCGGCAATGCCGGCAAGGCCGGCGGAAAAGACAAAGATCCACAGTTTTACGTTTTCAACATTATACCCGAAAAATCTCACCCGGTCCTCGGCATCCCGTATGGCTGCCAGAACCCGTCCAAGTTTGGAAGAGACCAGATGCCGGCAGGCAATATAGGCAAGAATTAAAATCCCTGCCGTAACCGCAAAAAGCGCAGCCTTGGCCCCATCATTGAGCAGCGAGAATCCTAAAAGATCCTTAAAATCGGTCAGGCCGTTGTTGCCGCCGAATCCCATTTCGTTTCTGAAAAAGGCGAGCATGACCGAAAAGGTCAATGCCTGGGTGATGATGGACAGATACACCCCTGTGACCCGTGATTTAAAGGCAAACCATCCGAATACAAAGGCTAGCAGACAGGGGACCAGCACAATCATGACCGCAGCAAAGGGGAACATGTCAAACCCGTGCCAGAACCAGGGCAGTTTGTCCCAGTTCAAAAATACCATGAAATCCGGGAGAATGGGGTGGCCGTATTCGCCCCGTGTACCGATCTGGCGCATGAGATACATGCCCATGGCATAGCCGCCCAGTCCAAAGAAGACCCCATGGCCCAGGCTTAAAATCCCTAAATACCCCCACACAATATCCACCGCAAGGGCCAGCAGGGCATAGGTCAGGTATTTTCCCCACAGGGACATGGTAAATGTGGAGACATGGAAGAAACTTGTTTCCGGCACCATCAGGTTCAGCGTCGGCACCAGGACCATGGCGGCGCCCAATGCCAGGAGCAGCGGAAGACCCAGCTTGTCGTCAAAAATAAAGGATAAACGTTTCATAACTTAGCCTGCTGCCCTCCCTTTCTGGGGGAAAAGCCCCTGGGGGCGTTTTTGAATAAATAGAATAATGAACACCAGCACAATGATTTTGGCCAGCACGGCGCCGGAAAAGGGTTCAATGAATTTGTTGGCTGTGCCAAGCGTCAGGCCGGCAAGCATGGTTCCCCAAAGATTCCCCACGCCGCCGAACACCACGACCATGAACGAGTCAATGATATAGGCCTGGCCAAGATTGGGACCGACATTGGTCAGCTGGCTCAGG
Source organism: uncultured Desulfobacter sp. (assembly GCF_963666675.1). NCBI lineage: Bacteria > Pseudomonadati > Thermodesulfobacteriota > Desulfobacteria > Desulfobacterales > Desulfobacteraceae > Desulfobacter > uncultured Desulfobacter sp. The sequence continues at coordinate 4,907,351 of NZ_OY762929.1, read as the reverse complement.
GCCACCCCGGCCACGCCTGCAATGCCTGATCCCAGCCCGAAGGTCAGGGCATCGACCCGGGAGGCGGGTACCCCCATGGCCCTGGCCATGGTCCGGTTCTGGGAAACCGCCCGGACCTGAAGGCCAAGGGATGTTTTTTTCATGATCAAAAACAGGGCCCCAAACACAAACAGGCAGAAAAAGAAGATGACAATGCGGTTCATGGTCAGGGAGAGTACCGGATTTAACACCAGGGAGCCGCTCATCCACTCAGGTGTGCTCACCGCCCGGTTCAGCGGCGAAAATATGGACCGGACCGCCTGCTGGAGCACCAGGCTGACGCCGAATGTTGCCAGCAATGTTTCAAGGGGGCGTCCGTAAAGAAACCGGATGATGGACCGTTCAATGGCAATGCCGGCCAGCGCGGAGACTAAAAATGCACCCGGCACGGCCAGGCCGATGGCAAGTCCCAGGTGGTTGGGCAGCATCTGCTGGATCACCCAGGTGGTATAGGCCCCGATCATGATCAGTTCGCCGTGGGCCATGTTGATTACGCCGATCACCCCGAAGGTAATGGCCAGGCCGATGGCTGCAAGGACCAGGATGGAACCCGCGCTCAGCCCAAAAAAGAGGGTCTCTAAAAATCCGTAAAATGCAATTTTTGACTCAATGCGCTGGAGGGTTTTCTGGGCTTGTTTTTGAACGTCCCCGTTCTTTTCTTTGTCCAAAACTTTGATCACCCCGTTTTTGACGGCCGGTTGAAGGCTGCCTTCCAATTGGGACAGAGCTGATAATTTTGCAGCTTTGTCTCCGGTCCCAAGGGTATCCAGGGCAATGGCTGTTGCAAGCGCTTGTTTTAAAGGTCCATCGGGCTCTTCATTGTAAAGACCTTTCAGAGCCTCTACCATCTCCGGATTTAACATCCCAAGGATTCGGTAAACGGCATCGGCCCGTTCCCGGGGCGTGCCATGGTAGAGCTGAAGCAGTGAAAGCCAGCCTTTCAGCTTTTTTCTGATCTTATTGTTGATGCCGATTTTTTTAATGTGTCTGCTGCCGACCTGTTGCGTTTCATCGTTTGACAGCACGCCGGTGGTGGTATATCCATCCTCTTTTTCTGAGGCATATACCACTTCTTTTCCGATTTTGGTGTAATAAAGATCGCCGTCAAGCAGTGCGGAGAAAAGTTTTTCCACCTGGGGATCTTTGCTTTGAAAGATCTGCTCAAGTCCCTGGATCTTGCGGTTGAAATTTCTCTGGGTCAGCTTTTTAAGGCCTTCATCAAAGTCACCGGCCGCTGCATTGGGGATATGAACCGCAAAGCATACCGTGAGCATTGCAAACGCCAGGGTAAAAAGCAGGGTGGAAAAACGCTTGTTTGGGAAAGTAAACATATCAGAACTTAACCCCTAGGGAAAATATTTTGCCAAATGTGTCAGGTGCCTGCCAAAAGAGGGGCAGGTGCTGCGTTTATGGTATGTTGGGAAGTTGGCAGAAGGAATAATGTATTCCTTCTGCCTGAGCTATGAGCCAGGTCAACGAAGATACCGGCAGGTTATTTGGTGACCTTAAAGTTGCCGTTTTTCAAAGGTGCCCGCCAGTCGGAGATCAGGTCTTTGGAGCCGGGCAGAAAGTCTGACCATGCATCACCAACCACTAACCCGGGAGTCTGCCAAACCACTTCAAACTGACCGTCGTCCTGGATTTCTCCGATGAGAACGGGTTTGGTGATGTGATGGTTGGGCATCATGGCGGAGTAACCGCCGGTCAGGTTGGGAACAGTCACGCCGATGATGGCATCCTGGACTGCGTCAGGAGCAGTGGTGCCGGCTTTTTCAACGGCTTTGACCCACATGTTGAAACCGATATAGTGCGCTTCCATGGGGTCATTGGTGACCTGTTTGTCGTTTTTGATAAATTTATGCCAGTTTTCAATGAATTCATCATTGGCAGGATCGTCAACACTCATGAAGTAGTTCCAGGCGGCAAGATGGCCCACCAGCGGTTTGGTATCGATGCCGGAGAGCTCTTCTTCTCCCACGGAAAAGGCAACGACCGGGATGTTGTCTGCGGTGACGCCCTGGTTACCAAGCTCTTTGTAAAAGGGGACGTTGGCGTCGCCGTTGATGGTGGATACCACAGCGGTTTTTTTGCCGGCGGCGCCGAATTTTTTGATGTCGGCAACAATGGACTGCCAGTCAGAGTGGCCAAAGGGGGTATAGTTGATCATGATGTCGGCATCGGCCACCCCTTTGCTTTTCAGGTACGCCTGGAGGATTTTGTTGGTGGTTCTGGGGTAGACATAGTCGGTTCCGGCAAGAACCCAGCGTTTTACGCCGATCTCATTCATCAGATAGTCAACGGCGGGGATGGCCTGCTGGTTCGGGGCTGCACCGGTATAGAATACATTTTTGGATGACTCTTCCCCCTCATATTGAACCGGGTAGAACAGCAGATTGTTCAGCTCTTCAAACACGGGGAGGACCGATTTTCTGGATACGGAAGTCCAGCATCCAAACACGGCGGCCACTTTGTCCTTTTCGATCAGCTCCCTTGCCTTTTCGGCAAACAGCGGCCAGTTGGAGGCGGGGTCAACCACGACGGCTTCAATTTGTTTGCCCAGAAGGCCGCCTTTTTTGTTTTGTTCGTCCACCAGCATCAAAATCGTGTCTTTTAATGTGGTCTCGCTGATGGCCATGGTGCCGGACAAGGAGTGAAGTACCCCAATTTTAATGGTCTCTTTGGCCAACGCCGAGGAGACCATGGTTATGCAGCAAAAAAATGCAAAAGCGGTAAACAATAATCTGTGGGAAAAACGTTTACAATTCATGTTAAGTCCAATCTTTTTTATTCTTAATTAATTTATGGCGGAGTACCTGAAGCAGCGCTCCTGTCACTTACAAGTGCAAACCTCTTACGCAACAACTAAGCCAATACTAAAAAAGAAATAATTTTTTTTGTTTCGTGTTTCCGCTACCCATTGAATTTATAGGCTATTATTTTTTATTTCGGCGGCATGGGAATGGTTGTGGGTGTTTTATTATTTGGAAGGCTTATGAATTTTTGAAATTTTATTACACATATGTTTCGTTATAGCCCTTCTATGAATGCATTTTTGTATTTTTATTGTATATATGAATATGTCTATGTTTTTTTGTCCTCGTGGCCTGTTTGTAGCAGTTCAGGATGTCAAAAAATATTTGATCTTTGGAAACGCCCTAAAATAATAGGCTGGAATAACCGGAGAGATAGCAGGAAAACACGTTTTTTAAGAAAGGGGTTGGGTAGTGATAATTTCGTTTGGAAATTTAAATTTATTTCCTTTTTGTAGTTTCATGCCGAAAGAGGCGTCTGCTGAAGCGTGGTGGCGAGGGCAAATTTTGAAATGACGGTCATGGGCTGGGTCCGGCGCCGACATGCCGGATCGGCCCATGGCCGTTAGTCGTAATTAAAGTTAATGTGATGTGTCTCGGATTTCCCACCCTCCGTCACCCTGTATGAACAGAATTTTGTCGTGATAGGCCGTTAAGGTGGGACGGTGGCCCACGCTGATGTAGGTGATGTCAAATTGTGACAAGGTGTTGTACAGGGCCTTTTCATTGTTTACGTCCAAAGCGGATGTGGCTTCATCCAGAATGGCGAATTCGGGCTTTGTGATTAAAAGCCTGGCAAAAGCCAGCCGCTGTTGCTCACCCTGGGAAAGCATCTCTTCCCAGTTGCTTTCCGCGTCCAGAAAAGAGTTGTCTCCGGCTGCACCCTGCAGTTTCTGGTACAGATCCGTGAGATTAACCGTCTCCATGACCGCTTTGATCTGATTGTCGTCCAGGTGTGCCCCGCTGGGGTACTCGAGCTGTTCCCGCAGACTGCCCAATACCATATAGGGCTTTTGGGGCAGGAACATGACCTTGTCCGCCGGCGGGTGCTCAATGGTGCCCGAACCCGAGGCCCAGAGCCCTGCGATGCCCCGCAGCAGAGAACTTTTCCCGGCACCTGAATGGCCCATGATCAGGATGTTTTTGCCCGTATCAAGGTCAAGATTCAGATTTTGGATCAGCGTACGTTTATAGTCAGGGGTCTGCAGGGTGAGGTCCTGCACCCGGATGGTCTCTTTGGCAAGGCGCTGAATCCGGGTCTGGTCCGTATCATTTTCCGATGTTTTTGAACCGGATGCTTTAAATAGGCGGTCCTTGAAGGTGGAGACACGGTTGATACCGGCGGCAAAGGCACTGATGCTGTCAAAATATTGGATAATAATGGAAAAGGCGCTCAATACCTGGCCAAAGGCGAATGAGGCCTGGGATATTTCACCGAACTCCACCTTGCCCGCAAAATACATGGGGGCCACGATCATGGCCGGCAGAATGATGACCAGGTAGTTGTAGCCGGTTGTGAAAAAATCGAGATTCCGCTGCCAGCCGATGAGGAAATTATAGTTTTTCAGTACCGCTTTGAACCGCTTGGAGATCTGTTCCTTTTCCCCTTTTTCCCCCTGGTAAAAGGCAATGGATTCGGCATTGTCCCGGATGTGGATCAGGCCGTATCTGAAGTCGGCTTCCTTGCGCAGCTGGTTGTAGTTCAGACCGACCAGGCGCTTGCCGATGAATATGGTGATCAGGGTCCCGCAGATGGCATAGATGAAAAGGATGCCGGACAGCAGCCTGGATATGGACCACAGTATGCCGGTAAAGGCCACAAGGTCAATGATGGCGCCCAGGATAATCAGTAAAAAGCTTAAACTGGTCACCGTGAACTCCCTTAAATCCTCAGCCAGACGCTGATCCGGGTTGTCAATGTCCTTGCTGGTGGTCAGGGCGTAGTAGGCCCGGTTTTTTAAATAATTGTCAATGAAACTGGTGGTGATCCACTCCCGCCAGAACAGTCCCAGTTTTTTTCTGATGTAAGAGTAAATCACCACAATGGGGGTGCCGATTACAAACACCGAGGCATAGACGTAAAGAAACCGCCAGAATGTGGGCTGATCCTTCTGGGCCAGGGCGGTCTGGAAAAAACGGCCCACGTAGCTGATTACCACATTGAGCCCGGACACCGTAAATGAGAGTAAAAGAAGAATCCCAAGGATGCCCCAGGGCAGAAAGAAACCTTTCAGTTTTTTTGAGTAGGCGGAGAAAATAAGCGCCGGAATCAAAAATCCGGCAGCCAGTACCCAGATCAGCCGGGAGTGGATAATCCCCTGGATCCAGTCCACCAGGCCGGGTGCCGTTTTGGTGACAAACTCAGGTGCAAATGCATGGGTGGCAATTGTGATTGCGGCAACGAATAAAAAAAGCAGCGATGCCACAAAGGCCATCAAAAGGCACAGCATTATAATAAACCGTGTCCTGCTCTTAAGGCTTTGGGGCAGCCAGAACTCCTGGGCAATGTCCAGGTATTCCTTCCATAAATTAAAATCCAGCCTTGAGAGGCCGGAGATGTCATTGGGTGTCATTCAATTATCCTGTCTAAGGTGTTGGTGTTGAACTCTTTTTGATCCACATGGATTGGTAGGGGCTGAGCGTCAGTCCCGCGTCAAGCTGTACGGGGGTTTCAGAAATTAGATCCACACCCTGCTGCCTCCATGGCTCGGGCAGATCTTTTAGGGGAATGGTGACGGTCTGGTCCGTGATATTGTGAATGCAGAGCAGGGCAGGGGCGGTGTGGGTGTCATCCGGCCTGCGCTGGAATGCCACAATTTTCCGGTTGATGTTAAAGGTGACCTGCCCGGCATCCGGGTGGAAGGCCGCCTGCTGTTTTCGTTTGTCCACAAGGGCACAGAGGGTAGAAAATACCTGATGGTGGTAATCATCAGGGTCATCAAGTTTTTTACGCAGATCCGGGTAGTCCCAGATATGGCGGTTGACGGCCCGGTTGGACTGCAGGTTTTCCCTGCGTTCGTAGTCATTTGATGTGCCCAGCAGACTGTGGATATAAATAGCCGGGATGCCCTTGAGACCCAGCATGATCGTGTGGGCACAAATGAACCGTTCGAACTGGAGATAATGTTCCCGGCGGTGGATCGTTCCCCGCATGGCATCCCACAGGCTGATATTGATTTCGTAGGGGTTGTCCTTGTGGTCATTGAGTGCCCGGGTGGAGATTTTACCGCCGAATGCCTTCATCAACTCAATGAGCTGGGCCATCTCCCGGCGGGAAAAATAGTCTTCCACCGGCCGCAGTCCAATGCCGTCGTGGGAGGCGATGAAGTTCAGGCAGGTGGTGGTTTCCATGGTGTCGGGCATGGTTCTCAGCCAGTCCGTAATCCCTTTGCTGATGCCGGTGACCATGGTGTTGAGCAAAAACGGGGGCAAGGGGAAATTGTAAATTACCTGGGCTTCGTCGCCGATGCCGAAATAGGAGAGATTTTCCCGGGCCGGCACATTGGTCTCCGTGATAATGATGGCCCTGGGGTTGTGAGCCTGGATCAGGGTGCGCATGAGTTTGACGATTTTATGGGTCTGGCCCAGGTGCAGGCAGGTGGTGCAGACTTCCTTCCATAAAAAGGCCACGGCATCCAGCCGGAATACCTCTACCCCGTTATCCAGGTAGTGGCGGATAATGGCCAGAAATTCCATGAGGACGTCGGGGTTTTTAAAATTCAAGTCCACCTGGTCGTGACCGAAGGTGCACCAGACGTGCCGGGGACCGTCCGGGGTGGCCACCTCCCGCAGCAGGGGAGACGTCCGGGGGCGGATCACTTTGGACAGGTCACTTCCAGGCTCCACGGTAACATAATAATCTTTGCCCGGGTGGAGGCCTTTTTTAAAATTTTCAAACCATCTGCTCCGGGATGAGGTATGATTGACCACAAGATCGGCCATGAGCCGGCAGCGCTCGGCAATTTTACGGATATCCTGCCAGTCCCCCAGGCTCGGGTTGACCGTATAATAATCCATCACCGCAAATCCGTCGTCCGAAGAATAGGGGAAAAAGGGCAGAATATGGACAATGGAGAACCGGTCCCGGACAACATCCCCAAGGAACCGGTCAAGCGTTCTCAGGGGCAACTGTTCTTCTTCCACCAGGGAATTGCCGTAGGTGAGCAGGGCAATATCCCTCTCAGACCACAGAGGGGGCGTGGATTCACAGCCGTCATCCAGGGAGTCGTGAATCGGTTCGAAAAAGGCAACGGCTTTCCGGGTCAGGGCGTCTGCATCCTGCCCGGGGTAGATGATTTCCAGGTGGGTCCTGACCTTGTCGTAAAGGCAGGCCGGCGCGTTAAGGCTGGTATTGTTCATAGTCTTTTTCAACCGCGTCTTTTAAGTCATCCATAATCTCGGGGAAAGCGGACTTCACCCGGTCCCAGGCCGGGATAAACGGTGTGGTATGCGGGCCTTCAAGGAAACTGTTTCCGGCGGCAAGGATGTTTTCGGCAAACAGTTCCACGGCCTGCTCTTCCTTGTGGCGGTCCAGGTTCAATCCGTTCATCAGTGCGTCATTGTGGTAGATCTCCACAAAATCCAACGCCTGCCGATAATAGGTGGCTTTAATGGTCCGGAAGGTTTCAGCAGTAAAAATTTCGCCCTCTGTTGCCAGTTTTTTAAAGATGGCCTTGGCAATGTCAATGCTCATCTTGGAGAGTCCTGCATCGGCATCTCCAAAGCTGAACGGCTGGTGCTTGTGATCATAGGTGTCGGCAATGTCCACCTGGCAGATGCGGTTCAGGCTGTAATTGCGTTTCATTTCGTACAAAATGCCCACCTCAAGGCCCCAGTCCGTGGGCATCCGCAAATTTTCAAGCACGCTGGTCCGCATGGAAAATTCCCCGGCCAGGGGGTACCTGAAGCTCTCCAGATAATCCAGGGAGTCGGATGATGAACAGATTTTTTTCAAGGCCGACAACAACGGCGATACCAGAAGGCGGCTCACCCGGCCGTTGACCTTGGACTCGGTAAATCGGGCATAGTATCCTTTGCAGAATTTATAGGCAAACTCGGGATGGGCCACAGGGTAGATCAGCCGGGCCAGCAGGGATCGCTCATAGGTTAGGATGTCGCAGTCATGCAGTGCCACGGCATCTACCAGGCCCGAGGCCAGCACATACCCAAAGCAATACCAGACGTTTCTGCCCTTGCCGGCCTCGGTGGGGGCCAGGTCCAGCTGTGCCAGTTTTTTGTCGATGGCCCGTAACCGTGGCCCGTCGTTCCAGAGAATGCGGTGGTGCTGGGGCAGGCGGGAAAAAAATTTCAGGGCATGCCGGTACTGGTCTTCATCGGCCCGGTCCAGACCGATGACAATTTGATCCAGATAGGTAACCTTGGCAAGTTCTTCGACAATATGTTCCAGGGCAGGGCCCTCAAGTTCGGAAAAAAGAGAGGGTAGCACCAGGCCCAAAGGCCGTTTTTTTGAAAATTTATTGAGCTGGGACTCCAGTTCTTCTGCGGGCTTGCGCGAGAGGTTGTGCAATATGGTGATGATACCGTTTTGATGAAAATCGCCCATGTGTTAATGCCTCCTTGGTGTGTTGAAAATCATGTCCATGGCCTCCTGCCACCCTTCGGGGCCTTTTGCGGTGGTTCGGATAACGGTGTGTGCCCGGTTTAACGCAACTTGATCACAGCGGGCAGACCGGATCACCACGGCAATGTCCATCATATCCAGCATGGCCTGGTCATTGGGACTGTCCCCGAGACCGATGGTGAAAGGCGCGCTGCCCGTCTCTGCGGTATACAGATCCATCAGACAGGCCACCCCGTCCTTTTTATCAAAGGGGCGGGATATGGAGATAAACCGTCCGCCCTGGACCCAGCCAAGGCCTTCGTCTGCAAGGTGTCCTGCAAACGCCTCCCATTGTTCTGGGGTATCCTGCCAGAGAATGGGTTCGGTGCTCAGGCGTTGTCCAGCCTGTATGGCCTGTTCTTCGGTCAGTCCCGTGACCTGGGAAAGCCGGGCCGGGTTCATATCGGCAAATCCTTCAAAGGAAAAACCATGCTTGTGCCGCAAGCGATTTAAGATGTCCAAAACCGCTTTTCTGTCGCCGCCAAGCCGTTTGACCAGGAGCCCGGAGTGGTCTTGGAATAATGGATCTTTTCCAGCCAGGCCGGGAAATGTCTGTTCCGGCACCGCCACCACAGAGCCGTTTTCCGCAATAAACGGGTGGCAATTGCCCAGGGTGCTGCGAATTTGGAGTATTTCAACCAGGGTTTTGCTGGAATTAAGGATGACGGGAATCTTTTTTTGGGCAAGCATGGCCAGGGCCGGCAGTGCCGGGTCAAACCCATAGGTGTCATGGTCCAGAAGGGTGCCGTCAAGATCTGTGAATACAAGTGTTTGTCTGCTATGTGGCATGTCGGTCATTGGGGCATTATAGAGGGCAAATAAAAAAAACGGAAGTTACGGATAAATTAATTTGGCAAATTACGGTATTCATCGATCAGGCTGGGTGGTCTGTTCAATGTCTGTTTTTGTGATGATTTGTCGCAATTTTGCGACCCAGTGTTTTTGTTTTACGGCTGATGGCGGGTACTATGAATTGTAACGTGCTGAAAGTATATGGAATTAAAAATGGTACGGGTTTTGCTAATATTTTCTGGTGAAGCAATCTTTTAACCCTTTGCACGTAAGGAGCATTTATGAAAGTCGCAATCAGCGCATATGGCCGGGACCTGGATGCGGAGATCAATCCCAGGTTCGGCAGGTGTGATTTTCTTTTGATCGTTGATACGGATACCATGACCCATGAGAGCTTTGCCAATGAAAGTATGAACCTGACCGGAGGCGCCGGTATTCAGACGGCCTCTTTTGTGATTTCCAAAGGTGTCCAGGCTGTTTTAACCGGCAGTTGCGGCCCCAATGCCATGGAGGTTTTTAATGCCGCCGGCGTTGCTGTGTACCCGGGGCAGGCCGGTACCGTGGCTCAGGCCGTGACCCGTTTGAAAAACAATGAATTGACAAGTGTGACCCAGGCTACGGCCGAAGAAAAGTCCGGCATGAATCCGGGGGCTGCCCCCCAAAGACCCATGGCGGACCCCAACTCCCAGCCCCCCGGCATGGGGGGGGGCAGGGGCATGGGCGGTGGCGGTGGCCGCGGCATGGGCGGCGGTGGTCGAGGAATGGGTGGTTGCGGCCGTGGCATGGGCGGCGGCGGTCGCGGTATGGGCGGTGGAAGCGGCATGGGGCGGCGGAACTGAAAATATTTTTTAAATTTTTGAATAAAGAAGGTGTTTGAACGGTGCCTTCAACGTGCCGTTCAAACACTATTTAAGGTTTACAGGAGGTATGTATGACAAAAGTCGGACTGATCCGGTGCGAAAAAAATGAAACCAGATGTCCTTTGACCAATTGTTTTAAAACAATGATGGAAACCACCCAGGGGTTTGCCGGGTATGATGCCTGTACACCGGCCGGGGTCTTTACCTGCCGGTGCCCCGGGGACAATGTGGCGGATATGGCAAAAATTTTGAAGTCGAAAGGGGCCCAGGCCATTCATCTGTGTACCTGTACATTTGCATCCAAAACCGAAGGCGGGTGGGATAAAACCCAGGGGGGATTCTGCCCGGACATTGAGAAGATCGCGACCAATGCCTCCCAGGCTTCGGGCCTGCCCTGTACCCTGGGGACGGCGCATTTGCCCAAGGATTATTCTCCGGTCACCTTTGACTAAAAAAGCAGTATATAAAAATGTCCGAAATTTAAATTGCTGGTTTCGGACATTTTTATGTAATAAGGTATGAGGATGCTCCAGGTTTTCATACAAAATAAATACACCATCCTTTTATGCAGTGTGCTTCTCAATGTCATTGCAGCGCCCTTTTTTTCACAAACGCATCACCCTGATCTGTTTTTCAACGTGACGTTCTCATTGATTATGCTCACGGCAGTCCTCTCCGTGGCCGGTGACAAAAAAATGTCCCAGGCCGCTTCCATTGTCTTGATGCTGCCGTGTATGTTTTTTGTCTGGATGACTTATTTTTACGCCCTTGAAGAACATATGCTGATGGCGTCCGCCGTCCTGCAAGCCATGTTTCTATTCTACATATCTTTTCTCATTATTCTGTTTATTTTTCGATCACCCGTGGTGACGCGGGATGTGGTTGCGGCAGCCCTGGTGGTGTATCTGTTTTCCGCCATGCTTTTTGCTAAATTGTATCTGATACTGGAGCTGGCATATCCGGGGTCATTTTCCGTTGCCCATGAAACCATCCGCGACAACCCGGGAATTTTGAAATATTTTTCCATGGTAACCTTGTCCACGCTTGGATATGGCGATTTATCCCCCATTACTGATAAATCCCAGACCCTGGCAAGCATGGAGGCCATATTCGGTCAGATTTATCTGGCTGTTCTCATTGCCCGGCTGGTTGGAATACAGGCGATTCCAAATTCAAAAAAATAGATTTCGAAGACCATCACATTTCAGATACAATTATCCCGAATTATTTTTAAAACTGGATTTTTGAGCCCAGGATGCATATATTAATGGGCCAATTTGGTGCAAAGGAGATTAAATTTCAAATGCAGATAAGGGTGGGTACAGGAACCGATGTCCATGAACTGGCGGCCGGGACGAAACTTGTCATCGGCGGGGTTGAGATCGATCATCCCATGGGGCTGAAAGGCCATTCGGACGCGGACGTGTTGTTGCACGCCGTTTGTGACGCCCTTTTGGGGGCTGCCGGATTGGGGGACATCGGAGAACACTTTCCAGATTCGGATCCGGCATACAAAGGGATGGACTCCACCCGGTTTCTGGATATATGCAACAAGAAGATTCAGGACAAAGGGTTTATGGTCGGCAATCTGGACTGCACCATCTTTGCCCAGGCCCCGAAGATGAGCCCCCATAAAAAGGCCATGGCCCATTGTATTGCCCGGGTACTTGAAGTGTCCCCGGACTATGTGAACATCAAGGCCACCACCACCGAGCATTTGGGATTTGTGGGCAGAAAGGAGGGCATTGCAGCCCAGGCCACGGTCCTTTTATATAACAGCCATGGGCTGACTTGACATATCAGCACTGAGGTACAGCCCACAACGAAGGTTGAAAGAACTCAGCAACTTACTGAGCTCTTTCATATAAAGAATGACAGTTAAGAAACGGGATAAAAAGCAATGAGTTTAAGGATTTACAATACCCTGAGCGGGAAAAAAGAGGAATTTGTTCCGATTACACCCAATAAAGCCGGTATGTACGTGTGCGGGCCCACCGTATATGACACCAGCCACATCGGCCATGCCAGGTCCGTGGTGGTCTTTGACATGGTGTACCGGTGGCTGATGCAACTCGGGTATGAGGTGACCTATGTGCGCAATTTTACGGATGTGGATGATAAGATTATCAAAAAGTCCAATGAGACCGGAAACTCCTGCACCGCCATCACCACAAAATATATTGATGAATTTCACAATGAGATGGATGCCCTCAATGTGCTTCGACCGACCATTGCGCCCAAAGCCACCGAACACATTGATCATATTATCCGGTTTGTCCAACGCCTGATAGATATGGGCAAGGCCTATCATGTGGCGGGTGGAGATGTCTATTTTTCCATTTCGTCCTTTGATGAATACGGCAAACTGTCCCACCGCAACCCCGATGATATGCAGGCCGGTGCCCGGATTGCCGTGGATGAGAAAAAGAAAAGCCCCATGGATTTCACCCTGTGGAAACCGGCCAAACCCGGCGAACCCTCCTGGGACAGTCCCTGGGGAAAGGGCCGGCCCGGCTGGCACATTGAATGCTCGGCCATGAGCTATGAATACCTTGGCGAGAGCTTTGATATCCATGGCGGGGGCAAGGATCTGATTTTTCCCCACCATGAAAATGAGATTGCCCAGAGTGAGGGCAACTTTGGTGTGCCTTACGTTAAATATTGGATTCACAACGGATTTGTGGACATAAACAATGAAAAGATGTCCAAGTCCCTGGGCAACTTCACCATGATCAAAGAGGTGCTGGCCGACTACAGTCCCGAAGTGATCCGCATGTTCCTGCTCTCCAAGCATTACCGGTCGCCCATTGATTACAGTGAAAACAGCATGCGCGAGGTCTCCGTGGGCCTTGACCGCATTTATGGGTTTCTGGAACGGCTGGACAAGGCAGACATTACCCCGGAAACTGCCGGGGAAGAACACGGTTCGCTATGGGCGGATATTGTTGCGGCACTGAACGATGATTTCAACTCCGCAAAGGCCATGGCCGAAGTATTTGACGCGGTGAAAAAGGGTAATAAGCTGCTGGATGATGCCGGTGACGCGCCCGGTGAGGATGATAAAAATCTGCTGGCCGGTATCTATGCAGATATCAGGTCCGCCTCAAAAATCCTGGGTATCTTTATGTTGTCCGCTGATGATTATTTTGCCGACAAAAAAGACAAAGCCATGGCAGACCAGGATGTGGACCCTGCCATGATTGACGGCTTGATCGCTGAACGCGCCGCCGCCCGTAAGTCTAAGGATTTTGCCCGGGCCGACGAAATCCGGGATCAGCTCCAGGCCATGAAAATTGTGCTTGAGGATGGACCCCAGGGGACAACCTGGCGCATCGAATAAACTGCCGTAAGCCGTTTGCGTAACGTAAAAACAAAAAGCCCGGCATGGAAAGATTTAATCGTTCCATGCCGGGCTTTTGCTATCAATGGTTAACGCCGGAACTTAAGTGCTCTGTGTTTGGATTAAAAGTTGCCCGGATGCAAGGCGCGGAAAAATTTGCAACGTCGCAGGTAGGTGGCTTCTATCCCAAACACTATCTTTTGGCCACCTTGGCCCAGGTATCTCTGAGTGTCACCGTGCGATTGAAAACCGGTTTTTCAGGTGTACTCTCCTTTGAATCCAGGCAGAAGTAGCCCAGGCGTTCAAACTGGTAAACCGACTCCGGTTCAGCCTTTTCAAGACGCCTTTCCAGCTTGGCGTGCTCCAGAATTTCAAGGGAGTCTGGATTGAGGTTTTCCACAAAATCCTGGCCGTCTTTTTCCGGGTTTTCGTCCTTGAACAGCCTGTCATAAAGCCGGATTTGTGCATCAATGCAGTCCTGGGCATTCACCCAGTGGATGGTGCCCTTGACCTTTCTGCCGTCCGGGGCAGTGCCGCCCCGGGTTTCAGGGTCATAGGTGCAGATCAGTTCAACCACTGCCCCGGCTTCATTTTTAATGATCTCTTTGCAGGTCACCAGGTAGGCGGCCCGCAGGCGCACTTCCCGGCCCGGACCCAGGCGGAAGAATTTTTTGGGGGGATCTTCCATGAAATCGTCCTGCTCAACATAGAGATGCTTGGAAAAACTGACCTCGCGTTTGCCGGCTTCCGGTTTTTGGGGGTGGTTCATGGCCTCCAGTGTTTCTGTCTGGCCGTCGGGATAGTTCTCTATGGTGATTTTCAACGGCCGGATAACCCCCATGACCCGGGGGGCATTTTCGTTGAGGTCATCCCTGAGACAGGACTCCAGCAGCCCCATGTCAATGCGGCTCTCTTTTTTGGATACGCCGATCACATCACAGAAATTGCGGATGGCTGCCGGGGTGTATCCCCTGCGGCGCATGCCCTCCAGGGTGGGGAGTCTGGGGTCATCCCATCCGTCTACCAGTTCCTCGGTGACCAGGCGTTGCAGCTTTCGTTTGCTTAACACCGTATAGTTGATGTTCATCCGGGCAAATTCAATCTGCTGGGGATGGCAGGGGATGGTGATGTTGTCCAGAATCCAGTCATATAGGGGCCGGTGATCTTCAAATTCCAGGCTGCACAGGCTGTGGGTGATCCCTTCCAGGGCATCGGAGATGCAGTGGGTGAAATCGTACATGGGGTATATGCACCACTTGTCCCCGGTGCGGGGATGCAGGGCTTTTTTGACCCTGTAAATCACCGGGTCCCTCAGGTTGATGTTGGGGGAGGTCATGTCGATTTTGGCCCGCAGGGTGTGCGTCCCCTCATCAAATTCCCCTGCCTTCATCCGGCTGAACAGATCCAGGTTTTCCTCAACACTTCTGTCCCTGTAAGGCGAGTCTTTTCCCGGTTCGGTGAGTGTTCCGCGGTATTCTCTCATTTCGTCGGCGGATAGACTGCACACATAGGCTTTTCCGGCTTTAATCAGTTCAACGGCATAGTCATGGAGGGCGTCAAAGTAGTTGGAAGCATAAAACGGGGTATTGTAGTCAAATCCCAGCCATGCGACTGTTGACTTGATGGAGTCGATGTAGATCTGTTTTTCCTTGGCCGGATTGGAGTCATCAAACCGCAGGTTGCACTTCCCGTTAAACTGCTGGGCCATTTTAAAATTCAGGCAGATGGATTTGGCATGGCCGATGTGCAGAAACCCGTTGGGTTCCGGCGGAAAACGCGTGGCCACGCGACCATTGTTTTTATTTTCGGCAAGATCTTCTTTGATAATGGTTTCAATAAAATGCCCTTTGGCGGCTTGTGTATCCATTTAATATTCTTTCCATGGGGTCAAAAGTTAAATAGTGTTTGAACTAAAAGTGGTCCAGATGTAAGGCGCAGGAAAATTTATAACCGGAGCATACTATGGTATGTGAGGATTGTAAATTTTTCTGCAACGCCGCAGATGGGTGACTTTTAGTTTAAACACAAAATATCATATTCGTATTAAGGATTAAAGGGTTTCGTATACTGGTTGGTTCTCAAAAGCACCAGGGTGCAGGCCTCCTGGACTGTGATTCCGGCGGATTTGAGTTTTTCGTAGGCCGGGGGATTTTCCGTGCCGGGATTGAAGATGACCCGATGGGGTTTGATGTCCAGGATCTGATCAATCACCTGGTTCTGCCGGGCCGGACCAACATACATGGTCACCGTATCAATGGGCTCGGGAATATCAGACAGCGCATGATAAACGGTTTTGCCCTCAATGGTTTCGTGTCTGGGGGCGACGGGTACAGGGGTGTGGCCGTACTCTGCCAGCATATTCTGGGCCTGATTGGAATATCTCTCCTTCAAAGGACTTGCGCCGACGACCGCAACGGTCTCTTTTTTTTCTTCCATGGGTTTTGTATACTCCTGTGTGTTGTAGTGTTTAATATGTTATCTCTATGAGTATCTGTTGATAAAAGAGGAAAGTACAGGAAAAATATATGGGACTGTTTAATCTGGTGTCTCCCTACGGCCCGGCCGGGGATCAGCCAAAGGCCATTGACTATCTGGTTCAGGGGGTAGAAGCCGATGAAAAATATCAGGTGCTTTTGGGGGTGACCGGGTCGGGAAAAACCTTTTCCATGGCCAATATCATCAACCGGGTGGAAAAGCCCAGCCTGATCATTGCGCCCAACAAGACCCTGGCTGCCCAGCTTTACAATGAGTTTAAGATGCTGTTCCCGGACAACTGCGTGGAGTATTTTGTTTCCTATTATGATTATTACCAGCCCGAAGCCTATATCCCCTCTTCGGATACCTATATCCAGAAGGATTCTTCCATCAATGAACTGATCGATAAGATGCGGCACTCGGCCACCCGGAGCGTCCTGGCCCGCAAAGATGTGATCGTGGTGGCATCGGTCTCGTGCATTTACGGCCTGGGTGCGCCCGAGGAGTATCTGGACCTGCGGGTGACTTTGGAGCGGGATATGGATATTTCCCGGGAGGATGTGATCCGTAAATTTGTGGATATCCAGTACACCCGCAATGACGTGGATTTCCACCGGGGCACTTTCCGGGTCCGGGGCGATCGGCTGGAGATCTTCCCGGCCTACGAGGAAGATAAGGCCGTGCGCATTGACTTTTTTGGTGATACCATTGAAGAGATCAGCGAAATTGATGGCCTGAAAGGTACGGTGCTCAACCGGTTTGACCAGATGTCCATCTACCCGGCCTCCCATTACGTGACCAATAAAAAGACCCGGAAACAGGCCGTGGAAAGTATTGTGGCCGAACTCAAAGAACGTCTGGCCTTTTTGAATGACCAGAATCGGCTGGTGGAGGCCCAGCGCCTGGAAGAACGCACCCGGTACGATCTTGAGATGCTGGAAGAAATCGGGTACTGCAACGGCATTGAAAACTATTCCCGGCACCTCACCGGTCGCGCGCCGGGCCAGCCGCCGCCCACGCTTCTGGATTATATGGATAATGATTTTCTGCTCTTTTTTGACGAAAGCCATATTTCGGTGGGTCAGCTTGGGGCCATGTACAAGGCGGACCGGTCCCGGAAAGAGACCCTGGTTAAACACGGGTTCCGTCTGCCCTCTGCCGTGGATAACCGGCCCCTGAAATTCGAAGAGTTCAAGGATTTGGTGCCTCGGACCATATTTGTGTCGGCCACCCCCGGAGACTATGAGATGGAAAAGGCTGGCGTCCGGGTCGCCGAGCAGATTGTCCGGCCCACCGGGCTGCTTGATCCTCCGGTGGAAATCCGGGATGCCACAACCCAGGTGGATGACCTGTACCAGGAGATCCTTAAACGGGTGGAGGCCCAGGAGCGCGTGCTGGTGACCACATTGACCAAACGCATGGCAGAGGATCTTACCGATTACTATTCGGATCTGGGACTCAAGGTAAAATACCTGCATTCGGACATCGGTACGGTGGAGCGCATTGACATCATCCAGGACCTTCGACGGGGCCTGTTTGATGTACTCATCGGAATAAATCTTCTGCGAGAAGGCCTGGACATCCCGGAAGTGTCCCTTGTAGCCATTTTAGATGCGGACAAAGAGGGCTTTTTACGCTCTTTCCGCTCCTTTATCCAGATTTTCGGCCGGGCAGCCCGTAACGCCTATGGCCGGGTCATCATGTATGCCGAAAAAGAGACCGGCTCCATGAAAAAGGCCCTGGGGGAAACCGAACGCCGCCGCAAGATCCAGCAAGCCTACAACCAGGCCCACGGTATTACACCCGCCACCATCAATAAAAAGATCAACAGCTTTGATTACACCATGGCCGACATGAATGCCAATACGGTTGAGGCGGCTGTAAACGAGGAACTCAGAGCCTATGATGCCGAGGAGCTGAATCTGGACGATGTGATCCAAGATCTTGAGGCAAAAATGAACGAAGCCGCTGAAAATCTGGAATTTGAGCAGGCTGCACAATATCGGGACAAAATTCTCGAGTTGAAAAAGATCAAAACAGCCCAACCATGATTCGTCTCAAAATAGTCAGATTGTTTTTTTGAATAAGAATATTATCCTTAAAAGGACGTTTTTTTAATGAAGAAGTCATCTGAAAAAAAAAAAGAGAGAATACTATTGGTCGAGGATGACCTGGCTTTTGGGAAAGGGCTTGTTAATGCTCTTGAATCGGAAATTAAAGAACCTGTTGTCTGGGCAAAGACTTTGGAAGAAACGCTTCCCTGTTTAGATGGGAAGCAATACTATTCTTCAGCCGTTCTCGATTTTGTGCTTCCAGATGCCACAAATGGTGAAATTATTGATATTGTGACTCAGAAAGGTATTCCGTCAATTGTTTTTACAAGTTGTGTAAGTTCAGAATTAAGAAAATTTGTCTGGTCTAAAAGAATCGTGGATTACATTGTGAAAAATGACCAGAACAGTCTGGGTTACCTTTTATCATCACTTAAAAAATTGAGGGAAAATAAGAATCATATCATTCTAATTGTAGATGATTCTTCTTTCTTTCGTAGCGTTATTTCTGATCTTTTATATATGCATCAATACAAGCTCATCACTGTTACAAACGGCAAGGATGCCCTTGAAGCTTTAACACATTACCCTGGAATTAAGTTGGTAATTACGGATTTTAATATGCCTGAAATGGATGGGTGTCTTTTGTGTAAAACCATCCGCGAAACCTTTAAAAAAGAAGAGCTTGCTATTATTGGAATGTCCTCGGAAAGAGACGAAACCATGGCTGCTCAGTTTATTAAAAGTGGTGCCAATGATTTTATTATTAAACAATCATTTATTAGAGAAGAATTTTATTGTCGTGTCGCCCAGTGTATTGAAAATGTTTGTTTAATTGAACAAACTAAATTGGCTGCAATGACAGATTATCTCACAGGCCTTTATAATCGCAGGTTGTTTTTTGAAAAGGGGAAAAAACTATTCTTGTCATCTCGGGAGGCTGATCGGTGTTTGTGCTGTGCAATGATTGACATTGATCATTTTAAAAAGATCAATGATGCCTATGGCCATGATGCAGGTGATGTGGTTCTTCAAAAGTTGGCGGAAATATTTAAAAATTTTGTAAAACAGAATGAGTTGTTAGCTCGACTGGGCGGAGAAGAGTTTTGTATTTTGATATCCGGTCGGGATGGGGAAGATAAAAATCTTTTTCGAACTCAAATTGGGGAGCGATTTAATGCCTTAAGATCCCTTATTCAAACCCAAAAAATAACTTATGGTGATGCAAATCAAAAATTGGCGGTGACAATTAGTATCGGTATCTCCTTTAATACAGATAAAGATTTGTCATACATGCTGAAATTGGCGGATGATAAGCTTTATTGTTCAAAACGAAGTGGGCGGAATTTAATAACCATAACTGGATGATAACTTAATTTGTTGAACGTATTTAAGACAGCCCAATGATTGTCCCTGAGAAAATAAGAGAAAAATATGACCAGGCGCCCCATGCCCCAGGGGTTTACCTCATGCGGGATAAGAAAGGAAAGATCCTTTATGTGGGCAAGGCCAAGGATTTAAAAAAGCGGCTGGCCTCATATTTTGTGAGAAAGGATCAGCCCGAGCCCAAGACCGCAGCACTTCTGGCTTTGGTGGCTGATTTTGAGCTGGTGGTCACCCAGTCCGACCAGGAAGCCTTTATCCTGGAATCCAACCTGATCAAAAAAAATTCTCCTAAATATAATGTGCTTCTTAAAGACGGTAAAAATTATCCATTGCTGCGCATTGACATGAATGAATCCTATCCGTCCATCCAGCGGGTGCGGCGCATTGAAAAGGATAAAGCACTTTATTTTGGACCCTATTCTTCTTCCAAGAGTGTAAACCAGACCTTAAAACAGATCCAACGGATTTTTAAGCTTCGAAAGTGCCGGGACGCCCAGTTTAAAAACAGGTCCAGGCCTTGTTTGAATTATCAGATCAAGGCGTGTCTTGGCCTGTGCTGCAATGAGGTGGACCCTGAGGAGTACCAGGCCAGGGTCAAGGACGCGGTTTTGTTTCTGCGCGGCCGGACCCGGGAGGTGATTAAGAAACTGCGCCTTGAGATGGCCGCGTATGCTGCTGACCAGGCCTTTGAAAAGGCGGCCCAGATCCGGGACACCATCTTTGCCGTGGAGCGGATCATGGAGCGCCAGGTGGTGGTGTGTGCGGACGGGCAGGACCGGGACGTGCTCGGGCTTGCCTGGGACCGGGATCGGGCGGTGGTGACCGTGATGCAGGTCAGATCCGGGCAATTGATAAACACAACCTATTACCCTTTGGATCTGGGGTTCAAGGAACCGGATGAGCTGCTGGCCGCGTTTGTGATTCAATATTATGAAAAAGCCGCCCAGATTCCCGGCTCGGTTTTGTTCAGCCATCCGTCCGACGACATGATCCGTGCCGAGGCCCGGCTCAATGCGGTGGCGGATCACCGGGTAAATTTCCACTATCCGCTCCGGGGGGAGAAAAAACGGCTGGCTGACATGGCAGGGCTCAATGCAAAGGGTGAACTTGAAAAAATTTTGGCCCGTGAAGAGGAAGCCCGGGCAGGGCTGACTATGCTCCAGAACCTTCTGGGTATGGCCCGGACGCCCGAGCGCATGGAGTGTTTTGACAACTCCAATCTCCAGGGAAAAGATCCCGTGGCGGCCATGGTCGTCTTCACCGGCGGCAGGCCGGATAAAAATGCCTACCGTAAGTTTATTATCAAGGATATTGAACAACAGGATGACTATGCCTATATGACCCATGTCCTCACCCGCCGATTCCAACACGACCGGGGAAATATGCCCCTGCCGGATCTGCTGGTGGTGGACGGCGGTAAAGGGCAATTGTCCATGGCCGTGAGCGTGGTCAAGGAGCTGGGGCTGGAAGGACAGTTTACCCTGGCCGGCCTTGCCAAAAAGGATGCAGACAAGGGAGAAAAAGCGGATAAGGTCTATCTGCCGGGGCGCTCCAATCCCTTGAACACAGCCCAGTCGGCCAAGGCGCTTTTCCTTTTGGAACAGATCCGGGATGAGGCCCACAGATCCGCCATTACCTTCCAGCGCTCCCGCAGGGAAAAGCGGGGGAAATTGTCCGTCCTTGACGGGATTCCCGGCATCGGCCCCAAAAAAAAGAAGCTGTTGCTCACCACGTTTAAGGGGATTGACAATATCCGAAACCAGTCACCGGAATCACTTGCCGCACTTCCCGGCATTACCCAGGCCATGGCAGAAAATCTGCTTGAGGTGCTGGCTGATTTATGATGACGACTCTTTCCTTTTAAACAGAACGGGTTCATTTTCCCACACTACCTCTGTTATTGAATTCTGTTCTGAAATGGGGTCGGGCGAGGGCTCATACCATAAAGGCTCAGGTTTGTTTTTCTATATTATTGGCCTTCTGAATGGGGATGTATAGCCATTTATTTGGGTGCGGCTCTTTTGAAACATATGAAAGCCATGGTCATTAAAGGTGTTCAGGGTTGTTAGTCTTATTTTTATGCTGCTTTCCAGCAAGATAATTCATTTGTCAGTGACTATCTGATGTAAATTGCAAAAATTTCCTGGACAGCGAGTCATAATTCCGTTATGAAAGAATAGCGGGAGGTAGATGACATGCAAATCAAGCAACAAACCTTTTGTGGTCGAAAGTTTACCGGTAAAGAAATCGCATTAATCCAGGAAGTCGTTGCTACCTGTGGAGGCCTTAGCCGACGAGAACTGGCACATACCGTATGCGAACTTCTGGAATGGAAACGCCCTAATGATCGGCTAAAAGTCCGGGAATGTAGTGATTTTTTGGAGCTTTTAGAGGCCAAGGGAGCTCTAACCCTTCCTGAAAAGAAACAACAAACAAAGATCGTTTTTCACAAGAGTATTCCCCAAACACCCTGTAAGCAACCCCACAGCACTTTGCGTGGCAGCGTAGAAGAATTTACACCTCTTGAGATACAGCGGGTTCAGAATCGAGAGCAGAGGGATCTGTTTAAGGAACTCATCGGTCGCCATCATTACCTGGGATATGCAATGCCTTTTGGCGCCAGATTGCAGTATCTGATTTATGTAAACCGTCCCCATCGAGAAATTGTGGGGTGCATCCAGTTCTCAAGCCCTGCCTGGCGGATGCGTGCTCGCGATGAATGGATCGGTTGGACAGATGAAAGGCGTAAGGTCGCTCTACAAAAGGTGGTGAACAACAGCCGTTTTCTGATCCTTGCTCCCATCCAAAATTTAGCGAGCATGATACTGTCATGTAGTCTCCGGGAACTCAGAGATGATTGGGAACAGCAGTATGGTCTTAAACCCATGCTGGTAGAGACATTGGTGGATCGACAACAATTCCACGGTGGCTGTTATCGGGCATCGACCTGGATTGAGTTGGGGAAAACCACTGGTCGTGGGCGCATGGACCGATTCGGCAAACGTCATGGCGCTGATGTAAAAACCATATTAGTATATCCACTGGAAAAAGATGCTGTTCACCAACTCAGGGAGGGGATATGAATCCAGCGGTTTCCCTTTCTGCTGTGGAGCATTTACCTTCCCCCGTCATTGATCCGGGGCAAAAATGCTATGATGATATTGTCAATTTTCTTAATTCCAAGGAGAATCATTCAGTGAAACTCAGTGATTTGGAACAAGAACTTGAAAAACGAGGACGTGAGCTGATGCGCATCCTGCTTCAGGAACATTTAGACAAGCTCGGTCCCAGTCATTGTGAAGAGCCGGTCTGTGGAGCCGATGGCATTGTTCGACCGAAAGTGAGGCCACAGGATCGAAAAATCGAAACCGTATTTGGAACGGTATCGGAAAGTCGTGCCGGATATGGAAACAAGGGCGTGGCAAGTTTGCACCCGTTGGATGCCCGATTGAATCTTCCCCCAGAACTTTATTCCCTCGAACTTCGTCGCCGTGTGGCTGAAAACGCTTCAAAGAGTTCTTTTGACGAGACTGTCGAAACGATCAAGAAAACCACTGGAGCCGATATTCCCAAACGTCAGGTAGAAGAGTTAACACAGCGAGCAGCTCGGGATTTTGACGCATTTTATGAAATACGGCAATGCAGCCCGGCGGATGAGACAGTTACTGGTCCAATACTGGTAATCACCACCGATGGTAAGGGCGTGGTAATGCATGAGCAGGACCTGCGGGAACAAACCCGGAAAGCTGCCCGGAAACGAAAGCCTCAGATGGAAAGCCGGCTATCCAAAGGGGAAAAGAAAAATGCCAAGCGAATGGCAACCGTTGCCGCTGTATATACTATAGATACGTTTAAACGTACGCCCCAAGACTTGCTTCCGGGGAATGACAAGTCGAATACAAAAACAAGCCCTCACCCGGAACAAAAGCGTGTATGGGCAAGCCTTGAAAAATCAGCCGAGCAGGTCATTGCATCGGCCTTTTCTGAGGCCTCCCACCGTGATCCCAACCACGAAAAACATTGGGTTGCCTTAGTGGACGGCGAAAATCAACAACTACGAATCCTGAAACGTATGGCCAAAAGACAAAATGTGGCCCTTACGATCATTGTTGATATTATTCATGTTATTGAATACCTCTGGAAAGCTGGCAGGGCATTTCATCCCAAATCCGGCCCGGAGCTTGAAAAATGGGTCCAGTACCGCTTGGCTAAAGTACTCGATGGCAAGGCCGGATTGATGGCAGGGGGGATGCGTAGAAGTGCTACATTAAAAAAATTTACAGACAAACAACGTAAACCTGTAGAAGCCTGCGCAACGTATTTGAAAAATAAAGCACCGTACCTTGAATACCATCATTATCTTGACCTTGGCCTCCCTATTGCCACAGGAGTTATTGAGGGCGCATGTCGTCATCTTGTAAAGGACCGAATGGATATAACTGGTGCCAAATGGCGGTTGTCCAGTGCTGAAGCAGTGTTGCGTCTGCGTGCCTTGCGGAGTAGTAACGATTTTGATGAGTATTGGAATTTTCATGAAGCCTGCGAATACGAACGTAATCACCGGGCTCTTTATCAACATGGTGAGGTTCCGGCTACAAAGCTACCAAAACCTTCACCGAAACGACGGGGGCATCTAAAAGTGATCAAGTAATGCTGGCAAAGAATGGCAAATATCATGACTACCAGCTTTGGTCAGACATGTCGTAAAAGAGCCGCACCCCATTTATTTAATAAAATATGTTATGAATTATCGCTCAGGTCAAGGGGGGATCTAATCATAAGGGAGTATGTTATCCTTTGGATATTTCGACCAAGTCTTATCATCTTCTTCTGAACAGTCTCCTATCCTATCCTCATCTATATCCCTTATATTCCAGGCATGATTGAGATGATGATATGCATGTTCCAAAGCAATTTTAAATTCTATTTCAGAATATTCGGAGTCCTTTTGCAAATCAGATAGGATACAGTTCAATTCATCTCTGGCGTCTTCAATATTCATTACGATTAAATCTTTGTTTTTCATGACTGCTCAAATAGTTTATCGAATAGCTGAGGGCAGATAGCCTTCATTGTGTCTGGCTTGTCCTCTTCCCAAGTAAATTCAAAATCTGGATATTTTCCCTCGATAGTTGTGAACTTATCATAATCTATGAAGTCGTAAAGATTTTCCCCTGTAAGTCTTTCAAATGCAACCAAAGCAACATACCAAAATGATTCAAAATCGTAATAATCATAACCTGCCACAACTTCAGTTATCAGAGAATCCGGGGCCTTTTTCGCCTTTTGATAAGCACCCTTGCCTCTTGAAATAAGCCAACATCTAAAATATTCGAAGCTATCGTCTGAACACCCCCCATTCATTATGTAAGCGGCACACCACATTTCTGAATTGTAGGTGTCATAAAGCAGTTTGTCGGTTCTTAAACGAAATCCAATAATGTCTTCAAGAGACAACTTCTGTAATTCATTTATAATTAACTTTTCTTGGCTTTCTTGGTCTTTTGAGTTACTTAAAGAATCATCTATTATATCCCAATACTGTTCTTCATCCATCATTGTGCTGGTTGGTCTAAGCCCAGAGGTATCAAGCATATATTTTCGTCCCTTTTCAGCTCTGTTCTTACCAAAAAAAATATCTAAGATTCCCATGCAGCAACTCCTTTTTGTTCTCAAATATGCTGGTTTTTAATATAATTATTGAGAATGATTATAACTTGGAACTCCACGAAGCCTTTCATAGAAAATTTAATCAGAGACAGTTTTGAATCCTTCACGCCAATGATCTTTCCCAACTTCATACTTATCAATGAAAAATCCACTTCGAATATTTTCCTCTGACGGGTCAATTACATTTGGTGAATCACAAAAACCTGGCTGAACATTTAATCTGGTAATCGCATCCAATGCCTCTTGTCTTGTTGCGTAAACCCCTATTATTTTAACATCATCATTATTTTCAGAGGTGTAATTTAGATGCTGAAGCAAGAATACGGATGCCATTTAAATAATATCCCTTGATATTGAATTAAAACAAGAATTAATTGAAGAATATCCTGGTGGCCGCATGGAAGGCAAGGTAGAATTTGAATTTTTGGATTAGATTTTCACGAGCGTTTTTTTGATCTGTTATTGATGAGGGCCTCCGAGCTTCAAATAATCCAGCTTCATACCATGATTGCTCGGTTTTGTTTTCCTTAATAGTTCCATTCAAACCTTCTATTTACATTCGGTTACTTGATTGCTATTAAAAATTATATTGTTTTCTATTTTTCTAATGGGATAACATTACAAATCCGAATTTTAACAGAAAAAATTGCATAGCTATTTGTTAAGTGCCATCCAATGGAACTATTGATACCGACAAGCTATAAAGAAAAACTTCCTAAAGATATTTCATATCCTGTGGGTGCTGAGCTTATCTCCCAGCATTTAGAAGGTGTTCCTCAGTTTAATGAACTAAAGTTATCCTTTTTCTTTTGGACGGGTGCATATCATAATATTTTAAATAGAGATATTCACACTTTTTTGGAAGTAACTTATAGTAGGTCTGAGAATTCAATATCTAACACCAAAAAAAACGAAGTGACTCAGTGGGTTACACCGGAATGGCGTATAGGGGTGTCTCCCGTCCCCGGGAAAATTCGTAAAAAGGTAAGAGAGGTTTGCATAGCTGAAGGATTTGAAATTATAAAAGATTGGTTACTGAAAGACCGACCTAATAATTGGTATTATGGACGGAAATCAATCAAGCTGCTTTATGATGCTACAGGTGAAAAACTACAATTTAAAGAAACCACTTAACAAGTGTTTTGCAGTGGAGCCAGCGGAAGCAAGCCTTCGTTAACCATTCTTTTTTATTAACCAAGTTCGGTTTTGATAGGCCGTCGGGTTTTGCCGTCCGCCTACTGAAAACTTCGTGAGCTATAAAATAAACATGAGCTATGACATTTATCTTTATGCACCTATTCCCGGCAAAGACCATACAGACACAATTGATTATTATTTAAATGGTGAAGAAGAGGACATTAATCCAGGTCCACCTGATGAAGCTTCAGAAGCGAAAAAGAAAAGAATAGCCAATTCTCTAATATCATTCAATAATGATTTTGAAATCTTCTGTTTTGGATTTGATGAAATCGCCAAAATTGAAAATATTTCAATTGAAGATGCCAAAATTAAATATAGACACTTAGAGATAAATGAGTCAGATGATGGAAATGGTATCCAAATAACAGTTTATGATAATTCCGCGACAGTAACCGTCCCATATTGGCATACCGGAGAAACAGCAAAAGAAATTTTTGAAAAAATATTTGAATATTTACAAATAATTCAAGAAGAATCTGGATACATCATCTATGATCCACAAATAGAGAGTATCATTGATTTGAATGAACATTGCGAGGTTTTGTTAAATAAATATGCGAGTGTATCAACAGATGTTCAAGATGGAGGATTTGTTGATAAATTAAAAGAAAAAAGTCCATGGTGGAAGTTTTGGAAATAATCATATCAGTAGCATTCATTCAGACTGGTGTTACCGGCATAAAAGCGCCAATTTTCAAACATTCTAAGAAATCAGTAACCCCACATTATCTATATACAGACATCCAAGGCTTTTACTGGATGGAAAGTTTATTTCTTCTGTTAGTCCTGCCTGCTTCAAAACTCGTTTTTTTGAAACCTTGACTTCGGGGTATTTAAAAAAGATACTGTAACCGACTGTACTATAAATACAAAATATATGGAGTTACATTGATGGAGACCTATTTCGCTCCGGCAAGGAAGACTGATAGACGTAAATTTAGAAATCAAATTGATAGTATCAGCAAAAGTCCCATTATGGATACAATACTCAAAATCTCGTCAGGACTTCTACTTGTCCTAAATGAAGACCGTCAAGTAGTAACGGTAAATCATGGTTTGGCAGATGCCCTTGGTATCAAGGATATAACCGAAGTTTTGGGGCTTCGGTTCGGTGAAATAGTGTCTTGCTCTCATGCTGTAGAAGAGCCTAACGGTTGCGGCACTACCCCACACTGTGCAACCTGCGGTGCAGTCATAGCGACCATGGCATGTATTAATGGGGAAGCCAGCAGCGAACAGGTATGCTCATTAAATAAACAAGACGGCAATGTCAAAGAGGACATGGTAATGCTCATCAGAACCCAGTCGATTTTGATAGAGGGCCAAAAATGGATTTTGTTTTTTGCACAAGACATTACCCAGGAATCTTTTTGGATGAACCTGGAAAGGGTATTCTTCCACGACATTTCCAATCTCTTAGCCTCCTTGCTGGGGAATTGTGAACTTCTAGAGGCTGAGTTCAAGGATAATAAGCGTGTTCACCACATGACTAATGCAATTCTTAAGCTTTGCAATGAGGTTTCTTTTCAGAGGAGCCTTTCCAGTAACCGTAATACTAAATATGAAATCGAACATAAAATAGTTTCCATTGGAGAGATTCGGGAGGAGCTTCACTTGATTGTGGATGGACACGAAGCACTGAAGAATAGACGAATTCGGGAAACCTGGCCCAACGAGGCTATAACGATTAAAACTGATATATTGCTGGTTTCAAAAGTCTTGGGTAACATGGTCCTTAATGCACTAGAGGCTACACCCGAGAAAGGCGAAATACAAATAACGGTAACAGAAGAACCAGGCAATGTTTTTTGGCAAATATGGAATGCCAGTTATATCCCAGAGGATTTTCAAAAACGGCTTTTTCAGCGTTACTTCAGCACCAAGGCAGATATGGGAAGGGGCTTGGGAACTTATTCAATGAAATTGTTTGGTGAGAAATATTTAAAAGGGAGGGTAGATTTCACATCTGATGCGGAAACAGGTACTGTTTTTTTTTTTTCATTGCCCCGTTAAATCAATCCTCCCCAAGCATTCGAACTAAGATTAGTCTACTTTTAAATTTAGCTCAAGGTTAGAAAATACAAGGTGTTTGATATCTATTATATGGCGTGTAACCTTTTTACCGGTAATGGCCGTTAACTTCTTTCATTATGGGTGCCCATCGCCATAAATTTAAGATGATTTTAATTTTACCATCCAAGTGTTAATTCTTTCCCTACAGTACCTCTATATCATCTAAAAATCCCACCTATCGTTACATTTTCTGAGAAAATAATGAGCTTGTTAAATAAGATTTTTTAAAAAAGAAAAGGCACATCGGTAGACAGCAGGAACCGCCCGATGCCTTGGCATCCTCCTCCCCCCCTTTGGGGGGGATAAGAGGGGGGGATTGTGGTATAGATTAAGTTCGCCAAAACCATCACCACCACAACCCCGACCCTGCTTATGAAAGAAAGCATAATAAGAAATCAGTCATCTGCCAAGGAAAAACAACAGGTTCGTTGCTGCCATTGTTCGAGTTCTTTGACCATCCGTAACGGAACCTATCCGCGAAATCATCCCCAAGACGACACAGAAATAAGGGTTCAGCGCTATTTGTGCAAATCGCCCCTGTGTCCATGGAAAAGTTTTTCTGTTCTTCCTGAATCCATCATGCCGGTCGTCCGTCACACCCTTGAGGCGATATGCTGCTGCGCAGCCATGGTCAGTGCCGGAATGAACCAGGCACAGACGGCAAGATTCTTTGGGTGCACCCGGGGTGTTGCTAAACGGCTCAGGATCTTTTTTCAAAAATTCATGCCCTGGTTTTCCCGGGAAAAGACTGTTGCCGAATGGGGGCCGGATCCGCCCTCCTTCTGGCCGGACTTTACCAGGGATGTTTCCCAGAGTTTTTTCCCTGGAAGATGGGTTAAATTACCATCAACACAAAACATACATTGTTAAATTACAGTCGGTTATGTTGATATGCCACCAATTCCAACTATCAATTAAGGAGGTGGTCATGCCAATACCTGACCCAGCCGATCTCGCTGTCTGGCGATACGGCATTATCAGCAGTCTTCTTCATCGAAATGAAGAGGTAGAGACCATGGAGGAGGCACTGATCAGAATTGCCGGAGTTCAGTATCGCCGGCCTGACGGTCAATTTGTGTCCTTTTCTCCGGAAACCTTAAGAAAATGGTTTTATCGTTATCGGAACGGCGGCCTGCCGGCGTTAAACGATGCCCAAAGGAAAAACACCGGCACCCACCATGCCGTACCCAGGGCGATCTCGGACCGATTGTTTCAACTGCGGCAGGAACATCCCAGATGGACTTTTGCCCGTTTGATCGAACAGCTGGTTCAGGATAAAGTCTGGGATATGCAGTCTCCGGCCCGTTCCACGCTTTATCGCTTTGCCCGGACATGCAACCTTCAACGAGATCCCCATTTGACGGTGCATGATCCGGCTCGGCCCTTTCAATATCAGTTCTTTGGTCAAATGTGGACTGCAGACTTTCTTCACGGCCCAAAGATCAGAGTGAACAGCCAAAAACGCAAAACCTATCTGCATGCCATTATTGACGATGCCACAAGATATGTGGTTCATGCCGGTTTTTTTACCAGTGAGGGCACCGAGGTAATGATGATGGCACTGATGGCCACCGTTCGAACCCATGGCAAACCGCGTCGGTTCTATACGGACAACGGGGCCTGTTACGCAAGCAAACATCTTAAATTTGTTTGTGCCAACCTGGGTATCCATCTGATCCATACGCCGCCGGGCCAACCCAGGGGAAGGGGTAAAGTGGAACGATTCTTCCGGACCGTCCGGGATCAGTTCCTTGAGGGCAAAAATGCCCCGGCCCATACTCTGGACGGGTTGAACAAGGCCTTTTCACAATGGCTGTCGACTTATCATCGGCGTATTCACAGCAGCCTGGGCATGACCCCTTTGCAGAAACGGCTTGGGCATCAAAGTGCCTGCATCCCTCTACCGGAAACGATTGATATCGAGCCTTTATTTAGAATGAAGCGCCGGTGCAAAGTTTACCTGAATAATACCGTCAGGCTTAAAAAGCGGTCCTATGAGGTGGCAGACGCCTTACCCGGCCAGCGCCTCGACATCTGGTTTATGCCATGGAACCTTGACCGAATCTGGTACGGACCGGAAATGAAACCGGCCAAACCAATTGATCCCATCCAAAACGCATATAGAGGGAGGTAATCATGCAAGACACCCATACCATAGAACAGGCGCCCATGGCCGATTTTTTTGGCTGGAAGTACCATCCCTTTGCCGACACCTATGAACAGCGCAAACTCTGGCTACCCAAAGAGGACCTGCGCAAACTCGATACCATAAAACGTTTGCTGCACCATGGCAAAAGCACCGCACTGTGCGGCCCTTCAGGGACCGGAAAAACCACCTTGATTCATGCATTGGTATCGGATCTGGATCGAAATGCATACCTCCCGGTTATGCTGCCCTATGCCGGTCATCCAAGAAACGGACTGACACGCATTCTTGCCCAGACCCTCGGGGTGGATATCAAAAGCCGGGGAATGCCTTTGATTACAAGGGTTCAGCAGCATATTGAATCCTTATCCAACCAGGCCAACTCACGTCATCCGGTGCTGATCGTCGATGATGCCCAGCGCATCGAATCCGACTCCCTCTGGGATCTTTGCTCTCTTCTGGTCCAAACCTCTAAACAGAGAAGCGCAGCCTCCCTTATCCTTGTCGGGGACGACTCTCTGTTCAGGCAACTTCGACTTTATGCAATGGCACCGATACGATCCCGGCTCACCGGCATTATGAAAATTAATGCCATGAACGAGTATGAAACCCAGCATTTTATCGAAATCCGTCTTAAAAATGCACAAGCTCCATCGGACCTGTTTACCAAAGAAGCAATGGATTTGATCGCAAGTTCCACCCGGGGAAACAGACGGGACGTAATGAATATGGCGACGATCTGTCTTGAGGAGGCCTATTATCACAATGAAAAAAATGTGACCGCCGAGCTCATTTACAACTCGGAATGGTTCAACGAATCTGAGTGAAACGGAAGCGCTTGAGAGGGGACTCCGGCGCCAGGGATAACTCAGTGCGGTAGACTGCTGTCTACATGATTAAAGCCGGGAGGGCAAAAGCTCTCCCGGCTTTTCTGTAATCAATTGCCAGCCGGGTAATCAAACCTGAGATTTTTATGGGATTAGCTCGTCGGAATCTACACCAAGTGCATAAAGGACATGAAAATTCATTTTTCAATATATATTCTTCATGGTAAAAAAAATATTTAGTGCTTAATGTTATAACATTAGATTAAGGCCCTACATGAAAAAAATTCCATATGCCGTCAGCAGTTTTGAGCAAATTATCAATGACGGCTATTGTTATGTGGACAAGACCCGTTACATGGCCGAGCCTGAAAATTGGCAGGTACCTGTCTTTCTACGTCCCCGCCGTTTTGGTAACGGCCTTTGGTGTTCCACCCTGGCGTGTTATTACGACATCAACCTCAAAAGGCTATTGGGATTAATGTAAGCGGCAATAACGGTTTTCGTTTTTTTCAGGTATAATACACGACGCTAAGAAAGTTTACGGTATCCACTCTCTGTGTAGTTTGGCGAAAGCCGAACCTCTGTGCTCTCGGTGGGTTGAAAACAAGGATTCCGAAGGAATTAAATTTTCTTTAAATTTCTTGGTGTGTATCATCTGTGGGCTTCGCCCACGGTTTTATTTAACCACAGAGAACACAGAGAGCACAGAGTTTTGTTTTCATGGCGAGTGA
The DNA here is from genome assembly GCF_963666675.1 of uncultured Desulfobacter sp. Lineage (NCBI taxonomy): Bacteria > Pseudomonadati > Thermodesulfobacteriota > Desulfobacteria > Desulfobacterales > Desulfobacteraceae > Desulfobacter > uncultured Desulfobacter sp. The sequence goes on along the minus strand of NZ_OY762929.1, from coordinate 4,875,331 downwards.
AACGGCAAAGCAAACCTCATTTTTGCATACGGTGATCCAGCGGGCATGTAACTCACAGTGGACATTTATGCTCAACTGTTTTATTAGACATTGTTTTGCTTCGACAAAATTCAATGATTGTATTATGATTCAAATTTTTGGCGAAAACTTAAATTAACAACGGACCCGTCAGCGTTAAAAAACTGAGGGCCGGGAGAAGAAAATGAACGACAGGTTTGAGGACGACAAAACTCAGAACACTGACAACGGCATTGACCAAAGCACCGATGAGATGAGCTTTGAGCAGATGCTTGATGCCTATGATTCAAAAATCGGCCGGGAATTCAAACCCGGGGATATGGTGGAAGGACAGATCATCTCCATCGGAGAAAATTCAGTTTATCTGGACACGGGGACAAAGTCAGACGGTGTGGTGGATAAGTCCGAACTGCTGGATGAAGAGGGTGAGTTTCAGTATTCAGTGGGTGATATCCTTAAACTGTACGTGGTCTCCTTGAGCGAAAGTGAAGTGATTTTGTCCAAGGCGGTTTCCGGCGCCGGAATGGCTGCCATGATCGAGGATGCCTATCGCGGGCACACCCCGGTTGAAGGCCGGGTGACCGGCGTTGTCAAAGGCGGTTTCTCCGTGGAAGTTCTGGGTAAAAGGGCGTTTTGTCCCGTGAGCCAGATTGATGTTAAATATGTGGAAACCCCCGAGGATTACGAGGGTCAGACCCACCATTTTCTGATTACCCGGTATGAGGAAAAGGGAAGAAATATTGTTGTCTCCCGCAGGGAACTTCTCAACGAACAGATCAAGGAAGAGCGGGCCTCATTCATGAAAGAACTGGCCGAAGGAGATACGGTCCAGGGCAAGGTGATCAAGCTGATGTCCTACGGTGCCTTTATCGAACTTGCCCCCGGCGTGGAAGGCATGGCCCATATTTCCGAACTGAGCTGGTCCCGGGTGGAAAAGCCCGAAGAGGTGGTCCGGGTGGATGATATTCTACCGGTTAAGGTATTAAAGATTGAAAAGCCCAATTCGGATTCCCCCAAAATTTCTTTGTCCGTTAAACAGACCTCTGGTAATCCCTGGGATAACATCGGCACTAGCTTCAGCACCGGAGACCAGGTCAGTGGTAAAGTGGTCCGTTTGACCTCTTTCGGGGCTTTTGTGGAGATTGCCCCGGGCGTTGATGGTCTGGTTCATATATCTGAAATGAGCCATGTGAAACGGGTGCTGCGTCCCGAGGACGAAGTGAGCGTCGGTGAGAGTGTCCAGGTGAGAATCAAGGCCATTGACATGGACAGCAAGCGGATCTCGTTGAGCATGAAAGATGCGGCGGGCGATCCCTGGACCGGTGTCCTGGCCAAGTACTCCGTGGGCAGTGTCGTAGAGGGAACCCTGGAGAAAAAGGAAGGGTTTGGGCTCTTTATCCGCCTGGAACCCGGCATTACCGGCTTGATGCCCATGTCAAATCTTCGCCAGTCCGCAGATGCAGGAAAGCTTGAGTCTCTTAAACCCGGGGATACCATACCGGTGCTGATCCAGGAAGTGGACGAGGATAACCGGCGTATGACCCTTGCGCCCCCGGATCAGAAAACCTCGGGCAATTGGAAGCAGTTTGCAAAAAGTTCCAAGGGCGGTTCATCTTTTGGGTCCATGGAAAGCATTTTACGGGCAGCACTGGAGAAAAAGAGATAGGACCGCGCCCGATACATTAAGATTATTATAGTGCTTCCATCTTCTAACAGTCCGATCAAAGGGCAAGTTTAACATGCCGGCAATGTTTATCACTGATTTTGACGGTACGCTGCTCACGGACGACAAACGTATCCGTGGCCGGGATCTGGATACCCTGGCCGAATTGAGATCTGCCGGTGTGATCACGGTCATCGCCACAGGGCGCAGCCTTTATTCCTTCAGGCGCGCCCTTGGGCATATGGGACTTGCCCCCGAAGCTCTGTCCCTGGATTATCTGATTTTTTCCACCGGCGCCGGCATTATGGCCTGGCCCGGGCGCCGGTTGATCCGTTCCTGTTCCATCCCCAGGGACGGGGTGTTGAAAATCGCGGCCTGCTTTGACCGTTATGGATTTGATTATATGATCCATAAAGCCATTCCCGACACCTCGTATTTTTTGTTTAAATCCACATCCGGCAGCAATTGGGATTTCCAGCGGCGGATGGAGATGTATTCGGATTTTGGGACGCCCCTTGGGGCGGAATCCACGATTTATGACCAGTCCACTGAGGTGCTGGCCATTGTGCCCGGCGGATTTCCATGGGCGCGTCTGGATACGCTGCGCAGTGAACTGTCCGGGTTCAGTGTGATTCCCGCGACATCCCCTTTGGATCATACATCGTTGTGGATAGAGGTATTTTCTGCCGGGGTCAGCAAGAGCGCGTCGTCCCAATGGCTGGCCCGGCAAATTGGTGTCAGGCGGGAACAGGTGACTGCCGTGGGAAACGATTACAATGACGCAGACCTTCTGGCGTGGGCCGGGCAGGGGTTTTTGATGGATAACAGCCCGGTGGCCCTGAAGAAAACGTATATATCTTCCGGGTCCAACAATGAATGCGGCGTGAGCCGGTCGGCACGTTCGGCAGGGTTGTTAAGCTAAGCGTTTGCCGGGTCTATGATAGGTCTGTATCTTCGAGATTAAGGCCCGGGTACAATTTTTCGCAGCAAGCCGGGCAGATGCCGTGGGAAAATATTAAATGGTCAAAGGCCTTTTCAATGTCTTTCCACAGGTTGTTCTTTCCCCTGATTTTTTTGCAGTTGGCGCAGATGGCAATGGCATGTTCGGGGATCTCCTGGGGGGATTTAATGAACTGTTCGTATTGGCGCTGTAGTTTAATGCGCCGGGAGATGTCCCGGGCCATGATAATGGTGCCGGTATAGGCCTGATCTTTGCTCTGGTTAATGGGGCTGCAGGTCAGTTCCACATGTACGGTGTTTGTATTCGCATGTATCAGTTGGATTTCATACCGGCTGGTTTTACCTTGTTTCCGGATCTGGGTCTGTTCAAGTATCACCTTAAAGCTCTCTTGGGTGGAGATCTCCCCAAGGTTCATTGACGTCAGTTTGTCCGCCGGATAGCCCATCATTTTGCAGAATGCCGGATTGACAAAGGTGATATTTTCTTGCCCATCTACGGTCAGTACCCCTTCTGCAATTTGTTCGGTAATGGTCCTGTACTGTCGTTCGCTTTTTTCCAGTTGTTCACTGTAGGCCTTGTTCTCTTTGGCCAAACGTCGGTTCTCGAAAACTTTTGTTACCACATGGACAATGATGTCCAGGTCAATGATGGGTTTGGAAATATAGTCTTTGGCACCCATCTGAAGGGCTTGGATGACATCTTGCTTTTTGCCGGCGCCTGAAATCACGATCATGGGTTGGTCCGGGTCGGATTCATGGATGGTGCGCATGACCTCAAGTCCGTCCATGACCGGCATGAGCAGATCCGTGATGACCACGTCCACATTTTCCCGGAAAAACAGGTCCAGGCCCTCATGGCCATTTTCGGCTGTGAAAACCCGGTATCCTTTATCCTCGAATAAATCAGCCAGGCTTTCCCTGATGGAGATTTCATCATCAATGATGAGAAGTGTTTCCTGATTCATTTTGATATGGTGCATTTTGATAATTTATTCACCGGGGAATGATTTCCGGTATTTTTAAATATTTTAAATACTTTAAAAAATCCAGTTAAGAAAGGACTATATCAGATCAATGGAACAAATGTAAATCACAGATCTCTAATTAATTGCGCCATATCCCTGACTGCCGTGTCCATGCCTGTCATGACTGCCTTTGAGATGATGGCATGTCCGATGCTGTATTCCGTGATTTCAGACAATCCCTTGAACGCTTTGATGGATTGGTAACAGATGCCGTGGCCTGCATGAACGCCCAGGTTCAGGCGGGAGCCGATTTTTGCCGCATCCACAATCCTGGCGTATTCTTTTTCCCGGTCATAGGCGGTAACGGCATCGCAGAATGCGCCGGTGTGGATCTCAATGGAATCGGCATCGATTTTGTGGGCGGTTTTGATCTGATCCAGATCGGGATCAATGAAAATACAGACCTTGATGCCGGCATTTTTCAGGGTGGTGACGGCCTGGCGGATGTGCTCCATATGGGTGATGACATCCAGCCCCCCTTCGGTGGTCAGCTCTTCTCTTTTTTCGGGTACCAGGGTGACGGTTTCAGGCTTGATATCCAGGGCAATGCCAAGCATTTCACTGGTGGCGGCCATTTCAAGAATCAACCGGGTCTTTATGGTCTGGGAAATCAGGCGGACATCCCGTTCCTGGATGTGGCGGCGGTCTTCACGCAGATGCACCACAATTGCATCGGCCCCCGCAGTTTCTGCGGCCAGGGCGGCCTGGACCGGTTCCGGGTATTTGGCACCCCTTGCCTGGCGCAGGGTTGCCACATGGTCTACATTTACAGCCAATTCAGCCATACTAATATCCTTATAATTTTTTAAAAAGCGGTCAGATTGATATTGGGCTCTATGATCCTGAGAAGTTCCAGGCTTTTTTCTTCCATTTCACGGGCCTGGTTTTCGCCCAATTCATGATCAAATCCAATCAGGTGAAGAATGCCGTGTATTAAGAGTTGAGACATTCGTTCGTCTGTGGTGATATTTGCGGCCCGGGCCTCGGCCTCGGCGGTATCAAGGGAGATGACCACATCCCCGAGAAGGCCCGGGGTGATGTCCGAGAATTCTCCCTCCTGCATGGGAAAGGAGAGCACGTTGGTGGGCTTGTCTTTGCTGCGGTATGTCCGGTTCAACTCCCTGACCTGGGCATCGTCGGTGATCACGATGGAAATTTCGTGGTCGTCACAACCCAAGGCGTTTAAGATCTGTTCGGTCTTTTTGTGCAGGGGGGCTGTTGGCAGCCTCTCCTCTTGCTGGTTGTCTATCAGTATCTTTAGGTTTTCCATTCTTGTCCTGCTTTTTGTCTTGTTTTCTATCTTGGGGCTTGTCATTGTATTCAATGCGGCTGTGATAAATAGAGGTCAAAATATTATTGAAACTTTTGGCGATCTGGTGAAGGTCTTTCAATGTCATTTCGCACTCTTCGAGCTGCCCGTCGGCAAAGATGTCATTGATCAGCTCTTTGACACGGCCTTTGATTCTGGATGGGGTCGGGCGCTCAAGGGCCCGGGTGGCCGCTTCAACCACATCTGCAAGCATGACGATGCCCGCCTCCCGTGTCTGGGGTTTGGGGCCCGGGTATCTGAAATCATCTTCATTGATGTTTTCATTTCCGGCTTTCAGACTTTTGTTATAAAAATATTTGATCAGGGATGTGCCGTGGTGCTGGATGATGCCCTCCACAATTTCATTGCCCAGCTTGTATTTTTTGGCCATCTCCACGCCTTTTTTAACATGGCCGATGAGGATTAATGCGGACATAGACGGGGAGAGCTTGTCATGGCGATTCCGTCCGTCGGACTGATTTTCAATGAAATACATGGTTTTGTCCAGTTTTCCGATGTCATGGTAATATGCCATGACCTTGGCCTTGAGGCTGTCTGCATGGATGGCGGATGCGGCGGCTTCGGCAAGGGTCGCAACGATAACGCTGTGATTGTAGGTGCCCGGCGCCTCAATCATTAATTTTTTGATCAGGGGCTGGTCCAGGTTTGAAAATTCCAGCAGCTTTGCCGCCGTGGTGTAATTGAACAACACTTCGATGAGCGGTGTGAAGCCCACCGTCAGAATGGCCGCAAATACACCGCCCCCCACGGCCATTGTCACCTGTTTAACCAAGGTTGCCCAGGGTAACGCCTCGGCCGGCATGAAAAAACCCAGGGCAATGGCAAGGCAGGCATTGAAAAACGCCAGTTTAAATCCGGCCACGATGAAGTGGTGGCGCTCGTTGCGTTCCTTGATCCAGTAGGCCGCTGTAACACTGGACAGAAAAAAGAATAAAAAAACCTGGAACCCGCAGCCAAATGATATGGTGCATAGACTGCAAAGTACCAGGGCAAAATAGAGGGCAATGTCAAATCCCAGAAAAATGCAGGTGATCATGGCTGCCGCAGGTATGGGTACCACCATATATATTGCGCTGGAGGCAATTTTGCCGGATATTTCCGGATTCGAGGCATGGGCAATGTACACGGCAAGCTCGGTAAATCCGATGTACAGCAAAAGGCCCAGGGTCAGAAAGGTCATGTGCTTGTTCATGTCCCGGCTGAGCTTGGGATGGTCTTTGAGATAAAGGAAATAGACCACAAGGAGCAAAAGGCTTGTGAACATGCAGATGCCGGTGATGGTCATGATTACATCTTTATCCTCGGCCTGATCGCTCAAGGCGTTGAGCTTGACCAGTTTGAGTTCATCAACCCGTTCTCCTTCCCGGATGAGCATTTCACCGGCTTTGATCTGGTACAGGGTGGGTTTGATCTGGGCCTGGGCTTCCCGGATGCGCTTCTTGGTTTCATTTCTATTCAGGGTGATGTTGGGCCGCAACAGCCGCTGGCAGATATCCACAACCAGGTTGGCCAGACTGTAATTGACGCCTTTCAGCATGGGCTGCCCCACCACCCTTACCATGGTCTTGGCCTGGTCCGGCCCGTAATATACCTTGAGATTTGTAATCACCCGCTCCTTGTCGGACTGGATGGTTCTCAGGGAGATCCCTTTTTCCTCTTCAGCCAACAGAATCTCTTTATTGCTTACGACCCCGTTGGTCAAAATGGTGCTGATGATAGCGGTTAAATATCCTGTCACCTCTTCGGAAAATTTTTCCTTGAACAGGATCTGGAATGCGCCTTTGGAGATTTCTACACCCAGCTTTTTTTCAAATTCGGGTTTGATCGCCAGGGCCATGGAAAAGGAGGGTTCCGGTGCTTCCGGTAAAATGGCTTCCCCAGATTCCGCTTCGAACGGCGGCGGGGGCAGGGTATTTTCCTTCTCTTTGAATAGCCCCCGCCCAAATTGCATGGCCGATGAAATGCCGGCGGTTATATTACTTAATAGGTTGGCATCAAAATCATATACTGTTTTGATTGATGTCCTGGCTGCGTCTATTTTGGCCAGGTTGGTGGCCTTGTCTTCTATGAAGAAATCCTTGGGTGCTTTGATGTCCCTGTTTGCAACATCCCCTATTTGATATACATAGGATTCTGTACTGTGGTCAAAGGTCTGGGCCAGGGTGAATAGAGTTACGACCAGTAAAAACAGAAAGGGCGGCAGATACGGGGTGCATGCCAGGTCTTGCCCGGCCCGCTTAAGCCAACCCTGGTTATTTGCTTTTTTCATAAGCGTCTATAATATCGGACACCAGCCGGTGCCTGACAACATCTTCCTTTGAGAATTCTATGAATGAGATTCCCCGTATCCGGGCGAGCAGTTTTCTGGCTTCCACCAGACCCGATTTTTTTCCTCCGGGCAGGTCTGTCTGGGTGATATCCCCTGTGACAATGGCCTTCGAGTCGTATCCAATCCGGGTCAAAAACATTTTCATCTGCTGGGAGGTGGTGTTCTGGGCCTCGTCCAGGATGATAAACGCATCATTCAGGGTTCTGCCCCTCATAAATGCAATGGGTGCGATCTCAATGGTTTCCTGCTCAATATAGGCCCTGGCTTTTTCAAAATCAAGCATATCATAGAGGGCATCGTACAGCGGGCGCAAATATGGATTGATTTTTTCAGCCAGATCACCGGGAAGAAACCCCAGTGTCTCACCGGCTTCCACCGCAGGACGGGTGAGAATAATTTTTTTTATATCCCCTTTATTGAACGCTGCAACGGCCATGGCCATGGCCAGGTAGGTTTTGCCGGTGCCGGCCGGACCGATACCAAAAAGTATGTCATTGGTTTTGATGGCTTCGGTGTATGCCAACTGGGTCGGGGTCCGGGGGGTGATGGGTTTGTTCTTGGCCGTTACCACGATTGTGGTGGTAAAAATTTTTTTTAAAGGGGTGGAACGCCCCTGCCGGATTGCATTGATGGCGGCATCAAGCACCGCAGGCGTCAGCCGTATGTTTTCTTCTAAAAGCGCATAAAGCTGGCTGATCAGGTCCACTACTTTGTCTGTTTGTTTTTGTGTACCATCCACTGAAATTGCCCCGCCCCTGGAGTTTATTTTTACATCAAAGGCCCGGGCGATTTTTTCCAGGTTGGTATTGTGTGTCCCAAAGAGTTTTTGGGCAAGGGTAATATTCTGAAACTCAAGATTTTTCATGGGCTATAGGGTGCATTTTATTGGTTTAAAGGTCAATAAAAATCTTGACTGGGAACTGGCCCTGCTGTTATCTGTTTATACTTGGTGATTGAGCGAGGCGGCATCCAACTGGGGCGTTGCAAAAAATCTGCAATACTCAACCAGCTGAAGGTAGCTCTCGGAGACAAATTTCCAGCACCTTGCACTTTGGTCATTTTCGCTCAAATACGGGACACTTTTCAGGCTCTGCTTTTGGAATCATAATCAAATTTAAGGGAACCGAATGAATTTTTTTGACCTTTGCGTATTGATCATTGTGGGGTTTTGCCTTATCCGGGGAGGCTTTAAAGGTCTGGTGCGGGAGATCTCCGGCATCGTGGGCGTTGTGGCCGGTTTCTACGGGGCCAATTCCTATTATCCCCGGTTGATTCCCTATGTTGATTCATGGATTTCATCGCCACAGATTCAAAAACTGGTTTGTTTCTTTCTGCTGTTCTGTCTGATTCTGATTGCTGTGGGGCTTGTGGCCGCCTTGATCCATAAATTGTTGAACATTGTGTTCTTAGGCTGGGTGAACAGAACATTTGGTGTCATTTTCGGGGCCGCCAAAGGCATTCTTATCACAACCGTCCTTTTTATAATTATCACCAGCTTTACCCCCAGCGGCAGTCATCATATGGCTGCGTCCCGCACGGCACCCTACCTTGCCCGGGTTGCCGATGCCCTGACCCTGTTTATTTCCCGGAACATCAAGATGGATTTTAGTAAAGAGTTGGAAGGATTAAAACAAACGTGGAAACAATAATTCCCCTGCTTGAGATTATTCGACGGCTTCGGGGAGAGAACGGATGTTCCTGGGACAGGAAACAGACCCCCGCCACCATGTGGAAGTGCCTGGCCGAAGAGCTGTATGAACTGGAAGAAGCCATTGTCAAAGATGATGAGGATAATATCGTAGAGGAACTTGGCGACGTTCTTTTCCAGGTTCTTTTTATTATGGAAATTTATGCCGACTCGGGCCGGTTCTCATTTGACCGGGTGGTAAATACCGTGGCTGAGAAAATGATCCGCCGCCATCCCCATGTTTACGGTGATGCCCACATTACCTCCGAAGATGGATTGAACAAACAATGGGAGGCGATCAAGGCCGAAGAAAAAAATGGTTCCAGCGCCCCTGAAAGGCCTTCCGCCCTTGATAATGTGCCCGGCGGCATGCCGAGTCTGCTGCGGGCGTTAAAAGTTTCCAAATCTGCAGTAAAAGCCGGGTTTGAGTGGGAGAACCTGGGCCAGGTTCTGGATACGGCTGTCTCGGAAATACATGAATTTGAGGCGGCCCTCTCCAAGGACAAGGATGATGCCATTGTTGAATTTGGAGATATCCTTTTTTCCCTTGTGAATGTGGCAAGATTTGCCGGGTTTCATCCGGAAACGGCACTTTATCGGTCCACGTCAAAGTTTGAGAACCGATTCAGAACGATGGAAGCCGCCATTGAAGAAAAAGGCCTTGATTTAAAGCAGATGCCTGCCGAAGAAAAAGAGGTGCACTGGCAGGCAGCCAAACAGGTTTGTAGGCAAAAAAAGGCTTAATGTCGATCGTCTTTATGCCTACAGGTAGTCCCCCCTCTGGAATTTCAGATATTCGGTTTTTGCAGAAATTGCCGTGCTTGTGGCAATATCTATGAGGTCTTGATCATCTTCGCCAAGGGACAGCGTTTCTTCCAATAAAGATGCGGCGTCTTCATTGAGCCCTTCAAGCACGGGTTCAATTTCCTTTAGGGAGACGTTGGTGTCGTCAAGCTGGAATGCATACCGTTCCAGGTTGGTCAGCAGTTTCTCTGTTTTATCCGTAACGATTTCAGATACGGTTTGAATGTCAAAATCCATTGCGGAAATCTCACCCAATTCACTGGTCTGCGAATTTTCTCCGGGCGCTTCTAATTTTTCCTGGGCTGAATTGAGTACGGACTCAAATTCCTGCCCACTGGTCCTGCTAACCTTGTTTGACTGACTGTCAAGTATTTGGGAGATGTTTTGGATGTTGTTAATATTGGTCATATGGTCCTCCTTTTTAAGGAAGAGATTATGCAGCAAACGTGCCGACTGTCTTTTAAATTTTTATAATTTTATTTTATATGAATTTTGCTTTGGAATCAATCAGTTGTGGCGCGTGAATAAAAAACTCCTGCCTGAATATAATCATGAATCAGGCAGGAGGGAAAAAAATACCCGGTGGTTAAACCACTTCGTTCATAATGGCACCGATCATTTTTTCCGCGACCTGATCGGCATTCACTGTATACTGGTTGGCCTGAACCTGCTGTTTGAGGGTGTCAACCATCTGTCCCCGCTCTTTTGATACTTCGGTTTCTTCGGCAGAGGCGGCCTGAATTCTTTGAAGGTCCCTGGTGGTGGAGGACAAATTAATGCTGTCAGCAGGGAGTTCCTGGGTTTGCTTTCCCTGGTCCGCCGCGGTATTGGCGGTGTTGTTGGCATTGTTTGCAGCGTAACTTTGATTGATATACTGCTGTGTGCTATTAGAAATTTTCATATTAAACACCCTCCTGGGATTCCATATTGGAATCAGCCACCTGGCGTGCCAGTTCCGTCATCCGTTCTACGATAAACTTGGAATCCTCCACGGACAAGGTCTGGACAACCTTATTATTATTTTCATCAACCGAGGTGTAGGTGAATTGATTTCTTCCCTTGGTAAAATCAATTTTTTTCCCCAGCTCTTTTTCAATCTGTTCGGTGATCCGGGCCTCATCTTTTTCATTGGGGCCCTCGGTGATAATCTTATCGACAATGTTGCTTGCAACCTTATCTATGATGGCTTGGCGTTTGCCTTCCGATGAGATGCTGACACTGTCTGCAGAAACCTTTCCGGCATCGCTGAATTTATTTTTTCCCAGCAGTTTGCCTTGGCTAAATTGCCTTGAATAGACTTTCAAGACATTTTGTATTTGGTATGAAGGTATCTGCATTTTAGTTTTCTCCTTAAACCCAATATCGGCTCGGCAAAATTAAAACTTTAGAAAAAAGTTTTAATCATCAAAATCTCCTTCAGGGCCTTTATCTGAGGTGATCTTGGCGGCCTTCTCAATAATTTTTTCCCGGGTCCAATCTTCTTTATTTTCAATTTTTTCCGCTTTGAAGCCTGGGGTATGGGACTGGGTTTCCAGAATATGTTTTTTCACCAGGTCTGCGGTATCGGTTGCGTTGAACACATCGGTGAGCAGCGTAAATACAAAATTTTCCACATCTTTGACCATTCGTTCCCTAATCGTAGCATCCTGGGCTGTCAGCGTATTCTCAAAGGGGTTGTTCAGTTTTTTGAAATTGCCCTTTTGCCAGTCATTGGCTGCCGCAACCGCGCACATCTTTTGCCAGACGGCCTGGGAAACCCCTTTGCCGGATTCTTTGATGAAATTGCCCGACGCATCCATGATGGCGTTGCCGAAATCATTGACCTTCACCCCCCATGAGATCATCTGCAGGGCCGTGGCAACATTGGCTTTTGTGGTTTTGGTGCGTTTGGCAATCTCGCGCAGCCGCTCGGAATTATTCCCCGATGTTCCGTGCTGGGCACCGGAGATGCCGTAAGGGGCCAAACTGTCATGGATTTGTGCCGTCAGATCGACATTGATGCCCGCATCACTTTGTTCAATGCCGTGGGTGGTGCCGTTGTTCAGGGCGATCCAGTCCGGAAAAATGCCGTGGGCATTGAGCCCCTGGATTAGAAACAGCGCTTCTTCAGCCGTTGAAAGCCCCTGTTCACCTTTTATTTCACCCACTTCGGTTTCAAGGCCTGCCCATTCAGGTACATAGGGGTTCAACTCAATATTGGCCAAAAGATTCTGGTCATCGGGCATGTGGGATGCGTCAATGGCAATGGAGGTAATGCCGGTGTCAAATAAAGATCGGATTTCGGTTTTAGCAGGTGTAATGTCTTCGGGTTTTTTAATGCCGAAATGGTCTGCATGGATAGCCACGGGAACGGTGATCCCCATTTCATTCATGTAGGCATCGGTCTGTCTTGCAATGTTCCAAAGGCTTGTGGCGCAATAGGCATTGGTGCCGCCCTCGGAACGGGCAATTTCAATGATGACAGCCGCATTGGCGCGCTGGGCCGCAGCAAGGGTCCCTTTGATGACAAAGGCGTTTCTGCCGTTGGCCGCAATGGTCATGCAGTTGCCTTTGGCCAGCATGGCGCGGTCGATATATTTCCCGCTGACAATGAGTGCTTTGGAGTTGGGGAAGCACTTTTTCACATTGGGGGGTCTGCCGTAATCAAGCAGTTTGCGGTATTCTTCGGATTGTGAATGGGTCATGGTGGAATCCTCCCGTATGTAAGTAATATCGTCTGTGTAAAGAATGGTTAGGAATCATAAACTTTTTACATTAAAATAACCTAAAATCAAGTTCAATAAAAGCAATGAACATAATTTTATATAAAGGTTAGAAGAATGTATTGAATTTGCATGTTTTTCGTTTTTGATGAATGCATGTTCATGGGCGTGGGGTGGGGGGGGTAAAAAAATGATTGGTGCGGTCATGATAAAACATGTGTTTTATAATTGACTGTAATTATAAGCGTATATTTAGTTTAAGTGTGCGTTCTGAGCATGTGGGGAGCCTTGACATTTGTATGAATCTGTAGTTAGTTTGCACGAATCTAATGGCAGGTGGATGATCCGTTATTCATTTAGGTAACAATAAGGATAAACACATTTGCAGAAAAGTAAGTCCGAGAAATATCATAAAATTTTAAACAGTGCCGGTGCCGTATTTGCTGAACATGGGTTTTACAGGGCTACCATCTCACAGATTGCCGCCAAGGCCGGGGTGGCGGACGGTACGTTATATCTTTATTTCAAGAACAAGGACGATATCCTTTATCAGTACCTGAGCTTCAAAACCGATTCGGTGTTTGAAAAAATGAATACTGCCGTGGCCAAAGGCACGGATGCTGAGAACAAGTTGAGAAATCTGATTCGCTGTCATCTTGACGAGTTCCAAGGTGACAAGAGCATGGCCGTTATTTTTCAATCCGAGGTAAGATATTTAAGGGATATTGAGTCCCAGGTTAAAAATATCTCCAAAATGTACTTTGATCTTTTGTCGGATATCATAGAGCAGGGTCAGATTGAGGGCAGCATGCGCCAGGATCTTTTTGTCGGGCTTGTGAAACGCTTCATCCTCGGTGCTGTGGAAGGTGTTATTTCCACCTGGGTCAATGCCCAGGGGCGCTACGATCTCGGCACCATGGCCGATCCCCTGGTGGATCTTTTTATGACGGGTGTCCGGGAGGGCTGAATCTAAACAATACAAAGTGTTTGAACAAAAACCTGGAAATTTTGCAGATTACTTCGTTGGGCGGGCACTAAAATAGGGTTTTTTCCTACCAGAGATATCTGGGAAGGGATAGGTGCGTTGAACGATCATTTATGCTTTTTGCTTGACGCCAGAGGAGATGTTTACTAAAGCACACTGAGCCTGGAATCACTACACTTATTATTTAATATGGAGGTAAGTTCGGTATGTCTATGATCATTGCTCCGGCAAACTACATGTTGTTCGGTTTCTTTCCAACAGTGATTTTTTCATTTCTTCTGCCGGTAATTGGTGTCGGGCTTTTTACCTACATCATGGCCCGGAGAATCGCTCCTCTGGTCCGGGCCAATCCGGACTATCGCCTTAACAATATCCCGGAACGGATAAAAAATCTGATCGTTGTCTGGCTGGGCCAGATCCGCCAGCCCAGATATATGCAGGCAGGCGTCCTGCATATCATTATTTTTGCCGGGTTTTTAATCCTTTCCATCCGCTCCACAAGCCTTGTGATCGAAGGGCTGTTTGACGGATTTGTGTTTCCCGGATTGGGCGGCGGACTTGGCATTGTTTACAGCGTCTTGAAAGATTACGCCGCCACAGCCGTTCTTGTGGCCTGTATCATTGCGGCCTGGCGCCGGGGCATTAAAAAGCCCGCCCGATACGCCGTACCCGAAAAATATGGCCATGACCATACGGCAGAAGCTGTTTTTGTTCTGGGCATCATCTCCACCCTGATGATTTCCGAAAGTCTTTTTGAGGCGTCTGCTGCGGCTTATAACTATCAGTCCGCCGGCGAAGCCCACTTTCCGGCCCTGTTTTCCCTGGCGTGGATTTTTTCAAAGATGCTGCAAATGGCATCCCTGGAAACCCTCCAGGGCCTGCACATCATCATGTATTATGTGCATGATGTCACCTTTTTCTTTTTTCTGTGCTTTCTGCCCCTGGGAAAACATTTCCATGTCATCACCTCTATTTTCAACGTCTTTTTCATGCGGGTGAAAACAGGCAATATCAAGCCGGTGAAATACGGTGTTTCCGATGGAGAATTGGACAACCTTGAATCGTTCGGTGTTAAACACCTTGAGGATTTCACCTGGAAGCACATGCTTGATTTTTACTCGTGTGCAGACTGCGGCCGCTGTTCCGACCAGTGCCCGGCCAATGCCGCCGGACGGCCTTTGTCCCCCCGGTTTATCACCATCAAGGCCCGGGATTTGATTTTTAAGAATTATCCCATCAAGTCCGGCGTGATTTATAAATCCGATAAGCTTTTGGTGGAAGATATTTATACGGAAGATGAAATCTGGTCCTGCACCACCTGCGGTGCCTGTGAACAGGAGTGCCCCCTGGGTATTGAATATATCGATAAGATGGTTGATCTGCGCCGCGGCATGGTGGATGAGGGCATGGTGCCCCAATCCCTGCAAAAACCCCTGAAAGCCCTTGAAAAACGCGGCAATCCCTACGGTAAGATGGAGAAAAAACGTGCCGACTGGGCCAAGGAGAAAACCTTTGCCGAGACCCATACGGTCAAGGATCTGGGCAAGGATACGGCCGAGACCCTCTACTTTGTGGACAGTATTACTTCCTATGACGACAATATCCAGGAAATTGCCCGCAGGACTTCCATCATCCTCGAAAAGGCCGGTGTGGACTTCGGTGTTCTGGGAAAAGGTGAAAAAGACAGCGGCAACGAGGTGGTCCGGTTTGGCGAGGAGATGCTTTACCAGGAGCTCAAAGCCCAGAATACAGAGGCCATTCTTGAATCCGGTGTTAAACAGATTGTCACGGCCGACCCCCATGCCCTGAATGCGTTGAAAAAAGACTATACAGGCCTGCCCCCTGTCAAACATATCAGTGAAATTGTGGCTGAAAAGATTGAATCCGGAGCGCTGACCATGAAACCGTGCAACGATCGGGATAAAGTGTACGTATACCATGATCCCTGCTATCTGGGGCGCCACAACAGTATCTATGAATCCCCGAGGCAGGCCTTGGATGCCATTGCCGGCCTGACCCGGGTGGAGCTTGAAAAAAGCCGCGATAGATCCTTTTGCTGCGGCGGCGGCGGGCTGATGCTGTTTTATGAACCTGAAGAGGAGACCCGCATGGGGGTTCTCCGGGTGAATATGGCGGCCGAAGCCGGTGCCAATGTGATAGTCACGGCCTGTCCGTTCTGCCTGGTAAATATCCAGGATGCCATTAAGGTGGCCGGAAAAGAAGGCGAGATGGAAGCCATTGATTTTACGCAGCTCATTGAGGAACATTTAGCATAATCAACGCTTAACAATATATGGCTGCCGGTGCACATGAACCCGGCAGACCAAAAAAGCTTAAGGAGACAATAATGGACATTTTGGTGTGCGTCAAACGCGTTCCGGATACTGCTGAGAACGAATTTGAACTCAATTCCGACGGCAATGATCTGGATCGTGATGATTTGGTCTATTCCGTGAATGAGTGGGACAACTATGCTGTTGAAGAGGCTATCCAGATTGTGGACAACCTGGGCGGCAGCATCACGGTCGTCACTGTGGGTGATGATGAGGCTGAAGAGGTACTCAGGCGTGAAATGGCCATGGGAGCCAATAACGGTGTGCTTCTTTGTGATGACGCCTTTGACGGATCTGACGGTAAAGGTATTGCCGCCATTCTTAAAGCTGAAGTTGAAAAGGGCAAGTATGACCTGATTCTCACCGGTGCCCAGGCCGATGAAGGGGCAGGGCAGATTGGCGGCATGCTGGCTGCCATGCTGGATTATCCCTATGCGTCCCTGGTGAACAAGATTGAGCCTGCTGACGGCAAAATCAAAGTGGGCCGGGAGATTGAAGGCGGCAACCAGGAGATGAACGAAATTGAACTGCCCTGCGTCCTTTCCATCCAGACCGGTATCAACGAACCCCGCTATGTTGGTATCCGTGGCATCCGTAAGGTCGCCAGTGTCGAGATCCCCGTAAAAGGGGCCGGTGACCTTGGTGTGGACGCCGGCAGCGTAGGCGAGGCCGGTGCAAAGACCAAACGCGTGGATTATTTTGTACCTGATCTGGGCGATGGCGCTGAAATGCTTGAAGGCTCCACCGATGAAATTATTGAAAAATTGATTGAGAAGCTGAAAGCCAAAGGAGGTCTTTGATCATGACACAGATTTTTGCATATGTTCCATTTAAAAACGGGGTGGCCGAAGATGTGGCTTTGGAGTTCCCGGATGCTGCAAAAAAGATTGATGCCGGCGCTTCTCTTACTGCTGTGGTTACCGGTTCCGGTGCTGACCTGGACACAGTGGCCAATGAACTGACCAAAACCTATTCGGAAGTTATTAAAATTGACGATGCCGCCCTGGCCTATCCCAATGCCGAAATCGTTAGAAAAGCCCTGGTCAACATTCTGCCGGCCGACGCCATTGTGCTCGTTCCCCATGATACATTCGGCATGGATCTGGCCCCAGGCCTCTCCATTAAGCTGGATTCCGCCTATGCGGCTGACGCTGTTGATTTTGAAGGCATGGACGGGGGGATCTTGAAACTGATCCGCCAGGAACTGGGCGGTGCGGTTTCCACCCATGTCACCTGCGATGCGTCTGCGGGTGCCGTCATCACCATCCGTCCGGGGGCCTTTGCCCCGACTGACGGTGGCGCGTCCGGATCTGTCGTTGACAAATCCGGCGATGCCGGAGACCTCTCGGCCAAAAGAACATTTCTGGAAGTGGTGGAAGCTGAAGTGGGTGATGTTGATATCACCAAGGCCGACGTATTGGTTTCCATCGGCCGGGGTATTGAAGATGAAGACAATATTGAAGTGGCCCAGGATCTGGCTGACGCCATGGGTGCCGTGGTCTCCTGCTCACGCCCCATCGTTGACGCCAAGTGGCTTGAAAAGTCCCGCCAAGTCGGGACCTCCGGGCAGACTGTTAAGCCCAAAGTCTACATGGCCATGGGGATCTCCGGTTCCTTCCAGCACATGGGCGGCATCAAGGGCAATCCCTTTATCGTTGCCGTGAACAAGAATCCCAAAGCGCCGATTTTCCAGGTTGCTGATGTGGGGATCGTGGAAGATATTCTGGATTTCATGCCCGAACTCCAGGAAGCCATTGAAGAGCTATAAATAGCCCTAAGCAATACGTACAACAAAGAAGCCCTGCAAGATTTAATGTTTGCAGGGCTTTTATTTTTTAAACGGCAATTTCAAACCGGATGGCAGGGTGATGCTTGTAATTCGTTAAAACCGTATCCGTAGACTGCCAGTCAAAAATAGAGGTAAACTTGGTGGTTTCAATACCAGGCAGCTCAAAGGGCTCTCGTTGCAGCTGTTCTTTGAGTCCCTGGACATGATTTTCATAAATATGTGTGTCCCCCAAAAAACCCACGAGCATGCCCGGCTCAAGCCTTGATTCCCGCGCTAAAAGCGTTAGAAGCAGGCCATAGCTTGCAATGTTGAAGGGCAGGCCAAGCGCCGTGTCCACGGATCTCTGGTTCCACAGCAGGTTGAGCCGTCCGTTGATTACGGTGACCTGGAATCCATAGTGGCAGGGGGGCAGGGCCATCTGACCCAGATCCATGGGATTCCATGCCGAAACGATCATACGCCGGTCATCGGGATTGGTCTTCAGGGTGGTTACCAGATTTTTGAGCTGATCCACCCCGGAAGGAACCGGCGCCGTGTCCCAGGCCTGATATCCACCGCCGAAATTCCGCCATTGGAATCCGTAAATGGGGCCAAGTTCCCGCTCTTCCATCATCTTTACCCGGGTTTCATCATCATGCCCGTATGCAACCTTGGCCGGTGAGCACCATTCATCCCAGATGTGATTGTTTTTTTCCCGCAGCCAGTTTTTATCCGTGATGCCTTTAATGAAAAATTCCAGCTCCCCGGCCACAAGGGAAAAGGGTACAAATTTTGTGGTGAGCAATGGAAAACCCTGGGCCATGTCATGTTCAAACATGGCACCGGCAACGGCAATGGTGTTTACGCCGGTGCGGTTCTCTTTGAGTTGTCCTTGGTCGAGTACTTTTTTGACTATATTTGAATAGGCGTCCATTTACGTGTCCGATTATATGTATAAAAAGCTTAATCCAGCAAATCGCCGACGGTATCGGCAGCAGAGTCAGCTGCCTCCACGGCCGCTGGAAATACTTCCGGCTGGGTCTGGCCTTTTTTATTAGTCATATCGCGGATGTTTTTCTGCACAGTGATGACGGCGAATAAACTCAGCACAAATGCCATGCCAAAAAATCCTTTTTCGCTCAGCTTCAAATCAGCGTTATACAATCCCACGGCCAGCAATGCAATTGAGATACTGAAGCATGCCCAGGAAATAAACAGAAAAGCATTGGTTGCAGGTAAACCCTCTGCCACATCCCTTACAGTCTTTTGTATGGTGACGGAGGAAAACATGGCAAATAGAAACACAGATAGGTAAAACCCTTTTTCATTTAGGGCCAGTTCGGAATTATATAGTCCGACTAAATAAGCGATAACTCCGATGGCAAGTGCCGACCAACTTGCACCGATATATGCCGCTGTAGGACGGTTGACAAAGCGTTCCGTTGGTAATGTATTAGGCCGCATCTTTAAATCTCCTTTCTGTGTCAAAACCATTCCTGCTCTTACGCCTTTTATCACACGAATAATGGCCGAAAGATAAATGCTTTTAGAAATAAACATCTTGGATATCCATATCCGATGAGGGTTTAGATTGGCAACTCCCTGTGGGGAGTTCTACCGCCAATAAATTAGAGTATACTGTGACCGTGAGCATGGAATAAAATACAGTTTTAATTATTTCATTACAACGAAATTTTTTTAAGAAAGTCTGTTCACGCTACACAGATTTTTAAAACTTTGTTGTTGGCTTTGCCTGACAGTTAATATGTCAGGTCAGCCCATGGCTGTTATAGGAAAGTTTATATTGTCTGAAATAAATACGGGAGTTCAGAGTGTTGATTCTAAAAGATGTGAGTGGTATACCTGATCCTTGTATGGCTGATGTCGACGCTTTTTGAAAAAAATCTATCGATCAAATTATTTCGCTGATAATCCTGCCTATTCCCGTCCGTATCAATACGAATTGCAATTGGTTATCTGCACATGATTAAACGGGTTCTGGTATGAAATAGGAGTTGCTATGAAAAAATGGCTGATTGAAGAGCTCATCTGTCCGCAATGTTTGGACAGTGAGAATGTACTTAATCCTGATATTCAAACCGAAACAGATGATGACATTATTGAGGGGAAATTGGTCTGTCCCCAATGCCGACAGGCGTATGAGATTCACGAGGGGATTGCCGTGGTCGTGCCTGAACAGACCCTGCCTGTTGTTCAGGATGCCGCAGGATATAACTCTTTTTCCATGTTGTCCTCCTATTTGTGGAGCCACTATTCTGAGTTCTTTAACGGCCCGGATGCCACGAATGCCTATGGGAAATGGGCCAGGGCCTTTGAAATCCAACAATCGGGATGGGCCCTTGACATAGGGTGTTCCGTGGGCCGTTTGACCTTTGAAATGACCAAAACCCATGACCGGGCTGTGGGGCTTGATACCTCCATCTCCTTTGTCCGGGCCGCCCGGGAACTTGCGGCCCGGAAGCGCCTGGCATTTGATCTGATCATGGAAGGTCGGATCACTGAAAAACGCGCCTGTGATCTTGACGCCGACTTTGGTTTTGACCGGGCTGAATTCATTGTTGCCGATGCCATGGCCCTGCCTTTCCGTTCCCGGCGGTTTGCCACGGCAAGTTCGGTTAATATTCTTGAAAAGGTGCCGGACCCGTTACTGCATCTGACCGAAGCCAACCGGGTCATGGATGAAAAGAAGGCCCAATTCCTTTTTTCCGATCCCTTTTCCTGGGATGAACATGTCAACAGTCCTGATCGCTGGCTTGGGGGGACTGATGAAGGACCTTTTAAGGGATTCGGCATGGATAACGTCTGCAGACTGCTCCAGGACCCTGAATCGGCTTTTTCTCCGGGGTTTACAATCCAGGATGTGGGGCAGGTGTTGTGGAAAATCCGGAAAACCCGAAATTTGTGGGAGCATATTACGTCCCAGTTTGTAGTGGCCCAAAGAACAATAAAAGAGGGAGGCGTCTGATTTGGCAGAAAAGAAACCGGGAATTTGCGGCTTATGTTTTCACAGCCCCGGCTGCGGGGTGATGGTTCATTTTGATGATGAGGGTAAAATCGACCGGCTCACCCCGGACCCCGAAGCGCCCATGGGCGAAGTGCTTTGCCCCATGGCGGCCAGTGCAAAACAGATCATCTATTCCGATGCGCGTATCAAACAGCCGTTGAAACGCAAAGGCCCAAAGGGAAAATTGGATTTTGAACCCATATCCTGGGATGAGGCCTTTGATATTATCGCTGAAAAAATGGACGCCGTTAAAAGGGAGCACGGCCCCCAGGCACTGGGGTTTTATGCCGGTACAGGGTCCTACGAACGGGCCTTTAAAGATGCCTTCCAGCTTGGCGGCTCCCACATTTACCTTGCCTCAAGCATTTTGTTTCCCTATGGCTCGCCCAACACCTTCGGGGTGGGTGCCCCTTGCTACACCTCTTTGGGCGTACTGGCGCCCCAGGTGACCTGCGGTTGCCTGCATACGGACATGTTTTCCGATGTGGATAATTCAGATCTTATTTTTGTCTGGGGGACGGACCCGTCCACATCCACACCCCCGGCCATGTTCGGGCGCCTGGTCCGGGCCGCCCATGAAGGGGCAAGGATCATTGTTATTGACCCCAGGCAGACCGCCGCCGCCAAGCTGCCCGACAGCCTGTGGGTACCCATCCGGCCAGGCTCGGACGGTGCCCTTGCCCTGGGACTCTGCCATATCCTGATCCGGGAAAATTTAATTGACCAGGCCTTCATACAGGAGTGGACTGTCGGTTATGATGAGTTTGCCGATTATGTCAAAACGTTTACCCCTGAATCTGTTGCCCAAATTACCGGTGTGCCCCAGGACCTGATTATGGAACTGGCCGAAGAAATTGCCGATGCCGAGGGGGCAAGCTATGTGATGTATACGGGTCTGGAATATACCAAATCCGGTGTGCAGAACATCCGGGCCGTCATGGTGCTCTGGGCCCTGGCCGGACAGATGGATGTTGAAGGGGGGCGCTGTTTTGTTCCCCATGAAAATCAAATTCATTTGAGCAAAGATCACCAGATTGCCACGCCCGGGTTTGACAAATCCATTGGTGCCGGACATTTTCCGGCCTACGCTCATTTTTGCGGCGGCGAGCCCCATGCCAACCGCCTGCCGAAATCCATCCTGGATGGTGACCCGTATAAGATTCACGGCCTCTTTATCCTTGGTGCATCCATCCTCACCTCCTGGCCCAACCCCATTTTGTGGCAAAAGGCGTTTGACGCCCTGGATTTTATGGTTTCCATCGATCTGCAGCTGACCCGGGATGCGGCCTGGGCGGACATTGTGCTGCCCGCCACCACCGCCTTTGAGCAGTCATCCTATTGTTTTTACGGCAATGCGGTTCGGTTGCGGGAACGAATGATTGAACCGGTGGGGGACAGCAAGCCCTGTTTTACCATTTTAACGGAACTTGCCCGAAAGCTTGGTTATGCTGAAACGTTCCCGGCCGATGAGGCTGAACTGCTGGATCTGGTCTTAAAAGGTACCGGTATGACCCGGGCGGATATGGAACAGGATAGCCGGTTGACCGTTCGCAAGTCCGCAGAGCCCATGACCTATCGAAAATGGGAAACCGGGGGACTGCGAAAAGATGGAAAGCCCGGTTTTGAAACCCCGTCCGGCAAGTTTGAGATTAAATCCACCCTGCTTGAACAGATGGGGTATGATGGGCTGCCAAAGTATGAAGAGTCCTACGAAACACCGGTCAGCCGGCCTCTGCAGGTCAACCGGTTTCCTTTGATCCTTGGCACAGGGCCGTTTAAGCCGGACATGAAATCCTGTTTGCGGGCCATACCTGATTTTATGGAAAAATATCCGGATCCCATGGTCCAGATGAATCCTGTGGATGCGGAAAAACGCAAAATTGAGGCCGGGGATACGGTGGTGGTGAAAACGGCCCGGGCTTTTGTGGAGATGCGGGCGGATGTGACGGAAAAGGTGATGCCGGGGTTTGTGTATGCGCCGGTGGGCGGCGGCGGGCCGTTAGGCACGGAATCCTGGCGAAAGGCCAATGTTAATGTGCTCACCGATCTTGAGCAATTCGACCCCATTTCCGGGTTTCCCGTGTATAAGACGTTGCTGTGCCAGGTAAAAAAGAAACGCAGAAAGCGCACCATTGTCATCCAGGATCCCAGTCTTGGGTGTGTGGGGTGATGTTTTTCCATTAACATTTATCATCTGAATACAAAAAGGGGGGAAAACCATCCGGCTTTCCCCCCTTTAAATAAATACTGGGAAACGGTTATAAATTTAACCGATGTTCCAAATAATTACATTTTCTTGTGGCAGTCGCCGCATTTGGTGCCGACTTTCAAGCCTTTGTCCTTATGGCAGCCAATGCAGTTCTCATGCATGGCAGCTTCAAGCTGCATGATATCAACGGGTTTTTTCTTGTATTTACCCTGGAAGGTTTTGTCGGCTTTCTTGGCCTTAACGCGGGAATGGCACTCTTCACATTTTTGGACATCATCGCCCATCTTGAGATCTGCAAGGGGTTTGCCGTCTTTGTCATGATGGCAGTCTCCGCAGGAGATTTTGTACTCTTCATTGTGTTTTTTATGGGTGAATTCTACCAGTTTGCACGGTTTTTTTGCATCAGGCCCTTTTTTGCGTTTTGCATCCAGGATTTTACTTTTGATTGTGATTACATCGTCTACCTTAGTGCCTGCCTGTAGTCCTGATGCAGTGAAAATCACAGCGATTCCTGCGGCCAACAGGAGGGTAAAAATTTTTTTGCTCATAACCTCTTTTCTCCTTTTAAAAATTAAAACTATAGTGATTTTAACGGCTGAACAGCCGATTATATCTTTGAATTCATTCCTGCCTTTTTACACCTAGGACCCGGGTAAAGTCAATATTTGTCTTTTTCACCTTCCGGATTTGAAGCGTTTTCTGTCTCCGTGTCGTCTTCAGGTCCCTGGGAGAAGGATTCCTCTTCATCCTCGTATTCGCTTTCTTCCTCTTCTTCCGGTTCCTCCTGAACCGCAGCTTTTCTGGAAAAGAGGCTGGCGCCGAGGATGCCGACTTCGTATAGAAGAATAAGCGGCATGGCCATCATGATCTGGGTAACCACATCCGGCGGGGTGATGACGGCGGCACCCACAAAAAACAGAAGCAATGCATATTTTCTGTTCTTTTTTAAGAAGGCCGGGGTCACAAGACCCATTCGGGATAGAAACGTCAGAACAAGGGGGAGCTCAAAAACAAAGCCAAAGGCCAGAAGCATTTTGGACGCAAAGGAGAGATACTCCTTCATGGACGGCATGGCCTGGATGGTTTCCGTGGTAAAGCCAAGGAAAAACTGGAAGCCGTAGGGGAAAACGATAAAATATCCAAATGATGAACCTGCAATAAAGAAAATCAGGGATAAAAAGATTATGGGCAGGAGATATTTTTTTTCGTCCCGGTACAGCCCCGGAGAGACAAACATCCAGAATTCATAAAACAGTACCGGGGTGGATAGGGCAATGCCGCCCAGCAAGGCCACTTTCAGGTAGGTGAAAAAGGCTTCGGGCAGTCCGGTGAATATTAATTTTGCATTGCCGCCTTTTGCCATGGCGGTTACCAGGGGGGCCGTCAGCCACTCGAACAGTTTTTCTTTGAAAAAATAGGCAACAGCAAACCCTGAAGCCACCGCAATAAAGGCGTGAATCAAGCGGTCACGCAATTCGCCCAGGTGCTCGGTAAAAGGACTTTTTTCTTCCTGATCGCTCATGTCGGATACCTGATGGATTTATTCTTTCGGAGTGGTTGTTTCTGCTGCGGAGGAAACCGGGGTCGGGGGGGCTGCATCCGGACTGTCCTGTGTCGGTTCCAGGGATGACTCAGCTTTTTGAGCCTTTGTTTTGTCAGGGGCCTCCCGTTTATCCGGCGCCTCTTGTGGTTCAGGATCTTCCGTACCTATATCCTTGATAACATCTTTGAGTTTTGTTTTAACAGGTTTTGGCTTTGTGTCGTTCACCGTGGTTTCTATGTCGATGGAATTTTTTAAATCCTGGGCAGATCGTTTGAATTCACCCATGGCTTTGCCAAGGGTTTTTGCCACTTCCGGCAGTTTCTGCGGGCCTATGACGATAAGGGCTATGGCCAGAATCAGCAAAATTTCCGGCATTCCTAGACCAAACATATGTTGGTGTTACTCCTTGTGGTTTCAATAATAGGTAGTGCCCATTTATAAATGGCCTTTTTGCCCAATTTCTTTGTTGGGGTAAAATTTAAACCCGCCTTGAACTTGGACAAAACTCCCCATTTATGGACAGGCACTATAATTAATTACATAAAGTATCTTTACATTGAACCGGATTGGGTGTCAACCGGGACAGACCAGGTTATGCGTTTTTGGCTGCCGTTGTCTTTGCAGGTTTTCTCCCTCTTTTGTAAGGCCTTTTAGCCTTGCCGGCACGGTTTGTTTGATTTTGTTTAGCCGTTTTTTGGGGTGGTCGCGGGGCTGGTTTCGGCAGGTCTGCTTCCAACTCCGGTGTTGGATATTCACAACTGACTTTGTGGCCCAGTACCTCTTCAATTTTGGGGATTTGAAATGAACTCATTTCATCGGCAAAACTGACAGACGTACCCGTGGCGCCGGCCCTGCCGGTCCGTCCGATTCTGTGGATGTAATGTTCGGGTTCCAGGGGCAGATCATAGTTGACGACGTGGCTGATGTTCTCAATGTGAAGGCCTCTTGCCGCCACATCCGTTGCCACCAGGACTTTGAGCTGTCCGGTTTTAAATCGGTTGAGGACCTTGAACCGTTTGTCCTGGGCCACGTCCCCGGACAGTACGCCTGCGTTCAGACCGTATCTGGACAATTTGTCCGACAGATAACGGGCCGTATCCTTGCGGTTGACGAAGATGATCACCCGCTCAAGCTTTTGACTGATTAACAGGTTGCAGACATTTTTAAACTTGTCCGATTCCGTGGTCAGATACACAAGCTGGGTAATGGAATCCGCCGCGGCCTGTTCCGGATCAATTTCAATGCGCACGGCATCCCGGGTCCAGGATTCGGCCAGGCGCAGCACGTCGTCTGTTAGGGTGGCCGAGAAAAACAGGGTCTGGCGTTTGTCCTTGTGGGGGGTCATGTAAATCAGGCGGCGGACATCCGGGATAAATCCCATGTCCAGCATTCGGTCCGCCTCGTCAATGACCACAATCTCCACCCGGGACAGGTCGATCAGCTTTTTAGAGATAAAATCCAGAAGGCGTCCCGGGGTTGCCGCAATCACGTCGGCGGGCTTATCTGTGAGAAGTTTTTGCTGTTTTTGATAGTCCGTGCCGCCGAAGACCGGGACGATCCTCAAATGGGAATACTTGGCAAGGCCCTTGAAATCCTTTTCTATCTGGTACACAAGCTCCCTTGTGGGGGCAAGGATCAGGGCCCGGGGGTATCTCTTTTCCCGTTTAACGGCTTTGCGCGCAAACTGATTAATCAAGGTGATTATAAAGGTGGCGCTTTTGCCGGTTCCGGTCTGGGCTTTGGCCGTGGCATCCCGGCCGTCAAGGGTGTGGGGAAGAAGCCGGGCCTGGATATCGGTGCAGTATTTGAAATTGAGATCATAGACGGCATGCATCAGCCCCGTGGTGAGCTTCAGGTCATGGAACCGGGTTTTACCCTCTTGGGGGTCGACCTGGAATTGTTCTATGGTCCAGCGCGGTTTCCTGGGTTTTGGGCGTGGCTTTTTAGCTGGCGTGCTTTCCCTGTCATCAGGCTTAATCGGCGGTTCGGTTGTCCTGGGCGTTTGGGTTGTGACGCCGGTCTCTTGTTTTTTTGATTTTCCGGCAAAAAGTGTTTTTATGAAATTGATTAATAGTTTCAAAATGATTTAAAGGTACTTTCTATGGGGTAAATATCTAAACAGTTAGTGGTTTTTAGCAGACACGTCGTTTTTTGGGAAGGAATATTTCGTTTTGTGGAACTATGTGTGCTTCGTCTTTTATGTGAAACAGCTCTTGAATCCTGCCGGGCCGTGGTGTAAACTGCGATAATATAGAAGGAAAGTCGAAAAAACTTGACTTTTCAATTGTTTCACGGTAACAAGTGCCATAAAAATAACCTGAACCAGGGTGATGTAGGATGCTGATATTGTCTAATTTCTTCATGGCTATTGCCATTGTCCTCGACTATGCTTTAAATATTTATATGTGGATCGTTATAGCTTCGGCTGTGCTGTCCTGGGTGAATCCGGATCCGTATAACCCCATCGTCCGTTTCCTTCGCAAGGCTACGGAACCGGTGTTTTATCAGATCCGTAAACATCTCCCCGTGACCTTCGGTGGTATGGACTTGTCGCCGATTGTTGTCTTTTTAGTTATTATTTTCCTTCAGAATTTTGTTGTAAAAAGCCTCATAGGCTTGTCTCGCTCGATGTGAAAACCAAAAAGGGAGTGTATTAATGGGTGTCACACCATTGGTGATCAAACAAAAAGAATTTTCTACGCGTTTTAGAGGGTTTGATGTGCAGGAGGTCGATGCCTTCCTGGAAGAAGTGGCCCGGGAACTTGAATCCCAGGAAGCGGCCATGGAAAAGCTTCGGCAGGAACACCACCGGCTGAATCTGGAAAATCAGGGATATAGAAAACGCGAAGAATCAATGAAAAATGCCATGATTCAGTCCCAGAAAGTACTGGATCAGATGAAAGACAGCGCTGAAAAATCGGCCCAGGTAACCATTGCCAATGCAGAAGTTGAGGCGGAGAAAATTTTGAACCGGGCCCACAAACGTCTTTCCCAGTTGCACAGCGATATTACGGAACTTAAGCGCCAGCGTATCCAGCTTGAAATGCAGATCAGCTCGGTTCTTGAATCGCACTCAAAAATGCTCGAGATGACCATAGAAGAAAATAAGGCAGCCGATGAAGCCGACACTGCCCTGAAGTTTATCCGGCGGGCTTGATCCCTTTTTAAAAACAGCCATGGGCTGACTTGACCCTCTTTTAACGCCGAGACAAAACCTGTTACGTAATTATAGATTTCATTAACGGTACAGGGGATTGCATTTCCTGAAAAGCGGATTGTCCGTTCCTAAAGGACATTACATTACGCAGGTTATTATTGTTTCACATGACGTGCGCGTTTGGTGATACACCCTTGTTTTTCAGGGGTGTGCTGCGTTATGGCCAGGCGTTTCTGATATTCTCCGTTCGGAGGCAAACGATAATATAAAAGGGGAAGAAATGGCTGAAATAGATGCGTTTTTCAAGCTTATGCATGACCAGGGGGCGTCCGACTTGCACCTGACTACAGGGCAACAACCGGCGTTAAGGCTTCACGGCGACATTGAGCGAATTAAATACGATAAACTGACCAATGATAAGCTGCGCGGCATGCTTTATGAAATCACCTCCCAGGAAAAAATTAAGGAATTTGAGGAGACCGGGGATGTTGATTTCGGGTATGAAATCCCCGGCCTTGCCCGTTACAGGGCCAATTATTTCATGCAGAAAAACGGTATAGCAGCCGTGTTCCGTGAAATTCCGTCAAACATCCTGACCGCCGAAGCCCTGGGGTTGCCGACGGTAATTTCAAAACTGGCGGACCTGCCCAGGGGGCTTGTATTGGTGACCGGCCCCACCGGGTCCGGCAAATCAACCACCCTTGCCGCCATCATTGACCAGGCCAACCGAAACCGAAAAGACCATATTATCACCGTGGAAGATCCCATCGAGTTTGTTCATAAAAGCCAGGGCTGTATTGTGAACCACCGGGAAGTGGGCACCCACACCAAAACATTTTCCGCGGCACTTCGCGGTGCGCTGCGCGAGGATCCGGATATTATCCTGGTGGGCGAGCTCCGGGATCTTGAAACTATTTCCCTGGCGGTTGAAGCCGCGTCCACAGGTCACCTGGTCTTTGGCACGTTGCATACATCCAGTGCCCATAAAACGGTGGACCGGCTGGTCGAGGTGTTTCCCAGCAGCGAACAGGCCCAGATTCGCTCCACAC
The DNA here is from genome assembly GCF_963666675.1 of uncultured Desulfobacter sp. Taxonomy (NCBI): domain Bacteria; kingdom Pseudomonadati; phylum Thermodesulfobacteriota; class Desulfobacteria; order Desulfobacterales; family Desulfobacteraceae; genus Desulfobacter; species uncultured Desulfobacter sp. The sequence goes on along the minus strand of NZ_OY762929.1, from coordinate 4,846,744 downwards.
TGTCGGACGGCCTTCGGGCCGTCGTGGCCCAGGTGCTGTTTAAACGGATTGACAAAAAGGGGCGGTGTGCGGCCCTGGAGATCCTTGTGGCAACCCCTGCGGTCCGAAATCTCATCCGCGAATCCAAAACCCACCAGATCCCGTCCATGATCCAGACCGGTAAACAGTATGGGATGCAGCTGCTGGACGATGCCATCATGGATCTGTATAAACAAGGGAAGATCAGTCCCGATGACGCTTATTCTAAAGCAAATAACAAACAATTGTTCCGGCCGTTTCTTAAAAAGCCGCCTGCGGATTTCACCGAAGCGTAATCCCACATATAAAACAGGAGTAAGGCATGAAAAAACAGCAGCTTGATTATATCCTTACTAAGATGTTGGATTCCAATGATAATGTGTCGGACTTGAATGTTACCCCTGGAAAACCCCTCCAGGTGGAAAGTTCAGGACAACTTTTGCCGGTTGATCTGGGGCCGGGGTTTACGCCCCTGACGGCATTTCAAACCGAGGTACTGGCCCTCAATCTTATCAACAATGACAGAAAACAGCTTGAAACCCTGTTGCGGGAGGGCAGTTGTGATTTGTCATACCAGCTGAGTACCAAGGCGAGATTCAGGGTAAATATTTTTTCCCGTTCAGGTAAATACGCCATTGTATTAAGAAAGCTTGAAACCCATATTCCCACCATTGAAAAGCTCAATCTGCCGGCAAGTTTTCATAAGATGGCCGAGGAGAAGAACGGTATTATTTTTGTGACAGGGGCCACAGGTTCCGGTAAATCCACTTCATTGGCCGCGCTGTTAGACAAGATCAACGAAACCAAATCCGTGCATGTGATTACCCTGGAAGATCCCATCGAGTACCAGCATACCCAAAAACAATCCACCTTTAACCAGCGGGAACTGGGTATGGATTTTGACACATTTGCCTCGGGGCTGCGGGCTGCCTTGCGCCAGGCCCCTAAAGTCATTCTGGTGGGCGAAATGCGGGACCGGGAAACCGTGGAAATTGGCCTGGCCGCTGCCGAAACCGGCCATCTGGTGCTCTCTACCCTACACACCGTTGACGCCGGGCAGACCATCAACCGTGTGCTGGGCATGTTTTCCACGGAAGAGGAGACCCAGATCCGCATTCGCCTGGCCGACACGGTCCGGTGGGTGGTGGCCCAGCGGCTCTTGCCCAAGGTGGGCGGCGGGCGGGTGGCCGCTTTTGAAATCATGGCCACCAACCTGCGGGTCAAGGACAGCATTTTGAACGGGGAGTCCGAAGGCAAAACCTTTAACGACATCATTGTGGCGGGTAAACCCCAGGGCATGATTTCCTTTGACGAGTTTATTGTAAGTTTGTATGAAGCGGGAAAGATCGACGAAAACACAGCCATGGCCTATGCGTCACGCAAGGATATTGTGGGCCGGGGGCTTGACCGGATTAAAAGCGCCAGGGGTGAATCCACAAGCGGCATTCAATCCCTTGAGATTGACCGCGGTTACGGGGGAGAGGAGGACTCATTATGAAGATTGCCTGCCCGGCATGCGGCAGTAGTGCGAACCTGCCCGATGACAAAATACCAAAAGACAAGGATTTTTCATTCAAATGTCCCAAATGCGCGGCCTCTGTTCCTGTTAAAGTATCGGCCGGGAATACCGGGACCACCGCTCCTGAACACGCCGCAAGCGGCATGGGGACGGATGTGTCGATGTTCCAGGCCGGCGGATCGAAACAGGCCCTGGTCTGCATGCCCCCATCCCTTGGCCGCAAGCGGATTCTGGCCGGCTTGGAATATGTGGGATTGAAAGCCCATGTGGCTGAATCTCCGGCCCAGGCGTTGAAAAATCTTGAATATTATGTCTATCCCCTGGTGGTGATGGATGACGCCTTTGATGCGGATAAAAGCGTCGCCGGGTACATGAACAATATGGATATGTTTCTCCGCCGCAAAATTTGTCTTGTCCGGCTTGGCTCCGGCCTCGAGACCGGCAATGCCATGACGGCCCTGGATCTGAGTGCCAACTATGTGATTAAATCCCAGGATCTTGAGCAGGAAGATGATTCTCGGGTGAATACCCTTCTGGCTGCGGCATTGTCTGAACATGAACAGATGTATGCGGCGTTCAACGATTCAATGAAAGCTGTGGGGAAAGCCTGAGTACTTTTTAGCCTTTTTATGAATCTGCGCACCCAAAACTGGTATGGCCCGGGCACCCCGGAAGAGTGGCTCAAACGGAGTTGTTCGGTTTTAAATCTGGTCATTCTATCGGTTGTCTGTATTTTCGTGGTATCTGAGTTTCGCTTTGACTGGTGCGAACGTCTGGTGGGCAATTATCTTGCGTCCACCAATGACACCCGTCCTGAAAATGGTGCCATCTGGGACGCGGGTCGGCACATGGTCAATGCCATGCAGTCCCTGGATCAGATGGCCCTTGAACGGGAAAGTGCGGGACGAACAGTGCGGACAGCAGAATCCTTTGCCGATCTTTCGGCCAAGTTGGGGCCCGGGGAGTGGGCCAACCTGGACAAAGATCGGTTCCGGGAGCTGTATCTGGCGTTGCCTGCATATCGCAGCAGACATGTGGTTGATCCGGTGCGCCTGGTGTGGCTTCTCAACGGTGGCGTCACCGACCGGATTTTCTGCGAAGGCCGACTGGAGGGCATGAAAATTTTTTTTATTGATAGCCGCAACCGGGTTGTCCAGCAGGTGGACCTGGACGTAAAGACCCTGGGCAACAACGGCAGCCCATCCGTAATGCCGGGCACCCTGGAAAATATCCCTGATTTCTTCGGCAGAATTTATCCGGCCGCCCTTTTCTTTGATGCCGTTTCAAGGTTGCCTGGGGAGATGAGCTCCGATCTGATTCTGGATACACAAGACCTTTTATCTGAAAAAGGCGCCCTTCACCGCGTGGGGGTGGGCAATGCCGTCCAGGACGGGTTGATCACACTGGGGTTTGAGTTCCGTCACCTGGGTGACTCCCGGGTGGTGGCGGTGAAAGCCCGGGAATGGGCGGTGTGGCAGTTGACCCTGATGTTGAAGGCAGACGGCTGATGCGGCTGTTTTTCTGGTTGGTTTCCCTGATGCGGCTGTTGCTTTATACCGGGCTTCTTGCCGTGGCGGTGGCGGCTGCCGGAACCTGTCTGATGATTTTTCATATTTCCCGGGATCTGCCTAAGTTACCCTCTCCTTTAAGTCGTATTATCGAAACCCCCCAGAGTCTGATCTATTCCGCAGACGGCCAGGTCCTCATTGCCCTTGGCGAAAAGACATCCGTCTCCCTGGATATGGTATCTGCTGATTTTCTCAATGCCATTGTGGCAACCGAGGATCACAGGTTTTTTGAACACCATGGCGTAAATAAACTGCGTACTTTAAAAGCCCTGTATATCACCCTGTTTGAACCCGGCCAAATCCAGGGTGCTTCGACCATCACCCAACAGCTGGCCAAGAATCTGTTTTTCAGCTTTGAACAGACCTGGCAGCGCAAATTCAAAGAGATGCTGGTGGCATTCCAGATTGAACAGGCCAATACCAAAGAACAGATTCTCGGGGCATACATCAACCAGATCCATTTCGGGGCCGGTGCCCAGGGCATTGAGCGGGCGGCCCGCATGTATTTCGATAAATCCGCCCAGGATTTGACCCTGGCGGAGGCGGCTTTGCTTGCAGGGCTGCCCAAGTCTCCCTCCCAGTATAATCCTTTCCGGCATTACGACAGAGCCCTTGCCCGGCGGCGGGTGGTGTTGAACCGCATGGCGGCCGCAGGTTTTATTACCGCGGATGAGGCGGCCAAAACCGATGCCGTCCGGCCTGAACTGAACAATGGCCGAAAAGATGCCCGTACCGGCAGTTATTTTCTGGATGCCTTGATCCAGAAGCTTGTGGAGATGTACGGTGAGGATGTGGTGTACCATGGCGGTATTAAGGTGTATACGACCATGGATTCCAGATGCCAGGCCGATGCCCGTACGGCGGTGATCTCCGGTATGGCACGGCTTGATGAACTTATGGGATTGGATAAGGGGGAGAGTGAAAAACCCCAGGCCGCCCTGGTCGCCGTTGATACCGCTAGCGGCGCAGTGAAGGCCATGGTGGGGGGCAGGGATTATTACGCCAGTGAATTCAACCGGGCTGTGAACAGTAAACGCCAGGCCGGCAGCGGTTTTAAGCCCTTTTTATACTATGCCGCGTTCAAGCATGGAAAGCTGAATCCCGCCAGTCTGTTTCAGGACAGGCCTGTGGCCATTCCCGTTACAGGGGCACCCGACTGGTATCCCCAGAATTTTGAACGAACATTCAGGGGGCCCATGATCCTCAAACAGGCACTGATCCATTCGGTGAACACCATCGCAGCCCAGCTGGTGGCGGATGTGGGGCCTGATGCCGTGGTGGGTGTGGCCAAAGCCTGCGGAATAAAAAGTCCCTTGAAATCCGTATATTCCGTGGCCCTTGGGACCTCTGATGTCAGCGTGATGGATATGGCGGCAGGGTTTTCCACGTTGGCGGGCCTGGGCATTTATCATGAACCTTTTTTATTCTGGCGGATTGAAGATGCAAGGGGGCGGGTGCTTTTTGAACATATTGTCAAGGAACGCAGGGTGCTGGATACGGCCACGGCCTTCCAGGTGGTGGATATGATGGAGGGCGTTGTGGATTCCGGGTCCGGCCGTGGGGTGCGGCGTCTGGGATTTAAGCGCCCGGCCGCCGGCAAAACCGGCACCACGGACAATTATAATGATGCCTGGTTCACCGGGTTTACCCCTTCCCTTTGCGTATCCGTATGGACCGGGTATGACAAGAAAAGAAAACTCAAAGATAAACATGGCAGGGGGATCACCGGGGGGCGCGGGGCTGTGCCGATCTGGACGGATTTCATGATCCGGGCCATGAAAGGAGAGCCGGAACGTGATTTTTTGATGCCCCCGGATATCCGGTATGCGATTGTGGAAAAGACCACGGGATGCCTTGCCGGTTCTGAACAGCCGGTGGATGGTCCTGACGGTTCCATACGTGTGGCATTGAAGAAGGGCCAGGAGCCCTGCCCGGGAAATTAAGATGGTTCGCATTGTCCGACATATCAGCGTCCGGTTTTGCCTGACAACCTTAATGGTTCTGCCCTCGGGATTTATTTTGTTTCCCCGGTTGTCCGGATGGCTTTCGGATATGCCTGCCTCGGTATTTATTGTTTTAATGTATCTGGTTGTCGGTCCGGGCCTGGGTATATCCATGGACATTGCAGGCCTTTGGCGCATCCGGCGCCTGGTTCGGGAGGCACAGTTGTGGGAACGTTCCGGTATTGCCACCCGGGCCGAAAAAAAATTGATCCGGGCGGTTCGGATTTTTGATAGCGCCTGGGTATCGCCACTGGCTGCCCGGCGGACCGGGTCCACACTTCTCGTTTCCCTGGCGCGTTTTTACCTGGCATCGGGCAGCCGGCGCCGGGAAATCCAGGGTGCCGCCAGTGCATATCTGGCCCAAAATCCCAAAGACGAAAGTCTTGCCCGGTTCTGGCTTGAGCGCGTCCAGGATCAGGGGGGTGCCGGAACATCCCCCCACGCCATACTGACGGTGCTGGCAGACACTTGGTACGCAAATCCTGACCTTTGCCGGATTCTGGTGGATCTGTTTCTGGACAAAGGCCGGATGGATTTTTCGGCAAGGCGGCTGTACCGGAGTTTTCTGGATAAGGTTGATATGTCCGGTAATGACGAGGACATGTCACACAAGGATAAGGTCCGGGCCGAAATGATCCGGGGCATGATGTCCGAACGTCTGGATGGGCCTGAACCGGATGTGGACGGGCTAATGTCTGAACCCGGGGGAGGGACCCTTGGCGATGAACGGCTTGATCCGATTTCATTTCTGCATGAGGATCAGGGTGGTGGTGAAGGGCAGACCGGCAGTGGCTCTTTTATCCCGGATAAAACCGGAAAAGCCAAGCTCTCGGTGTTGACTTTAATACATGTGCGCGAACGATGGTGGGGGCGGTTGTGGCGTCTGATGATCGTCTGCCTGGGTATCTGGTTGGTTTTTTTTGTATGGGGTACCGTTTCCCATATGTTTAAAAAACCTGTGGAACAGCCGGCACAGCAGATAAAAATTGTGATACCAAAGCCGTTTACCATCCAGGTGGCGGCCTACCATAAAAAAGCCCATGCCGAAAAATACATGACAACACTTAGTGCAAAGGGGCTCGACACCACCATGAAGGTGACGGCCGGCGGTGGTAAAACCTGGTATCTGGTCCGCGTATCCGAGTTCACGGACCAGAAAAGTGCCCAGGCTTACGGCAACCGGTTAAAGGCCGATCATATTATTGATGAGTTTTTCGTGACCAAAAATTGATTACAAATTGATTACTTTGTCGGCTAACTGCATCGCCGTAACAATATCCAGCATGTTGGTGGTCTGGCCGATGGCTTTTTTCTCCATCAGCTCCAGATGGGTCAGGCAGGTGCCGCACACCAGGATGGTGACACCCGACGCTTCCAGTTCGCGCAGGTCTTCAAGCACAGCAGAATCGACCGTGGCAAGGGTGACGCCGTGGTTGACAAAAACCAGTCGCCACAGATCCTTTCCCATCTCCTTCAACGTTTTGATGAAATTGATCATCAGCTTTGCGCCCAGTTCATCATCCCCAACACCTAACTTATCGGATGCGGCCATCACCATGATTTTAGCAGGGCTGTCTACTGAAGCTGATTTGCTTTGGGCCTCTGGTTTTTGGGCAAAGGCGGAATCAAGGACAACGGCATCGGCCTGGTCCCGGGTACCTTCCACAATAGACACGGCCCCATCGGATTCTACACCCACCTCAAAACCGGCATAGGTTAAAAACCGGCTGACGTTTTCGATTGCGGCATCATTATCCACCATGACCCGGATTTGTGATACTGCATCGCTCTCCAGGCATTTTTTTGTTTCCAGTACAGGTGCCGGACAATCCATTTTCCTGCAGTCAAGTTCTTTTACCATTCTATTTTAAAACCTCCTTGTATGGGGTGATCCATTGGTTGTCTCTATGCGATCATTCTTTGTTTTTTCGTGCCCATTCACATATTTGCTTGAAATATGAAAATTGCCATTTTCCAGGGAAATCCCTGCACTGGGCCGGTTTGACTGGATTGATGCGGCATCCGTCTCTGTCCAGGAAAATACAGGCCCCGTCAGGGGCATCAATAATTGAAAGGCCGTTGCGGTCCCGGGTCAGGCAAGTGAATCGTTCTATAAAATCCCGGACTTCCATATTCAGAAAATCGGCAATGATATCCGGCTCTTTGGCTGTCAGGCGGACATAGCCGCTTTGTCTGCAGCACGCCCCGCATCCTAAACATTCAAATTGAGTCATGTCCAATGTCTTGTGTTCTGTCATTTTTCGTCCATGGCCCGACTTTTATTCGGTTGGACCCGCCAGTGTAATTTCAACAACGGCCCTGAAGGCTTCATTTGATGATTTTTTCTGTCTCTCGCCATCTGGTTTTCCGGGGCCGTTTCTGTGATCGGGCGGTTCTCCCCCAGGAGGCTTTCCTTGAGGCCTTTCGTCTTGGTTTCCCTTCAAACTTTCCCGCTGTTCCATGGCCGAAGGACGATCTGTGGCTGACAGCGAAATGTTAAGAATTGTTCCTGCTATCGGGGGGACGTTAAAGAATATTGCATCAAAGTTGATTGTCGCTTCAAAAATCAGAGTGTGACGGCCTGTGTCTGCCAGACCAAGGGCTATGCCTGTGGATCGAGCTTCCTTCATGGACATGGTAACGGGGCCGGAAGAAAAGGGGTAGGTTACCATCAGGGTGTCCGGCAATTGGACTTCGGGTCTGGACTCTGGAGGCCTGTCTTGGGGCATGGATAAAGACGTTGCTGCTTCTTTTGTACCCACCCTATCCGGATTTTGTCCCGGTCGGCCATGGGGCTTGAATGGTTTGTGACCTTTGAGCTGAATTAAAAAAGGCTTGGCGTCTTTTTCGTCTGTTTTTACGGATAGGATCAGATTTCCCTGGATCAACTGCCGTGCTATTTCGGGATTTTTGACTTCAGCCAGTAAACAGAATCTTGTGGCATCGTTGTTGATCCACATTTTTGTCTCTGTTTTGCTGTTTTCGTATTGCGGCGCGGATTTTGGCCAGTCCTCTTTGCTGCCGTCTGCATGGATGGGCAAGTTATGCCATCTTCCTAAAGCCGTCTGTGGTGGTTCTGGTTTTGGGGAGCCTGCACAGCCGATAAGCAAACTTGCGGCAATCAACGCGGTTACTTTTTTAAAAACTTTTATTTTATTCATTTTTTTATTTATATACTTTGTTTTTACTGTTTTAGCTTCGTGATCACACGCTTGTCAAACAAACAAATTAATATTGGGCAGGGTTAATGTCTGGGGCGGTGGGTCTAGAAGACGCCGTATATTGTCGCAAAGTTCGTTCATATTTTCAGCCCGAATCAGGGATTTTAAAATGGCGTTGGAAAATTTGAAGTTGGCGCAGAAATACGGAGCAAATTTTTTAAACATCTTCAAGGCAAAATGGTCTGCATAATGGAAGCTTAAAAGTCCTGCCATCTCCAGGGCGGTTTCCATATAAATGGTGGGTTCCGGTTGAAATCCTTGGGTCCATTGGGCAAACATCCATGGCCTGGCAACGGCCATCCTGCCGATGGAAAGTCCCTGGCAGCCGGTTTCCCGGATCATTTTGATCCCATGTTCCGGAGCGAACAGGTTCCCGTTGCCGAATACGGGGATGGTGACCGCCTCCCGGACTTTTCCGATCAACTCCCACTTGGGACGTCGGCTTCTTCGGTCCGGGGCCACCCGGGGATGGAATGTCAAGGCGTCAGCTCCGGCATCTTCAAAGGCCCGGGCCATGGTCACGGGAAACCCAGGGTCATCTTTCCATCCGGTTCGAAATTTAACAAACACCGGGCATGAGACCGCTTTTCTGACTTCTGACACAATGTCAACGGCTTTTTCCGGGGTTTTTAAGAGTGCGGCCCCGCATCCTTTTTTGCAGATTGCGGCAACGGAACATCCAAAATTTAAGTCCACCCCGAAGAACCCTTCGGCATCAATGCGCCGGGCTGCCCGGGCCATGATTTCAGGTTCTGCCCCAAAAAGCTGGCATACGGTGTGGTCCAGTTCCCCGGGTCGCCAGGAAAATACATGGGAGACTTTTGGATTTTCATGGGGAACGGCTTTGGCCGAGCACATACCGGTGAACAGCAGGCCGAAACCTGAAAATCGGGTCACAAGCTGCCTGAAGGCAATATGTCCTAATCCTGCCATGGGCGCAAGCACCATGCGGTTGGAAATGGTTTTGTTGCCGATGGCAAGGGGCCTGGTCAGATATCGGGTCAGATCTTCTGCCGTGTTTACGGATTCTTCTGATGTTGTCTCTAAATTCAATTGTGTCGTCAAACCGGCTGTGCCCGTCCTCTGTAATTTCATGGTGCGTTCATTTGTTCGTTTTTGGTTTTTGTTTTACCAGTCCCGGCCTGTTTGTGCAATATCGGCAAGCGGCCGGCTTATAGATTGCTGGATAAGGCCAGGGCATTTTTATTGATGCCGATGTTCAGGTCCGGGAGGATAATGTCATGGAGAGAGGAGGTAAACGGCATAAAAACCAGGGAGACGTTTTGGGGTGTAACTTCAATTTTGGGTAAGATGTCAATCATCTCCTTTCGGGGCTTGAGCAGGGCTGCCAGGGTGATGGCAATGGTCTGGACGGCCTCGGACGCAGGTAGATTTACAGGTTGGTATAAATTGTGTTCCACGGTTTGGGATAACGGGGGCTCCAACTGCGCTGCCGTCAGTTGACCCAGCAGCCGAAGAAAAATGTTCGGCCGGACCTTGAATGCCGGACTCCAGAAATGTACGGGCTTTTCCTCCCATGCCCGGGGAATGGCCAACGGCAGATTTGCAAGCCGGGCCAGGTCCGCATGACTGGACAGGTGTATGGGTGAAATTTGGGCGCTGATCCGCCAGAACGGCACCATGACATCATCTTTGCGGGCAGGGGCTGCGGTGCCGAATTTAATTTTGGCAAGTCTTTCCCCTTTGGTCCGCCACAGAGAGTGGCAGTTCCTGCATACCAGGGCCAGTGAATCGCCGCTGCCCTCAAGATCTGCACCGCATCCGGGACAAATGCCGGCAATGAAATGGGTCTCCACACCGGGTCGGATTTGATCAAGGCTGAATATTTTGGGGGCAATTGTCTTGTCCAGGGGCAAGGCCTGATTGGTCACCCCATCCACAAGATGGTGCTGTTCGATGTAAAAAGGGGCGTAGATAAGACTGAAGGTTTCTCCGATATCCTCTTTAAATGTGCCTTTCTCCTGGTTGGAACCCGCTGTTTGGTCGTTTAATACCGTTGCCGACGGCAGGGGGCGAAAAAACGTGCCCCGGGTCCCGGGCCTGACCCGCCTCATGGGCATGGCCTGGGCCCTAAGTCCCAGGGAAAACGGGATCTGGGGCGGCATATCCGCCAGCGCCAGGGTGGAGATGTCCGTAAATCTGGGGGTGACGCCGGATGCGGTACAGGTGTAACGTACGCCTTTGAAGCGCCAATAGGGCAGGTATATCAACTCTGCATCCCTGGGCACCTTGGCAGAGCAGGGCAGATAGTACCTGGGGAACCCTTTCTGGGAAATACAGGACCGAACCCGGCAGAATTCGCACACAAAGAACCGGATATCTTCGCCTAGGTTGGCCGGGGCGCCGCACTGGGGGCATTGATGTTGGACCGCGTAGCTAATATTTCTCTCCGCACTGGTTGCAGAAAATTGAATCGGACAGATTCTTTGCGCTGCAATTGCTGCAGATTTTTTCTTCTATCTTTTTCTCGACCTGTTTTCCACATCTGGGGCAGAATTTTGTGCCGGGGGTGATGTTTTTACCGCAATAGCGGCATCGCGCAAAGACCACCTGCTGGTGTCCGCACTGGGGACAAAATTTTGCGTCCAAAGGGATCTGACTTCGGCACTCCGGGCATGCGGTGGTCTGTACGTCCCGGGTCGTCTGCTCTCCTGCCGGCGAGGGCATCTGTTGGGCGAACATGCCTGGCAGCATCATGCCCAGCCCCAATCCCAATCCTGCCTGGGCGCCGTCCGAGGCAATGCCCTGGGGATTTTCAGCAATCTTTTCCATGGCCATGGCTGTTTTCATTTGCATCAGCTTGTTCATGTCGTCAAAGAGCCCTAACCGGCTTTTGTCATCAATGGCCTGCTGAACCTCCGGGGGCGGGGTAATAGAATTGATGTAAAGATGGGTCAACGCCAGTCCGAATGCGCTGAAATCCTCACGCAGCCTTTGGGCCAGGCCTTTGGCCAGGTCATCATACTGTTCGGGCAGATCAAAAATGGAGGAGACCTTCTCACCGATGTAATCGTTGAATCTGGAGACCACCACCTGGTTGAGGTAATCACTGACATCGGTACTTGTGTAAATGCCCTGGGTGCCGGCCAGGGTGTTGATGAACAGCACCGGCTGGACAATTTTAAAGTTGAAGACACCAAAGGCCCTGAGCCTGACCAGGCCAAGGTCCTTGTCCTTGAACGCCACCGGGTCCCGGGTGCCCCATTTCAGGTTTGTGAATGTCTTTAGATTGGCAAAAAAGACTTCGGCTTTCAGCGGGCTTTCCATGGCCCAGGGCAGGCTTGCGATTTTTGTTAAAATGGGAATGTTGCCGGTTTTTAAGGTATGCCGTCCGGGGCCGAAGGCGCCAACGGCCTTCCCCTGGTAGAAAAAAACGGCGGCCTGGCTTTCCCGGACAATGAGCTGGGCCCCGAATTTTATTTCGCCGGACCCTTTTTCCGGCAGACGGTGGACCAGTTCCTCTCCTGTTTCGTCAAACCACTCCAGCACCTCAAGATAAATCAGGTTGTCGGTTCCCATGGGCACCTCCTTGGGATTTTAAGCGGGATTTGTTATAGGAAAAAGTGTCTATATTCTAAAAGAAGCAGCCAACGGCTGTCAAATAATATTCGAAGGGGTATTTGGTAATCGGCTATGTTGACAAGGTATTGGACCTATATTATTTATAAGCTCTTTATGAAATGGTGTGTGTGCCTTTCATTTTTAGCCCCAGAAATTAACCCGGGTCAGCATGGCGTGTAAAGAGGAGTGCAGGGATATGCCGGATTGGCATCAGCAGGAAAAAGAGCAGTTTCGCCGCCTTTTTGGCCAGCGGGGGGTTGACCGCTTTGAGGAGCGGTTTCAGATACTGGACGCTTTTTTAAAGTTGGAAGGCCATGTAAGCCTAACCCAGATCGCCGATCAGGTCAGGCAGGATGGTTTTCGTGTGGGCAAAGACTTTCTGCAGCAGTGCATGGATCAGTTGTGCCGTTTTGGGTTTGCCAGTCAGGTGGTGTTTGACCGGGATGAAACCATACTATACGAACACCGCCACCTCGGGGTGCACCACGATCATATGGTGTGTACCAAATGCGGAAAAATTATTGAGTTCAACGATGACGCGTTGGAAGATCTCCAGAAAAAACTGGCGGCGGAGTATGGTTTTTTCATGCTCCAGCATAAGATGGAGATCTATGGCCTTTGCGGCCAGTGTATGTCCCAACGTGATGATTTGATCCCCTTGTCCAGGGCAAGAATCGGCGAACGGGTTGAGATCGTCAATGTGGCGGCCGGCAGGAAAATGCAGATGCGGTTTGCCTCCATGGGGCTTCGGACAGGTATTTTTGTTGAAATTATTTCCAGTGCCGTTGGCGGGCAGATTGTCATTGCATCGGACTGCAATCGTCTGGTTCTGTGTGCGGGTATGGCTGCCAAAATATGGGTTCGCCCCGACAAAAGATCGGAAGGGGCAGCCAGTGACGGGGGGGGGGCAAAATCCCTGCCGTTTTTTAGTGAGTCTTTGCCGATTTTACGGATGCCGCCGGGAAAACAGGGCAGTATTTCCCAGGTGAACGGCGGGCACTTTTCCCGTCGGCGATTGGGAAAGATGGGATTTCACCCGGGTGTAGTTGTCCGGGTAATGGACAACAGCCCGTCATCAGAGACCGTTGAGGTCATGGTGCGGGGGCATCGTTTTTGTCTGCCCCAAAAGGATGCGGCGAAAATTTTTGTGGAGAACATCACGCCGTAATTTTTATTTTTTTGTGCTCGAGACGGCGTGCTCCTGGTATTGGGGAGGCTAAAGGATTTTAAGTTCTCCTATCAAAGCCGGCACTGTGGTAAACCGTCGCAATTCCTTGCATGACAAGGTGCTTTTCTGATATATCGGGTACGACGTGATTGAAACTGAGTCGACCGGAGATATTTATGTATCGTGTGAAAAAAGAGCATGTCCTATTCATTTCAGTATGTTGCCTTTTTGTCTTCCTGTATGCCGGAATTGCCTTGGCCTCGGAACGACTGTCGGTGATATCCTCTGTTGCCAATTTGAGAAACGGTTCGGGAACCAAATATAAGGTGCTGTGGCAGGTGGAGAAATATCATCCTTTTCTTGTGATCAATAAAAAGAAGGATTGGTACGAGGTAAAGGATTTTGAAGGGGATACGGCCTGGATTCATAAAAGCCTGCTGGGAAAGACCAATACGGTGATTTCAATAAAATCAAAGTGTAATGTCCGCTCAAAACCGGATAAATCCGCTGACATTCTGCTCAGAGTGGAGCGGGGGGTGCCTTTCAAAGTGCTGAGCAGTAAAGGGGATTGGATCAAAATTGAGCATGCTGACGGTGAGGTCGGCTGGATATATAAAAGTTTGGTATGGTAGAGTGGGTAAATAACTATTTTTATAAGGTAATAACTTCATGTCAAATCAAGGTGTATCAAACGAGCGGAAAAAAGAGCTTGCCCAGATGGATCCGTTCCAGGCGGGTCTTGCCAAGTCCGCCGAATGGGCTGCTGCCCATAAAAAATTGTTGATGATTTCAGCCGGCACGCTGGTTGGTGTAGTTGTCGTTTTTTCTGCGATTATGTCCAGTTTTAAACAGTCTGAAATCAAGGCCTCTGAACTTGCGGCCAACGCCTATAGAACATTTGAAACGCAATATTCCCAGAATCAGGATGCCCGCAAAGGGTATGATGCCGTTAAGGAGGACTTTCAGACACTTTTTGATGAATATCCAAACACCAGTGCCGGGCGCATGGCACTGATTAATTTCGGTAAAATATGTTTTGATGCCAAAGCGTATGACCAGGCGTATGACCTGTATTCCACGGCTCTGACAAAGGTGGGGGATAAAGCCGGTGTCACGAACTTTTTGCTTTGCGCCCTGGGAACCATCAGTGAATTGAAAAATGATTTCGATCAGGCAAAATCCTATTATCTGCGTGTGGAACAGGGCCCGTCAAATCTTTTAAAAAATGACGCGCGCTTTGCCCTGGCCCAGATTTATGAAAAACTCAATGATCTGGATGCCGGTCGTCAAATGTATGAAAAAATTGCCGAAAGCCCGGTTCCTTCAATGTATAAGGATATAGCCGAAGCCTGGATTAAATAGCGTATAAACTAAAAAAGGCTGCCTGGGCGGGCAGCCTTTTTTAGAAAAGGAAAAAAAGATGAAAAACTAACCTTTGGTTAGTGAAAGCTATTAATTGCAAATCTCTTGCCATTTCAATAAAAATATCAGTGATTGCTTCTATCTGTTTGAAAAAATAAAGTTTATTTTTTGCCTTTGAGACAGTGATTTGCCTCAGGGGTGTGGGGGGACTATGAAAAAGTTCAAAATTTTGAACTTGAAATGGTTTATTTTTTTGAAAAGAAAGTATTCTCCCCAAATGACGATCTTCTCCAGGGTTCAAAATTTTGAACCCTGGTTCTGTATTATTTACTGTCGAGTTTCAACTCCTTGTCTATATTGAATTTTTTTAATTTCTGATTCAATCCGCTTTTCCCTATGCCAAGGATCTTTGCCGCTTTTGTCTGGACATTGCCGGTCATTTTCATTGCCCGCAGGATCATTCTTTTCTCCACTGCTGCCAGAGTCTCGGAAAGACCAACACCGTCAGGGATACCGTCCAGTTGAAGTGTGCCGGATTTCGGATTACGGATTTGGCCCGGCAGGTCCGCAACCGTGATCATGCTGCCCGGAGCCAGGATGACGGACCTTTCAATGACATTTTCCAGCTCCCTGACATTGCCTTTCCACTCATAATCACACAATCGCTGAACTGCCTCTTTGTCTATCCCTGAGACCCCCCCGGCCGCTTCCGGACCCTGTGTGTATTTTTCGATGAAGTGATTGATAAGCAACAGAATGTCCTCCAACCTGTCACGCAGGGGAGGAATTTTGGCTTTGACCACGTTGAGACGATAGTACAGGTCTTCTCTGAAATTGCCTTTTTTAACTTCGTCTTCCAGTATTTTGTTGGTGGCGGCAATGAGTCTGAAATCCACAGGCAGGCTTTCAGTCCCGCCAACCCGCTCCACAGTTCGTTCCTGGAGGACTCGCAATAGTTTCACCTGGAGCTGCATGGGCAGTTCCCCGATTTCATCCAGAAACAGTGTCCCTTTATCCGCCATTTCAAACCGGCCTTTTTTTAATCCCACCGCACCGGTGAAGGCGCCTTTCTCATGCCCGAAAAGTTCGCTCTCCAAAAGAGACTCGGCAAAGGCGGAGCAGTTCACTGCAATCAAGGGCTGATCTTTTCTTAAACTGTTGTAGTGAATCGATTTGGCCACAAGTTCCTTGCCTGTGCCGCTTTCGCCTTCAACGAGCACGGAGGCGCTTGTCGGGGCAACTTTTTTGATGATTTCGTACAGATTCTGCATGGGTTTGCTTTTACCGATGATGTTGTCAAAATGATACCGGGAGCGGATGGCGTCTTTAAGACGGGTGTTCTCCCGGACAATTTTGGACATGGACAGGGCTTTGGCAATGTGGGCAATGAGGGCTTCGTTTTCAAAGGGTTTTAAAATAAATGTGTAGGCGCCCTTGTGCATGGCCTCCACAGCCTTTTCCACGCTGCCGAATGCCGTCATGATGATCACCGGAATATCGGGTTTGATCTGTTTGGCCTTTTCCAACAGGTCGATACCGGACATGCCCGGCATCTTGACATCGGATAAGACCAGGTCAATGGGCTGGGTGTTCAGGATGTCCAGTGCTTCCATCCCGCTTGATGCGGTGAACGGGGTATACCCTTCTTCGCTCAGCACTTCACCGATGATCATCGGGTAGTGTTTTTCGTCATCTACAATTAGTATGCGTTCCATTATAACTCCAGAATATATTACGGCGCTAAGGGTAGACGTATCTCCACCCGGGTTCCGCAGGGTTCGGCATTGGTTATGTTGATCTCCCCCTGGTGCGCTTGAATGATGTTTTTTATAATACCAAGACCTAAACCGGTTCCCATCTCCTTGGTGGTAAAGAAGGGTGTCCAGATTTTTTTCAGAATCTCTTCGTCAATGCCCGGACCCGTATCCGTAAAGTCTGCGTGGACAAACCCGGTCCCATGCCATGTGGTGACGGTGATGCGCCCATTCGTTTGATCCATTGCCTGGAATGCATTGAGCAAAATATTTAAAAAGGCCTGGTAGAGCATGGCCGGATCACCAAGAATGTTCGGGGCGTCCTGGTATTCCCGGATGATTTTAATCTCTTTGTGCTCATCCGAAGACGATAAAAAGGCAATGTTTTTATCTATGATCTCTTCCAGACTGCAGGGTCTTAGGTCTGCGATTTTAGGTTTTGCAAAATCAAGGAAATCTGTGATGATGCGGTCTAAACGGGTGGATTCTTCAACAATGATCCCGGGAATACTGCTGGTGGGGTCCAGTCTCGCCATCTTTTTTTGCATCAGCTGCGCAGAGCTTTTGATAATGCCCAGGGGGTTGCGAATTTCGTGTGATACGCCGGCCGTCATTTCTCCGATGGCGGACAGGTGTTCCGTCCGGCGCAGTTTTTCTTCGAGTTTGAGCCGTTCTTCCGCCCTGCGTTCAATGATATTTTCCCCATGTTTCACCACAAACCGGAGAATGAGAAACAGAATGCCCATGATGGTGGCACAGCTGACGACAATCAAACCCTGGAGTTTGAACACCTTCTGATAATCATCGGATACATCCCTGATAATCTCTATAACGCCGATGACCGTTCTGTCTTTTTCCCGGGTGAGTTGTACTTCCTGCATTAAAGGTGCAAAGGTCACGATTTTGGTCTCTTTGGGAAACCAGAACGTCAGTTCCATCCAGTTGCCCTGCTGAACAAGCTTGGAAATTACTTCCTTTTTCATGGCTTTTTCATAGTGAACACCACCGGCATTTTTTTTACCGATCTGGGTTTTATCCAGGCTGTAGGCAATCACATTGTCCGTTGCGTATATATTAACCATTTCCACATGAAAGCTGTGCAGGGTGCTTTTGACAACCGTATCAAGAAGTCGATACTGGCCGGGTTCCCGCAATTTTATCTCGCCTTGCTTGAACACCACGGGCCATACAAATCTTAAAAATATCTGATGATTTAAATTTTCCACCAGCAGCCGGTTATACTCTTTACTCTTTTCCAGCAGTATTTTTCGCACCCAGTGGGCATTTAATGCGGCAATAACAATGGTTGCCGTCAACATGACAACAAGGCTTGAGACGGTGAAGGCCTTAACGAGAACAAAAGGTCGGGTGCCGGATTTGCCGGGTTCGTTTTGCTGCTTTTTTTTCACATTAATCCGTTTTTTGCACCTTTGTTATGAAAATAAATTCATATTTTGAGAGGTGTTTGATTTGATCAATACTTTCTTTTTTTAGGGGTCAATCCGTTAAACAGTTTGATTCTGCTTGACTTTGCATCCATATTCGTATCAAATATATAGTTATAATAATGTTGGATATCAATAATTTTTATTTTAATTCTTAATTCACATCCTTTGCGACAGCTGCCATTGGGGATAGATGCGTATGGTATTCGGAAAAAAAAGTCATCTTGTAGGCTTGGACATTGGGGCTGCTTTCGTCAAAGTAGCCGAATTGAAGACGACTAAAAAGGGCCGTTCGCTCCATAAGTTCGGCATCGCAAAGGTCCCCGAAGGCATGATTCAGGAAGGGCGGATCGCCGATATGGAGGGGCTGGCCGACATTATTCGCGACTTATTTCAGTCGGAAAAAATTAAGGAAAAAAATGTGGCCCTTTCCACCGGCGGCCATTCGGTGGTTGTCAAGACCATCAGTACAGCAAAGGTGCCTGATGATCAGCTGCATAAAAATATCCGGGCAGAGGCCGAGCAATATATTCCCTACGATATAGATGATGTTAATATCGATTATCAGATCCTGGGTGACAGCGAGTACTCTGCCGAGCAGATGAATGTACTTCTTGTGGCGGTACGGCAGGACCTGGTGGATGAATATGTTGCGCTGATTCAGATGGCGGGCCTTAATCCCGTTATTATTGATGTGGATGCGTTCGCGCTTCAAAATGTTTATGAAATTCTTCCCGATGTTGATCATGGGCGTATTACCCTGTTGCTTGATGTGGGGGCCTCCAAAACAAGTGTAAATATACTTCAGAACAACAATTCCATTATGATGCGTGATATGACCAATGGATGCGATCAACTGGTCTCCGTTGTCAGCGAGCGGCTTGATGTTGATCGGGAAAAGGCATTGCAGATTATCATCGGGGAAGTTGATTCTCCGGAATCGGAACAGGAATTGAACGAGCTGTATGAGATGGTTGTCGGCGACTGGTGTTCGGATATCAGCGAGGTGGTATATACCTTTGAATCCAGCCCCGGCAATGCCGGGGTTGAGCATGTTGTTATCAGCGGCGGGGGTGGCTTCATAGACCTGCTGTCTGAAAAATTGACTAACGCGCTGAAGGTAACGGTGTCAAAGATTAACCCCTTTGCCGGACTGGTCAGCGATTCAACACAACTTGGCGAATTGGAAGCATACCAGCTTCTGGCCCCCATTGCATTGGGGCTTGCCATGAGACGGGTGAATGACAAATGATACGAATCAATCTGTTGCCGTTCAGGCTTGCCAGGAAAAAGGAGAATATTCGTCGCCAGGTATCCATATTTTTCCTTTCCCTTGTTTTTATTTTTTTGGCACTTGGGTGGGGGGCTTTTTTGTTGAATAATGAAATTGATCAGACAAAAAATGAGACTGCCCAGGTAAAGGCCGAAAGCCTTAGGTACAAAAAGAAGGCGGATCGGGTGTCACAAATCAAGAAGAATTTGTCGATCCTGGAGAGTAAACTGGCCATCGTCGAAAATTTAAAAAAACAAAGAAACGAGAAGCAGATTTTACTGGAGCAGCTGGCAGACAGAATTGTAAAAACAAAAATGTGGTTGTCCAGCGTGAGTGCAAAGGCCCAGACCGTTTTTTTAAAAGGGGTTGCCTTTGATAACCCCACCATTGCCGATTTCATGAGAAAGCTTGAAGGTTCTCAGTTGTTTGGCGCTGTAGACCTAAAGCGGTCGCAGACAAGGGTGTTTGACAATAACATCCGGTTAAAGGAATTTGAAATATCCTGTACAAGGAGATCGCCTGAACAGGCAGATTCGGATAAAAAATCCCCAAAAAGGAAAAAATAATGGCCGGGAAAGAGAGCAGCAGTGCTGGTAAATATAGAGAAAAGATAGATGCGCTGTTTGAAAAAATAGGGGCGTTGACAAAAATTCAGCGTCTGCTTATCTGTCTGGGCACAGTGGCCGTCATTGGTGCCGGCTTCTATTTCTTTTTGCTTGGCCCAAAGCTTGATGCCCTTACGGCTGCCAGGCAGGATCTGGAGACACAGAAAAATCTTTTGTCGACGTACAAAATCAAAGCTGCCGCCCTTAAAAAAGTGGAGGCCCAGATGGCCCAGGCCCAGGAAAAGTTCAACATTGCCATGACCGCTTTGCCGGATAAAAGAGAATTGCCCTCCTTGCTGGATGAAATATCCAAGGCGGGCAGAGATGCCGGGCTTGAGGTCCAGTTGTTTGCACCCCAGAACATGGTACAAAAATCGTCCTATATAGAAATCCCTTTGTCCATGACGGTTGCGGGTCGTTATCATCAGATGGCTGAATTTTTTTACCGGGTTGCAGGGCTAAATCGTATCGTCAACATGTCGAATATTGAGATGAACCAAGATTCAAGGAAAACTGCTGCCGACAGAAACAACATCCAGATGAAATGCGTGGCAGTCACCTATATGTTTGTTGAACCCAAGGATGATGGGCGTACCGGCAAGAAAGGTAAAAAAAGACACAGGAAAGGGTAGAGGCGCGGGATATGGAAAAACGAATTAAGATCTGTTGGGCAACCGGCTTGGGGGTTGCGTTGTTGATGGTATCTGCCTGTAACGAGGAGCAGGCACCAACACCGAAATTGACAAAACCGCCCCAGGTGATTTCCAAGCCCATTGCCAAATCAAAACCACCGGTAACCCAAACAGTTGTTTCAGAAGATGGCGGGAAAAAACAGGCACCTATACCTGATATGGAATCAGCCCAGGATTTGGTTCATGACAAACCAATCGGGGATCTCAATGATGGAGACTCGGGGCTGCAAAAGGTAGGTATTTTTAAAGAAATGGCAAAATATGACACCAAAGGCCGGGTGGATCCGTTTGTCCCTTTGATTGCCGAAGAGAACGCGTCCGGCGGGGGGGGGGCATCCAGGGATGCAAAGCCCAAGCGAACATTGACCCCCTTGGAAAAACTGGCGTTAAGCCAGGTTAAGCTGGTGGCGGTGGTTGAAATGCAGAACCGGACCATTGCCATGGTGGAAGAAGCGACCGGTAAAGGGTATGAAGTTGTCGTTGGTACCTATATCGGGCCCAATGGCGGGCGGGTGACCGCCATCACCCAGGACGGAATTAAAATTGAAGAAAACGTAAAAGATTTCCAAGGGAAAGAACGTAAGCGGTATGAGGAGATTAAATTTCATAAAAGCGAGGATGGGGAATAGGATGATGGATAATTATCGATCTGCTGTCAGACATTATGGGACAGGTCTTATCATGTCGGTTCTGCTGCTTTCCTTTACGGCAGGGTGCGTTAACCAACCCAGCGCCACGCCGGCAGATGCAGACAAAGTAAACCAACGCCTGAATGCCCAGAGCAATTCCGTGTCTGTGCCTAACACGGTTGATAAACTATGGGTCAACCCCAAAGCAGATGTGTTTGAAGTATGGATACAGGGGACCCCCGGGTTGGATGATTATACCTCCATTAAGCAGGCGTTCCCTTTTGCTGTGAGTGTCTATTTGGCCAATGTCCGTCTTGCCCCCGGTGTGGATGCCGGCTCTTTTTCAGATCCCCGTGTCAGCGGTATTAAGGTGGGGTTTGTTGACGAGGCCCAGACAACGGTGAAGGTGGATATTCTGCTGAAAGCGGATCTGCCGTACATTGTGGAGGAACAACCAGGTCGTTTGGGGATTATTCTCAAGGGGGACCGGGGGGATTTGGGGCCCATGGACGGCGCGGATTCTGTTGGCGATATACCCCCTATGGCGCTAGAAGAGGCGCCAGTGCTGCCCGAAGATGCTACCATCCCCGGCACAACAGCCCATCTGACCCATATTGAATTTGATACCAATGATTCGGGTCAGTCCGACATTCAGATTTTAACGGATCATCCGGTTCGATACGAAACCATTCAGAACCGCAATGATTCCATCGCATTGATACTGTATAATACCATGGTGCCGCTACACCACCAGCGGCCCCTGATGACACGGTATTTTAATTCTGCCGTGGAGCAGGTGATGCCCCGTCCAAATCCGGCAAATCCCAATGATACCCTGGTGGATATCAAGGTCAGGGAAAAAGTGCCGTTCCAGGTGGTTCAGACCACCAAGGGCATTCATATGAATTTTGAAGCCTCTACCCTCTCTCCGCCTGAATTTGATAAGGCTAAAGTGAATATGAGCACAACGCAAAAGGTCCATACGGGGGGGGAAGAACCGAATCCGGAGGCGTCAATAGCCAAAGAATCGGGTATTTCCTTAGATCAAGATCCGTTGTTGAATCCTGCCTCGGTCCGGTACACCGGTGAAAAAATCAAACTGGATTTTTATGAAACGGATATTAAAAATGTTTTCAGGATATTGAAAAGTGTGAGCGGCAAAAATTTTGCCATTGATAGAGATGTGGAAGGCAAGGTCACCTTGAGCCTTCAGGACCCGGTACCCTGGGATCAGATCCTTGATCTTGTGTTGAAAATGAACGGCCTTGGGAAAAAGATGGAGAGTAATGTTATCCGCATTGCCACCACGGCAACCCTTGCCAGGGAGGAAAACGAACGTCAGGAAGCCATTGCGGCCCGGCAGAAATCCGAAGATCAAAAAAAGGCCTTGGAGCCCCTTGTTACCGAATATATCCCAGTGAATTATTCAGATGCAAAGGCTGATATTGAACCCCATGTCACCCAGATTTTGACCCCGGATCGGGGCAGGATCTCGGTGGATACCCGCACCAATATGCTGATCATTACCGATACCCAGGCAAAGATCGACCAGGCCAATGAGTTGATTTTCCGCCTGGATAAAGTGACACCCCAGATTATGATCGAGGCCAAGGTGGTTGAAGTGACCAAGGAGTTTTCCAGAAGTTTTGGCGTCAACTGGAATCTGTCCAACGATTCCGATGTGACATCGAACTTTGTGGATGATTATTCTGTGTCGATTAACGGTGCCGGGGCTAGCGTGGTGGGACTGTCAGGTGACTTTTCGTTTTTTAATCTGTTCGGGTCCTCTGTTAGTGCTCTGAATGCACAACTTGAGGCGTCCGAAGAACAGGGTGATGTCAGGATTGTATCTTCCCCGAGGATTTTGACCCTGGACAATAAAAAGGCCATGATCAAGCAGGGACAGGAATATGCCTATTCAGTACAGGATGAGGCAGGCAATCCATCTGTGGAGTACAAAGACATTGACCTGTTGCTGGAAGTAACGCCCCATGTTACACCGGACAACAGAATTTCCATGACCGTGCGATTGACCAAAAATGACATTGCCGGCTTCAGTTCCGATAATGTTCCCACCTTGGCGACCAATGAGGCGGAAACGGAACTTTTGGTTAATAATAATGATACGGTTGTTATCGGCGGTGTGGTCAAGACGACCCAGAGCCACGACGAAGATGGTATACCGTTTCTGGCAGGTATCCCGGGGTTAGGTTATCTTTTTGGCTCAAAATCCAAGTCTGACGATCGCGATGAATTGCTTATTTTTCTGACCCCTTCCATTGTTCAGCTTGAGCAAAAAAGACATGTTATGGAATAATTTTTTATATGAAAGCGCTCAGTAAGTTACTGGGTTCTTTCAACCTTCGTTGTGGGCTGTCCTTCAGTGCTGATATGTCAGGTTGGCCCATGGCCGTTATTTAGAGCTTGTCTAGGTTTGGCATGGCTGCTATTGCATATTATAAAAACAGAGTGCATTTATTATCATGCTCCCCATACAGAAGTTTAAAAATATCGTCGGAGATGCATTTGTTTTTACCGATGTGTCAACGATCCATCGGTATTCCAGGGCCACATTGCCGGAGGGTACTACGCCTGCGGCTGTTGTAAAGCCGAAAAATCGCAGTGAGGTTACGCGTATCATAAATACGGCGAAAGAAACTCATGTCGCCCTTTATCCGGTGAGTCGGGGATGTAACTGGGGGTACGGTTCAGCCTGTGCCGTGGGGGATGGGCAGGTAATCCTGGATCTGTCCCGGATGAACCGGATTATACATGTGGATGAAACCCTGGCATATGCCGTGATTGAGCCCGGGGTGACCCAGATTCAGCTCGTCTCCTATCTAAAAGAAAATAACATCCCGCTGTGGCTGGACTGCAGCGGCTCAGGACCTGAGGCCAGTGTCTTGGGCAATACCATGGAGCGGGGGTTCGGCCACACACCCTATGGTGACCATTTTCTGCACTCCTGCGGTATGGAAGTGGTCCTTGGGGATGGACGAACCCTGAAAACAGGGTACGGACATTATGATAATGCCCAGTCCACCTATGTATTTAAATACGGTATCGGGCCATATATGGATGGGTTGTTTACCCAGTCCAATTTCGGTGTCGTAACCCGGCTGGGGATCTGGTTGATGCCTGCTCCGGAATGTTTGAATATGTTTTACTGTACCGTACCCCGAGACCAGGATCTGGCGGCGGTAGTGGATGCACTGCGTCCATTGAAGCTGAGTGGTCAGATTCAAAGCCTCATCCATATCGGCAATGATCTGAGGGTCTTTTCTTCATTCAATCAATACCCTTGGAAAAAAGCCGGAAATAAAACACCGTTGACGGATGATTTGCGAAATCAGTTCTGCAAAAGAGGGGGATTCGGGGCCTGGAATGTCAGTGGAGCCATTTATGGCAGTCGCGGCCAGGTGCGTATGACGCGCAAGGCGCTAAAAGAGGCGTTAAAACCACTGGGGCAGATTCGGTTTGTTGGCGATCGTACCCTGAGTCTCTTAAACTGCCTGTCAGGACTGCTTGATCGATTTCCCATGTTCCCGGAGTTGAAAACTAAATTGAAATCTGTGGATAAGGTGTTTGGACTGTTAAAAGGTGAGCCCACCGATGCCTTTTTGTTTGGCACCCTCTGGCGGGTCAAAACGGAGGTTAAACCCGGCAGCATAGCCGACCCACTTGATTTTAACGCCGGCATGATGTGGATCGCCCCGATTATGCCCATGACCGGGCAGACGGCCGAGCGTTTGATTCAATTGGTAAATCCGGTGTTTGAGAAATACGGTTTTGAGCCCCTGATCACCGTGTCTCTAATCACTGAGCGGGCCATGGTCAGCGTCATTACCATTGCTTATGATAAGGATGATCCCGGGGAGTGCAAACAGGCACAGGCATGTTATGATGCTTTTTTCAGCCTGATCATGTCCCAAGGATATGTACCGTACAGAACCAATATTCATACCATGAAAAAATTGGCAGAAGGGTCCGAAACCTTCTGGGAGGTAACAAAAGAGATCAAAACCATATTGGATCCGGAAGGAATCATTGCTCCGGGACGGTATCAGCCATTTGACAAGGTGTGAACGCCGCTGTTTTACTGTAGTTCAAACAGACGCTGTTCTGCCTTATGGTAGAGGGTTGAATTTTCACGGGCCAACTGTTTGGTCACCTTCCAGGCTTTGACGGCCTGCCGGGTTTGTCCGCAGGCCTCATAGGCCTGGGCAAGGTCGGCATGGTATATGACCGTATCCGGCGATTTTTTCAGATTTTTATCCAGGTAAGCTATGGCCCTGTTGGGCTGGCCGGTGCGTATGTATAACTGGGCAAGTCCATGGATCGCAGGGATAAATCCGGGCACTTCCCTTAATGCCTTAAGGAAATATTTTTGGGCGACAGCGTAGTCCCCCTGTTTCATTGAGGCCCAACCGATATTGGCCAGAGGGTAATGGGGCGTGGGGTATGTGATATCTTCAAGCACTTTGTTGAAGGTTTTTATGGCAATGTTCCATTTTTCATCCCGTAGATAGGCTGCACCAAGATTATTCAAGGCTTCGGTGTAATCGGGCTTGAGTGACAGGGCTTTGTTAAACGATTTTATGGCCATATCATCCCTTTCTTTTCCCATGTAGGCCAAGCCCAGACTATTTTGAATAAATGGATCGTCGGGAGCCAATTCTTCTGCTTCAAGCAGTTTGTTCAGCGCCGCCGTATAGTTCCCCTGGACCTGGAATACATCCCCTTCCTTTTTAATTGCCTGGGCGATTTTATTTTGTTTCTGGGGCTGTACCGTTGAGGTACACGCTGCCGTAAAGGCACAGATGCAAATCAGTATAAACAGTTTTGTTTTCATTGGGCTGGCTCCTTCTCTAGCATAATCACATCAATTTTTTCATTTTCCAGAAAGTCTGCGGCACTTTTAAAAGGAGGTGTCCTGGTGAAAAAACGTTTTTCCATCCCTTTTTCAGCGTAAATACCCTGGATTTTTTTTACTTTCCGATTCGAATTGAAAGATGGATTTTTCCATACCTGATACCCAAGCTGGGAAAAAAGGCGAATACAAGTCTCTTCAAAATTAAGATTCGTCGGCAGGTCTATAATTCGGTATCCCTGATGCTTTAATGCGTCAAGTGCACTGCCGTAAACACTGCCCGAATTGATTAAAATATCAGGGGCATGGTCATGGGTGATTCGGCCTAAAGAGACTGTTATCTGTATCGTGTTTAAGGATACGGGAAAAATGACCAGGGGCTCATAGGAATAGGGTGTGCCGGCCAAAATTGTTTTGATTAATGATTCCGGTGATTCGGGCACATCTTTCATGGTCCGTGTGCTGAGCCGTGCATTGGCTTGTAGAACATCACGGACGTGTTTAAATTGCAGATCCTTCCAATAGGCTTTCATGGCAGCAACAATATCAGGATCCATGGATGCTTCGGTGCGCTCAGGACCAAGCAGCAGGGTTTTCTTTCCGGTATCGTCAATCATGACCGGCGTTTTTGACAGGTCAATGAATTTAGGTTTATCGGCTTGGTTGACGGGTGGGAAAAATAGGTTGCCCTGGTGCATGAGGTGACCTTGGATGAGCCGGGTGTATCGTTTTAATTGGGCCAATTCCGCCATGGAGATCTGTTTGGGGGCATGATGGGCTGTTCGTTTTTCTCCAGGCATGCGCTCTGTGGGCGGAACGTCTGTTGTTTTCATGGCAATCAAATTGTTAAACCAGGGCTGGGAAAGAAGAGACGGATCGGGGAGCGTGATGCTTTTCCCCTGATAAATATAGTTGATGTCTTTTATATCTGGATTCAGATGAAGTATCGCTTTTTCCCCGACCTTGGATACATTGCCGCTGGACGTTAAAAATTCTTTGGAGAGCAGTTCCGATATCGTATCTCCTGCTTTGACTTTGTGTTTGTACGTATGCCGGGATACGATGCCGGGTGGCATTGGTGTGGAAAATGCGAGCATAGGAACTTCCACTGTGCCGTTGTTCTCCTGTTCGTAAGCGTTCTTGTCCACGGGTTTCAGGGGGATTAGAATTCTGCTGCCGGGGGAAATGGCATCAATGTTGCCGATGTCAGGATTAATGTGCTTAAAAATTTTTAGGAACAGCGGAAAATCCGAGGCGGATATTTCTCCTTTCTGGCGAAAAATTTTATACAACCACTCATTTTGTTGCACCAGATAAGGCTCGCACAGGTACAGCTGATCATTGTAGCTGAAAAGGGCATATTTTTTAAAACTGGTTTTCACCCCCGCTGCCGAAAACGCGGCGCAGGGGGTGAAAAAAAACAGCACTGCCGGGATGATAATAATTCGTTTTATTATGTCGGCCCGGAAAAAAAACATACATCAAAGCCCTAAACGGGTGGCGATTTTTTGTGATACATCCTTTACGAATTTTTCAAATTCAGATGACCCCAGGGGCTTTTCCTGGGATGGAACCAAGTCCGGGTCATCGGGTGAAACAAGATCCGGTAAATTAACAAACCGGCTGTCCGATGAAATGCCGTAGGTGTCAGCCAGTTCGCCTTTGAAATAGAGGTCCTGGAAACCGGAAAATTTAATGGCATGGGCCGTGGCGTCCAGGATGACGGTTTCGTCTTCATCCACAAGATTTAATGCCTTTGCCTGGACCATGCCGGCAAGGCACTCGCCCCCCTGGGTGCAGGTGATATGCCCGTTCTGGTTGGCCGTAAGCTGCCAGTCCATGATCTGCTGCTCTTTGACCTGGACCACAAACACGTTTCTGTGGCCGCTGGCCGCATCATATTCCCGGGCAATCTGGATAACCCGGGGCATGGAGACGGGATTTCCGATCATGGCTGCCTGGGCCACACTTGGCTGGGTCTGAACCGGGGTGAATTCTCGTTTGCTCTCATCGGGTTCAAGGTAATATTTGTATACCGGATCTGCATGTTCGGACTGGACCCCGATGATTTTCGGCAGCGTCTTGATGATGCCGGTGTGGTAAAATTTTAGAAAGCCGTTCATGACCGCTGAAATATTACCGGCATTACCGATGGGGATCATGACCACTTTTTTGTCCATATCCCAGTCAAAATCCTGGGCAATCTCATAGGCGTAAGACTCCTGGCCAAGTATCCGCCAGGCATTTTTGGAGTTGAGCAGTGCCACAGGGTAACTTGAGGAGAGATGCTCCACAACTTTCATGCAGTCGTCAAAAACCCCCGGGATTTCAAAGACCCTGGCCCCGCTTCCCAAAGGTTGGGCCAACTGGGCGGAGGTGACCTTTTTATGGGGCAAAAGTACGGCTGATTTTACCTGGGAGCCCAGATAAGAGGCGTAGAGGGCTGCCGATGCCGAGGTGTCCCCAGTGGAGGCGCATACCGATATCACCTCGGATACCAAACCCTGGTCAATCAGATATTTTATGCTGGAGAGGGCAGACGCCATGCCCCTGTCTTTAAACGAAGCTGAAGGATTCTGGCCGTCGTTTTTGTAATAAAACTTGACCCCGGTTTTTTCCTGGAGCCCGGCGTTGGCCTCCACCATCGGTGTGTGACCTTCTCCCAGATAAATGATGGATTCAAGGGGGATGCTGGGGCCGATGAACTCGTGGTACCGGTAAATTCCTTTAAGGGCCGGGACTTTAAGCATTTTGCGGTAATCAAATATTTTTTGCCAGGTTTCTCCTGAAACGGCCTTGAGCTGATCTTTGTTTCGGTCATGGATCAGCAATACCTGGTTGCACGCCGGGCACACGTATAAAAGTTCTTCAATGCCGTATTCGGCACCGCAGCCAAGACATTTATAGTACATCTCCCCCTTTGGCGAGGGGATGATATGCGGTCTGATATCTTCCGGGAACAGATCAAGATTCGTGTTCAATTACTTCTAAGCCTCCCATGTACGGTACCAGTGCCTTGGGCACTTTGACGGTTCCGTCTTCCATTTGATAGTTTTCAAGAATTGCTGCAAAGGTCCTGCCCACGGCCAGTCCGGACCCGTTCAAGGTGTGGCAGAACTCAGGTTTTTTGACATTTTCCCGTCTGAACCGGATGTTTGCCCGCCTGGCCTGGAAATCAAGGCAGTTGGAACATGAGGAGATCTCCCGGTATTTATCCTGGCCGGGCATCCATACCTCAATGTCATAGGTTTTGGTGGCGGAAAATCCCAGGTCCCCGGTGCACAGGGTGACCACCTGGTAGGGCAGTTCCAGGCGCTGGAGAATGTCTTCTGCATTGGCCAGCAATGATTCAAGCTCATCAAATGAGGTTTCCGGATGGGTAATTTTAACCATCTCCACCTTGTTGAACTGGTGCTGGCGGATCAGTCCTTTGGTGTCTTTGCCGTAAGAGCCTGCTTCGGACCTGAAACAGGGAGTAAATGCCGTAAATTTTATGGGCAGCCTGGATTCATCCAGGATCCCTCCGGACGGGATATTGGTCATGGGCACTTCCGACGTGGGAATCAGGTAGTAATCCCATCCTTCAAGCTTAAAAAGGTCTTCTTCAAATTTAGGTAACTGGCCTGTGCCGGTCATGGTTTCTTTGTTTACGATAAAGGGCGGCAACACTTCCTTATACCCGTGCTCTGTGGTGTGAACGTCCAGCATGAAGTTAATCAGCGCACGTTCCAGGCGTGCGCCTGCGCCGATGTACAACGGAAATCTGGATCCGGCAAGTTTTGCGGCGCATTTAAGATCGAGGATGCCTAAATTTTCGGCAATATCAGCATGGTCCTTGATCTGAAAATCAAAGGAGCGAAGTGACCCCCATGTCTTTTCATGCCGGTTCTCGGTATCGTCCTTGCCCATGGGGACATCTTCATGGGGAAGGTTTGGAAGATGAATAAGAAAATCCTTAATCCAGGCCTCAAGTTCATTGAGCTTTTTATCCATTTCCTTGATTTGCTCGGAGACGCCTTTCATCTTATCTATGCTGGGCTGGGCGTCCTGGCCGGATTTCTTCATTTTTGCTATTTCATCAGAAACAGTATTTCTTAGGTGACGTAACTCTTCAATATCAATTAAGAGGGCTTTTTTCTTTTCCTCATTTTCGAGAAATGGGGAAAAATCAATATCAGCCCGACGTTTTTTCATGCCCTGGACAACAGTATCCAGGTCGTTTTTAATCAATTTAAGATCAAGCATGTTTGATTTTTGTCCTGCATGATTATAGGGTTGAAGGGTGGCTGGTTATAATATTTTCACAATTATATTCAGATAACACGGGCCATGTAAACAGTCAATGATTATTGCCGGTTGACAATTACCGGACAGTGTTTAATATTTCTCAAAAATTTTATTGTGTAATAATCTTAAGGAAACGATTATGGATGAAGCTAAAAGCGGTAAAAATGGTGTGTTAAGCCAAGTGGCCGAGCGTATGAACGCCCTGTCCCCGGAACAGATTGAAGAAAAATATAATATTATTGAAAATAAGCTGTTTGAATTTGCAAATTTTTTAGAATCCCATCAGGTGTTCCTCTATCCGCCCGGCAGTAAGGAGATTCCTACTGAAAAGATCATACGTAAAGCCATGGAGATTGAAAAAAGTATTATTTTACCGGTGTTTACGGATGTTAAAAATACTTTTCTTTTGTATAAAATCAGTCATTTTGACAAGGATGTGGTGTCAAACGCCCATGATATGCTTGAGCCCAATCCCGAGCGGTGCAAGAAAATAGCCCTGGATGATGTGGACATTGCCATTATTCCAGGGTTGGCATTTGATGACAAGGGGGGGCGAATGGGCTTCGGAAACAACTACTATTCCAAGCTGATTACAAAATTGCCTGAAACCTGCCGCAAGGTCGCCTTGGCGTATGAAGAGCAAATTGTTGACCAGATTCAGATGGAATCAAGAAAATATACTGTTGATATCATTATTACTGACACCCGGGTAATTTATAAAATTTAGTAATGTTGTAAAGCCGGATTTAAGGGGCTTGCAAAAAATAACGATAGCAGGCTTTGGCTTGAATATTATTTTTTGCGAGTCCTTATACATTACCAAGTGCAAGCCTGAACGCCTTCAGGTCTTCGGTCTTTCCCATGACAATCAGTGTGTCCCGGGGGTGAATGATGGTTTCAAAGTGGGGCGCAAATTCCATATGCCCTGACTTTTCTTTGATTGCGATGATGATCAGATTGTAATTTTGACGAATACCCGAATCCTTAAGGGGTTTTCCGGCATAGCTTGATGTCTCCGGAACAAACGCCTCTTCAATCTGTATGGCATCGCTTTCCCGGGACAGCGCCGTATTCAAAAAATTGGAGACCGTCGGTCGCAGTAATTTCAAGCCCATGGACACCCCGCCGATATCATAGGGGGATTCTACCTGGGTGGCACCGGCCACATAAAGTTTTTTTCTCACCTCGGGGCTTGATGCCCTGGCCATGATATATATGTCGGGGTTGAGTTGTCTGGCTGTGAGCACCAGGAACACATTGGCCGTGTCCGTTGCAAGTGCTGCGACTAATGCCTTGGCTCTGTTTATCCCGGCTTTTTCCAAAACATCCTCGTTTCCGGCATCTCCGATGATGTAATGGATTTTATCCTTTTCCAGGATATCTTTGAGTTCTTCGCTTTGTTCCACCACAACAATCTCCTTGGTGTCTTCGGCCACGAATTTGCACAGAACACGGCCGATGCGGCCGTACCCGCAGACGATGTAATGATTTTCCATTTTTTTAATTTTGCTGTTCAAACGCTGCCTCCCCAGCATGCTTTTCATTTCACCGTCCACCACCGAACTGATGAAAACGCCGCCTAAATAAAGAAAGTACCCTACACCTGTAAAAATAAGGAAAATGGTGAACAACCGCCCACCGTCGGACATATCGTGAACTTCAAGAAATCCCACCGTACTCAGGGTGATGGCTGTCATGTATGCGGCATCCAACAGCCCCCAGCCTTCAATGGCCATGTAACCGGCGGTACCAAGTATAAAAAATATAACCGCGATAAATACGGTTATCTTCATTTTTGCTGTTTTATCCATTGCAGTTTATTTACTTTTACTGACGTGCAAATGCAAGGGAAAGATTGAAAGCCGGCTTGTTACCATAACGTCCCTGATTACTGGCTTTCAACCCATTTTCTAATGCTTGACGGTCCTGGTAGTTACTGATATTAAGAGGCCATGACCGAAGAACCCACAAAATTTTCGCACTGGCGCAGGGATATGGTGGAAAAACAGATCATTGCCAGGGGGATAACCGATCCTTTGGTGCTCCAGGCCATGGGGCTGGTGCCCCGGCATCTTTTTGTCAGTGAAGCCCTTGTGGACAGCGCCTATGGGGATTTTCCGCTTCCCATCGGTGAGGGACAGACCATTTCCCAGCCGTTTATCATCGCTGAAATGACCCAGGGCCTGGCCCTGAAGGGCCAGGAGCGGGTTCTTGAGATCGGCACCGGTTCCGGTTACCAGGCAGCCGTGCTGTCTCGTATCGTTTACAGGGTGTATACTATCGAACGTAATAATGTTCTCTATCTGCGGACACGAAAATTGTTTGATCAGATGAAATATCATAATATCGTCACCCGCTATTCCGACGGTACCCAGGGCTGGAAAGCCGAAAGTCCCTTTGACGCCATCATGGTGACGGCGGGGGGAAATAAAATTCCTGAACCTTTGGTAAATCAGCTTGTCGAGGGGGGGCGACTGATTATGCCCGTGGGGGGGCTGCATTCCCAGGAGCTTTTACGCATCGAAAAAACCGGCACCGGCATTAGAACCGTCAATCTGGGCGGTTGCCGTTTTGTTAAGCTGATCGGCGAGCATGGATGGCCCTCGTA
Organism: uncultured Desulfobacter sp.; assembly: GCF_963666675.1. NCBI lineage: Bacteria > Pseudomonadati > Thermodesulfobacteriota > Desulfobacteria > Desulfobacterales > Desulfobacteraceae > Desulfobacter > uncultured Desulfobacter sp. Next base: position 4,814,140 of record NZ_OY762929.1, on the reverse strand, counting down.
GGTGCTTGAACGTAAAATCACCCAACTGCGGCGTTGCAGAAAATTTTGTGATCCTCACAACCTTTTAGGTTGTTCCGGTTACAATTTTTTTTTGCGCCTTGTATATGAGCCAAAGGACAAGTGATTTTGTTTACTTTATAAGATTTGCGGTCCTAACTCACCTGAATATTAACGAGGTAAATTTCCATGTCTTTTTCTTCTTCTGCGACATCGGCAACCATAAAAGAGTTGCTCATGGGGTTCTGTTTAGGCGTTGCCAATATCATTCCAGGGGTTTCCGGCGGGACGTTTCTGCTGGTATTTGGGATATATGAACGGGTGTTCTTAATTTTAAATCAGATCAATAAATCCTTTGTCTTCAAATGCCTTGGGCTCATTTTTTCGTGCTTCAGGCATCCGGTCGCGGGGAGTAAAAAATTATATGCGTTTTTTAAAGAGACCGGTTTTTTGTTTCTGTTTAAACTCGCCGTCGGGACCATGGTGGCCATTGTCGCTCTATCCAGTCTCATGAAATATCTTTTACTTCACCACTTTAGTGTTACCTATTCCCTTTTTTTCGGACTGATTTTGGTGTCAATTGTTATACCAGTCAAGATGCTCAGGCGTTTTGATGTGTGGGCCGCAGTTTGTCTGATAGCCGGGATTGCGCTTACCGTGTGGGTATCAGCCATGGTCAATCCTTATGATAAAATTAAAATGAAATCTGATCATCTTGCCCAGGCCTATCAGGTCAAATTCGCTGCTGCGGGAGGACAGGAGGCTGCGGCTGAATCCGGCAAACCTGTTTCACCGGTCCAAGGGTATTCGTCCGGAGACTATTTGTATATTATGATTTGCGGTGCCCTTGCCATTTCCGCTACCGTGCTGCCGGGGGTCAGCGGTTCCTTGGTACTGATTTTGATGGGTAGCTATTTTGACATTATTTCTGCCATTTCCGAATTGAAGTTCCTGCATTTGGAGACATTTATTTTTTTAGGGATATTCGGTTTGGGGGTGGTTTTCGGGGGGCTTTTGTTTGCCCGGCTGGTCAGTTTTGTTTTGTCCCGGTACTATAATGCCACCATGGGTTTTTTAGGCGGGTTGATGGCTGGCTCATTATATGCGTTGTGGCCCTTTAAAGAGACTGTGTTTATGGCCCAGCAGTATGTGAAACAGGCCGGGGCCGTCGTCCGCCTTGAAAATGTGGCGGTCCAGACCAATATAAATATTCTGCCGACCCAGGATGATCCAATGATCGCCGCGTGTGCTTTTTTTATTCTTGGTTGTATTATTATGATGCTGTTTATCAGAAAAGAGTCCACCGCTTCGGCATCAAATTTCTAATCATCTAAGAATATACGTTTTTTTGGAAAGTTTCACTATGATGACCCACGAAGATTTTGTAAAAATAGAAAAACAGTTCTTTGCGTATACCAAGCCCTTTGTGGACGGGGCCGAAGATGCCTATCCCTTTGTGCTCAAACAGGAACATACTGCCCGGGTTTGCCGGGCCATGGAAATGCTTTGCCGTTCCCTGGATCTTGACGGCCTGACAACGGCCCGGGCCTGTGCGGCTGCCATGGTTCATGATATGGGGCGGTTTCCCCAGTTTGCTGTCTTTCATACCTATTCCGATGCGCGTTCCAAAAATCATGCTGCCTTGGGGTGCCGGGAAATCGTGCGAAGTAAGATTCTTTCCCACCTATCCGTTACGGACAGGAGGCTGATTCTGAAGGCCGTGGCGCTACATAACCGCCCCCGGCTTTCCGGAAAGTATGGGCGGGATTTAATGCTTCTGGCCCGGTTGCTCAGGGATGCGGACAAGATTGATATTTTCGGTGTAATGAAAGACCACTATCTCAATCCGGATTCAAGCCACGGCTTTATCACCCATGATTTGCCCGATGACGGTCAAATTCCCGAAACGGCAGCCCGTGAGCTTCTTGAAACCCGTCAGAACGATTTAAGTCATGTGAATACGCTTAACAGCATGAGAGTGTTTCAGGCCGGCATGGTCTATGATTTGAATTTCCCTGCCGCCGCCGCCGCGATCCTGAATCTGGAAGTCATTCCTGTTCTGTTAGACGGTGTTCCTTCATCAGATTTGATTATCCAATTGGAGCAGGCGCTTTTGGATCATCTGAAATCCCTTGCTTCATTTAACCAAGGAAAGAACGGAAGAACACGGAAACGCGTTTGATTTCGGTTGTCAGGCAGGTCGCGTACTTGGCACGCAAATTTTCAGTGCTTTCCGTGTATTCAGTGCTTTCCGTGTATTCAGTGGTTATAAAATGCGGGTATTTTCAGTTGAGAACGCTGGATAGTTCTTCCTGGCTGAACCGGTAGGCGGAATTGCAGTGATGGCATCGAAGTTCCAGTGGAAACGGTCCATTTGCAAGGATATCAGAGCGGTCCTCTTTGGGCAGGTTTTTAAGGTGACTGGCCATGCGATCCTGGGAACAGCGACAGTAAAACTCCACCCGGGAACTGTCAAGAAAGCGGGGAGACAGATCTGCAAAACCATCTTCAATCACGGACTCCGGTGTCTGATCCTGGGCAAAACGGTGTCCTAAATTGTCGATTTTCTGAATCATGGTTTCGGCCAGGGCAACGTTGTCAGAGTCGGCACCCGGCAGTGCCTGCAAGAAGATGCCCCCGGCACCGATAACGGCTTCATCTTCATCAAAGGCCACACTCAGGCAAAAGCCCGAAGGAATCTGTTCCGACGTCAGAAAGTATTCGGCCATATCCTCGGCAATGGAACCGTGGACCAGGGCAATCTGGCCGGTATAAGGCCGTTTTGTGTCCTCTATGTATCGGGTCACCGACAAAAAACCCGCCCCGTAAAGGGTGGACAGCCATTTAATCTTTTCCGGATTTTCTACGTCAATGGGATTGGCCTTCAGATAGCCGCGGATCTCCCCGAATGCATTGGCCTCCACATCAAGGCCCTTAATGGGGCCCGAGCACTGAATATTCAGTGCAATGCGGTCCCGGCCTTTCAAGGGCGCGCTTATCAAGGCTGCCGCAATGTATGCCTGGCCGAGCACCAGGGTTTCCAAAGGTCCCAGCTCATGGTTCGCCTGCATCTCTTTGATCATACGGGTAGCATGCACCACCACCCCTTTGATCTGATCATCCGCCAACATAAAACGGTACAGCCGCTCTTTGGCCGAGGCCTGGAACTGGGCTTTTACATCATGGTCAAATATATCTTTTTTTATCATTTTTTAATTCCCAAAATTAATTATGAGGAGTTAATATAAGGTCTGATTGGTAAATGTAAACCTTTGCCAATGGTTTCAGATCGTAATCCGAAGTGTTTTAATTGATGTTGTATCAACCTAAAAAGGAGAAAATGTATGAACAAGTATGGTGCAGAATTTTTTGGAACATTCTGGTTGGTTCTCGGTGGGTGTGGTAGTGCTGTTCTGGCTGCGGCGTTTCCGGATGTCGGCATCGGGCTGCTTGGTGTCTCACTGGCGTTTGGTCTCACCGTCCTTACAATGGCCTTTGGCATCGGACACATTTCAGGCTGCCATTTAAATCCGGCGGTGTCGTTTGGTCTATGGGCCGGCGGTCGTTTCCCGGCAAAGGAGTTGGCGCCTTACATCATAGCGCAGGTCCTGGGGGGCATCGTTGCGGGTGGTGTTTTATATTTGATTGCCAGCGGTAAGGCGGGGTTTGACCTTTCTGCCGGTTTCGCTTCAAACGGCTATGGCGCCCATTCCCCGGGTGGGTACAGCTTGTCGGCCGCACTGATCACCGAAGTGGTGATGACCATGATGTTTCTTATCGTCATTCTTGGGGCCACAGACGAACGGGCGCCTAAAGGTTTCGCACCCATTGCCATCGGCTTGTGCTTGACGCTCATTCATTTGATCAGCATCCCGGTGACAAATACATCCGTAAATCCGGCGCGCAGTACCGGTGTGGCGGTTTTTGTCGGCGATTGGGCGATTGCACAGCTTTGGCTTTTCTGGGTGGCCCCGATTATCGGCGGTATGCTGGGCGCTGTGATCTATCGCTTTATCGGCAGCGAGAAATAATAGCAGTATTAGCTGACGTCATCCTGTGCCTGGTCCAGGCGTTTGTACTGAACCGCCTCAAGGACATGGGGTTTAAGAATTTCGGGTGCGTCTGCCAGGTCAGCAATGGTTCTGGCAAGTTTTAATATGGAGGCATAGGCCCGGCCGGAGAGGTTGAACTGCTTCATGGCCTGTTCAACCACCCGGCGGCTCCGGGCATCCAGGGGGCAGAATTGCTGCAACAGTTTGGGGCCCATATCTGCATTGGAAAAACAGGGCGTCCCGGCGTTCTCAAATCGAAGCACCTGGATCTCCCGGGCCTTTTCCACGCGTTTCCGGATGGACTGGGATGCCTCCCGGTGACCCTCTGCTGTCATTTCATTAAAGGACAATCGGGGAACTTCCACAAGGATGTCCATCCGGTCCATGAGCGGACCTGAGATTTTGTTTTTATACTGTTCAATTTTTGTCGGGGTGCAGGTGCACTCCCTGTCCGGATTGGTAAGATTGCCGCAGGGGCATGGATTCATGGCACCGGCCAGCATGAACCGGCATGGATAGGTGGCCTTGGCGTTGGCCCGGGCCAGGGTGATGACCCCCTCTTCTATGGGCTGACGCAGGACCTCCAGCACGCTTCGCCTGAATTCAGGTAGTTCATCCAGAAACAAAACCCCGTTATGGGACAATGTGATTTCCCCGGGTTTGGGCACCGTGCCGCCGCCCACGAGCCCTGCATCGGAAATAGAATGATGGGGCGATCTGAATGGCCGCGCCCCCAAAGGCTGGCCGGGTTCCCGGGAGACGCCTGCCACCGAATAGACCTTGGCGATTTCCATGGCCTCTTCAAAGGAGGGTTCCGGCATGATGCCCGGCAAGCATTTGGCCATTAAGCTTTTGCCGGATCCCGCCGGACCATTGAGCAATATATGGTGGTGGCCGGCTGCGGCCACTTCCATGGCCCGTTTGACATGGGTCTGGCCCCGGACATTGGCAAAATCGTTTTCCAGTTCCCTTTCATCAGTCTGCAAAAGCATGGAAAGATCAGGTTTCAGCGGTGCAAGGTCCGCCTTTCCTGCCAGAAAGTCCACCACCTGGGCCAGATGCTCCGGGGCCAGGACGTCAATGTCTTTGACCAGTGCAGCCTGGGCGCCGTTCTCTTTGGGCAGGATGATGCCTTTGAAGCCATTGTCCCGGGCGGCCAGGGCAAAGGGCAGGGCTGCTTTGATCGGTCGCAGGTATCCGTCCAGGGACAGCTCGCCGGCAAAGAGCCAGGATGCAGCGGTGGATGCCTCAAACAACCCCTGGGCACAAAGAATCCCCAAGGCCACGGGCAGGTCCAGGCCGGTCCCCTCTTTTTTGAAATCCGCCGGTGCCAGGTTCACCACCACTCTGTCCATGGGGAAGGTATATCCGGCGTTCTGAACGGCAGACCGCACCCGGTCCCGGCTCTCCCGCACGGCAGCCTCGGCAAGGCCCACCATGTTGAATACCGGCAGTCCCAGTGTGATGTCTATTTCGACATCCACAATCATGGCTTCAAATCCGTTGACTGCACAGGATTTCATTTTTGCTATCATAAAAGGTTCCGTTTTAAAAATTGAAAAAAAGAGAAAAAAATGAAATTTAATCCACTGAAATTATGTTAAATTATCAAAAAAGGTCCGCAAATCTAATAATTTTCTCATTTGTTTTGCTTTGTATTTTCAAATCAGCTATATATACCACGTTTTATCGTATTCAGACAATTTGGAACGGACAATGAATAGTTACTATAATCAGCAGACCATCGCCGAAAAGGTGACCCTTTCGGGGACAGGCGTTCATTCGGGCAAAAAGACAAATTTGACCATCCGGCCGGCCAAGGAAAACCATGGGATTAAATTCCGGCGCCTTGATCTGCCCGGGACTCCTGATATCCCGGCGCTTTTCAAACTGGTGGTGGATACCAGCCTTGCCACGGTCATCGGCCACAATGGGGCCATTGTTTCTACCATCGAGCACTTGATGGCAAGTTTTGTAGGCCTTGGCATTGATAATGCCCTGGTGGCGGTGGATGATTATGAGATGCCCATTATGGACGGATCGGCCAGGGAATTTACCCGGGCGATTTCCCGCGTGGGTGTGGTGGAACAGGAGATGCCCCGGCAGCTTTTTATCGTGAAGGAACCCATAGAAATCATCCAGGAAGATAAATGGGTCCGGGTGGAACCTGCGCCTTCTTTTAAAATTTCGTGCACCATTGAGTTTGATCATCCGCTAATCGGTCTGCAGAAAATTGTTTATGACAAGGCGGACAATAACTTTGAGCAGGAGATCTGTAGTGCCCGAACCTTTGGGTTCGTTAAAGATCTTGAAATGCTGAAAAAATTCAGCCTCGGTAAGGGTGGAAGCCTTGACAATGCCATTGTGATTGATCAAGATAAAATTTTAAATGAAGGGGGATTGCGGTATCCGGATGAATTTGTACGGCACAAGCTGCTGGATTGCCTTGGCGATTTTTCCCTTCTGGGGATGCCCATCCAGGGGCATATTATCACCCATAAATCCGGACATCTTCTGAATCATCTGTTTATAAAGAAGTTTCTTGATGAGAAGCAGGCCTGGGAAACCGGGCCTGTAAAGTGCTGACCGGAATTCAATGCCTATGACAAATATTGGTGCGGTGACAAAAAATTTATGTGCAGTCCTTTTTGTTTTGCAAGGCATTTTTTTTATTGGCCCGGATCGCGCCTTTGCCCGTGAAGATGCGGCGCTCTCACATATCAAGCTGGCCAATACCCGGGATGATCTGTTTGCCTATTTCAAGGTGGAAAATGCCTTTGATGAGAAAAATACCCAGGCCATTGAAAATGGTATCTCCACCTCGTTTACCTTTTATATAACCCTATTCAAAACATCAAACAGCCTGTTTGACAAGAAGATTACCGATATCAAAACCCGTGCGACAATAAAATACAATTCCATGAAACAGGAATACACGGTGGTCTGCCAGTGGAAGGATACGCCCGCCTTGATTACAAAATCCTTTGATGAGGCAAAGACCTGGATGACCGAAATTGATAACCTCAAGGTGGTGCCCCTCAACCGGCTGGTAAAAGGGGATAAATACCAGATCCGTATGAAGGCATTACTTGAAAAAGTCACCTTGCCCCTGTCGCTGCACTATGTCTTTTTTTTTGTCTCTTACTGGGATTTTGAAACGGACTGGTATGTGATCAATTTCACGTATTAACCATCAGCCGGGCAGGCATGGCATCTATGACCCAGATACTCCAGAACACAGAACAAAAACGGTCCGGTCGAAAACGAGAAGGCATTGCTATTTTATGTCTTCTTTTGGCCGTGGCGGCATTGACGGTGCTTGAAACCCGTGTCACACCCTTTGATACGGGACTGCCCCTCTCATCCACCGTGTTGATGTTTATTTTGATAAATATCAACCTGCTGCTGTTGCTGACTCTGCTGCTGCTGGTGTTCAGGAATCTTGCCAAGCTCTATTATGAACGGAAAAACAACATCCTGGGCTCCAAAATAAAAACCCGTCTGACCGTTGCCTTTGTTGTGCTGGCCCTTTTACCCACCACTGTCCTTTTTTTCTTTTCCATCCAGTTTATCTCCACTTCCATTGCCTTCTGGTTCAATGCGCCCGTGGAACAGACCCTGGATGCGTCGCTGGCTGTGGGGCAGACCCTGTATGATTACGTGGAGGATAAAAATGCCTTTTTTGCCAAAAGGGGGGCGTTTCAGATCCATTCCAGGGATCTGCTTAAAAATGGGAATCAGGAAAAACTCAGCCGGTATACCCAGGTGATCCAGCGCGCCTTTAACCGTCATGCCGTGGAAGTATACACCCCGGGGGCCCAGCGGGTCAGTCTCTCTTTGGCCAGCGAGCTTGAGAACATGCACTTCGGGCTTTTGACCACCACTGAGTTAAGGGGGATACCAGACGGCAGTACCAGCCACACCGTTTACCAGACCATGGAGCAGGGAGAATTGTTGCGCACCATCTGTACCATCCCCTTTGATCTTTCCCCGGGCCAGGCTGACGGATTTATTGTGATCACCACCCTGATGGCCCCGGATCTGTCTGAGAATTTAAAAGCCATTCTCAAAGGCGTTGAAGAGTACCACCAGCTTAAACTGACAAAGAGACCGGCCCAGATCTCTTATTATATTGCCTTGTCCATTGTGGCGCTGCTTGTGGTATTTTGTGCGGTGTGGTTCGGGTTCCAGATTGCAAAATCCATCACCATACCCATCATGAAATTTGCCGAGGGTACCCAGCGGATCATAGACGGTGACATGGCCTATCAGATTGATTTTAAGACCGACGATGAGATCGGCACCCTGATTAAAAGTTTTAACTCCATGACCCGCCAACTGGCAGAGGGGCGCCGGCAGATCGCCCTGTCCGAAAGCATGCTCAAACAGCAGAATGTGGAGCTGGAGAAAAGCCGCCAGTACATTGAAATTGTTTTGAAAAACATCTCTGCCGGTGTGGTCTCCATGGACAATGCGGGAACGATCACCACCATGAACAAAGCGGCCGAGTCCATGCTGGATGTGAACAGTCATGATATTCTCAATAAAAATTTCAGGAAGGTGTTGACCGGGGAATACCTCTCTTTGGCCGATAAAATATTTGAACAGGCGGAAGAAGGCGGTGCCCACTTCAAAATCCCGGTTTCCGCTTCCGTGGCAGGCGTTCCCAAGCATTTTTCTTTAACTTATACCGCGCTCAAGGATGACACGGGCCAAAATATAGGCGCCGTACTGGTGTTTGATGATGTAACCGAACTTGAAAAGGCCCAACGGCTGGTGGCCTGGCGGGAGGTGGCCCGGCGCATTGCCCATGAGGTGAAAAACCCGTTAACCCCCATCAAGCTGTCAGCCCAGCGCCTTAAACGCAAATACGGTAAAACCATTGATGATGAGGTCTTCACCGGATGTGCCGACACCATTGTGGAGCATGTTGATCTGATCCGGAATCTGGTCAATCAATTCTCCACCTTTGCCAAATTTCCGGATACCAATTTTGCTTCGGCCCGCATTGAAAATATTATTTATGAAACCGTTGCTTTATATAAAGAAGGATTGGAACAGGTGGATATCCAGACACGGTTCAAGGATAATATTCCCACCTTGAAACTGGATCACCAGCACATGAAACAGGCCTTTATCAACCTGATTGACAACGCGGTGTATGCCGTAAATAAAAAAGGCACCATTGTGATTGACCTCTCCTATGATCCCATTCTCAAGATTGTGCGCATTGAGGTTGCAGACGACGGCAAAGGGATCTCGGACAAGGAAAAGACCAAGTTGTTTGAACCCTATTTTTCTACTAAGAAAACGGGCATGGGACTTGGGCTCGCCATTGTGAACTCCATTATCTCGGATCATAACGGCGTCATCCGGGTCCAGGACAATCAACCCACCGGCGCCAAGTTTATCATAGAATTGCCTGCCGAGGAGGCATGAGTTATAAAAAACTCTGTCCGGCAGTGTTAAATAGCGTTTGAATGAAAACCTGTGATTGGATGGCTCGCAAGGGGCGCATGCCTACAAAGTTGCCCAGATGCAACGCCGCAGGCGGGTGACTTTGTGAGCTGTGCGCCCCTTGCGAGCCGTCCAATCACTATATATAGAAAGGATTTAGTATATGTACCCGGCAGTTTTGATTGTTGATGACGAATCCACCATTATTGATTCTCTGGAAGGGATTCTTTCCGATGACGGATTCGAAGTGATTCATGCATTCAACGGATACGAAGCCCTGAAAAAAATTGACTCCCATTCCCCGGACATTGTGCTGTTGGACATCTGGATGCCCGGCATGGACGGTATCGATACCCTGAAGGAGATTAAGCAGCACCATCCCACGCTGCCGGTGGTGATGATTACAGGCCACGGTTCCATTGAGTCTGCCGTGGATGCCACCAAATCCGGCGCCTTTGATTTTCTGGAAAAGCCGCTGTCCATTGACAAGGTGATACTCACCATCAACAATGCCCTGCATTTCAGAAAACTTGAAGAAGAGAACCGCTACCTTCGTAAAAAAGCCATCGAAAAAAATTCCATTACCGGTACAAGTCCGGCAGTCCAGAAACTTTATGGGGAAATCATGGCCGCAGCACCCACGGATACCTCCATTTTGATCACGGGCGAAAACGGTACGGGCAAAGAGATGGTGGCCCGCACCATCCATCAGTTCAGTAAACGGCCTGAAGGGCCTTTTATCATTATCAACTGTGCGGCCGTCCCCGAAGACCACCTGGAGTCCGAACTGTTCGGCTATGAGAAAGGGGCTTTTGAAGGGGCCACGGCAAAAAAACAGGGCAAGTTTGAACTGGCCGGCGGCGGCACCCTGTTTTTGGATGAAATCGGGGATATGAGCGTCAGCACCCAGGCCAAAATGCTGCGGGCACTGGAATCCAAAACATTCCAGCGCATCGGCTCCAGCCGTACCCTGCACATGGATGTGCGTGTGATCACCTCATCCAACAAAGATCTCGAAGCCGAAATTAAAGCGGGCCGATTCAGGGCAGATCTGTTTTTCAGGCTTAATGTCATACCGATCCATGTCCCGTCGTTAAGGGAACGAATTGAGGATCTGCCCATACTTGTGGATTTTTTCCTGACCCACCTGGCTGAAAAATCATCGGCCCCTAAAAAAACGCTATCCAAAGAAACCCTTGAAATTTTAAAGCAATGGCATTGGAAGGGCAATGTCAGGGAGCTTAAAAATCTGATGGAGCGTTTATCCATCATGGTGGAAGGCGACGTGATCGGGAAAAATGATCTTCCGGCACCCTATAATCCGGATATTGAATCCGCCTCTGAAACAGATGACGTGCATCACCGGATTTTTAATATGGAAAAGCTGGACCGGGCAAAAGACGCGTTTGAAAAGCAATTCATTCGTTTCAAGGTGGATCAGATGAATGGTGATCTTCCGGCTGCGGCCAAACAGATGGGGGCAAGCCTGAATTTTGTCAAAAAGAAAGTGTCTGAAAACTGATGCGTATTATCAGTGGTAGCTGCCGGGGCAGAAAACTGGTTCAGATTCAGGGGCAGGATATCCGGCCCACATCGGACAGGGTCAGAGAGGCCTTGTTCAATATTCTTGGTCCCTGCATTAGGGAAAAAAGCGTGCTTGATATGTTTGCAGGTACCGGGGCCCTGGGGCTTGAAGCCTTAAGCCGCGGTGCCCGGTCTGCCGTCTTTCTGGATACGGCCCAATCCTCCTGTGATGTGATTCAACACAACGTTGAATTGTGCCGGATGTCGGATTATGCCCGGATTATCCGTCATGATATTATCAACGCATCATTACCGGTATTTGATCAGCCCTTTGACCTGATTTTCATGGACCCCCCGTATAATAAAGGATATCCCGAACAGGTGATTGGAAAATCAGGTTTTTTTGATCTTCTTGCACCCGACGCCATTGTGATTGTGGAACAGTCTGCCAAAGAAAGCTTTAACTATCCGGTAAACAGCCTTGACAAATACCTGGAAAAAAAATACTCAAGGACAGCACTTAGATTTTTGCGGAAATCCGACAGACGACAAGGATGTGTATGATTACCCGAAAACGGACAATTGCCATTTACCCAGGTTCCTTTGATCCCCTGACAAACGGACATCTTGATGTCATCAGGCGCGCCCAGGAAATTTTTGACCACGTGATTGTAGGAGTGCTGTACAATTCGTCTAAAAAAACACCGTTGTTTTCGCCCGAGGAGCGTATTTCCATCATCCAGGAATGCTTTGATGATCCATTGGTCGAGTTGGATGCTGCACGAATTGAGGTGGAAACCTTTGACGGGCTTCTTGTTGAATATGCCCGAATGAAAAATGCCGTGGCCATTATCCGTGGGATGCGGGCTTTGTCCGATTTTGAAAGTGAGTTTCAGATGGCGCTGATGAACAGAAAACTCAACAGGGAAGTTCAGTCTGTCTTTCTTATGACAGGGTCCCGCTGGATTTTTACCTCATCTTCCATCATTAAAGAGGTCGCCCGGTATGGCGGGGATATTTCCGATATGGTTCCCAAGCCTGTGGAACTCAGGGTAAAAGAAAAATATGATGCGCTCGTACAAAGTCAACAATGGCAGGATCGATATTAATATCAAAGCGTCGTCTCGTAAAAGTCGTTAAATTCTAAATTTTTGCGCGTTTGTAAAAAATCAGGCCGTAATCTAATAAATATTTACTAAGTAATAAGGATATATCAACGTGGACTTGTGGCAGCTTCATATTTTTGTTTCCGTGGTTGAGCAGAAAAGTTTTTCCAGAGCATCAGAACTGATTCATCTATCCCAGCCCACTGTGTCCACCCACATAAAAGAACTGGAAGCCCATTTCCAATGCCGCCTGCTGGACAGGTTGGGTAAGGTGACTGAACCCACCCGGGCCGGGGCAATCCTTTATGACTATGCCAAGCGGATGCTGGCGCTCAAGCAGGAAACCCAGTCTGCCATGCTTGATTTTCTAGGCCATACCAAAGGGCAGCTGCTCATCGGCGGGTCCACCATTCCGGCCGGATATATCCTGCCCAAAATCATGGGCTCATTTAAATCCGTCTTTCCCGATGTCTCTATTCTCATGTCGGTGGGGGACACGGGCCAGATCACCCGGGCCGTCAAAGAGGGCGAACTGGAATTGGGTGTTGTGGGTGCAAAGACCAATGATCCGGACATTGTCCAGGAGAAGCTGGTTGAGGATGAAATGAAGCTTGTTGTGCCCGCCAATCATGAATGGGCAGACAGGGAAAGTGTCTCCTGCAAAGCCTTGTTGTCCCAGCCGTTTATCGCCAGGGAACAGGGCTCCGGCACATGGAAAACCGTTATCGCCAGCATGGAAAAAGCAGGTGTTGACGTCTCCCGGCTTGAGCCTGCCGTGACCATGGGAAATTCGGTTTCAGTGATCCAGGGCATTCTCAATAATGTGGGGATTTCCATCCTTTCAACCATCGCCGTCACAGAGGAACTGGCCAGAGGGCAACTGCATGCCCTGAGTGTGGAAGACCTCGATCTGTCCCGGAATTTTTATCTGACCCTGTCCCGGAAGAGAACCCGCTCACCGATATGTGAAAAATTCATTCACTTCTTAAAGGACCAGGTATCAGCTTAGTTCGTTCTATGTGACAAAGAGATTGAGCGTGTCAATATATTCGGGGTCCTGTTCATCCATGATTTGGATCACGTTCTTGTGAACCCGGCGTTTCAGTTCCCGGTAGATACCGCGCTGTTTGTCAAACCCTGCCGCAAAGGCCATGGCCTCTTTCATCACGTCCTCCTGGTTTTCGCAAGCCTTGACTAATACATGGGCATGCTCAAGATCCACGGCGGTCATCCGTTGGCCGGACAGGGTCATATGATTGAACAAATGTTCGGGGATCGCCTTGCGCACCAAAGCGATCATGCCGGGCAGAAAAAGAATACCAAGGTCCACTTCGGGAAAACAAAAAAAGCCTTTATCTTTTCTCATGAACCTGAAATCGCAGGCACACGTTAAAATGGCGCCATTGCCGAATGCATGACCGTTTATGGCGGCAATGACAGGTACGGGGAAAAGCAGCAGGCGCTTGAATACATCGTTCATGCCGTACATGAAATCAATCACGTCCTGCCGTTGGTTGCCGGCTAATTTTTCACCGACCCACGCCACGTCAACACCCTGGGAAAAGTTTTTTTCGTCCAAGGCGGTAATTATCATTGATTTGACTTGTGTATCCGATTCAATTTGATCAAGACAGCGGTTGAAATCCCGGGCAAAAGTTTTGTTCATTGTGTTGGCAGTGTTACACATCGAAACGATTGCCACCGCATTTTGTTTTTTCCATTCGACAACGGCCAATATGCCCTCCTGTTCATTGAAAAATACATTTGAAAATATCTAAAGACGGGAACATTGTTTATGGAACATAAATTAAATAATTTCATATTTCAAGGGGCTAAAACTTCATTGACAAGCCAATCGATTTCTGACAAGCTTCCTGAATACCGTATATTTCGGCGCAAAATCTTTATGCCAAGGAAGACGCCATGATTTTAGGATTAGATGTCGGCGGCACACATACAGACGTTGTTTTTCTCAGCCAGAAGGGTGTACAAAAACATGTAAAGGTGCCCACCCAACCGGACAATTTGTTTAAAAGCGTTCTTTCAGGTTTTACTTTGATTCTTGAGGACGTCGATCCCAAATGCATTGAGCGGGTGGTCATCTCCACCACCCTGACCACCAACGCCATTGTCCAGCAGACCGTGACGCCCGTGGGCATGATTGTTTCTGCCGGGCCGGGCGTAGACCCTGAAAATTTCAGGACCGGGGATCACTACTATGCCGTAGGCGGCTCCATCAACCACCGTGGCCGGGAAATCGAGTCGATCAATGAGATGGAAATCCAGGATGTGGGTGAAAAGCTCAAAAAGGCAGGCATTGAATATGTGGGAGTTGTCAGCAAATTTTGTGTCAGAAATCCCTCCCATGAAATTTTGATCAAGCGGGTATTAAACAGGCAGTTTAAACAGATTTTTCTGGGGCACCATGTTTCCGGTAATTTGAATTTCCCCCGGCGCATTGCCACCACTTATATGAACGCGGCTGTATATCCCCTGCACAAGGAATTTTTCCAGGCCGTTGAACAATCTTTAGAAGAGATGGGGCTTACTGTTCCCATTCAGATCCTCAAGGCGGACGGCGGCACCATGACATTGGCCGCCTCAATGGATTTTCCGGCCCAGACAGTATTATCAGGGCCTGCAGCCAGCATCATGGGGGCCATTCCCTATGCTCCTGAAGGTCAGGATGCCGTTGTTCTTGATATCGGCGGGACCACCACGGATATTGCCTTTCTGGTGGATAAAACGCCGTTGCTTGAGCCTGTGGGGATCCAACGCGGCGGATATAGAAGTTTGATTCGGTCTTTGCGGACGGTTTCCAAAGGCATCGGCGGCGACTCGGCCCTAAGGGTCAATGACAAAGGCATGCTGACTGTGGGGCCCGACCGTGTGGGGCCGTCCATGGCCTTTGGCGGATCAATACCCACCCCCACGGACGCCCTGGTGGTTTTAGGACTCATGGACGCAGGAGATCAGGAACGGGCCCGCCAGGGTATAAAATCCATTGCAGATGAGCTGGGCACAAACGAAAAGGACGCGGCGGAACACGTATTTAAACTGTGCTGTAATATCATTTTGAAAACAACCTTTGAGATGATCGATACCTTGAATTCCAAGCCTGTTTATACGGTGCATGATTTCCTTGAGGGGTACAAGTTCAGCCCGGACACCATTTTGCTCATGGGGGGACCTGCCAGATTCTTTGCCAAAAAAATTCAGGAGATGTATCAGCTTGAGACCATCGCGGTCCCCTATGCGTCGGTGGCAAACGCCATTGGCGCGGCCCTTGCCAGGACCACCTGTGAGGTCACGGTGAATGCCGATACGGAACAGGGGGTTGTCACCGCCCATGAGGAAGATTTTGCCGAGCCGGTTTCCAAATCCTTTTCCAAGGATGATCTGGTGGAGACCGCCTACAGCCTGCTTAAAGACAAAGCGGAAAATGCCGGGGCCGACCCCGATAATCTCAACGAGGTGGAAGTGGTGGAGTTCCAGGAATTTAATATTGTGCGTAACTTTTCTCCCAAGGAAAAATATTTCGGACTAAAATTCAGCTGAAACCCGGCCTGATACATGGGTTTGAATCGATGCTTAACCCGCAGACGCTTGAAAATTAAGGGGGAACACCATGTTAAACGCACCTCATAAAACGGGACTGGTCTTTTTTCCTGCATTTGACTGGGCCATTGACCCCACCCACCCTGAACGGGAAGAGCGGCTTTTATATACCCAGGATCAGGTCACCGAAGAAGGTATTTTTGATGTCCCTGAAATTATAGAGTACAAACCGGAACTTGTAACGCCCCAGGACATACAACGGGCCCATTTCTGTGTGCCGGATGAAGAGAGCATTACAACCGAATCCCATTTGATCTCGGCAGGCGGTGCCAAGGCCATTGCCGATGCCGTTATGTCAAAAGAGGTCGAGAACGGCTTTGCGCTGGTCAGACCGCCGGGCCATCATGCCATGCGGGTGACCCACGGGGGCCGGGGATTCTGCCATATCAATATTGAAGCGGTTATGGTGGAATACATCCGTTCCCAGTTCAACGTCAAGCGCATTGCCGTCATTGATACGGACTGCCACCACGGTGACGGTACCAATGATATTTTCTGGCATGACCCTGATGTCCTGTTCATCTCCCTGCACCAGGACGGCCGGACCATGTATCCGGGCACAGGCTTTCCCAGTGAACTGGGCGGACCCAATGCCAAAGGCTCCAATTTGAATATTCCACTACCCCCGGGGACGTCCACCGAAGGGTATCTCTATGTGATTGAAAATTGTGTGCTGCCGGTCATTGAGGAATTTAAACCCGATCTTGTGGTCAATTCCGCCGGTCAGGACAATCACTACACAGATCCTTTGACAAATATGAATTTTTCGGCCCAGGGGTATGCGCGCCTGACCTCCATGCTGAAGCCGGATATTGCGGTCCTTGAAGGGGGATATGCCATTGAAGGTGCCCTGCCGTATGTAAATCTGGGTATTATCCTTGCCATGGCAGGTATTGATTATTCCGGTGTGGTGGAGCCCGATTATAATCCGGAACGGCTCAAACAGTCAGTCAGTACCACGGATAAAATCAAACAGACCTGTGACCAGATCATGCGCTACTGGGGGCAGCGGTATGAAATGAGAGACGCTGCCGGTGAACCCGGACAGATCGTGACCCGCCACCGGGAAGTGTTTTATGACACAGACAATATTTTTGAACGCCAGAAAGAGAAAATCCGTATATGCAGGGATTGCGGCGGCAGTTTTGAGGTGGATTCCAAGGCCACGCCGGGGAATCATGTCCTTGGCGTTCATATCCCCATCAATGCCTGCAACGCATGCCGGGAGCAGGGTTATCAATTTTATGAGCAGGCAGATAATTCCAAATACCAGCGCATCTATCTACAGGATCGGACAACGGATTTGTACGAGGTAAAACAATA
This sequence comes from uncultured Desulfobacter sp., assembly GCF_963666675.1. Classification (NCBI taxonomy): domain Bacteria; kingdom Pseudomonadati; phylum Thermodesulfobacteriota; class Desulfobacteria; order Desulfobacterales; family Desulfobacteraceae; genus Desulfobacter; species uncultured Desulfobacter sp. The sequence goes on along the minus strand of NZ_OY762929.1, from coordinate 4,797,063 downwards.
AATCTTATTCGCATGTAAGATGAACAGTTCACAATTGCTGAAAAATTTAAAAAAAAGATCCCTTGTCATGGCATTGACAAGGGATTTTTTCAGTTCCATGGGGTACCTTGAGGTGGAGACCCCGGTTCGGTGCCCGTCGATCATTCCCGAAGCCCATATTGAGCCGGTTACTTCCCGGGAATCATATCTGCAAGCCTCCCCGGAGCAGTGTATGAAACGGCTTTTGGCCCGGGGGGCAGACAAAATTTTTCAGATCTGCAAGTGCTTTCGCCAGGGAGAGCGCGGCCGGCGACATTTGCCTGAACTGACGCTGCTTGAGTGGTATGCCGTCCACCAGACCTATGAAGACCTCATGGATCAGTGCCAGGGGCTTTTTCGCCATATTGCCCAGGGTCTGGGTACGCCGGACCGTCTGGTCTACCAGGGCTCATCCCTGGACCTTGCCGACCCCTTCCAGCGGATGACCGTTGCCCAAGCCTTTGAAGACTTTTCCGACCTCTCTTTGGAGCAGGCCATGGATACCGGGCAGTTTGATGAAATTATCAGTTTTGACATTGAACCCTATTTAGGCACATCCCGGCCTTGCTTTCTTTATGACTATCCCTTGTCCATGGCCAGTCTTGCCGCAGTCCATACTGAAAAACCGGATACGGCCCAACGATTTGAGATGTATGCGGCCGGCATTGAACTGGCCAACGGGTTCACGGAACTGACCGACCATAAACTCCAGAGAAAACGGTTTGAAGCGGAAAATGAACTGCGCATCCGCCAGGGTAAGGCAACACTGCCTATGCCCGAAAAATTTTTATCCGACCTTGTCTTGATGCCGCCTGCTGCCGGTATCGCCCTGGGCATGGACCGCCTGGTGATGCTGTTTTGCGATGCACCGGATATTGACCAGGTTGTGGCGTTCCCTCCCGAGTTACTTTAACGGGCAAAACTATCTTTTCTACGCGGGTGTCCGTCCTCCGCCTGAGCTGTTGCATGGGCAGTTTTCGCAGTTTCCGGTGCATTTATGGCACCCCTGGTGAACGCCTTCGTTTTCTACGGCGCACCCCTCGGGGGCAATCCGGTCCGCCATGGCGCCGCTGAAGTGGACACATTTTCTGCATATTTTAGGCAGGTTGGAATCTAAAATTGCTTTGCCGAACGGATAAACCTTAGAGATGTCTTTGGTTTCCACATAAATATTGTTGGTTGCATCGTAAATCCCATCTCCGATTTCATGAATCAGGGCAAATGCAGATGCCCCGTCAAAGGTCCCTTTCATATCAATGTGAATGTTTTTATCTTGTCTCTGGGTGTCCATGGTAAAGTTATTCTCCATTGTTTGACTCCTTGAATTTATGTTTGCATTAAGCCTTTTTTTGCCCCAAATACAAAAAAAATGGTGCGACATCCCTAACTCAGCTGTTGACGTAAAATATTGGGTAAACGTATTGATTTGATTTTGCTCGAACGATGCGAGTTAGGATTGGCTAAATTTTTAAACTGAAATAATAATCATGTCAAGCGGTATTTTTAGTTGCGCCAAACTTAATGTTGTTATATACAAAGCGATATTATCTAAAAACCCTGATGATGAAGGGGTTTTTATCGGAGTTTACAACCCATTATAGATTGAGGATAATCAGTTTATGGCCACTTGTATTCAGATGCGATCCGACTTTATCTATCCGGTTGCCGGGCAGTTGGGTCAATTTGTTTTTGAGATTAAGGGTGCTGACGATACTGGACTTTTCCCCCAAATATTACCGGTGGCCCCCGGGCTTTATCTGAGCATCATGACAGGCCCTGCCAATGCCTACCCCCGTATAAATTTTAAGGTCGGTAACGCCCCTGTGACCTTTTGTCTGACACTGTCCGGCCGCTTCTCCAGCAGATTTTCAAGCCCGGGTGGGTTTAAGGAAAATGATAAAGATATCGGACCGAACACCGCTACCATCGGTTTTCTTAAAGGGGCATGGGGGCATATGACCATTGATCCGGCACTCCCGGTCACCTGTGTGGAGCTGCTCATTGATCCCCGTCTTTTGCACCGCTATCTGCCTGACCATCTCATCTCCGATGTATCCGGAGAGAGACAGCTGCACCTTTTCCCGGGAAGTGAATTTTTATCTTATCCCCTGGACCCGGAGTTACGAAAAACAGCGCTGGAAATTCTAAATCCCCCGTCGCTTAATGGCCCGGCCCGTGAATTGTTTTACCAGAGCCGGGCCATGATTCTTCTATCGCGCCAGGTGGAATTGCTCTGCCAAAATGCCGGGACGGCGCATACACCTCTTTTAAACTCTGATGTCAGAGAGCAACTGGCCCATGCAAAATCCATTTTAACGGCAAATTTTTTGGACCCGCCCACGATTCCGGTTTTGGCCAGGCGTTGCGGCCTCAATGAATTTACCTTGAAAAAAGAGTTTAAACGGACCTTTAATACAACCATTTTTACCTTTGTTCAAAAATTGAGAATGGAGCAGGCCTGGGCGCTGATCAGGGAGAGCAACCATTCCGTGTCCGAAGCTGCCAATGCCGTAGGTTACATCAATGTCAGCCATTTTTCAAAGGCCTTTAAAAAACAGTTCAGCATCAATCCCGGCATTCTTAAAAAGAATGGGAACATGTGCCGTCCGGCTCTGTAGACATTATTGGGGCGGGCGACGTAAGCCTATGGTTTTCATTTATGGGCCTAAAATATTTTGCGTTTGAAAATAGCGATAGACGCAATGGTCAGACCGAAAAACAGTACTGTTTTGAAAAGTCCGGATTTTTTTGCCGGCGCTTTAGGTTCCGTTGTAAATGTTTCCTGATGATTAGACGGTGTCTCCGGCGTGACGTCAGCTGGTTGAGCCTGGGCATTTTCAACAGGATCAGACTCCAATGTCAGTTTTGCTCGTTTTACCATAAGTTTTCCTTTAGCCAGTCATACAGCCTTCCGATTTCCAAAGCTGCCTTGCCGGTTTTTTCAAATTCAGTCACCGCCCGGCCGTCAATGAGAGAGTGGCTGAATGCCACTCGGTTTGACAATGCTATGGGTGCCACGGGCAACCCATAGATCTGAAGTGCGTCCCTGGCTTCGGAGACAATCGCGCGTTCACCGCCCGGACCGGGATAAGGACAGCCGTTTAAAACAATGGCCCCTTTTCCCTGGACTTCTTTTACAATGTCAACCGACCGGCGGATCGCTTCAAGATCGAGAATGGCAGGCCGGGTGGGAATAAGGATGCTGTCTGCCGCCTTTACTGCCAATAGAGCATCGTCCCATGAATGGGGGGCGGTATCAATGATTAAAAGATCTGTACCTTGGGCCTTTAAATCAACGATGGTCTGGTCCAGATCCGTTGCATTTATGCCCAGCACCACCGGATTGTCTAAAGCCCGTCTTTTTTTCCAGAACAAGGCACTTTGCTGGGGGTCTATATCTGCAATGACTGCTTTTTGGCCTACAGCCATTGCCAGAACTGCCAGGTGAATGGAAAGGGTTGTTTTTCCGGTGCCGCCCTTTTGGGCCAGAAGGGTTAAAATCTGCATGGTCCGCCGCCTCTTTCTATTAGATTCCGTTAGGGCACTGTACCTGTTCTTGCCGGGTATTGCAATCACTCTGGAGATTCATTGGGGTTTATATAATGATAATGAGTTTGTTCTTCCTAAAAATAGTTGACAGGTTGAGATTGTAAGTTGAATAATGGCGACGATATTTGAGACTGATAGTACCGATGGTTATAAGATGACATGAATTGAAAGTTGATTATTCAGGTGGTGTATGGTTTGAATGCTTGATTGGGCCGGGTTCCCGGTTTGTTCAGACTTGCCTCCAAGGATCTGTTGAAATGGAAAAGATATTTCTATCGCCCCAAGGCCTGAGCAATCCCACGAAAGAGAATCAAATCTGCCTTCCCCCTTTCATGGGAAAGGGATATATAAAAAGCGTCCCCCTCAACTCCGGGATACAATTGATGATAATGGATTATGTTCCCCGGTGTCCAATTGCTCTGGAGTACACTCCCCCCTTTGCGCCCATTGGATTCGGCTTCCGTTTGTCAGGCCGCAGTCAGGTTCACTCGACAGGTCAAAAAAAAGGCAATGACATCAGGCCGGGCAGGGCCCGTTTTAGTTGTTGCACGGACTTGGTTGATCTCACAGAAACCATATATATGGAACGGGTTGTGCACATAAATATCTTAATGGATTTGGAGCGGTTTTACGCTTTTGCCGGGGGGGAAGTACAAGATTTGCCACCACAGCTTGGGAATTTGTCAAACGGGACATTCTTTCATGAAGGCCAAATCACACCGGCCATACGCACCATTATTTTTAACATATTTAATTGTCCGTACCAGGGATGGGCCCAAAAGTTTTTTTTGGAAAGCAAAGTTCTGGAACTGATTGCGCATAAAATCGGACAAATTGAGACGGTTGACAACCGAAAATCTGACACCAGGCCTTTACCGGTTCCGGATTTGGATCGTATACGTGAAGCGGCACGTTTGCTGGCCGGCAATCTGGAAAACAGCCCTGATCTTAATCAATTGGCCCGAGCGGTTGGGATGTGCCGCAGCAAGCTGCACCGTTGTTTCCGGATGGTTTATGGTGTTACCCCTTTTGAATACCTGCGCAACCGCCGCCTTGAAACCGCCATGGATTTTTTGATGGACGGCCGGATGAATGTTACCCAAGCTGCTTATGCGGTGGGCTATTCCAGTCCCAGCTACTTTACGAAGGCATTTAAAAAATATTTCGGCCATCTGCCCAGTGGAAATTCAGGGCTTGATCATAAGATCGGCCGCCTTCTGTAGGGGCAATCCCCTGTGGTTGCCCCCGTTAGGGCAGGCACAGGGACCTGCCCCTACAATGGCCGACGTTAGAACCAAGCCCGAAATTCCTATTAAATACCCTCGTTAAAAATATGATTTCTAAAACTAAAAAAAAGACGATCGGGCTAATTTAAAGGAGCCTGTTACCAGCACCTCTCCCAGAAATGTATTATATGCCAGGCTACATACGGGCCATCTGCCGGTGTATTCGTAATTATGCCCGCCAGATGAAAAAACGATGATATATGCGAAAAGAGATCTCCTGGAAAAAAGCAGGGGCGAACTTGCCAGCCCTTTATGTCTAATGATGATATTGATCTTTTTGCAGCCGACATTGCCTGTCAGAAAATTGCGTTGAAAAAGGGCTCCCAAAGCGGGGTCTATCTGATAGCGGCTAATTAAGTTTAAGGAGAAACAAAATGAAGATTTTTCAATTGGCGATCGTCTTTATTTCCATCTTGATTGCCGTAAATCAATCCATAGCAGATAATGAACAATCCGAAATATCATTGGATTCGATCACTGTAACTGCAAATAAGCAGGAAGAAAATATCCAGGAAGTTCCCATGAGCATCACAGCCTTTGATGAATTTATACTTGATGACAGGAATATTTCTTCTGTTAGCGAGTTGAGCGATTACGTACCAAATCTAATAATCAACGCCCAAGGCGTTTCAGGTGCTGCAAGACCTGTTATGAGGGGTATGTCGGCTGAACTAGGGACAAACAGTGTTTCAACTGCCATGTTCATTGACGGGGTTCCAGTTTTAACTTTTGCTGGATATGAGGATACACTACAGAATATTGAGCGGGTAGAAGTATTACGCGGTCCCCAAGGAACCTTGTACGGAAAAAGTGCCGAAGCCGGTGCTATCAACATTATTACCCGTCAACCAGATAACGCATATCGTGGAAAGATCTCGGTTGATTGTGGTCAGGATTATAAAAAGGAAGTTGCCTTTAGCTTGAGCGGGCCGATTGTTCAGGATAGGTTCTTCTTTGGACTGTCCGGCCAATATTACGATAAAGACGGTTTTATTAAAAATGGGTACACCGGCGATGTGGAAAACGATAAAGAGCATTGGTTCGGAAAAGGCCAACTTAAATGGACGCCGATAAACGGTCTTGATCTCAGCTTAATTTTCTCTCAGCTGGAATATGACAATGACGGCAACAAAATGGGGTTGAGTGAAGATGGGGCCGCCGCTTTGGGACTTACTGCTTCCGGTGACCGGGAAGTATATTCTGATTTTGACACCAAAGAGGAATCATTCACCAGCAGTCAAGCCTTAAAAGTTAGTTACGATTTTAATGATACATTAAATGTAACTTCAATCACCTCCCACCGCCTTTCTAAAACTGATTTTGATATTGATTATGATTTTAACCCCGTTGCATTATGGCCTGCATCGAATAATAACGAATACGACAAAATTGCTCAGGAACTAAGGTTATCATCAAATACAAAGAAGATGAGTTGGGTTGCCGGTATCTATTATGATAACGACGATGATACAACTGACGTTACAATGGCGTCGATGACGAGAAATCGGGAGCTTGGGGGCGAGGCCTTCGCCATTTTTGGCCAGCTTCGTTATGCATTAACGCCCAAAATTGGTGTGACTGGCGGTCTGCGTTATGAAACACAGGAAAAAGATATGCAGGATTATATTACTGGCAACTCTTTTGATGATACCTGGGATGACATTGCGCCTAAATTCAGTGTGGATTATGCCATAACTGAACAGGTGATGGGGTATGCTACGGTTGCCAAAGGCTTCCGATCAGGTGGTTTCAATGCGATGAGTACTGCTTCGGAATACGACAGCTATGATAGCGAAGAGCTGTGGTCCTATGAAATAGGCTTTAAAAGTCAACTTTTCAAAAACAGATTGATCGTAAACGGTGCACTGTTTTACATGGATATAGATGACATGCAGGTGACAGAGACGATCACCCCATGGACTTACATAACCAATGCTGCTACTGCAGTCTCCTATGGCGCTGAACTGGAACTACAGGTAAAAATCACACCTCAATTCACCATAACGGCAAATGTTGGCTATACTAATGTAGAATATGATGAATATCGGGACGATTCAGGCGATTATAGCGATAACAAGGCGCCTAATGTCCCCGAATATACATTTGCCATAGGTGGTCAATATCGACCGGGGAACGGCCTTTATGTCGGAGTTGATTTGGTTGGTGTTGGGAAAACTTATTTAGAAAGGACAAATACATATGAAAGAGATGCTTATCAACTGATTAATGCAAAAATTGGGTATGAGGCTGAAAGCTGGGATGTTTATCTCTATGGTAAGAACATCTTTGATGAAGATTATTCAAGTAAAGGAGAGACTTATATAACATATAGCGATCCCCGTGAAATAGGCCTAAAGCTCACCTACCGATTTTAAGGCATGAAGAGGACCCGGAAGAAACAATATAGATAAAGGAACCCCACATGAAAAAATTACCTGATTTGGATACACGGATAGACCACCTTTACGACATCATCAATGGCTATACGCAAACACAGTTACTTATTACCGCCATTGAGCTGAAGATTTTTGATTGTCTGTCAACACCACAATCCGCGGAAACGGTGGCGTCCAGATTGGAAACCCATCCGGTGTATACGCGGTATTTGCTTGACGGCCTGGCCGCGTTAAGTCTGCTGGATAAGAATAATGGGTGTTATTGTAATCAGCCGGATACCCAGGCCGTCCTGCACAGCCAAAGCCCGGCCTATCAGGGCCAAGGATTTTCTATGATGCATAAAATGTCCGAATTCGTTCTGAAGGATATGGACCATATTGTGCGCTTCGGGCCCCGTGAAAACCCTGTGGATGTAAGTGACGAAGCTGTGTGGGAATCCTATGCCCGATCCATGGCCAACTATGAACGAGGTGGAACGGCCCAGCAAATGGCTCTCAGGGTTGCTGAAATCGAAGGCTTTTCATCCTTTAAGAAAATGCTGGACCTTGGCGGCGGCCCGGGTCTTCACTGCATTGCAATCGTGGCTGAGCATCCCAGTATGCAAGGAATAATCTTTGACCGGCCCGCAGTGGTTAACGTGGCTGAGGAATTCATTGCCGAGTACGAAATGACGGGTCGGGTAGCGACCATGGCCGGTGATTATATCAACGACCCTATCGGTGAAAACTACGACTTGATTTGGGCCAGCGCAACGCTCAATTTCGTTCGTTTTGATCTAAAAACCATGCTCGAAAAAATTTATCATGCCCTGAAACCGGGCGGTGTCTTTGTCAGTCTGGCAGATGGTGCCACACATGAACGCACCCGCCCCAAGGCATACGTATTGGGATGCATGTCCTGGATGTTTTCAGGACAGGACCTGATGTTTAACAGTGGAGAGATTGCCGACACCATGCGAAGCGTAGGGTTTTCATCCGTGGAAAGCGAAGTTGTGAAGACTGCCATGATGCCTATGGAACTGGATATTGCCAGGAAGGCATTTTGAGTCTAAAAATCAAAAAAGAAGAGAGAGGGGCAACTATAGTCGTGATTAATAATATTGTTTCCTCTTTAGCTGCTCCTATCTCTTTAAAACCATGACCGCTATTCAATCAATTTTTTTAAAAAATCTTGACCACTGTGAATGTAAAAAGGATTTATCTCTTGAAATAACCACGGCCGTTGCCTGCCCAACAATGAGTCCTATATTTCGACGACCGGAAATCGTCTGGATGACATTCCTGCCCGTGGCTGCTTATGCATCCAAGGATAGATGGTCAAACTCTTTTCAAATCGTCAAATTTGTGATTAAATACTTTCATATCAAAGTTCCAATAAATTATTGAATTACTTTCATGTTTTGTTGTGGGGTTAGCCTGAGTGGTGACGAATTTAGATTAGCTCGTGGCTGTTATTTCATATAACGGCCATGGGACGAGCCAGGTTTATCATCTGGCAGGCTGCGGCCCACAACGAAAATTGAAAGAACTCAATAACTTATTAAACTCTTTCATATAAAAAAAAACTAAACTTCGTAAAATCCAAGATCCCATATAAGACCATTTGAAAGAGATGGACAATGGAAGAGAATAAAAGAATACTGGTCATTGACGATGATGAGACCATCCGGGAGACCTATCAAAGTATACTATTGCCGGAAGATGAGCCGGATAGCCTATCCATGGGCCGGGCTCTTTTTGATATGCCCGGGGACGATGACGGTGCCCCAGCGCTTTTTTCCAATGCCATGGAGTCGTCTGATGGGCTGGATATCTCTTTATCTGCTTCTTTGGACCCAGAAAATCCCTATGGATATGAATTAACCCTGGCAGATCAGGGGAGCCGGGGAATTGCATGTGTTGAAACATCACTTCAGGAAAATAATCCCTTTGCTGTGGCCTTCATCGATATGAAAATGCCGGGCCTTAATGGGGCTGAAACCGCAGGGAAAATATGGACCCTTGATCCGCGCATTAAAATCGTCATTGTGACGGCATACAGTGAATACGCCCCCGAGGACATCATTGCCGTGACCGGGCGGGATGACCTCTTTTATCTGAGGAAACCGTTTAATTACGAAGAGATTCTGCAATTTGCCCGGGCGCTTACCCATACCTGGAGCCTGGAGCAAAAAAAAATAGAGCTTCAACGAGCGTTGGAACAGTCCAATAAAGAGCTTGCACAGGTCAACCGGGGATTGGAGCAGAAAGTCCAGGACCAGGCATCAATGATTGTTCAGGCTGAAAAAATGGCGTCCATCGGACTTCTTGCCGCAGGCGTGGCCCATGAAATTAATAATCCATTGTCTTATGTGCGAACCAATCTGGACACCAGTAAAAAGTATTTTAACCAGATCGTTTCATTGATACGGAAATATGAGGTGCTTGAGTCATATCTTGCATCGTCGACGGATCAAAAGGCCGCACAATTGTTAGATGAGTTGGCCGCTGAAAAAAAAGAAAAAGACATTGATTTCATCCTAGAGGATGTGCAGGATCTTATCGCCGAATCCCTATACGGCGTAAATAAAATAAGAGAAATTGTCCAGGATTTAAGGACTTTTTCCCGGGTGGATGATGCCAAACAAAACGAGCTTAATCTCAACGATGCGTTGGATAATACGTTGAAAATGCTGAAAATCCAGATCAAGAAAGGTACAACGGTAACGAAAAGCTTTGGTGATATTCCTCGGATTGAATGCTATCCCCAAAAGATCAGTCAGGTTCTTATGAATATTTTGGTCAATGCGATTCAAGCCATCCAAGGACCCGGTACCATAGAATTGTCCACCCGATTTGTTCAAACCGGCAGAAGAGTTGAAGACCGTTTTGTTGAGATCGTTGTTTCGGACACCGGATGCGGTATCCCCCAGGAAAATTTAAAAAAATTGTTCGATCCCTTTTTCACCACCAAGCCGGTGGGGACCGGAACCGGCCTTGGACTCAGTATTGTGTATGAAATAATTAAATTCCACGGGGGGCGTATTGATGTCTCCAGTCAACTGGGGCAGGGCAGTCAATTTAAACTTTTGTTTCCCGTAAAAATGAAAAACAGCGCGCTGGACCCAGGGCCGACCTGAATTGCTTTAATCAAATTTTATGTGGAGAGAACCCATGGAAAAAAAATTGATCTCCCTGATCATATGTCTGGTGCTGATGTGTTCCTGCGGGCCGGATAGGGAAAAAATGGTTCAGGAGGAAAGAAACGGCCTGGAAATTATCACCCGGCAGATCAGCAACGATTTTTTGACGATTAAAAACAGAATCAAAGCCCTGGCAGACCAAATCGTGGTGCTTTATGAAAACCAGCATAATTATGAGTATAACGCCCACAGGGAAAAATACGGTTTGAGCCCCCAGGGGGTGTTATACAAACTTGAAGATGATGGCGGGTCTGCCGTATTTGTCTCGGGTGTCGTTCCCGTGGACGACAGGATCAAGCGGATTGTCGCCTTCACCTCCCCCCTTGATGAACCGTTCAAGAAGATCATCAAGGAATTGCCCAGCGTTGTCCAGGTCTATTATAATGACGAATATTCATATAATCGCATCTATCCTTTTTTTGATGTGCTTTCCCAGTATGAACCGGGAATGGATATCCCTGCTTTTAATTTCTATTACCTTGCCGATCAGGAACACAATCCCGATAAAAAAGTCGTCTGGGTGGATGAGCCTTATGTGGATCCTGCCGGCCGGGGATGGATGATATCCGCCATCGCCCCTGTGTATTACAACGACCGGTTGGTCGGCGTGCCGGGCATGGATGTGACGGTGAACAAAATCATTGATAAATATCTGGACGATCATTCGTCTGTTTTCATTCTTGATAAAACCGGGGTGCTGGTGGCCGTCAACCATAAACTGGTTCATCTGCTCTGCCTTCCTCCGCTGGAAAAACATGAATATCTTGAGACCATTAAAAGTGATAAGTACCGTAAAAATGATTACAACCTGCTGAAAAGCAAGGACCGGACAATACGGGAAATGGCCGAATCCATCATCACCGGCCAAAAGAAAACGTATGCCTTCTCCATTGATAAAAAAAATTACATGGCGGTATCGGTTGCCATGGATGATCTGAGCTGGGCACTTGTAAGTATATTGGAACTGTGATCTGTCCATGAAAAAAAATTATATTATTTTTTTTTGCAGCCTGATAACCCTGGTATGTATCAGTGCCTATCAGTATTCTGTTTTTCTGGATAATTTTCTTCGGGGAAAAATGGACCAGATGTTAAAAGTGGCCCAAATCTCCGGAATAAATATGGCTTCTGATTTTAATGCGTTTGAGAATGAACTCTCCATTTTAAACAGCGAACCGTTCATTAACCGGATTCTTTCCAATAAAATCGATACCGAAACCATCCGTAGACTGAAACAGTTTTTTTTCAGAAACCAGGGGCTGGTAAAAAAACTTGTTTTTTTCAACGATACGCAAATGGTCTCGACCTGGAAAACACCTGAAAATCATTTCCATTTTGAGCCTGTGGACGGTACCGCAGATGATGAAAATTTAAATGGAAGCACATTTGATGCATCGACGGCCCAGCTAATCGTTACCGCTGATACGGATAACCCTACCGGTCTATACAGTGCATTAGGCATCAAAGCAGTATTGGACCTGAAGATGTACACAAAAGAACTTTTTAAAGGATTTCACCTGGGAAAGGCATCCTGGCGATTTCTTACCGGTTCTGAGACATTCCTGATCTATGCGGACTATTCAGAGTCAGTGTCCGGGATTGATATTGATGCCTCTAAATTTAAAAAAGCCGATTTTCAGCCTGTTTTAGCAGAGATAAACGAGGGGTTCCAGGGAACCTGTGAGAACACGATCCAGTTCGGCGGCAAACAGGTAAAACTGATCACCGCCTATTATCCCATCACCCTGATGTCAAAGCAATACGGCATAATTTTTTCAATGGACAAAATTACGTTACTGTCCAGCCTGGGTCAGATTATTGTCATTACGGTGGTGATCTCCGGCTGTCTTATCAGTGCACTGATATTTTTGTTTACACAGATAAACAGGAGGAATCAGCTGATCAACCGGCAGCTTGAAGAGAATCAGACAAAACTGCTTGGGGATCTTAATGCAAGAAAAAGGGTTGAAAAACAGCTGAAACAAGAAATTATTATAAGTAAGTCGCTTGGGCAAAGCCTTAGAGAGAGTGAAGAAAAGTTTAGAAGCATAGGGGTGGCTGCCCAGGATGCCATCATTATGATCGATAACGACGGTCTTGTCTCATTCTGGAACGATGCCGCAACGCAGATTCTGGGATATGCTGCAGATGAAATGATGTCCAAAAATTTCCATTTTATTGTTGTTCCTGAAAAATACCATGACAATTATAGAAAGAATTTTGCAATTTTTCAACAAACCGGAAAAGGACGCGTCGTTGGAAAGACCTTGGAAAGTTTGGCCAGGAAAAAAAGCGGGGAGGTCATACCGGTAGAAGTTTCCCTTTCGGCGGTAAAAATAGATGAAAAATGGAACGCGATAGGAATTCTCAGGGATATTACGAAGAGAAAGAAGACAGAGACGGAACTGGCTGAATACCGGGAAAACCTTGAAGCGCTTGTTAGAAAAAGGACAAAAGAACTTGAAGAAGCTCAAAAAGAGTTGCTGGATAAGGCCATGGATGCCGGTAGAGCCCAGTTGTCGGCCATGGTTCTTCATAATATCGGAAATGCGGTGACACCGCTGGGCGTAAACCTGGATCGCCTGAGAAAAAGCAAAATACAACAACTGAGCCATTACCTGCGTCAATGCTACAATGATCTGGCAGTGAATAGGCAGGATCTTACCTCTTACGTCAATGACCATCCCAGGGGAATTGAGGTCGCCGCGTATATGGGCCGGTTGATAGATGATTTAGAACATGAGCGAAAGAAAATAGCCGGGATCCTGGGCAGCGCCACCACCGCCATTGAGTACGTGAGTGAAGTGCTCAGCCTCCAGCGAAGTTACGCACCGGAAAGCGTGGAGATTAGGGAAAAGGTGCGTCTTAATCAGTTGGTAAAAGATGCCCTGAAAATTCAAAAAGCCACCATTTCCGCCAACAGCATCCGTGTGGTGGAAAAACTGGCCCCAGACCTTCCCCTCTTTTCCATCGAAAAAAACAAGCTCATGCAGGTGATGATCAATTTCATTAAAAACAGCTGCGACGCCATTGGGGAAAATCAAGAGATTGGCGATCACCGGATTACCATTTCAACGGCGTGCCAGGATCAGAACATATCTTTGACGATAGCCGATACCGGCTGTGGTGTGGAAGCGGACAATCTGAAAGACATTTTTGAGTTCGGCATCTCCACCAAGGGATCATCAGGATTTGGGCTTTATTATTGCAAAAGTTTTGTGGAAGCTAATAACGGGGAGTTGACCCTTACAAGTCCCGGGCGGAATCAGGGCGCAACGGTCACTATGGCGTTTTCGCTTCAGAAGTGAATTTTTATAACGGCCATGGGCCGAGCCAGGTCTATCATGACCCAGGCTTCGACCCACAACGAAGAATGAAAGAACTCAATAGGTTATCGAGCTCTTTCATATAAAAACAGCCATGGGCTGATCCGGTCTATCACCAACCAGACTCAGCCCACAATGAGCGTTGAAGGACCTGTATCGGTTACACAGACTTTCATAAAAACTGACCTTATCTGGTCTTTACGACACCCAAGCATGTTCTTTCAAGTGCCGTGGACGGTGCATTTTCATGTTGCCAGCCGTCTATCAAAGGAACCGAGTATAACGTTTCCAAAGGCCGTATTTTTAATCCCATATTTTCACGTAATTTATCTTTGCCGATGGTTTTTCCTCTCTTTTTAATCGCTTCGGTATTGAGTTTCCAGTAAATGGACACGGTATAACCCGATTTTGATGGAAGCCAAAGCTTTAGCTGGTTTCCGGATAGTGCTCCCTTTGCCCGGAATTTTTCAGGATAAATATACGGGGTCTTGTTTTTCCTGATTTTTTCCCACTGTTTTTTGAGCCGGGCATCTTGTTGGGTTTTGGGCGGATTAAAACGGCCTGCCCATTTTACCTGGTCGGCCCGGTCATAATCAATGTCACTGCCCGTACCGGGAATCTGAGTTGCCAGGTGTTTTACCTCATAGGCCCATGGCGGATTTGCAAAGGGTTTTATGGAGACAAACCGGCTTGTGCCTTGGGCACTTTTAAATTTTTTATCCTCAATGACCACGTCAACAATCCGGCGGGTGTGAACCTTGAGGCCGCATCGCTTGTTATCCGTCCCTGATCCTTCATGGAGCAGATAATCTGTATAGTAGTCATCAATGGTAAGCCTGTATTTGTCAATCTTTTTGCCTTTCAGACGCCAAATCCAATTGCCGGTGGTTTTCATTCCATGGTCATTTTGCGAGACCGTATCAATGTACTCTTGGCCGTTTTCCATGGGAATCCTGATCTCTTCGGCATATCGGAACAATGAGATGCCCTGTCCGGCGTTTGCAGAAGCCGATACGCTTTTGCCCGCCAAAGACTGGTTCATATGTGTCTGCTTGATTTTTGCTTTGGGCGTAAAAATCAGCACATCTTTTTCAACCCTGCCTTCAAGGATCAGCACGCAATCCGTATTGTAATCCGAGGTGCCTGGGTATGGCGAGGTAACTTTGAACGAACCTTTATTCGTCATGGGCCCTTTGCCCGCCACAGGGCCGTCCTTAAATGGGCGGACAAATTTAAGCTTACCTTTGAAAGAATCATGGCCCGTGATATTCATTCCCCCGGCTGAATATTCGTTACGGGCTTCCAGCTCCAGGGTCCAGACATCTTCGGGCAAAGCGTTTTGGGGATCAGGTGCTTCAATCTGTTTGACGATATTTATTCCGTCGGAGAGGGTAAATCTTATATCCGCCTGGACAGCGAATCCCGGGACATCTACTTTTTGAGAAGACAAAGCGCCTTGCTTTCGCTCGATCAATATTTCCGACGGTGTACAGCTTGACGGTTGGAAACTGCTTTTGTGCGGCTGGGCTTCCCCCATCACCGTAGACGTCCCGTTTAATGGAATTGAAGGTCCCTTAATCTGAATCGCAAGATTCGCCCCATCCCTTCTTCCCGTTGCGTAAATCACACCGGAGCCGCTTGCCTGCAAAACAATATAGGGCCCCGTGCCTTTTTCCGTAACAGATAGGCGCCCCGTGCCTGTGAAATTGCCCTTGCCGTCATCCTCTATCCGGACACGTCCCTTTGCCCTGGTATTTGTGGATATGGAATACATGCTTCCGCTAAGGCTGTAAGATACGTTCAACAGCCATGATTCTGCACCTGTAGTACCGGCAAAGAACAATAAAAAAAGAGCGCATGCTGATGCAAAAATCATTTTTTTCAAGGCATTCCTCCCGCATATTCCGTTCCGGGCCGCACCCGGGTATGAAAAACCCGGGTGCGGCCCGTGGCGCTTAGACAAATTTATACAAGGCCGGGGCGTTTTCTTTGGCTATTTTCTGCACCAAAGGTCCCGGCTGTCAGGGTTGATGGCGCAAAGGCCTTTTCCGCCTGCGTAAATCCAGGCTGCCGGGCCGCCGATTTTCTCCCATTTACCCGGGGCGCCGGTATATTGGTGAACACTTTGGCCATCAGGAGCCAACCCGTAAAGCCGGCCATAGGCATCAACGGCAAAGGCTTTGCCCGGGCCGCCGACTCTGGTCCATTTTGAGGAGGCGGCCTCAAAACTATATATGTCTCCCGATTGCGGATTTGTTGCAAACAGCGCATCTCCGCCGGCGTATATCCGGGATGCCGCACCGCCGATCCTTTCCCATTTGCCTGGGGTGCCGGTATATTTAAATACGGCGCTCCCGTCTTCGGACAGCCCGTACAAGTGTTTGTATCCGGTCGCAAACATCTTTGCCGGACCGCCGATCCTGGTCCATTTGCCTGTGCTCGAATTATAATTATAAAGATCCCCTGTTTGGGGATTTGTGGCAAAAAGCGGATTGGGCGCATAAAAATCAATGCCATAGATTTCCCGGGCCGGGCCGCCCACTTTCTTCCATTGCCCCGGTGTACCCTTGAACTTGTAAACACCTCTGCCATCCGGTGATATGCCGTATAAAACACCGCCGGCAATAACAAAAGATTTCCCCGGTCCTCCTACTTTTTTCCAGGGCTGGGGCGTTCCTTGATATTGGTAAATGTCTCCGCTGCCTTCTTGTACTGCATATTGGAACGTTGTGCTGTCAAACTGATTATATCCCAGAACAACCGCTGTAACCGGCCCCCAAATTTTTTCCCATTGGCCTTGGGCCGTCGCCACAGATGAACAAGCCAGTATTACGATGCTGATTATTAAACTGCCTGCCGCCTTTTTTGTTTTCATTTTTACTCCTCTTTTTCTTTTGTCCAAAAGAATTATGGATCAGGCCGGGAACCGGACATGCTCCCTGCGCCTTTTCATGCCTGGGAATCCCTTAAAATAATTAAGGGCCAGGCCTTCATTGACATGCCCAAGCCAGAAACAAATCAAAGCACCGGGCTACTTTTTTGTATACCCGGATTAATCTTACAAATCGCTTACAAATTTTAAAAAAAATGGTACACAAGAAAAAAATAGTGGGTTTTACTGCGCCTGTAAAAACCCTTTAAAAAAGGAAACAAGTTGATTAATAGACAGCAAATGCTAAATAAGATTACGCTGCCCCAAAGTCAGCAGCTCATACGGCGTCCGCACCTGTATGATCGGATGGACCCGTCCGGCGCGAACCCTTCCGTCTGGATATCCGGCCCGGCAGGGTTCGGTAAAACCTCCCTGATGAGCAGCTTTCTGTTCGATGGACCCCAGCCCGGGGTCTGGTACCAGGTGGATGCCGCGGACAAGGATCTTGCCACTTTTTTCTACTATCTGGGCAAGGCCGTGATGCCGGTTATCGATGATCCGGATACCCCCCTGCCTCTTCTGACGCCTGAATATCTGATGGGTATAGACGCGTTTGCCATCCGCTATTTTGAAACATTGTTTCAACGCTTAACACCGCCTGTGTGGATCGTTTTTGATAATTTCCAGGAGCTGCCTGCTGATTCGCCGGTGCTTGCAATCCTGGCCCGGGCCGTTGAGCAGGCCCCGCCGGGTATCCGCCTGGCAATGCTCAGCAGGTTTGACCCGCCGCCTGCCATGGTCAGGCTTCTGGCCAACCGTAAAATGATTGTCATTGACAACAACCAGCTGGCCTTTACCCTGGAAGAATACCGGGCCCTGCTTGATCAAGAAAAAATTGTCTTAAAGGAAAACCGCATTGTCCGGTTGCACCGGGCCACCCGGGGATGGGTCGCAGGTCTTATGCTGTGGCTGCTCCGCGGACAGTTTGAGCCGGATCAGTCCAAGGCAATGACAGAGACCACCCCGGAGATGATTTTTGATTATTTTGCCTGGGAGATTTTGAATAAAACAAACGGGGAAACGCGGCAGTTCCTCTTGAAAACAGCTTTGATGCCGCATATGACCATTGATTCGGCCACCCGGCTGACGGATATGCCTGCCGAAGATATCCTGGGCAACCTGAGCCGCAAAAATTTTTTCCTGGAAAAAAGAGAAGTCAACAACACCAGTATTTATCAATATCATCCCTTGTTCCGTGATTTTTTGACCCAGCAGGCAGCCGGCACGTTTGACGCCGGGCAACTTGAAACCCTGCAATGCCGCGCAGCCGGGCTCATGGCTGAAGCCGGGCAGGTTGAAGAGGCAATGGACCTCTACTGCCGGGCCCGGGATCATACCGCCATGGTCGGCTTGATTCTCAGCCATGCCCTGTCTTTGGTTGTCCAGGGCCGGAATCATACCCTGGCAGCCTGGATCCAGGCGTTGCCAAAAGCGCTTGCCGATAATCACCCCTGGCTGGTTTTCTGGAACGGCATCGCCATAATGCCGGACAATCCTATTGAAGGCACAACCGGACTTATAAAAGCCTTTGAGCAGTTCAAACAGGATCAGGATTTGATGGGACAAGTCGCCAGCTGGTCTGCGCTGATGGAATCCATTTTGCGCATCAGGGGAACCCTGGAGGAACCGCACCGCTGGCTCCATGAGGGTGAACGCCTTGCCGCCTTGTTGCCACCGGGCCTGGATCCCGGCATCCAGGCCCGTTTCAGCAGTGCAATGCTGGCTGCCATCTGCATGTATCATCCTTGTCACCCGGATTGCGGCAAGTGGCAGGCCTGTTGCGAATCATTGCTGGATCAACAAATAGACCAGTATGTCTCCGCATCCATGAGATCAAATTTGCTGTTGTCCTATCAATGGCTGGGGCAACGTATCAAAGCCAGGAAAATGAGAGATCAACTGGAAAAAAATTTTGCAAATGAGGCGCTTTTACCCCTGAACCGGCTCAGTCTGCTTTGGTGCATGGTCTACACAACCCTGGACGAAGGAAATTTGTCAAAAGCCGATGAGCTTATCTGCATCGCCCTGGAATTGGCCGAATCCAGCGGGGTCCATTTTTTCGACTACATCTTTCTGGCCTATGCCGCTTACGCCGGACTTTATACCGGTGATCTTAAAAAAGCCGGGGAATACCTGGCGCGTGCCGTCAGTATTACCCCGCCCAGTGCAAGCTGGGATATTGCCCAGAATCAATTTATGGAGGGACTTTTTGCCCTGTTGGCCGGAGAATGGGACAGGGCTGAGCATTGCCTGAACAGCAGCCGGGATCTGACTGAATCCTGCGGGATCCCTGTTCCAAACGCATTAACTACAGGTGCCATGGCTCATCTCTACCTGGAACAGGGGCATCTCAGCCTTGCTTTGACGGAATTAAGCCGTGTTGAACAGATGCAGATTTACCAGGCCAGTGGAATGATATGTTTCCAGTATGATTTAATCCGGGCCGACTATGCCCGGGAGACCCTGGACGCCGAAACCATGCTGGCCTGCCTGGAAAAGGCCTTTGGAGACGCTTTGCAAAACGGCCTGGGTATGCCGGTGGGGATTATCCGTTCCCGCCTTGCACTGCTATGTGCCGAGGCCCTTAAAGCCGGGATTCATACCGATATAGTCAAGTCGCTGATTCGCCGCACACAGTTGGAGCCGCCTTTAATGGATCAGGCTTGCCAGCAGTGGCCCTGGGCAGTGAAACTATATTGCCTGGGACGCCTGGAGGTTGTATGCCGGGATCAATTTATCGATTTCGGGAAAAAATTGCCCAAAAAGCCCCTGGATTTAATGTATCTCCTAATCAGTGCCGGGAACCGGGGCATATCCCGCCAGAGTGTTGCAGATCAGCTATGGGCGGATGCGGACGGGGACCGGGCTGTCCAGAATATGAACACCACCCTGCACCGACTGCGTAAACTTATAGGCAATGACCGGGCTGTTGTACTGAAAAATAACCGCCTGAGCCTCGTCCCAAACCTGTGCTGGGTGGATACCTGGCAATTTGAAGCCTTGGTAAAAAAGGCAAGGTCCGCATCATCCCCCAGCAACCAGTTGGCCCTGTTAAGCCGGGCCATGGAATTGTACAGAGGGCATTTGGGCGGATTGGGCAGTGACGTCCCCTCGGTTGTCACGTATGCCCAAAGGCTTCGCAAGATCTGGATCAACATGCTGGCTGATCTTGCAGCTCTTCTCCGGGATACGGGTAACACCGAACAGTTAAACACTGTGCAACAGCGTGCAGGTACCATAGACGCTTCTACAGTCATTCATTAATCTTAGGGCCACGGAAACAATAAAATCCACCATATCGCTTGTCTTTTTACCTGGTTTCCGCGTTGCGCCAATGGGCACATATCCCAATATGCTCCCATTGACGCGCCTTGAAACCAGGCAAAAATCCGGCGCCCAATTGGTGGATTTTAAAATTTCCGGGGCCCTTAATCCCCACGATAGCGGCTGTTGTTGCCCTATAATCGGTTTTGGCGAGTTCGTTAAAATCGGAAAACGATATTGGCACCGATGGTCCTCGGGCTGCCTACCATATATGAATTTCGGATGCTGCTGGTAAAGATGCTGGCGTAGTATTCTTCATCAAACAGATTTTTGGCGTAAACATAAAAATCCCAATGGGAAAGCTCCATGCCTATTTTTAAATTGAAAACGGCATAAGGGTCCCGTACGGAATTGTCTTGGTTGGATTCGTTAAAATAAGTCTCCCCGTATCCCTGAATGTCCAGGCCGGCGTAGATTCCGGACCAATGGCGGTATTGAATGGCGGCGTTTATGGAGTATTCCGGGGTGTTTTTCAGTTTGTTCCCGGCATAATCGACCCCGCCGTATCCCATATATTCATCGTATTCTCCCTGGGTCAGGCCAAGACCCGCGGAAAGGATAAGCCCCGTAACCGGCCTGAATTTAACTTCCAGTTCTCCCCCGTAACTGTGGGCTTTGCCCGCGTTGGAGGCCACCATGACATAGGCTGAGGGGTATTCGGTTACCTGCATGTCTTTTATGTCCATATAAAATATGGAAAGGTTACAGGACAGGCGGTTGTTAAACCAGGTGGTTTTGGCGCCCCATTCATAACTGGTTGAGGTCTGGGGATCATAGGATGCGGCATCGGGATCATCAATGGTGTTGTTAAACCCTCCGGAAAGATACCCCTGGGAGACACTGACATAGGTCATGATGTGATCTGAGATCCGGTAATCCAGGCCGGCTTTGGGCGTGAAACTGTCCCAGTCGTCCTCAATGGTGTAAGCCGTTGAGCTGACGGTAGTGTTGGTGTCCAGGTTGGTGGTGGTTCTGTGGTAATCCATCTCCTTGTTTACGGTTTCATACCGGGCGCCAATGGTAAATTTAAAGGCGTTAAAGAACGGAATCGAGGTTTGGGCAAATACGGCAGCGGTTTTACTGGTTGTGGTGCTGGGCCAGTCGGTTTTTCGGTTAAAGTTCATCATGGCCGAAGGAAGGTATTGCATGGACATCTCATTGTCCTTGTCCTGGTCATATTCAAAGTAACCGCCGGCAATCCAGGCGATACCGTTCCGGCTGTCCGGGGTCTGGAAGCGCAGTTCCTGGGAAAAAGTAGTACCTTGGTAATCCAGAATGCCGTGGCTTACCGAACTGCTGCCGTATGAATAATCCACATCATAGTCTTCTGTTGCGTTTCTATACGTGGTGGTGGATACGATATCAAATTTTTTTGCGTGGAAACGGGCCTGAACGGCATTGTCAAAACTCTGCGCATCCACATGGTCATCCGGGTTTTTGTATTCATGAAACCGGATCCGGGAATCCCCGATCATGGGGCCGTCCCCGCCCGTCCGGATCTCTTTGCCTGAAAACAGATTGATCTCCAGCTGCCCGGAAGGCATCCAGCGCAGCCGCCCTCTGAAGTTAAGGATATCCCTGTCATCGTAATAGTCCTGGTCCGGATGGTCGTTTCTCATATAGCCCCGGGTCTGGTATTCGGATGCCCAAAGGCCGAAAAACAGGGTGTCTTTTTTAATGGGGCCGCTGACATTGGCGTTAAAAAGATAGGTTTCGTATTCTGAAATATCCAGGGAGGCCCTGCCTTCGAAATCATTGGACGGCGCTTTGGTGGTGATGTTCATGACGCCACCCATGGCATTTTTACCGTAAAGGGTGCCCTGGGGCCCCCTGAGGAGTTCAACGGATTCAACATTGGTGAAATCGGCATTGTATCCGCTGATTTTACTGAAAGGGACCCCGTCCACGTACATAACAAAAGGGTTCCGGCGGTTAATCATGCTGGGACTGACGCCCCGGCAGCCGACATACGTCACATTCTGGTTCTGGGCGCTGACAGACAGGTTGGGAACCAGATTGAAGATGTCCCTGACATCCCTGACATTTTGGTCCTGGATTTCAACATCGTTGATTACCGTGATGGAAACAGGAACTTCTTTTAATTTTTGTTTGCGTTTTTCCGCTGTAACTACCACATCATCTATGGCTTGGGACGTTTCTTCGGGGACCTGGGCAAAGCCTTGCCGGGTCCCTGAAAATGCGAGCAGTAACATTGCAATGATCAAAAGGTAAAACCGGTTGGGGTTCAATGTTTTCATTGTCTAAATTTCCTTTATTTTTTGGGCTGACACCAGGGTATTGTTGAGATGGGTTCCGTCTTTGGCGGGTCTGGTCCTGAATTCTGAAAACCCGGCCAGGGAAAGGGCCTGTTTTAATTTTGATTCATCCAGTGTAAGTGTGGGATACCCTTGAACTCTGGCTAAGAGCTCAATGATTGATTGGGTGATATGGTCCTGGTCTTTTGTTATTGTATTGCCGATATGGTTGGATACAAAAATTCCGCCTGGGCGCATGGCCCGGTTCACCTTTTTGAAAAACCGGGGCAAAAGGTCCTGTGCCGCCCAGTGGTACAGAAAATGGGAAACAAAAAACAGATCATATCCCCGGCCGAAATCCGAACAGGTGTCCAGGTCGATTCCGAGGAATTCCAGGCGGCCGCAGGTCCCCCTGTCGCCCCCCATCTGTCCGGCAAGAGCGGCTACTGCCGGTGTGTCATACACCCGTGCTCTCAAATTCGGATTTTTATTCAACAGTGCCTGGGAATAGTACCCTGAACTTCCGGCTAAGTCGCACATGAGCGTAAAAGACTCAAATTGCGGGATGGCACAGATAAAATTTACCACTTCTTGAATTTGTCCGCCCCGGGCCCTTTGTTCCAGCTCTATGAGGGCCTCTTTTTCGGAAAAGGCAGCAGAGTCGAAATGCTGCGTACTGTTTTTTAATCGGCCGGTTAGGTCATCAAAGGGACCGGGCTGCATGCAAAACGACCGGATGTCCCTGATTTGAGCGGCCGGCGATGATTCAAGAAGAAAGTGCTTTGCCGACCTGCTTAAGTGATACTGGTAATCCTCGTCGCGGATCAAAAGTTTTATTGCTGTAAGAACCTCAAGAGTGGCCCCAAGAATGCCGGGGTCTTTATGAAGCTTTTCGGCTAATGTGACTGTGCTTGCGCCTTCTTTTTCCAGGGCCTCGAATATGCCTGCCTGTTGTGCACCGTTGACAATTGCGGGCAAATACCCCTGGGTCAACTGGCTATAAAGGGGTTTGAATCTTAAGGGTGATGGTTCCATGCTATTTAACTGTCCTTATGCTAAAGGTTAGAGGTAGAACATACCTGTGCACTATTCGGACAGATGTATAAAAGACCGGTATTTATTTCTAACGATCCCATACCTTTTTTGAATGATTATGTACTGGCGGGAAAAACAGCTCCTTGGAAAAATTTCAGGCCCCTTTGTTGAGCTGGTACTGCTTGGGTGAAATGCCGTACTTTTTCTTAAAGGCTTTGGCAAAGTGGCTTAGGGATGCATAGCCCACATCCATGGCCACCTGGGTGACATTTCCGGTTTGCGATTTGAGAAGGGTACGGGATTTTTCCAGCCTCAGATCCCTGAGCAGGGCAAAGGGCGTGGCCCCGTACATGGCGTGGAAACCCATGGAAAGACGGTTGTGGGGCATCCCCACCATCCCGGCAAGGGCCAGGAAAGTGGGCGGCGCATCAATATGCCGGACAAGGATTTCTCTGGCCGCCTGGACTTTATCACGCTCCTGCCCGGAAAGCCGGGCGGGCTGCCGGGACGGGATAAGCCCGTGGAGCTGGCAGGCGGCAAGTTCCAAGGCCTTGCCCTCCAGGAAAACTTTTTTCAGGCTTCCGTGAAAGGTACAGTTAAATATATCCAGGGCTGCGGTTTCCATGGCCGGGGTATTGGGGCTGATATGGAAAAACGCTTTGTTCAATGCCGGAACGGGCAGTGCCGAAAGCAACCTGGAACGGGCATCCTGAAATAGAGAAAGGAAAAGGGATGGGGCCATGGAAATGATAACGACTTTAACCCTGTCCTTTGACATGCATTGGCCGGATCCCCCGGAAGCAGGGAAAAACGCAAAACGGTTAAGTCCTGCGGCCATGAACATATCCCCGTTAACGGCAGAGTTTTGATATTTCATTTTTCCCGAGATAAAGAACTTGAACCCGAACCCGGCATGCCGGACCGCGGCATTCATGGTGAATCCGATGCCGGGACTCCAATCCATAACATAAATGTCAAGTCCGGGTTTCAGGCGGATTTTCTTCAGATAACCGTCTGCCATTGGCCAGCGGGATTCAAAGGATGTATCCAGTCCATGGGCGCTGGGCCTTTCTCTGACGACCTTGCATCGTTGGCTTGGGTCCAATAATTCAATATGTATACTGTCTTCCATTAAACCTTTATGATAATTAGTGATGGCTGGCTTAAAAACAAATCAATAGCTAACTATTGATTGGGGATCAAGTTTTTTTTTGTTGTGAAGTGATATTAAAATATTTATAAGTTTTCTTTGGAAATATTGAAAAATATGCGCCCTAAGGTGCAACAAAGAATACGGATAAAAAGGATTGTTCTTGATTCTGGTCTTGAAGGGATGGGTCTGCTCAACCCATTGAAAAAGTCACCTCAAGTAATCGCTTGGTGTATCACCAAAATACTTTTTAAATTCTTTTGAGAACGTCCTTTGCTGGGCGTATCCCACTTCAAAAGCAACTTCTGTCACGCTTAGGTTCCCGGCTTGCAGCAGGCGTTTGGATTTTTCCAGCCTGAAATTGCGAAGAAAGTTAAAGATCGTAACACCATAAATCTTACGAAATTTCTGACTTAACGTGGTCCTATTTACCCCTACCATCCTGGAAAGTTCTGTAAGGGAGGGTGGGTTTTTAATATCGGAGATCATTATGTCCCTGGCTTTGTGAACGAAATCCCTGGAACATGTTTCCAAGTTAAAGCAGGAGGTGCCCAGACCCTTATCAGGACTGAATTGGTCAAACCCGAACCTCATCAGTTCCAATGCCTTACTTCCCAAAAAGAGATGCCTGCGGGCATCAATATAAGTACATCCGAGGATTTCATGAATACAAATATTGATAGAAGGGTTCATGAACACAGGGTAGCAAAAAAAGTCACCTTGTTTTTGGATAGCCAGCATGCCTTCTATCGTTCGGGCAAATTCCCCTGCTACACCTTGGGAAAAACGTTTTATAAACCACGGCTCCATTAAAATTCCAATGACACAAAAGGATTTTGCAGGGCAATGGATCAGTTCGCTTCTTAAGTTATGTCCATAGGTTAAATACCCATGATTTGCACAATAAGTGGTTTTTCCCCCTTTCATATGGTGCTGGAGATGAGATCCTTCACCAAGAAAAAAAAGAAGACGTACAAAATTTGTTTTCTCCTCTTCTTCAAAAGAGATGCTGACAGCGGTGGAGGGATACTGCTTTGAGATTGCCAAAATCAAGCCGGGCTGACACTTAAGTTGATATACAAACCCCTTGCTGATGCCGTTCAAGTGGTTGGACCAATTCCAGAATGTTTCATACCCGTCTTTTTTTTCTAAAAAAATATTTAGGTTAAGGCATGGTGCATAATAGTTTTTGGCTGGAATAATGATAGGAGCACGTCTTTCCATGCAAGATAATATTCTCAATCTCATAAATTATTATTTAATCCAAAGTTTAATTATCATTCCAAGGATTGTTTAGTCAATGTCGTTTTTGCAGCAAGGTGATGTGAAAATGTTTTTAAGTGCTGTAAAAGAATAATATCTTGTTATAAGTTCGCTTTGCTTGGTTTTGTTTGTTGACGTTGATCTCGAGGGCATGGCTGCTACACTTATATTTAAGGAGAAACAAGATGAAAACTTTTCAAACGGCGGTTGTATTTTTTTTGATCTTGATTGCCGTAAATCAATCCCTAGCAGGTAGTGATCAATCCGAAATATCATTGGATACAATCACTGTAACTGCCAACAAGCAGGAAGAAAATATTCAGGATGTTCCCATGAGTATCACAGCCTTTGATACATTTGCACTTGAAGACAAAAATATCACTTCTGTTGGTGATTTGACCGATTATGTTCCCAATCTATTACTTACGGATTCAGGCATTTCAACTTACGCAAGACCTGTCATGAGGGGGATTTTGAATCAAGTCGGATCAGATGTTTCAACTGCCATGTTCATTGACGGCATCCCGGTCTTATCAGGTTCCGGATTTGGGGATCCCCTGCAAGATATTGAACGGGTGGAAGTGTTACGCGGTCCCCAGGGAACGTTGTACGGAAAAAATGCCGTAGCAGGTGCTATCAATATTATTACCCGCCAACCGGATAATGATTTTCGAGGAAAGTTTTCGGTTGATGTTGGAGAGGATTATAAAAAAGAAGTATCTTTGAACCTGAGCGGGCCGATTGTTCAGGACAAACTTTTCTTTGGGCTGTCTGGCCAATATTACAACAAAGACGGTTGGATTAAAAATGGGTACACAGGTGATGATGAAAACGATCTGATATATTGGTACGGAAAAGGCCAGCTTAGATGGACCCCGGCAGACAACCTTGATATTCGCTTTATTTTTTCCCAGCAAGAATATGACAACGGCGGCAACTCCATGGGGTTGAGTCAGGATGGTGCCGCCGCTTTGGGGTTGACTGCTTCCGGCGACAGAGAAGTATATTCTGATCTTGACGCCTATGGTGAACCGAGAATCTCCGCTCAAGCCTTAAAGGTTAGTTACGATTTTGATAATACATTAAATATAACCTCAATCACCACCCACCGTCTTTATGATGGTGATAGTGCTACGGATTATGACTATAATCCCGTTGACCTAATGCATGCTACAAGTGAGGGTAAAGAAGATAAAATTTCCCAGGAGCTCAGGTTGGCATCAAGTACTGAGAAGATGAGTTGGGTGGCCGGTATATATTATGATAAAGACGATAATATAACAGACCTGACATATGGTTCTTTAGCAATCGAGCGGGATCTTGGGGGCGAAGCCTACGCCCTTTTTGGCCAACTTCGTTACGCATTAACGTCCCAAATTGGCATAACTGGTGGGCTTCGTTATGAAACACAGGACAAAGAGATGCAAGATCATACTACGGGCTATTCTTTTGATGACACCTGGGATGACATTGCACCTAAATTCAGTGTGGATTATGCCATATCGGAACAGGTAATGGGATACGCTACGGTTGCTAAAGGTTTCCGATCGGGTGGTTTCAATGCGATGAGTAACGATTCAGCATATGACCGCTATGACAGTGAAGCGCTGTGGTCCTATGAAATAGGCGCTAAAAGTCAATTCCTTGGAAATAGACTGATCGTAAACGGCGCACTCTTTTACATGGATATAGATGATATGCAGGTGCGTGAATCCCTCGGCGATGGGAGAAATTACACAACCAATGCTGGTACGGCGACCTCCTATGGCGCAGAACTGGAAGTCCTGGCAAAAATCACCCCACAATTCACCATGACGGCGAACATTGGCTATACGAATGTAGAATTCGATGAATATGAGGACGCCTCAGGTGACTACAGCAATAACAAGCCCCCTAATGTCCCGGAATATACATTCGCCATAGGGTGCCAATATCGACCGGGAAACGGCTTTTATGCAAACGTTGATTGGGCCGGTATTGGAAAAACGTATTTAGAAAGGACAAATACCTATGAAAGAGATGCCTATCAACTGATTAACGCCAAAATTGGGTATGAAGCTGAAGATTGGGATATTTATCTCTATGGTAAAAACATCTTTGATGAAGATTACTCAAAAAAAGACGCGACTTACGTATACTATAGTGATCCGCGTGAAATAGGCGTAAAATTAACCTATCGACTCTAATAAATAACGGCCATGGCCGACCTGGTCTTTCGCCGAGGTTGCGCCACAACAAATCATGTAAGAAACTAACCGGTTAGTTGAGTTCTTTCATATAACCCCCATGTCCTAGCGGACACAACGAAGCATGAAACACTTGCAAATTTTGAAAAATGGTCATAGCTATCAAATTTTTTTTTCGACCAAGAAAATATAAGGAGATAGCCATGACCAAGAGATCAAAAAATAGCACATTAATCCAAATCGTTCACCCAATTTGTTGTGGTTTGGATGTTCACAAAGACAAAATTTCGGCCTGTTTAATCACTGTTGATGCTAATGGGAAAGAACAGCATGAGATTCGAGAGTTTTCATCATTTACTCAAGATTTGCAAAAAATGAAAACGTGGTTGATTAAAAATAGCTGTCCTGTAGTGGCAATGGAAAGTACCGGGGTATATTGGCATCCGGTTTATAACACCATCGAAGCTACGATGGAGGTCGTTTTGGTTAATGCCAGGCATATTAAAAATGTTCCCGGCAGGAAAACAGACATTTGTGACAGTAAATGGCTTGCCGGGCTGCTTCGTCATGGGTTGGTAAAAGGGAGTTTTATCCCTCCCGAACAGGTCCGTGAATGGCGAGAATTAAGCCGATTGAGAAAGATATATACAGAATCTCTCGCTGATTATAAGCGACGTGTTCATAAACTATTTATCACGGCAAATATTAAAATTGATTCGGTCGTTTCTGATTTGTTCGGGCTTACCGGTTTGAATCTCATTGATTTGTTATGCAAAAACGATGAAGTGACCTTGGAGAAAGTTCAGGAATGCACAAAAGGAAGTCTTAAAAAGAAAATTCCTGAATTGTACCTAAGCCTCCATGGATATTTTAAAGATCATCATCGATTCCAACTGATTGGCATGATGGAGGCCATTGAGATGTTTCAAAAACAGATTGAACAGATTAATGTCAGATTGGAAATACTTACCCGTGACCACGAAAATTTACTGGAAAGACTAGATGAAGTTCCCGGAATCGATAAAAAATCAGCACAATCTGTTCTTGGAGAAGTCGGGGTCACACTGAATGAGTTTAAAAGCATGGTCGCTTTTGTTGCATGGGCCGGATTGTGCCCTGGCAACAATGAAAGCGCAGGTAAAAGGAAAAGTGGCAGGAACGCGGTTCGAAATCATCCATTCAAAACGATTTTAGTCCAGATCGCCTGGGCCGCGATCAAGACGAAGGGTTCATATTACAAAGCCAAGTATTATAAGCTCAAAGCCAGACGAGGTGCCAAAAAAGCGATTGTTGCCATAGCCCATAGAATTGCAAAAGCCATTTACAACATCATCAAGAATGGAGACAGATATAGAGACCTCGGAGAAGAATACTTAAGCAAGCCCAACAAACAAAGGATGTTGAAAAATTTGGCAAAAAAGGCTGATGAATTAGGGATGAAACTTGTTCCTTGTGAAGGTTAATTGATCTATCAAAATATTTTGTGCAAATATTGGTTAAAGGGGTACAGCAGACAATAGATTTTTAATTCAGCAATAAAAAGTCGGATGTTGAAATGAAGCCTTAGAGCGCGAATATAACATGACTGGCCGGTTTTTTGCACAACGAACTGTCGGACTTCCTTGGAGAGGTACCACGTATATAAAACTTTTATAGTATAAACCGGCCGCCGCTGATGATTTAAAAAGTTGTCATCTGTGCTTTAATTTTTACCCAAAAGAGATAATAGCTTTATTGATTTGATACCTTCAACTTGTAGCGGTAATGAAAGTGTTGTGGGACAAAAAGCCATAAACCAACGGGACACTATTCCTTTTTTGGAGGGAGGTGTTTCATATAAAACAGCCATGGGCTGACCTGACATATCAGCACTGAAGGACAGCCCACAACGAAGGTTGAAAGAACTCAGTAACTTACTGAGCTCTTTCATATAAAACTTTATTGCCGGGACAACCGGCTTAATGAAACCGTTGCGAGCAGTGAAACACTTTAGGGTCATGGAAAAAATAAAATTCACCATACAGCTTGTCTTTTTGCCTGTTTTCTTCGTTGCATTAATGGGTACAGATTTTCAATATGCTCCCATTAATGCGCCTTGAAAACAGACAAAAATCCGGCGCTCTATTGGTGGATTTTAATAGTTCCATGACCCTTATCCTAATATTCTGAATGTAACTTTTTATTTTTTTTTCTTAAGGAGACGTAAAATGAGTAAAAGCCTGGTCACTTCCATATTTCTGATTGTATGCATTTTTTCCAACGTAGTATTTGCCGCAGATAAAGAGAAGAAGGAGATCCCCGACCTCACGCCATGGAAAGGGATCAATGTATCCATTGCCACAATTTATGATCAAGAAGGCGGAGAAAAGTATTTTGAAAAAGTGGCGGAACACGCACCCGAGGGGTATACAGTAGAAAAGGTAAAAGACCATATTTTAGGTAGTTTTTCCGCTGATTTTAAATCCCTGAATATTATGGATGAAAACACGATCATCATCGACGATAAATTTACCGGGGATTATGTCTATGTCGGCGACCTCAGTACAAAACTGTACAAATATAACGTCACCTGGCAGATTTTTAAAACCGATTCAAAAGAGATGATCCAGGCCGGATATAAATATTTTCTTTTTCTCCCGTTTCACCAGCATGGCGAGGACGGTTTAAGGCACACCCATCTAAGGTATGGCAATGAAAATTTCGATTTTCTGACAACTGACCCTTCGCTGTATATGTGGGTGCCCACCGTTTATCAACCGGCAGAAACCGATGAAGCCAAAATTTTGGCGCAGATGATCAAAGGCGCAAAGTTGCGGGGAAAAAATCTACCGCCGTTGGAAAAGGCAGTAAACGAGTAATCCCCAGGATGAAAAAGGAACTATGGAAGAAAAATTCAGGAGTTATTGCTTAGCTGAAATTGCTTTGGTGAGATGCCGTACTTTTGTTTAAAGGCTTTGGCAAAGGGTTCAGGGATGCATAGGCATAGCCCACATCCATGGCCACCTGGGTGACATTTCCGGTTTGCGATTTAAGAAGGAGCCGGGATTTTTCCAGCCTCAGATCCCTGGGCAGGGCAAAGGGAGTGGCTCCGTACATGGCCTGGAAACCCATGGAAAGACGGTTGTGGGGCATCCCCACCATTCCGGCAAGGGCCAGGAACGTGGGCGGCGCTGGCTGCGGACTGGTTTGTCCGGGTCAGGATGTATGGTAGTTTAATTGTGATCTCGGCAGGTTACAGTTTCTGTACCACCAGGCTTGCCGTGGCCAACGGCTCTCCTTTGCTCTTGATGAAAAACAGCCATATCATATCCCGGACCGCCCAGGTAGACCCTTTTTTTGCAGGTCTCATGGACAAGGTCACAATCCCTTTATTTTTTCTCCAGGTGGCGGCCGGATCATCAATGATGTTGTTGCCTCCCTTTTAGGGCCCTGGTTTCATATTTTCCGAACAGGGTTCACCTAAAAAGAGAGATAAACAATCCTGCAGGCCAGGTTCGGGCGAACAAATGGGAGTCTTGCAATTACGCCGTAAATTCCCCAGCGGCGCTTACAATGGTCGCTATAGTTCCAGGTGTCCATCAAACGGATTGCCGGATGCCAAGCCTCAAGCACCCGGGGATCTTTCAGGCCCCATTTGAACTCTGCCCGGGAGTCCATTTTATTTAATGAACTATGATGCTTGCTTTTGCCGACCATGACCGGCGGCAGGGTTTCAAACAACATCCGGCCCCGGGGGAATGTGTTGGCCAGATCTTTAAAAAATTTTTTTACAATGGACTCTTCAAAGTACATCAACAGGCCTTCGGCCAAAAAGAGGACCGGGCGGTCATTCACATTGACGTCCTGCATCCACGACAGATCAAATATGGATTTTTCAATAAAACGATAGGATTCGGTTTCTTTAAAAAAGTGCCGCCTCAGAGCGATGGACTCGGGCAAATCAATTTCATACCAATCATGGTGCCGGCAATCCAGACGGGCATGGCGGGTATCCAGCCCTGCGCCTAAATTAATCACCACCGCATCCGGGTGGATGCTCAAATATTTTAAAAGGGCTGTATCCAAAATTTGGGTGCGGACTGCCACACCGGTCTGGGTCAGTTTGCCCCCTTTCTCAAACCGGGTGAAATCATAATCAATCTGCCCGACCATTTCCACGGCCTTTTCATCCCTGATCAGGGGTTCGGGCATACGCGTCTCGGCAGCCCTGGCCCATAATGCAACCAATAAGGTTTCGGGGATGCCTGAAAGAGAATGTTCCATTAAACACTATTCCTTACAATTAATTTAGAGCCTGCCCGGCCCCACAAAGATTATCGGGCCGGGCAGGGGCAAAAACAAAAAAGAGCGTTTGGGTTCAGCCGTTATTGGGGCTTAGCCGAAAATGATACGGTGGCCCCGTAATAGATAGACTGGCACTTTTTGACCAGATTTTTAAGGTCATTATCCTTGGTCACCTCTTTTTTCACCGTGACCGAGGCCATCCAGGCACCGGGGGTGGGTACCCGGATCTGGGCTTTGCCCTCCATGATATATGCCGTGAGCATGTATTGATCCGGACCGCCGAAGGTGTTGGAAGTCATGTGCAGGTAGTTCATACCCTTCATATCGCAGGTCAATGGTTTGCCATTGAGTGTGACTGTAAATTTGACCAGGTCCCCTGCCTTGACGTCACTCATGTCGGTTTCGGGCAGGATTTCAAGTTCATACCCCATGAGTTTGGGCTGGGTCCAGCGTTCAATGCCGAAATAGGATTTACCAACTGCTTTATACCGGGTGCTGAAATCAAAGGATTTTGCTCCCTTTATCTCGTCCATGGGTTTGGTGGTCATTTTGTGTTTGCCGTTGGCATCCACATACCCGGTAAAATAGGTGGCCTTGGATTCGGCGGTTACCTGGTAGGTCCCGGGCATGGTCTTATCCGTCAGAGATATTTTTCTTAACCCCAGATCTCCGGGTACAATGGCCATTCCGGTTTTGGAGGTGGTTACGTTTTCCTGTTTGATGACAGGCAAGGGAATGGGGGTGATGGAATTATCCGGACCCACCAGGCTGTATTTTTCAATTTCAATGGCACCGGCTTCGGACATCAGGAAGTCATCCAAAGGCATGGCATGTCCCCATCCAAGGCTGGTGATGACATGTCCCGGGGGATGGGCAAAGGATTCGTTGATGTTGACCCACAATGAGTGCGCATAAACGGTACCTGTGCAAAGTGCTGTCAGGGCAAGGGCTAGACCGGTGAGCTTTAATTTTCGTAACATGTGATTTCTCCTTTTAGGTTTATTCTTTTGTCTTCATGGGTCCGTCTTCGCGAACGGTGTGTCCCGGGCCGCCGTCCAGAAATACGGTATACGGCTGATCCGGGATGTTAAATTCGGCTTCTCCGTTTTCATCCAGTTTGACCTTTAAAATTTGTTTTTCATTTGCATCCAGCAGATACAAGGGCAGGTTCGCAGCTGTTGCCCCGGTGGAAAACATGCCTTCCACGGACACGGTGCCATCCTCGTTGTCTGTCAGATTCATGAAAAGGGTGTGGCCAAAGGCCGGGCCTGTGACAAGCAGCAGGGCGATGAGGCCTGCAAACAATGGGGCTAAATTTTTCTTCATTGGGTCACCTCCTTATTTAAATGGACTTGGGGTTGTGTTTCCCGGTCGGCAATGGTTTCCGGGCCAAATGCCTTCAGCGTTCTGAGCAGGACCGGGGTGACAAAATAATCGGTCAACAGGGCGGTCATGATGCCTGTGCCTGTGAAAATGCCTAAATAAAACAAAACCTTGGCCGGAGAACTTAAGTACACGCTGAAATTGGCCGTCAGGATCAGGGACGTAAACAAAAGCGGAATCCCGATGGCGCTGAAGGTGTGGCGGATGGCGTCGGCATAGTCTCGCTTTTGTTCAAAGGCCAGCTTGGCATGGTTGATAAAATGGATGGTATCGTCCACGGCAAGCCCCAACAGCATGGGCATAATCGTGATGGTCATCAGGTCCAGGGGCACCCGCATCCACCCCATGAGCCCACCCACGGCCAAGGCTGGGGTGATGTTGGGAATCATGGCGATCAAGCCGATTTTAAGGTTGCCGAAAACCAGGACCATTAGTCCCGTTATCACACAGATGGCGATGAGAAAGGAGGTGAGCTGGCCCTTGGAAACAATATCCTGCATCACCGTAAACTGGGCCACGGAACCGGCCAGGGTCACGTTTGCCCCGGGAAAGAGCGCGTGGGCTTTTTGGGTGATTTGGTTCAGTTCCCGGTATACCTCAACCGTGTTGTAGTCCTTCAGGTCGATAGTCATACGCAGGCGCCGGTATTCGTAATCAATCCATTTTTCCGCTTCCCGGCCACCGGCATTTTCATAGAGCAGCATGATCTGGGCCACCATCTCCCGGCTGTCAGGAATACCGAAAAAACGGGAATCACCATCGTGAAGCACCTGGTTCATATCCTTGATGATTTCGGTAATGGATGTAACCTTTTTGGTTAAAGGAAAGCTTAATGCCTCTTGTTCCAGCAGATCCAGCTTTTTTAAGTTGTCCGGTTCCCGGGCCATGTCCTCGTTGGGGAATTCCACCACCACGTTATAAGAGTACAAGGCGCCCAAAGGTGATTTGCATACCTGATCCAACCGGTTTACGTAAGGCACCTTAAGTCCTGCATTTTTGCGGACATCAAAGTTGACCTCAAAATAGCGCAGCCCTGCCGCTGTTGTCAGGACGCCCAGAATAAATATGATCATAATGGGGACCGGCCGGGCCAGAACCAGATTGGCCAGTTTTGCCATCAGGTTTTCCAGCAGAGCATTGGAGTGCAACCGGACTCTTTTTACATCCTGGTCCTTTCCAAAGGAGAGCAGGGCAGGGATCATAATGACCACCATGAGAAAAACAATGGAGACCAGCAAAGAGGTGGATGATCCGATCCAGCGCACCGGCTTGACATCCACAAAGTGAAAGGAAGAAAGCGCCCCCACCGTGGTCAGGGCCGTGAACAAAATAGGCCAGCCCGTCTCTTTGACGGCCAGACGGACCGACTCTTTTCTTTTTCCGGTTTTAATAAAGTGGCGCTTGAAAAATGAAAAAATATGAATGGAGTACCCGATGGATACGGCAATGCCAAGATATAAGGGCATCATGATCATGGCCACATCAATGGGTTTACCGATCCAGCCCAGAATACCAAAAGTCAGGATCACAGATCCGGCGGTGACGATAATCGTCATGGCGATGCCTTTTACGGACCGCAATGCAATTGACAGCACCACAAGGGAAACAATCAGGGACAGCCCCATGGTCCGGGACATCTCGTGTTTATAAAATGCGGTTTTGTCATGGGCAATAATCGGCATACCCGACGATTTTGGATTCAAGGACGAATACTTGTCCTGGCGGATGATGGAGGCCGCGACTTCTCCGACCACCATATCCGCAGCTTTGTTGTCCTTGCTTCGCCAGCCTTCGGGGTAGGGGGTCAACCTCAAAATAATCCATGAGAACCGCCCGTCGGCTGAAATCAATTTGCCGTTGAGCATTTTTTTGTCCAGAATCTGCCGCCGGATATCTGCAAGGGTGGTGTTGTCCCGGGGGATGGGGTCGGGTACCGGTGTGATAATTTCAATTCCGCCTTCATGACCCAGGGAAAATTCGCAGTCTGTGATGGACAGAACGTCATCGGCAAAGGGTACCTGGGTTTTCAGCTCTTTGCCCAAGGTCCGTATCAGGGTCAGGGTCTCCGGATTGAACATCTGGTCCGATTCAACCAATACCCCCACATAGTCGTTGTTGCCGAAAATTTCCTTAAATTCATCCTCGGCCATTTTCAGCTTTGAGGTGTCCAGAAGCCATTTATCCCAGCCCGCATCGGTTTGAATCCTTTTTAGCCCGGCAAACCCGAACACCAGGGCCAGAA
Source organism: uncultured Desulfobacter sp. (assembly GCF_963666675.1). NCBI lineage: Bacteria > Pseudomonadati > Thermodesulfobacteriota > Desulfobacteria > Desulfobacterales > Desulfobacteraceae > Desulfobacter > uncultured Desulfobacter sp. Next base: position 4,761,252 of record NZ_OY762929.1, on the reverse strand, counting down.
TAAACACGGCTACTACTAAATAGCGCAGCCGGATGATCCAACTGCCGAACCGTTCAAATAGCTGATTGATTTTATTAATGTTAATCATGATCAATCCTTTAAAAATGGTATTTTATTTTCGTCCAGACCTGGGTGTTGTCTTTATACCGGCCATAGGACCCTTCCCGGTCCCCGGCAAAGATGTCGGTTCCTAAAAAGACTTCCAGGTTGTCGATGAATTCGTATTCTGCCGTGAGCCGGACCAGGCCGTCCTTTTTGTCAATGTCCATATATCCGAAAGCCGACAGAGTCAGTTTTTCCCTGAACAGATCCTTTGAAACGCTGAGTGTAATGGTCTTGGTACAATCGCTTTCGGTAAGGCCTGCCCCGGAATCCAGGATATGGCTTTGGGCGTATTGCCAGGACAGGGTCCAGTCGTTTCCGGGATACCAGTCCAGGCCGGTGAGCCATTTGACCCGGTCCTTTTCCGTGGTAAAGTAATCGCGGGCATATCCCTGGACCAGACTGCCCGCAAAATAAGCCGCCTCAGTCCTAAAAACAAACTCGCCCCAGGGTTTTGAGAACTCCGCGCCCAGGATATGCATCCGGTCGTATACCGGTTCCAGGGCCGTGCCGGACCGCTGGTAACAGGGAAAGTCATTCCAGGTGTAAAAATAGGAAAAAGCCAGATCCATGCCGGACAGGTACAGGGTATATCGTAATGCCAGTTCACTGTCTTTAAACGGGTCATCCGGTTCGTCCTTGGGCAGCAATGTGTTGTTCCCATAGCCGCCAAGATACCAGGGGCTGTCCTTTGATGGCTGTTCCCCGGAATTATAAACAGGGATCCATAAGAGCTGAAGATCTCCCCATCCGGAGGCATACTTGAGATTCAGGGCGTCCACGGCCATGCGCATTTCGTCAAAGTCCCGGGTGATGTTTTCTGTGTAGTCCAGGGGCGATACATTATCCACAATCCGGATACCGTCTGCCTGGCCCCAGATGATGATCTGACGGCCTGCCCGGATGGTTATGTTGTTCAGGACATAGTCCAGATAACCCTCGTGCAGGCTTATCCCCGACTCATCTTCCAGGAGATGGTTGGCCGACAGATTGACCGCCCCAAAGGCTGTAAAGTTTCCCTGGCAGGCGGTCAGTTCCAGCCGGGCCAGGGTTTCCGAAGCCAGAATATCGTTGGGCGATTTAACCTGGGCGTTGTGCCGGGTCTCCAGGAAACCTGAAAATTCAGTCTCCATGGCCATCAAAGGCCGGGGGGCAGGTAATAAAACCTGCGCAAACAGCATGATCAGGCTGACAATGGCTAAAAGAGCCTTGCTCACCGCAGATGTCCCCTGGATATGGTGTTGACGCTAAAAAATCCGTCGTCCACACCGGTATTGTACTCAAGATTGGACAGGGTCATCAGGGTGGTATGCTGTTCCCGGTGATTCTCCATCTTCATCTTAAACACGGTCCAAAATCCCTGGTACTCGCGCAGATCTTCCACTGTATAGGTCTTGATCAACCCTTGGGCATCGTAATATTCGGCCTTAATCGTTTTATGGGCGTCTTTGCGGACCCAGATAATTTTTTCGTCATAAAGTGAGTCATCTTCCCTGGGGATGGATTTGATCTTCCAGCAGTCATGGCCGTTCACAGCCTCTTCCCCGATAAGGGTGTGGTCGTCCTCGTCCACATTCCGGTCCCCCATATCGTCATAGGTGAAATCCGATCCCATGAAGTAGTCGTTGGTGGATGCCCCTGAAATACGCCTGACTTTTCGCAGGGCCGGCATGTAGAGCCATTTGTCATCGTCCCTGGACGGGTCATCGTACTCCCAGGACAAAAAGGATGTTCCCTTGATATCCATGGGCTTTTTGAAGCCCATCAGCTTTTTGGTGTCCTTACCGTAATCTTTGCCAAAGGATGACATCATCCGGACCCGTTTTTTGTTCCGGCGGTTAATTAACACCATCTCAATGGTGGATGTTCTGTCATCCCCGTCCGGGGCCTCATCCACCATGACCATAATATCCCGGCCCGTCAGGGTGGCCGCGACGGCCTTGTCTTTAACAAGGGGGCTTAAAAGAAGAATAAAAATAGAAAGAAAATAGATTAGAGGAATGAAATCATATTTTTTCCCCGGCTGGTTTAACATGGGTCCTCCTTGAATTATTTCAGTTTAAGTTAGAGTTTCCTAACATGGTGGGGTTCCTAACATGACTTAGTATAAACTTCTACCCGGATCGGGATTATTTTTACCCGGATCGGGAATCAAGCCCCCTCATGATGCTACAAAGTGGCATCACCTCAGTGGGGACCCGGAAAGCTTGACAGTTTTGAAAGAGAGGTTGCGAACAGATGCGTTTAGTTGATTAAGCCGAACCGTTAGGCGCTTTTAACAGGGAGCTTTGGGCGGTTATTAATCAAGCCCCCGGTTTTATGGGGGACTTGCCATTTTTACTTTTTTGAAAGGGGGAGGCAACAAGCGTCTTCCTATCAGTTTACTCCGGGATGAAATTGTTTATGGGGACCTCGCTGCCCAAGTGTCAAAGACGATACGTAACGCTCATCCCTATTTCCCTGGGCTGGGAATAATAATTGTAATATTGGCCCTCACTATCATAATTGCGGTCAAACAAGTTCCTGGCATACAGATAGATATCATATTTTTCTGTTTCATAACCGATCTTTGCATTGACCAGTTCATAGGCCGGTTTTTTATACTCATTGTCAAGATCCAGATACATATCCCCGTATCCGCTTAGATCCGCACTTGCATAATACCCTTGCTCAGCACGGTATTTCATCCCCAGGGTATAATTATAGTCCGGTGAAAAGGTTGTTTTGTTCCCGCTGTAATCAGTGAATCCGTCGTTGTATTCATCGAATTCCGTCTTATTATACGAAAAACCGGCAAACAGGTTAAGGCCCCGGGTTATCTGGTATGTCAGCGAGGCCTCCACCCCCATGGATGTCGCTTCGGCAGCGTTGGTCTCATACATATTTTCAGCATCAACATACACATTCACCTGCATATCCGTGATATCCATGTAATAGAACGCCACATCCCAGGACAATTTGCCGTTTGCCAAAATGCCCTTGGCCCCAATCTCATAGGAATATAAAATTTCAGGGGCATATGTCTCGGGATATCCCTCAAGGTAATTAAATCCTCCGGAACGGTAGCCTTTGGCAACGGTCACATAGGTCATGACATTGTCCAGCAGGTCATAGGTTAATCCTACCTTTGGTGAAAGTTCATTTTCACTACAATCAATACTTTGGCTTGCATCCTTATCTTCCAACTTCACCTTGTCATATCTGAGACCGGCCAGAGCAGACAGTCTATCGGTGATCTTATAGGTCAAATGGGAAAAAATACCGATGGAGTCGGTGTTGGACTCTCCACTCCCATCTACATAGCTCGAGGCCGTGTCTCTGTCTTTATCATACTTGGTCTCACTTGATTCCAAATAGATTCCTGAGACCAGATTGATCCGGTTAACTTCGTAATTTGTTCTCAATTCCTGGGAAAGGGTTTCATACGTGGAATCGGCAAAGATATGAAATTTTTGACTTGGGTCACTTGTGTAATCAAAATCATTGGCAAGATACTCATTAAAATATCTATAGGCGGTAATGGAGGTAAAGGTAAGGCTTTCATTCAATGCATAGCTGATATTTAACGAATTCGACCACACAGAGGACTTGTTAAACGTATCCAGATCGTTGCTGACCGTTCGGTTCTCAGCTTTTGGTGATCCTGAGGTGCTGCCTCCGTTATCGTATTTGATGTAGGAAGAGATCAGGGAAGCTTCCAGGTTGTCGGTTGGTGTCATCCGTAAATAAATCTTTCCATAATTATGTTCTCTGTCATCAACGGGTTCACCGGTTGTTGTGTTTTCGACAAAGCCATCCTTTTCATAATGTTTACCGGAGATGCCCAAATAAAGTTTGTCTTTTACGATCGCACCGCTTATGTGTGCAGTCAGGCTGCGTTTGTTATCTTCTCCAAGTTCACCGGTAATGCGTGCCCTTGTTTCATTAGTCGGTTTTTTGGTGATAACATTCACCGCCCCAACTTCGGTGTTCTTCCCATAGAGCGTGCCCTGGGGGCCTTTGAGCACCTCTATACGTTCAATATCCATCAGAGTTTCATCAAAACCCAATCCATTTGTTACCGGTACGCCGTCAATGAACAGTCCGGCCGTGGAGGTCCCCGTAGTGTAATCCGCATACAATCCACGAATGGAAGGGGCATATTTTACTGCCGCCCCATAATTAATAATGGTTAAGCCGGGCGTGTATTTGGCAATATCATCCAGGGTTTCCACCATCCTGTCTTCAAGCGCAACGTCATCAAATACACTGATGGCAACCGGTACCTCCTGAACGTTTTCTTCCGTTTTCTGGGCTGTAACCGTTATGGTTTCCAGCACTTCAGCATCCTTTTCTTCTGCATAACCCATGGCAGATACAAAGCAACACACTGTAATCCAACAGATTTTTTTGAAGCTTATCCTCATCATCTTTTCCTTTGTTGTTTTGAGCTTGAGATAATATTGCCGCCAATCAATCATGATATTATATAAACAAAGAATTCTTAGGTAAACTGAATAGCAGAAGAGATAAAATGCGGCTAACGTTTGAGATTATTTTTTTGACGCTGCAGATTCAAACTTCTATTACGTGGCCGCCTCAAAAAGAGGCTAGTTGGGCGTGGAATTGTGCAAAAACTCTCCCGGGGGCGCCCCGAACATGGTTTTAAAGGCTTTGGAAAAATAACTGAGGTTGGCGTAACCGACACTCAGTGCAGCTTCCGTCACATTGATTTCACCACTTTGAAGAAGCTGCATGGCGGTTTGCAGGCGATGGTTGCGCAGATATTCAAAGGGGGAGGCACCGTAAACACTGCGAAAACATCGGTTTAACTTACTGCCGCTCAAGCCGACGGATCGGGCCAGTTCTTTTGTATTCGGCGGATTATCCAGGTTGTCCACAAGCACTTCGGCAGCATGTATGATCCGGTCATAATCAGAACGTGTTAATTCGTTTCCAGGACAATTAAAGGACGGGTGAAGCTGTGCCAATTTGTGGGAAAGCAATTCCATGGCCTTGCTTTCAAGGTAGAGATGTTTGGCTTTGCCGCAGTAGGGGCAATGGAGAATTTGATACAGGACGGCACGCATCAAGGCTGTGGTGGCATGGACCACGCGGTTGGGCCGCTTTTTCTCCAGGCTTTTGATTACCGGCGAGAAATTGTCTTCATCTCCTTGGGTAAAAGATGATAAAAGGTCTCCTTCAAGCATCAGGTATATTCTGAGCATGTGGTCGACTGGTAAATGTTCTGTAATCTCTACGTCCTTGGGAAAAGTAAAAAGCCCGCTTTGTCCGGCCCGGATCTTTAACCCGGGCTTTGAAGGCATGAAATAGGCACCAAATTTTCCGGCCAGGCAAAAACCCAAACCCACAATAGGTTCTACAACCGTTTTTTGTATCTGTATGGGATGATGTAATTCCGTGTGCATGACGACCAGCTTCAAACCTGAACTGAAAACATCAATTTCGTATCTACCCCGGCCGGGTAACGATGGCAACTCCATCTTGAATCGGTTAGGATCTGAAGTCGGTTGAGGGGCTCCGGGTTGGATTATCTTCATGCATTCACCATTGATAACATACCATAGCTATTAAAACTTTCTTATGATAGACTAACGAGTAGCAGGTCTTTTTTGTGCCTGTCAACTGTTTTATTGTTGTTGGCAGCCAACGGCTTCTCTGCGGAAGACACAACCGTTGCAGGCTCCAAGGATTCATGGTTCAATTTATGCGCAATGATCTGTATATCCGGATGGGAGATCCCTTTTGGGATTGTTAAGAGATTAAACTTTGATGGTCCTGTAAAAAGTCCGATTTTGGCATTTTCAGCTGTAACATACTGATATTGATGGTAAATTTGCCATTTCGACTTTTTACGAGACCATCAGTGATTAACAGCCTGAAAAAATAGGAAGGTAGATAATTGTAGCAGCCTGATTTCATAATCGCCCTGGCCTGATTTAATAAAAATTTTCGGCCAGAATTAATCGTTTCTACAGTTCAATTCTGGCCATCTTTATTCGTTACTGGGCCAGGATTAAATGTTACTGGCCGGATTTATTTGTTACTGAGCCAGGTTTAAGTGTTTTTAGTTTTTATGTTCCAGCTATCCCAAGCTTCAAAATTTCATCCTGAATCTCTTTTGTCCTCGTTTGTTCCAAACGATTTTTAAAAAACGATCTTATTTCAGCAGGACGGGCATCAACGGCTTCGCAAATCTCCTTCAGCCCATAGCCTGACCGTTTCATATTTGCTTCAATGCTATCAAGATCCTCTGAAATAATTTCTTGAAGAATATCAACATCAACTGGCTTTTGTCCTATCTGATAGGCTTTCACCAAAGCATTCCAACCATAATGATTAATTTGCAGCGGTGTGGAAAACTTTTCGCCTATAAAATTAATTGCGTCTTCAGAAAAGACTTCATAACTGTTCATCTCAGAATCAAGGCATTGACCTAAAAGCCAAGCAACATATTCTTTTTCATATCCCAGGATTCCATCCAATTGCATGACTGTGGTTCTACCACCGATTTCTTCCATTTTGGGTTTATTGAGATCAATACTCAACCTGGGATGTCCCACCATCACAATAGAAAGAAGAGCATCTGCCTCTTGGACCAATTCCTGTATTCGCTTTAAACCACCCAATGTCCCATGATGAAGATCATGAGCCTCATCAATAAACAAGGCTACGGGCTTCTTTCGTCGTTTGATAAGCTGTATCAGTTCCCGTTCTTGGACTTCGATTTTTGTGGGGATCGTGTCTGTCTTATTGGTTTTCAAATCGGCAAACATGGCATGAAGAAGTGTTCCGTGTCCTTTCGGCAAGCCTGTGTAAATCAAAAAAATTAAGATAACATTCAAAACAGACCCGATCCAAAAAAACAGTGTGTAAGGCGATGAGGGATAGTTTGCAGTGCAAAAATGTGTCTCAAAACATACTGGATTGGCTAAAAGGTCGTTTTACAGATTATCAGCTGTTTCCCCTGATTTTTTAGCGATTGTGTTTTCAAATGACCACGGCAACCAGTCAGAAGGGTTTTGGAAGATCTCGGAAGAGTGCTTCTGTAGTGCGGTCAGGTATTCAAAGGGATTTATATTTTGCAGGTTGCAGGTATGTATCAGGCTCATGAACAGGTCGCCAATATAGGCACCGTGTTCGGTTTTATAAAATAATGAATTTTTTCGGTGCAGAATCGACTTTTTCAGCAATTGTTCGCAAAGATTATTATCCAGCGGTGCTCCAGGGATCTCCAGGAAACGGGTCAATTCCTGCCAGTGATTCAACATATATGATATGGCCTTGCCCAGACTGGAGTTGGGTTCTACTTCTTTGTTTTCAAACTTGTCTTCCAGCCATACTTTAAGCGCCCGCATCAGTGGACCGCTGTGGGTTTGATGATATTGAAGGCGTTGAGCATCGTCCAGGCCTTGCTCCCTTACCTTATGATCGTGCTCATAAATTTTAGCCACTGTATCAATTACATGGTCACACTCCTCAGGGAAATCGTCCATGACGTCGACAAAGTTACGGCGTCCATGCACGAGACAATTGCATAATATCGATTCAAAACCTTTTGGCAGATTCCTGGACAGAGCATCACACATCTGTATTGGCCGATCTTCTCTGGATCCCCGTTCTTTCAGAACCCTGGATAAATTTTCTCCAGCATGATTGTGGCCGGTAAAAAACAGGGCAATCTTTCCTACGTCACATTCTGACAGGATTCCGGAAGTGAACATCCCTTTTCGCTTGGCTGCCTTGTCTGTTTCTTTTATCAAGGATAAAATTTTCATTGTCGTGTCGTCATTGTACAACACCTTGCCTTGTGCAGCCTGACGGACTAACTCTGTATATACCGGATGAATCTTGTCTGCTACGCTTTCGATGATTTCCCATTGGGTCGATGGGGGCAGCGGCATCCCCAGGCTAGCCTGAAGTTTGCCCAAGCGGTATAAAGGGACTCCGCTGCCATATTTTAGAAGGGCCAGCATGGCACCGGATTTGGCATCATATTTTTCTTTGCCCACATTGTCGGGCGCCTGGGCAGTAAAAATCTGCCCACAAAGGTTACACCGCAATCTCTGCAGTTCATATACTGTCGCCTGGAAGGGAGCACCGCCTGTTATCCGGACGATCTTGGCAGGTGGTTTTTCACCATACAATTTACCTTTTTCACAGGCAGGGCAATCATTACCTGACTTAAGGCTTTGATGACAGATCTTGATCTTCTTGGCACCTTTATAGGCGTTTGCACCATTTTTGCCGTGACCTTTTTTCTTCTTTTTTCGTTTCGGCCGGTTCTGCGGATTCGACGTTTTCTTCTTTTCGGTCTTATCGCCGAATACCATTTTTAATAACCGTTTAATGGATGCTGCTTTTTCATTGGACAACGTATTCAAATAAGCAACGGTTTCAACCAATGCTTTGATCAACTCATAATCGCCGTCCTGCAGTTCATTTGATCTTACCCGCTCAAGGAGCGCGTCAAGTTCGTCCTGCTTTATGTCCATCGTTTTTGACATGAAATGTGTGCTATCACATTTAAACTCTAATGTCTAGATTTTTTTCCACAAAAGTACATTATTTTTTTGAGGATTTCCGTTCCATATCAACATCTGTAATTCATGTGCAGCCAATGGGTGAATTTCATCTCCTCCCTTTTTAGGCCACCATTTAAAACGCCCCTTGCTCAATCTTTTTTGACAAAGCCAGAAGCCCTGGCCATCATATATTAGTATCTTCAGGGCAGTCCCCGGTTTGTTTCTGAAAACAAAAACATATCCGGAAAAAGGATTTTGTTTTAACACCCTGCGACAAACAGCTGCCAGGCCGTCGATCCCCTTTCGAAAATCAGCAGGAGTTACCGCCAGCATTATCCGCATTTGCGGTGTGATTTGGATCATGGAACACCAGCCAGTAAATATTTACCAAGGCTGATCACTGCCGGGTCTGCACGACCTTTAAAACACATACGCATCTTAAAACCGGCCTGATTCTCCATTTCTATTATACAGTTGGTATCTTCCGGCGCTGGAGTGATCTCTATAAACAGGGGGGAGTCATCGTCTTCTTCAGGAGAATCGACTGTAGTACAATGAATGGCATTATAAATTTTTTGTTTTAATGTGGTATGATTAAGCCGTAAACTGTGGGCAATCTTATTTATGCTCAGCCCTTGAGCATGGTGAAGGTCTGCTGCCGCCTGCCATAAATTATCCGGTATTCTTGACCTTCCGGTTCTGTTATTTCGCCAGTCTGCAAAAAGCTGCTGGACTTTTTCTAATGCGATTGATTGTTCTGCTGTCAATAATTGTTTATTCATCGGTCCCTCCATTAGCAATGTTCAAGTTGGAACCGATAATATCACCCGGTACTGGGTATTTCACGCAGGCTTACCGGAAGGACACAGTGTTCCCAACTTAACTCTATTTTTATCGACACTTAAATTGGTCGAAACTAAGACCTCATTGCTTTTTTTCAAATCGTTCCGTATTTTTCTGGCCGTGACCGTCTTTCCAGATCCAACAATACCGGTTATGGCTATTAGATGTCCCTCTTTTACTGCGGCAACGACATCTTGATAAATCATCTTGTAATTATCGGTTTCAAAAAAACCGGCATTTTTAAATTCTTTTTTTAAGCCAAAAAATTCTTTCACGTCATGTATCATTCGCCGTTCTCCCCCCGACAATCCTTAAATTCGGTTTTTTAATCAAATATTGATCAATCATTTTCTTTATCTGTTTCTTATCCAAGGATTTTAAAATCTGCTGATCTATTATCGCCATCTGATCAGATGACAGTTTTGAAAGGGGTTTGCCAATGAGTTTTGATATGGCACTTTTTGCGGCAATAGGGCTTGGATAAGTTTGCTCGTGAAATGGATCAGGATCTTTAAATTTTTGAATGATAGTGTCATCCGGCAACTTTTTTAACAGTGATTCCAACGACCTACTGTCTTTGGCCAGAATATCAGAGGAAATTGAAATTTGCTGAGCAAGGAGTTCAACATCATCAATGCGTTTTTCAGTCTTAGTTTTTTTGTGAGCTCTGAACTTATGCAGTGGAATAACGCCGCTACTCGGCTTGTATGGTCCAAATCTCTTTTCATTGTGCTCAATGAAAAGTTCGTCATCAAATAAACCCCACCAAAGAACCACAACATGATCTGCTAATTCATGATCGACTTTATAAGTCACCCCGCTAATTTTTATCAAGGCGTCTGGCCCGACCTTTCTTTTCTCTGGCTCTCTTGCAAACGTGCAGAAACGGTCCCAGGGACACATCTGTCGAATACCGGAAGCGGGGATTTTATTTATCCAATCGTCGATCCTGGAGTGGGATTCTTTCCGGTGTTGCTTTTCGTTGTACCTTAGAATGTGGTTTTGTAGCCAGGCATTTGCCTCTTCCAGGTCTTTGGGCTTATGAAAATGGTAAAGCGTTTCATGAACTTCTTTTGTGGTTCTGAAAGGTCTTTCAACTTTTCCTTTTGCTCTGGCAGTGGTTCTTCTGCCGTCTTTTCCCTTTGGCAGATGGCAACGAATTTGTATTCCCAAATAATACATGACCCGCTTAAATACACTGCTTTTCGCAACCGGTCCGTTGTCCATATAGATCATCTCCGGAATACCCTGAAACGGGAACCCGTCAATGTTTTTTTGGCTCATCGCTCGGAATAAAAAGCGCAGTGCTGATTCAGCATCCTCACCATATACGGCATTGTATTCCTGGTATGCGACGCCACTACGATCATCCACTACACTGTATAGCATGAGCACTGGCCGGGAATTTTTTTGATCAATCCAATCCGGCCATTGGGCAAGCTTTTTCATATCTGAAGGGGACATATCAAACTGCCAGCATTCGTTGGAATGATTCGCCTGAAATCTGACGGCTACCGGCTCAACAGACAAGGAAGCAATATTATACCCCCAACGCTTCAAATAATAATTGACGGTGCTTTTGGCCAGAAGGCCATTTGGTGCCTGAACCAATCCCTTTGGCGTATTGACGCCGTGTTCAAGAATTCTAATAGCTTCTTGGGTGGATAAATGCCGTCCTTTTTTATTCATTGACCGTATTTTGATAGCGGTAATGGTTTGACAATACATTTCCATTTTCCGCCCATCAATCTGTCTGGGTTTGCCGGTGTCTGATCTTTTCAGGCTTTTGGGCTTGAATAATTCTCGTAAAGACCGGTAAACTGTATTGGTGGAAACGCCATATATTTCAGCAAACTCCATCACCAGGCGTTTCCTTTCTTCATGGCGAACAGGAAGGAGATTAAACCTGTTATGTAGTTCGATTAATCGGTCTTTGGGAATTTTTTTTCGAGCCATTGTTTTCTCCAATATCCGGCATTGAGATATAACGGTACAATGTAGCTCTGGATATATTTAAGGTTTTGCAGATATCATTGATCTTCATATTTTTATCGGCATGTAATTTTTTGGCCGATAAAACTTTCGGATCATCCGGTGGAAGGGGTTTTCTGCCCCCAACAATTCCACGGGATCTCGCGGCAGACAATCCGGAACGTGTTCTTTCCCGGATCAATTCTCTTTCAAACTGTGCAAGAGCCGCAAAAATATTAAAAACGAGCTCTCCAGACGCCGATGTGGTGTCAATCACCCCATCATGCAACGATTTAAATCCAATGCCCTTGGATTTCAGATCATATATAATGGATACCAAATGAGACATGGATCTGCCCAACCTATCCAATCGCCAGACAACCAGTGTATCTCCCTCTCTGAGGGTGGTTAAACATTCATTTAATCCAGGTCGTTCACTTTTTGCACCACTGACAATATCAGAAAAAACGTGGACACAATTAGAGGATTCCAATTCATCAATTTGAGATTGTAAGTTCTGGTCTCCGGTACTTATTCTAGCATAGCCTATTAATCGTCCCATATGGTGCTCCTTCAGCAGGATAGTTTCACCAATTACATAAATTGTCAAGATAATGTGATTTTGATTTTTAAGACTAAATTTGAGACACAAAAACACTGATTTTTCGTTTTATACATGAAAATAGAAAACAGTACCATCAAACGATCGTTTTTTGAGACAAAAAAAGCAGGGCATGTTTTAAGGACGTAGACAGAAAATAAATTCTACGAGTTTAACAAAAAAATTTGGTTGGACTTAATGGATTACATTAAACATTTAGGATCAATTTAGGCTTCGGGGGGACAGATAGGAAAAGAATTCCGGCCAATGGGAAAAAATGACATAGTCTGTATGATGGGATTTCTGTAAATTAAGGGCGATAAAACACACCAAAATTTCCACCGGCATATCCGAGAATTTTCCCAAAACTCTCAATTTGAAGTCGTTAGGCACGGGAGGTGCCTAAAATTGCCAAACTTTTTTATATGGCCTACTTATTGCATTGTGTTGTCGCCAGAGCAAGAATATTCAATTCATAGGAGGATTATCATGAAAGTAATACCAAGCTCAATCCCAATTATGTATCCGAATCGGTTCAAAACTCAAAATATTCAGACAGGAGAAGAACTTCAATCAATAGGAAAAAATGACACGGTCAGTATTTCAGATGAAGGCAGGAATATGCAGGCCCAAGCATCTGACTGTTATGCCGATCCCTCGTGTATGCCGGGTTTATTTGGGGCAGAAGCCAGTAAAGACGGGGTAATTACATATGAAGAAAAAAAAGCATTTGCAAAAGAGAATATGGAAAAAGCGGCAGAGCTTCTCATGGACACACTCAAGTCCCTTGGAATTTCAGGTGATCAATCTGTTTGGCTTCAGGAAAACAGCGAGGGAGGAATTGAAATAACTTCTGACCTACCCTCGGAGGTTCATGAGGAACTGGAGCAGGCGATAAACGAGAATCAGGAATTTGTCACGGCATTCAAAGCTGGGAGTTTTGCTAACGCCATGATTAAAATCAATAACGATCCCGGTTCAGCAGAGGGCAGGTTTGGCGTCGGACAAATCGCCACCACTCATGAATTCCTGATATCTATGGAAAAGGGAACAGCAGCGCATATGGGAGCTATCTGGCCTGACGGCAGTTGGTCCGATGAATGATAACATATGTCCCGGCCATTTCGTAGTTGAGTTCATTTATGTGAGAGGGCATTTTTGATGGGATTTCTGTAGATTAAGGGCAGTAATAACAGGATTCTTTTTCCGCGCATTTAATCAATTGCCATTATCTAATGCTATTTTAAACGATGTCATAACATGGTTTTCCAGATGCCCGCCAGGCTGCCGGAGAGCGGTATGACGATCTCTCTACCCTGCCGCGACCTGACCCTCTGTGTGCAAACTAATTTAAATACAGACTTCTTTGTTTGGGCTGGCTTTTGTTTTTGTCTTGACTTAAATTTTCTTCGTTGATATTTCTTTTGCTAAAGCCTATTTCAAGAGGTTTTCTATACTTTTTTCACAAAAATAAATCTTTTATCTTAAAAAAGGAGTTTGTATGATTCAACGATTAATCATTATTGGGTTATTTTGTCTGCTGGCGATTTCCGCTCATGCCGAAGAAGCTGATATAGATCAAGTTCTTAACCCAAGTTTTCGATTATAAATTTTAACTTACTGTAATCACGGAGATTATTGTTTTTAATTCATTGATTATGGCACTACTTTTGTTTAAAAATATTTTTAATCATCGGTCCTGGATATAGACTTATCTCCAAAGCTTTATAAATTTCTTGTTGTCTGGGTTCTGGCCGTGTGCTTTTTCTGATATGAACGGTTTGATCATCCTTGCATTGCATTGAAACTGTCACCCGGTTTTGGCCTTCGAGCTGATTTCTCAATTGAGACCAACTACTGTTAATCTGTGATTGTTTCAGTCGATATCGAACGCTGTGAACCAAATGGTACGCCAGAACACTTATAAAAAGATGCCCGGTGACACGTTCGGTCACCTGATGGAATACCGGCCGAATGCCCAATTCCGATTTCAATGAACGAAATACGGCTTCCAGGTCAGTCAACATTGTGTACGTCTGCCACAGCGTTTTCTCGTCCAAATCTTTATGAGATGTTCTCAAACAATATACGCCCGGCAGATCATTGCGGGTATCCTGGTCGGTTTGGCGTTGCCAGGTTAGTTTAGTAGCGTTGTCGGTTTGCTCATCTTTGACGACATTGATTTGGTATTGACCGGAGACCCTTGAATACCGTTGCTTAAGGCGTCCGATTTTTTCCAACACCTTATGGTATTTTTTCATGCGTCGTGGGATATGAAGACCTGAGGCCAAATACGTGAGTGCCTCCTCAAAGCCTGATGTAAAACGGTCCTGGATGGCCCGCTCTTTTGCTTCACGCTTTTCAGAGTGGCAGAACAACTGCACCTCATTGCTTTCAGGATCAATCACCTTTTGCACCTTTACGGTACCGTTTTTATCCTGTTTGACCACTACCGACTCGTCCTCGGCAAATTCCCTGTGCCGTCGTCGGCTGACAACGATATATGGATATTCCTTTTCATTAATCCACTTGATATTCTCTTCGGATGCAATCCCTGCATCCATAACAATTGTGGCTTTGGAAGCATCAAACATGTCATGTGATTTTCGTCCGGCGTCCATAGTACTGATTATGTTAGCCAGCGTACCGGCTTCACTGATATTGCCCTCAAATACTTTGCTGCATTTTGGGAAACCACTGCTGTCCAACACCAGGGCTAAGGTTACCAGCGGGCAATCTGATCGCTTTTCTTTGGAATGACCACGCTTTCCAAGCTTGTTACGCTTACTTTGACCTTCGAAATAGGTATTGGTCAAATCATACAGCGTGATGGTCTCCTGGAACCCAAATAGCTTCTTCTCCTGTAAATATAGATGCCTCTCTATTGCATCCTTATTTTTTAGAAGTTGATCAGATGCTGAATACATTTTGTATAAATTCATCTTGCCGAAATCATACTCTATTAACTCGCCCAACCCTGAAATATCCTGAAGCCAATGAAGCGTTGCCCGTTCACTGGCCGGTCGGCACATACGGCCAATAATGCTACCGGTAGCCGCAGCTAACTGTGGGCCATTGAACCCAAGCTTTTTTAGATGCTCTCCCAAGCCCAGGGCGTTAAACGCTTCTAATGCCACATGCTCACAGCTGATGCTACGAGGCCGGATTACTTCCATGCTGTCAATATCCACCTGGCAATAATCAGGCTCTGTCGGCTCAGAAGTTTTCTTCTTAGCCTGTATAAGTTGAGCAGCATAGTTTTGCGCCAGTTCCTCAACTTCTTGAGGCGCCTCAAATAGTGGCTCTTGACCGCTTATTATTTCTTGAATCCGTGAGGCCAGTTCAGACCACTGTTCTCTTGGCAATGAGAAGGCCGAACCCAGATTAAGCAGGGTATGCTGGCGTACCCCTTTGACGGTACGTTCAGACTCAACCAGCCTATAGGTATAATATTGTGTGCCGTCTTTCCGGCTTTTGATAGTCGTCCTTCGTATATACATGGAACTGATTATGCGCACATTTACAATGGGAAAGCAAATATTATTTAATTTTATGGCACTACATTCATGGTGATTAAAAGCTCTTCAGATAACATGCTGTATTTATAGAAACCAATTTTTTGTAGGGCCATAAAAACTAAAGATTAATAGGCGTTTTGTCATTTTTTTTCGAAAAGATGGGTTAAGGGGGTCCATTGAACCATAGTCAATTTGTCGAACACCTTGGGATCCTCCTGGTGGAGGACGACCAGGATATTGCCGAAAACATTGCCGACTATTTTGAGGCAAAAGGCCATCGGATGGATTTTGCCCTGAACGGGATCCAGGGACTGCATTTGGCCCTGACCCAGCCCTATGACGTGATGATTCTGGATATCATGCTGCCGGGAATGGACGGAAAGACCCTTTGCAGCAGGCTTAGGGACTCTCCGGCCCGGCACCTGCCCGTGCTCATGCTCACGGCCCGTGACACCCTGGATGATAAACTCAGCGGCTTTGACGCCGGGGCTGACGACTATTTGGTGAAGCCCTTTGCACTCCAGGAACTTGAGGCAAGGGTCCATGCCCTGTCCAACCGGGCCCGCCAGAGCCGGGAAACAGTTCTTTTCCTTGCTGATCTCATGATGGATACCCAGGCCATGACCGTCACCCGGGCCGGCCGGTCCATCCATTTGAACCGGGCCTGCATGTGTATCCTGGAACTGCTGATGCGAAATTCCCCGAAGGTGGTGCTGAGGCAAACCCTGGAACAGGCCCTTTGGGGAGATATGCCTCCGGGCAGCGATGCCCTGAGAAGCCATATGTACATGCTTCGGCAAAAAATCGACAAACCCTTTACCACGACCCTGATTCAGACGGTCCATGGTGTGGGATACAAACTAGTGCCCGATCCAAAACCGCACAAGAAAAATGAAATTTAAAAAAAGCTTAAAAAGTCGAATAACCTTCGTTTTCAGCGTCTTTGCCTTTATCCTTGCCGCCCTGTATTGGTTTGTTATTGATAGTGCCATGAATCTGGTGGAGGATGAAATTTTTGAAAACCGGCTGGAAAATGAAATTTCAGCCTTTCTGGACCGGTACAAGACGGACAGGGAAACCCTTTTGCCTTTTACCGCGTATATTCAAAGCTATAAAGGGACCGGTAACATGCCGCCGGCCCTAAAAAAAATCATTACCGGCCTGCCCGAGGGGTTTTATGAAACAGAGGGGCCGAACGCCATTGATGGACCGCCCGACTTCCATGTGGCTGTAAAAAAACTGCCGGACTGCGAAACCTTTCTCTATCTTTTTTTTGACGTAGGCACCTTAAGGGTCAATGAGGGGTATGAATCACTGGTCCGGACCATTCTGTTTTTCTCTTCTATACTGGTTGGGTTGATCGGGGCAGGGATCGGCGGCATCATTGCCCAAAGGGTTACGGCACCGGTCACGGATCTTGCCCGGCAGGTGGCGGCAACCGATCCCGGGCACCTGTCCGTTTCGTTTTCAAAACAATTTGAAGATAACGAGGTGGGTTTCCTTGCCAAAACCCTTGAGGAGCATATGGCCAGGATACGGGATTTCATTGACCGGGAAAAGGCCTTTACCCGGGATGCCAGCCACGAACTGCGCACCCCGGTGACAGTCGTCAAAGGGGCGTTGGAGCTGATCACCGCCATGCCCGCCTATCAGGAACCCAAACTTAAAAGGCGGCTCCGGCGTATTGAACGGGCCAACGAAAGAATGGCCGCCACCATTGAAACCTTCCTCTGGCTGGCCAGGGAAAAAGACGAGGGACATCAGACCTGTTATGCAGCAGCTTTAGCAAAAGAGGTTTTTAAAGAACAGGCATCCCTGTTCAAAGAAAAACCCATACAAACTAAAATCCTTATCCCCCATGACCCGGTTATCCCGGCCCCGGCCCCTGTATTCAGAATTGTGATGAATAATCTGGTCGCCAATGCCTTTCATTATACAAGCGAGGGCAGAATATGCCTTACCGTGCATGAGCAAGGCGTTGACCTTTTCAATACCGCCCCCTTGTCCCCGGCTTTCCCCAACACAAAAAATAGCGGATTTGGATTCGGGCTTAACATTGTCCGGCGGCTGTGCCGGCGTTACGGATGGCAGCTTGAGATCGGTGAAACCCAGGATACAGGCACGCTTGTCCGGCTCAAATTCGCCCCCGAGAAAAAGAGCGGCAACGAGGATTGCTGTTGATTATTCAGATGTTGTTCTTCCTTAAAATCCTGAAAATCGTATAAAGCGCACACGTTAACCCCAAAAATCATTCATGAAGCGCGGATTGTTTGCAAAGCGCATGGCTAAACCAGTAACTGCCAGAACTCACGTCGGTTAAAGGCGAGAAAAGCGTTCAAATGGAGATATTTATGTATATGAGCGGATTACTGCCTGCAACGAAAAGACCAAAAAGACTTATACCGTCAGTCAAAAGCTCAAGGGAAAAATCAAGGCAGGAACTCAAGGAAATTGTGCCAACTATCCCTAAAAAACCTAAATGCGAAGCAGGCCTTATTGATGCAACACGCCAGCATACCGGTCCCACGGATATCCTGGAATGGGCCGGCAAGGTTTCCGGCATTGATGATGACGTACCCGCTTCATTCAGCCCGGGTGATGCGGAAAAGATACTTTCTATCACACGCTACTGGATCGGTTCCGGCGGCAACACCCTTCCCCGTCTTGAGAACTGGCAGGCAGCAACCAGGCTATGGACACTTTCACCGCACTTGAAAATTATCGACTTTGGGAAAAAATTGAAGAACTTTTGCCGTTCAAAAGGGGCGGTTTGATGGTGCACGACCGCGCACATGGTACCCGGACAATTTGCGTGGAAGACAATTCACACAGTTTATTTCCCTAAGTTATCATTGCTTTTTAACGAAAAAAATAAAACAGGTGCAAGCCAGACTCAGGATAAAAGAAGCAGGAAAAACCAAGTCACTTATCAAGCTCGAAAAGAAACTGGAGACCTGGCTTACGCAACGTTTTCTGGCTCAAATCCTGGATTGGTTTGACTGTATTGAAACCACAAAGATACCCTTTGGAAAAGGGCATCCGCCGGTGTATTTGTTTTTTAACGCTACAGCCTCAATTCTCCATTTGTGCCCGCCCCAACAAATATTAATTGGGCGTGGAATGATGCAAAAGCTCTCCCGGGGGCACCCCGAACATGGTTTTAAAGGCTTTGGAAAAATAACTGAGGTTGGCGTAACCAACGCTCAATGCTGCTTCCGTCACATTGATTTTGCCACTTTGAAGCAACTGCATGGCGGTTTTCAAGCGGTGATTGCGCAGATATTCAAAGGGAGAGACACCGTGGACCCGGCGAAAACACCGGTGTAATTTGGCGCGGCTCAATCCGACGGAGCTGGCCAGTTCCGTTGTATCCGGCGGGTTATCCATGTTGTTCACAAGCAGTTCGGCAGCGTGGATGATTCGGTCATAATCAGACTGTTTTAATTGGTTTCCGGGACAAATAAAGGAAGGGTGTAGCTGTGCCAATTTGTGAGAAATCAATTCCATGGCTTTGCTTTCAAGGTAAATATGCCTGGCCTTGCCGCAGTAGGGGCAATGGAGAATTTGATACAGGATGGCACGCATCAGGGCTGTGGTGGAATGAACCACGCGGTCGGACCGCTTTTTTTCAAAGCTTTTAACTACCGGGGAAAAATAGTCTTCATCTCCTTGGGTAAAAGATGATAACATCTCACCTTCAAGCATGAGGTATATCCTGAGCAAATGATCGGCTGGTAAATGTTCTGTAATCTCTATGTCCTGGGGAAAAGTAAAAAAACCGCTTTGTCCGGCCCGGATGTTTGACCGGGTCTTTGAAGACATAATAGAGAGGCCAAATTCCCCGGCCAGGCAAAACCCCAAGCCTACCATAGGTTTTGCAACCGTAGCTTGTGTCTGTATAGGCTGGTGTAATGCCGTGTCCATGACGATCAGCGTCAGCCCGGAGTTGAAAACATCAATGTCCCACCCACCCCGGCCGGGTAACGAGGGTAATTCTACCTTGAATCGGTTGGGGGCGTCGGTCGGCTGGGGAGTTCCGGGTTTGATTATTTTCATCTATTCGTTGGCAATAAGATATTATAAAGGTTTAAACTTTTTTATGTTTTCATAACAATTAGTAAACTTCCCCTGCATCTGTCAATTGTTTTATTGTTGCCGTCAAGATTTGCCCATGCCGTAAACCCATAATATTAAAATATCAAGCCCCCACCATTTGCCTTTCCACCATTTTGGTAAATATTCCGTTTTGCAGTTTCAACGCATCGGGCTTGCCGCTTTCGATAACCTTGCCGTTTTCCAGCACAACGATTTTATCGGCATTGGCTACGGTGCGCATGCGGTGGGCGATGATAAGGACGGTCTTATTTTTTATGAGTTGTGAAATTCCTGCCTGAATTTTAGTTTCATTTTCCACATCAAGTGAGGCTGTTGCTTCATCCAGCAATACAATCGGCGCATCCTTGAGCAGGGCACGGGCAATGGAAATCCGCTGTCTTTCACCACCGGAAAGGGTCTGGCCGTTTTCTCCGATCACGGTGTGATACCCGTTGGGCATTTTGCGTACGAATTCATCACATTGTGAAAGTTTAGCCACATGTATAACCTCTTCATCGGTGGCATTGCGTTTTCCAATGCGGATATTATCCATGATGGTGGTGTTAAACAGCACGACATCCTGAAATACCACGGAGTAATTCTGCAGCAGCGTTTCGGGTTCTATTTCACTTATGTTCTGGTTGCCCAGCAGGATTTTGCCTGAATCGACATTCCAAAAACGCGCAGCCAGTTTTGCCGAGGTGCTTTTACCACCGCCCGAAGGCCCCACCAACGCGGTGATTTCACCTTGTTTGGCTTTAAATGAGACATCCTTCATGACCTGCTTGCCATTCTCATAACCAAAATTCACTTTATCGAAAACAATATCGAAATGTTCCGGTTTAAATTCTGTTTTACCGGATTGGATGGGCAGCGCGCTCAATTCGTTCATGCGGTTGATGCGGATATCCAAATAGAACAGGGCAGCCAGGTTATTGAATACTTCGTTGATGGGGTCATAAATGCGTGATGCAACAATCAGGAACATGAAATAGGTAAACAGGTCAACGGTCCCGGTAGATAATAGACGGGCTCCGACGATGATAACACTTGCCATCCCCAGTTTTAACACCCCCTGGGCACAGTTTACCATGACCCCGGCCATTAATTCTTCGCGGATCAGGCTTTTTTCATAATTGTCCAGTTTTAGGTTTAATTCATTAAGGTATTCGCTTTCATGGCTATAGGCTTTTATTTCCTGGATATTTTCCAGTCCCTCCTGGATGCATTCACTGACGTTGCGTCTTTTATCGTAAATTATTTTATGGCCTTTTCGTTGGGAGGTTTTCGACAGCAGGATAACCATTACTGCAACCGGTACCACCCAAAATAACGCCAGGGATAATTGCCAATTGAAAAAAAACAGGCCCACAGCGACCAAAAGAATACTGATGATAGAGGCAAACAACTGGGGAACGGCATGGGAAAAGGTATGTTCCAGATCCGTGTTATCGGACATAATGGTTGCAGTAAGATCGGCAAGATCTTTTTCACCGAAAAAAGCCAGGGGCAATTTGCGCAGCTTTTCGGCAAGCTGAATACGGCGGTTGGCACTCTCTTCATATATAGTCGTATAGGTACTCCGGTACTGGAGCCGGGCAACGACCCAGGTTATCAACATAAAAAGCAGAGCCAGCGTAACGTAATACCCCATCCCCGTGCTGATGGTTTTTGATGGATCAATCCATTTACGCAGGTAATCATCAAGAAACAGAAAAACAAATACGGCCGGCAGCATGAGTGTGATGTTGAGCAGGGCCGTACAAAAGGTCCCCTTAAGGAATGCTTTTGCCCCTTCGGGTGACAGGGCAAATCGTTGTTGTATTGTATCAAGCATATTTCATTTCCTTTCCAATGGTCCATTGAATTGATTTCTGGTATTCATTCCACATCCCGGCGTAGACCCCTTGCCGGTTGATCAGTTCATGGTGATTCCCCTGTTCTGCAATTTTTCCTTTATCAATGACCAGGATAGAATCCACATCCACAACACTGGTCAACCGGTGTGCAATGGTCAGAACGGTTTTGCCTTGGGTGAGTTTGCCCAACGCTTTTTGTATCAAGTGTTCGTTTTCAGGATCACTGAAGGCTGTTGCTTCGTCCAGGACCACGATGGGTGCATCCTTTAAAATGGCTCTTGCCAATGCGATTCGTTGTTGTTCACCGCCTGATAGATAGGTGCCTTGGGTGCCGATTCTGGTGTTTAATCCGTCGGGCAGTTTATCGATTATCTCCCGGCATTGTGCCAGATCAACGGCCTGTTCAATGGCCTGGGCCGTTGCATGGGGATTTCCATAGCGGATGTTCTCCAATAATGTGGTTTTAAACAGCCGGGTATTTTGAAAAACAAAAGAGACGTGCGCCATCAGTTCTTTGGGGGCTATCTCCTTCACGTCGCTTCCCCCGATGGTCACCTGGCCTGTATCGGCATCCCAAAACCGGGGGACAAGGCGTGCGATGGTTGTTTTGCCGCTTCCCGAGGCGCCTACCAACGCATAGGTCTTGCCTTGGGGGATGGTGAAACTGATGTCGTCGATTGCCTTTTGCACGCTGCCCGGGTAGGTGAAAGAGGCCCCAAAGAAAGATATCTCATGGCCTCTGCCGGATATGGGGTTTGGCGCCACAGGCAAAGGGTCAACATTGGTTAACGTCTCTATGCGGTTCACAGCCTCGGAGGCCTGGCCAATGGCCTGGTTCATGTACATATTTTTCATGACACTTTGGGCAAATACCGGCGTAATCAGAATGAAAAAAATCAGGTCCAGCAGTACGCCGGCCAGGTTACCCGAATTTCCCATTAATAAAATGGCCACTGGGACAAGAACATATACAAATCCATGAATAATGACTGTATACGCCGACATGGGTTTTTCCCGCATCATGGTAAATTCAGACACCATCTCTTTATACCTGGTAATGCTGTTGTAAAAGTTTTTGAACGAGAAAACCGTTTGCTGAAACACCTTGACCACGGGTATTCCCCTTACATACTCAACCGCTTCGGTATTCATTTCCTCTAAGGCGTCCATGTATTTCTTCAGAAAGTGACGCCCCCGTTTTCCCATCATTGAACTCATGATGATCATGGCTGTGATGATAGGGAAAAGACAGGCAAGACCTAACCAAACGTCAAAAACGAAAATCAATACCAATGATGCGATGGGCATCATGATGCTGCCCGCCAGATCCGGCATTTGGTGAGCCAGAAATGTGTGGGTGACACTGGCATTGTCATCAATGATTTTCCGGATACGCCCACTGGTGTTGGTGTCGAAAAATCCAAGCGGCAGTTGCACTATCTTTTGCATGGCCTGCCTGCGCATGTTGGTCTCTGCCCGGAATGCAGCAAGGTGTGACAACATGAGTGCCAGAAAATAAAGGCAGATACCACCGACGGCCGTTCCCATGGCATACCAGGCATAGGTATTGATCAGTTCCGGCGAAGAGTCTGCCTGGGATTTAAACAGTTCCCCGGCAATCAACCAGATAAAAATAAACGGCAACATGCCCATCAGGGAACTGATTGCCGATAAGGCCAATGCGCTGGGCAGCAAAGCTTTTCTGCCGCTCATATAGGCTTGCAATTTTAATAGTGTATTCATTTTTTATCCTTGTATGGTTCAAAATGGATTTAATAACGGCCATGGCCGACCAAAACCAATGCGATCAATCAATGGTGCCCATAAAAATTTGATGACCCAAAAGAGCCCTAAAAGATAGATCACCCCCAACCGCTCCAAGGGGAACCCTTGCTGACGCATGATCGCCACCAGGGCAATCCAGAAAAAACCCAGCCCTAAATTCTGGGTTATGTAGAGACTGACCAGCAACAGCCAGGTGCTCAGCGGTTTACGCTCCATTTGCTCTGCTGTTGTTTTCATATCAGGTTCGCCGCTGCAATTTTAAATTCCTTTACCCTTGATTCGAGTTAGAGCTACCTAACATGGCTTGTCGGCAACTTCTACCCGGATCGGGAATGTTTCTGCCCGGATCGGGAATTAATCAAGTAACTTGTTGCAGAAGGCATCAAGTTTTTTGGGGGGGCAGGGCGGGACAGGCCAATGCAGACGATGGATAGCTTCTGACCAATCGGACTTTCAGCCTGACATTGAGGAAGGTTATGCATATGTGGATAAGTCCGGGTTTATTCTTGGACTTAATGTAACCCCTGAGGACACCACCAACCATGGCCGCATTGATATGACCGTCCAACTGAACGATAATAAGGTTTACCTTTTTGAATTCAAGGTTGTGGACATTGACAAAACCCCGGGAACAGCTCGGCACAAATCCGGCAAAAAGGCTATGCAGACAAGTTTCGTGATAATTATGCCGAAATTTATCTTATCGGTGTGGAATTTGACCGAAGCCTACGCAACATCATCCGGTTTGAATGGGAACAATTAAAAACAACTTAAGGGTTCCGGCGTTTTTCTTCGTTATCATCTTGAGTACCGTCATCGTAATTATCATATTCGGCTGGATGATACGATACCCAGGGGACTTTAGTATTTATCGTGGCCACAGGCTGGAAAACCCTGCTTCAAACGCCATTTCAGTAATGTTCATCTCTCCTTGGTCCAGAAGAACCCGGGCCTGTCTGAGCCACATATGAGAGGTGCAACTCCGGGGATTTATGGAACATGGCGATGATCCAAAAAAATATTGCTTTTTTGCCTTTAATTGTGCTAACCGATTTAGTTAGTTTTCTAATGTTTTATTAAGCAAGGCTAATTTTAAAGGAGCATCCATGGAAAATCGCTATGGCACAACATCGGATATGATTATCCAAGAAGTGGAAAATAATGGCATCACCCAGTTGATCGCCATCGACAGCAAGGGACTGTATTTAACTACCCAGGACCGGGTGGACCGGATGGTCGCCGATGTCAACCGTTATGGGGTCCCCAGGCAGGAGGTAAACCAAGTTCTGGAGGACCTGGGCCTTGACCCATTGCAATTATTCAATGCCAACAAGCACCTGATAAAAACCGACACCGGCCAGGCCAAGGGTAAGGCATTGAACCCCATCAAGGCATCAAAGAGAAGGGGATAGGTTTCCAGAATCTTAAAAAGAAGGATTATCATACAGTGATTATAAATTATTTTGCTGCAGCCATACTGGCCACACCATTGATTGCTATGGCTTTCCCGACCATTGATTATTGGCGGTCCTATAGAAACGAAACAAAAGTCGGTTTCCAGGGTGAAAAAGCCGACTATAACTATTTCTTTTATCTGCTGGTAATCGGGGTGGTTGGCATGTGGGGAACATGGATTTTCGGTATTATAATGCTGTTTACAACCCACGGCACAAGCTTTATAAAGCACGGGAGTGTCGGTTCCGCACCGCTGTGGCTGTTTCAGATGGTGGGGTTGGTTATCTTTTTAGCCGGTGCCGTGACCTACAATCTGACCGTTGTTGCTGCCGGTAAGTATCTGCGTCCGGCCCCTGCCGGCACGCTTGAAAAGCATATACTCATCGACAAGGGGCCATTTTCCCTGATTCGCCACCCGCTTTACATCGCTTATTTTTTAATCAATATTGGCTTAAGCCTGACTTTTTTATACGTCATACCTTTGTTTTCGGCCGTGTTGATTGTCCTGGGCATTTATCCAACGGCCAGGGCCGAAGAAGCGGTGCTTGTAAAACAGCTTGGCCATAAATATATCGGTTATAAGCAACGCGTTGGTATGTTTTTCCCCTGGTTTAAGTAGTATCTGAACGAAAACCTGGAAACTTTGTTGAGTACACAGCAAGGCGGACCACCATAGGTTTTTATTAAAAGGCGGTATCAAAACCGGTAGCGCAACCCAACACTAATGGTTAACGGTTGCCCGAAATCAGCCTTCGTCGGAAAAGCTGGTTGCCGTGTATCTTTTTCCGTCAATTAAAAACGATAGCGAATGCCAAGACCGGCGGTCAACGGATCACCGAACTCGGCCCTTGAACGTGAAGCATTTGAGTTGTAACTGACGATATACTCCTCGTCAGTTAAATTTTTCCCATATACATAAAAATCCCAGCCGCCTGTTCTGTAGCCGATTTTTGCATTAAACGTGATATAGGCGTCTTCTTTGACAAAATCCTTATCCAAGTCGGCATAAAAAGCGGTTTTTCCAGCCGCTTTCATATCAACACGCCCATACAGCCCATTGGGATGTATATAAGAAACACCGGCCGTCGCCGTATAGGCCGGGGTGTTCTCAATATCCTGTCCATCAAAGGAGACACCGTTCCCGGCATCATATGTATCGTATTCTGCCTCTATAAGCCCCAGTGAACCGGTCAGCTCAATGGTATTGGTGAGTTTGTAGGCAAATTCCAGCTCAATACCCTGGGAATGGCCGCTGTCAGCATTATCCGTATAAAAATTGATACCATCTGACTTGTAGACATGGACATCTTCAATATCCATGTAAAACAAGGTTGCTGCCAACCGCAACCGGTTCACACTCCCTTTGATCCCTAATTCGTAATTTGTTGATGTTTGGGGGTCAAAGGAGTTGTCCTCAGCCGTGCCGGAAGAGGCAAAGTAGTTAAATCCGCCGGGCATGTAACCTTGGGAATACGAGACATAAGTCTGCCAGTTATCGTTTAAAGCGAAACTAATTGCAGCCTTGGGTAAAAGCACATCCCACTCTTTGTCTCCGGAAACGGAAAAATAGGGTGCCCCGGTGGTTCCCACCGGCAGATAATACATATCCAGATCCATCTCTTTTTCAATATGCTGATACCGGCCGCCCAGGGTCAGCTCAAATCGCTCTCCTATAGGTATCATTGCCTGGCCAAATGCAGCATAGGTAGTACTGTCGGTATCCGATTCGGCATTAAAATCAAAATTTCCATAAAAGGTCCCTAAATTGTCATAATAGGGGTATTGCATACCATAAGGGCCCTGTTCATGTTTTTCCCAATCCAGGTAAAAACCGGTCACCCAGCGGACGCCGCTTTCATTGTTGCTTGAAACGCGCAGTTCCTGGGTGTATGCTTCGGTTTCACTATAGTCATACATGATCAGCCCGTCGTAATAGTTGCCGGCCAGGTAATCCGCATCGTAATCCCCTTCGATATCCCGTTTTTTGTGCGTTGTGGTAGATGTCAGGGTGACTGCGTCAAATGCATAGCTCAAATGCAGGCTTTGTGAAAAACAATCAATGTCATTAACGGTGGGCATATCAAAGTCGACTTTTTCGGCATCATCCCTGTTAAATTCACTGATATCCGTTCCGGCAGGCATGCCGTAACCATTGATCCATGACATGCTTTGGTTATCCATGGCAAGCGTCAGTCTTGCTGAAAGACGGTCGGTTGGGGTGAATAAAAGGTAACCGCTCAATTGCTGCTTATCAAACTCATTTCCAGCCGCACTCGATTGGGCATTGGTATTGTCGATCCACCCGTCATCCTGCTCGTATTTACCGTTG
The DNA here is from genome assembly GCF_963666675.1 of uncultured Desulfobacter sp. NCBI lineage: Bacteria > Pseudomonadati > Thermodesulfobacteriota > Desulfobacteria > Desulfobacterales > Desulfobacteraceae > Desulfobacter > uncultured Desulfobacter sp. Next base: position 4,734,169 of record NZ_OY762929.1, on the reverse strand, counting down.
ATACCCATGAAAAGGGTGTCTGCAATCAGTGAACCGCTCATATTGAATATGCCCTGCATATAATTGTAGCTGCCGTATTCGGAACCAATCATGCCATGCCATTTGTTTTCCGGTGTTTTGGTGACGATGTTAATTACGCCGCCAATGGCATCCTTTCCGTAAAGCGCCCCTTGGGGGCCGCGCAGCACTTCAACCCGTTCCACATTGGCCAGGGAGGCATCAAACCCATACCGGCTTATGATGGGAACTCCATCAATATAAATGACCACTGGATTGTTGTTGGTAAACAAGGAGGTATTCAGCCCGCGGAAACTCACCGCGTTGCCACTGCCACTTTCCGTAATTGCCATGTTGGGGACTTGCTTAATAAGGTCAGGAACGTCGGTAATGCCCTTGTCCTCCAGAAGATACTCATCCATAACGGTGATGCTTTGGGGTACTTTTTGAATATCCTCCTCTATTTTATTGGCGGTGACTGTAATACTTTCCATTTCCATGACCGCCTTATCTTTGAACTCCTTGGCCCGTAATGGGGAATCCAGTAAAGCCATGCCGAAACACATGCAACAGAACAACAGCAGAATTTTACTTTGGCGCATCTTCGTTTCCTTTTTCACTTCATCAGGTTTCTAAAATGAGTCTCATTTTAGAAAGTCACATTAAGCCCGGCTATGGTGCTGAATCCCGAAATCGGATAGAGGGTTTCATTGCCCGGGTTTCCACTGCCGCTGCCAACGGCACTTTCATCAAACAGGTTGTTGGCCGCAACATACAGCTCAAACCGGCCGATGGTTTTGGCATACCTGGCATTCAGTACCCAAAAGGCGTCATCCTCATTGGTGTTGGCATAGTTAAAGTAACGCTTGCCCGTATATACGGGGCTTATTGAAATATCCCCCAACATTTTTTGCGCATAACCCAGCTTGAAGGAAAACATAATATCCGGTACGCCAACCATATTTTTCCCCGAGTAATTAACGCCTTGACTGACAAATTCATCGAACTTGGATTCTTGATAGGTGAAACTTGTTGAGGCGTATAAGCCATTGCGAAATTTTGCATTAACCCCAAGTTCCACCCCCTTTGAGCTGGTCTGCCCGGCATTTTCATATTGTGCATCCGGATCAGCGCTTTGTCTGACAAACTTATCGGTTACCTCTTGCCAGAAAAGGGCCAGGTTGTAATCCACCCCATTTGAAATATTGCCGCGCAGGCCCACTTCATAGGAACGCAGTTTTTCCGGGTCCAGGTCTCCATTGGTATACCATTGCGCAAGCCTGACCGGGCTTTTGATGCCGCTGTTGAATCCGGCAAACAGGTTTGCCTGGTCACACAGTTGATAGGTAAAGCCAAATTTGGGGCTGAAATCACCTTTTTTCTGGGCCCAGGAGGTGCTGTTGGCCGTGTTGGCGGTTTGCTCCAGATCAAAATAATCGTAACGAATCCCCCCGGTCACGGTAAGCGCTTCGGTGATTCTCAATTCATCCTGCAGATACCCTGCATAACTGATGTCTTTGCGTGAGAAAGACTTATTAAGTGCGCCCACATCGGAAAAGCTGGTTGCCGTGTATCTTTTTACGTCAATGTCATGGTAGCGATACTCTGTGCCGGCGACAAGCTTGTTGGCCATGTTCCCAATACCATGATTAAAGGTTATGTTCACCTCAGGATGTGCCTGCCACGCTTCCACGTCATTATACCCCATCCAGTACATTTGGTAATTTGACGTCTGTAACTCCATTTTGCCCATCAACTCATGGGGGCCCAGTTGTTGTCTATACACAAGTGCTCCCAGAGATTCTTCGGTTTCATAGTATTTGTCAGGTCCGGTATTCGGATTCCGGGACGGATCCTGGTCGAACTGCTCCCGGGTCAGTCCGGTGGTGTATACTCCCTTTGAATCTTTGTAGGACCCATGGAAGGCTAATTGTGTATTATCGTTCAACGAATAGCCAAATTTGCCGTATACGTTGTTTCCATCATAATATCCGTCATCCTGGTAGGAATCTTCGCGTACCATGGAGGCATCCAGGTAGTAATCCCAATTCTCCCGGGTGCCATTGAGCACACTATACCCATTGCCGCCGCCCAAACTGGTGAAGGCTAGACCGGCCTTGGCCTCCACGGGGGCTTTTGCCTTGCGCGTGATGATGTTGATAACCCCGCCAAGGGCATTATCCCCGTATTCGGCTGACGGGGTTTTGGTCACTTCAATGCGCTCGATATCGTGTATTGCCAATCTACCGGCCCTGACATATCCGTTTCCCCGGTTAAACTCCACGCCGTTGATCATCACCTTTGTCCCCCACGGCGATATTTCATTGCCCCGGGTGCTTATACCGGCTTCGGCATTTCCTCCGCCACTGCCGTTTGCAGGGAAATAGAGCCCGGGTATATTTATTTCCTGCAGTAGGGTCAGAGCATTATAATGGCCCGGATATTTTTCAATATCTTCATGGGTGATGACGGTGATGTTGGTGGGTATTTTATCCACCTCGGTGGACATCTTGGTGGCGGTAACCACGATGTCGCCGATCTGTGTTTCCGGCCTGTCTGTTTGGTTCTCTTCAGCCCATGCCGGCAGTACGGCAATGACCATCAGTATCGCCATAATATTGGCAAGACAAAATAGTAAACCGGTATGATTGCGAAATTCTTTATCCAGAGTGGCGGTCTTCATGTCTTAGCTCCTGGCTCAGCATTTATTGCAGAGGTACTCATCCATAACGGTGATGCTTTGGGGTACTTTTTGAATATCCTCCTCGGCCCGCAATGGGGAATCCAGTAAAGCCATGCCGAAACACATGCAACAGAACAACAGCAGGATTTCCCCTGGCGCATCTTTGCCTCCTTTTTTGGTAGACTGAGATATCTAAAGTTATGAGGTGCTAACATGTATCGGTGTGGGCTTCTACCCGGATCGGGAGCATTTATACCCGGATCGGGAATTTATGATTTGCGGAAAGGTGCGTTGGTGCCGAAAATATCAATGGATGGGAAGGCGCCGATACGTGACCGGGCGTTTGGGGATTAATAACACAGGTCGGCCAATGGTCGTTATTCCGAATGAAAGGTCCTGAGGTAGCCGGGAAGCTTGTTGAACATTTCTACCGGTGTTTTGGGAAGATGCTGATTGTCAATAAACAGATCGTGACTTTTGCTGTCCCGGCTGGAAAGATCGATGATTTTTCCCGGTATTTCAATTGTATTGCCGACCTTATCCGTGAATATGATAACCTCTGGTCCCTGGCTCTTAATCACGTAAACGGACTGTCCGTTTGTTAACTTCAGGATGCTTCCTTCCGGACAGGTCCCGATCTCTTTAACAAAGGAGTAGAGAATAAGTTGTAAAATGGGGTCGCGTCCGGAGTAGTTCCGAAAAATGGTATAGACCACTTTGGTCGGATTTATCGCTTCGCCGTAGCTTCGTTTTAACGTCATGGCACTGTATATGTCTGCTAGTTTACAGATTTTAACATAGGGCGGCAGATCTGCAGAAGATTCATAAACAGGATAAGCCTTTGTTTCGTTACGATACATTGCCGCGTGGTGGTAGTTAACAATATTTTCCACATAGACGTCGGAAATACCGTTCATTTTCAAAAAAAGAGTGCCATATAGCCCTGCATGTTTTTGTATCTCTGTGAGCTCTTTTCTGTTCAATTCGCCTTTTTTGTTTAACAGGGAATCAGGAATCATTATTTTGCCCATATCGTGGACAAGATAGCCCATGGAGATGGTTCGCACGGCTTCCGGAGGGTAGTAAAAAAACGGTAATACGTCTTCCGGTCTACAGTTTTTTAAATTCTCTTTAAATTTGTTGGTGAGCATGTTCTTGATATAACCGGAAAACAGTTCGTTGAAGCGCCGTAATACAATGGTCCCGATATAGCAGACACCCAATGAATGTTGAAAAAGATAGTCATCTGTGGAGAAGTAGTCTTTGGTGCTGTTCAGGATCAACCGATCTGTATTATACAGTATCTCCAGGATTTCGTTTATGGCGGTAACGCTGTCTTTTACGTTTATTTTATCCGATTCCCCATTTTCTTTTGTATTCTGGGTGTCTCGATTAAAAAGTCGCTTTTGACTTTCAATTAGGTCGCTGAACAGCTGTTTGGCCCGTTTGTATTTTTCCAGAAAAGTTTTTTTTGCCTGCGTTATTTCGAGCATCTTTTCTTCGACGTCAACGGACATTATTTTATCTCCTCTGTTTGAATTAGGGAAAAGACGACGGATGATTATTTTTATATCTGACTTTAGATGATCAGAGCAAGCTTTAACTAAATCGTGTTTGGACGAAAACATGAAAAATCAAGCTTGATGGCAGGAGACAAACAAAAAAATGAGCAGTGCAGGCACCACACTGCTCATCCGTATCCTTAATTATCGTAAGAGAAAGTTAAAACCGGTAGCGCACGCCGACGCCAACGGTCAGCGGTTCTTCGAATCCTGCTATCATCACTGTCGAATTAGATATAAAATCAGTGATATAAGCTTCGTCTGTCAGGTTTTTCCCATACACATAAAAATCCCATCCTCCGGTTTGATAGCCGATCTTGGCATCAAAAACAGCGTATGCATCTTCCTTGACAAAGGTTCTGTCGGCATCATTATAAAAAGAGGTTTCGCCCTTCGCCCTCATGTCGATGCGGCCGTACAGTCCACCGGGGTGTCTATAGCTGATACCGACGTTCGCCGTGTATGACGGGGTGTTCTCGATATCCTGTCCATCAAAGGATATCCCGTCCCCGGCATCATAGGAATCGTACTCAGCCTCTAAAAATCCCACTGAACCGTTCAGTTCAATGGTATCGGTGAGTTGATAGGCCAACTCTATCTCAATACCCTGGGAATGGCCGCTGTCGGCATTGTCCGTATAATAATTGTTGCCGTATGCCTTGTAGACATGCACATCCTCAATATCCATGTAGAACACGGTGGCCGCCATCCTCAAATTCTTCACATTTCCCTTGATTCCTATTTCGTAGTTTGTTGATTTCTGGGGATCAAAGGCGTTGTCTTCGGTCGAGCCGGAAGCTGCAAAGTAGTTAAACCCGCCGGGCATATACCCTTGGGAATATGAAACATAGGTATGCCAGTTGTCGCTTAGGCCGTAACGGAGCGCCGCCTTGGGCAAGAAGATATCCCACGTTTTTTCTCCGGCATAGGAAAAACTGGGGTCTCCGGTGGTTCCCACCGGCAGAAAATACATGTCCATATCAATCTCTTTATCAATGTGCTGATACCTGCCGCCCAGGGTAACTTCAAATCGTTCGCCCAAAGGTATCATTGCCTGGCCAAATGCCGCATAGGTGGTGCTGTCGGTATCAGAGTCGGCATTGTAATCAAAATTTCCATAAAAGGTGCCCGAATCGTCGTAATAGGGATACTGCATCCCATAGGGACCCTGTTTATGATTTTCTGAATCCAGGTAAAGACCTGCTACCCAGCGGATGCCGCTTTCGTTGTTACTTGATAGGCGCAGTTCCTGGGTGTATGTTTCAGTTTCACTGTAGTTAAACTGTTTCAATCCGTCGTACAGGGTGCCAGCCTGGTAATCGGCGTCGTAATCTCCTTCAATGTCCTGTTTTCTGTGTGTGGTGGTGGAGGTCAGGGTGATTGCGTCAAATGTGTAACTTAAATTCAGACTTTGGGAAAAACTATCGATATTAACTTCCGTGGGCACATCAAAGGCTGAACGTTCGGCATCATCCCTGTTAAAATCATTGAAATCCGATCCGGCGGGCAATGCATACCCATTGGTCCCTGAATCCGTTTGATTGTCCATGGAAAGTGTCAACCTTGCGGTGAACCTGTCTGTGGGCTTGTACAATAGGTATCCGCTTAATTGCTGCTGGTCGGACTCATTCCCGTCCACTCCTGGATAGGAGTTGTCGATCCATCCGTCATCCTGCTCATATTTTCCGTTGATGCCCATATAAAGGGTGTTTTCCATCAGTGCACCGTTCATGTTGAATATGCCCTGCATGTAGTTTTCACTGCCGTATTCGGCGCCAACCATGCCGTGCCAGCTGTTTTCAGGTGCTTTGGTCACGATATTAATAACCCCGCCAATGGCGTCCTTGCCGTAAAGTGTGCCCTGGGGACCGCGCAGCACCTCAACCCGTTGCACATTGGCCAGGGAGGCGTCAAAGCCGTATCGGTCGATAATGGGAACCCCGTCAATATAGATGACCACCGGATTTTTATTGGTGAACATGGAAGGGTTCAGTCCCCGGAAGCTCACCGCGTTTCCATGGATGCCTTCCTCGGCAGCCATGTTGGGTATTTCCCTGATCAAATCGGGAATATCGGTAATTCCCTTCTCCTCCAGGATGATTTCATCCATAACGGTGATACTCTGGGGTACTTTTTGAAGATCCTCCTCTATTTTATTGGCGGTAACGGTAATGCTTTGTGTTTTGGTGACGGCCGTCTCTTCGGTATCCTGGGCCCACAACGGGGCCGCGGATAAAAGCAGCTTGCACAACAAACAGCAGGACAACAGCAACAGGCTTTTTTTTCGATCCATCTTCAACTCCTTCTTAAGTGTATGTGTTGCGGCAAAAGTTAGAGTTGGCTAACACAACATGATAGATATTTCTACCCGGATCGGGAGCATTAATGCCCTGATCGGGAATTAATTTGTGTTTGAACGAAACGTTATCCACCTGTGGCGTTGGGGCACAAATCTGCAATCCTCACGTACTATAGTACGCTCCGGTTGCAGCTTTGCTTGCGCCTTGCATCTGGACAACGTTTCGTCCAAATACGGGTTCTTGTTCAAGTATTAATTATTTGACGCAGGTGAGCCGCTGTGCGGCGTGGCGGTATACAAGAGAAAGGGCTATCTCAAGAAAGACGCCGGGGCGGTGAGTCGCGGACCGTCCCGGCGTTTTAGAATCGACTATCCAGCTTTAGATTTTTGTTGGAAGGGAATAGAATCCTAAAGCGGTCATTCATTGATATTAATCAGACATTATGAATAAAACTCAGGCGCTTGTTTTACCTGCTTCCAGGCTTCAGGATCATGCCCGGTCACCACCTTGACCCCCTGGGATTGTTCAAAAAAACGCATGCGGTCCACCGAGCGAACCGTTTCTCCTGCATTCCACATCAGGCCGGGCAGGGTGCCGTCCTTGAGGTTCTGGCCGGTGTAACAGGCGTCTGCGGCAAAGAACATGGGACCGCTTTCGGGCAGATTGACCAGCATGGACTGGTGGCCCGGGGTGTGCCCCGGTGTAAAATAGATTTTGATCGCCCCGTCGCCGAACAGGTCAAACCCGTCATCCTGCCATCCGTTGAGAATGTACCAGTCCACATCCTTGTCAAAATCCTTTCTGATATAGGCAAGCTTCATATAGGGATCAGGCACATAGGCAAAGTGAAGTTCATCACGCTGGACAATGTATCTGGCGTTGGGGAAATGCCCCACACCGCCGGCATGGTCAAGATGAAGGTGGGACAGGACCACATAATCAATGTCTTCGGCGGAGACGCCTACTTTTTCAATGGCATTCACACACCATTGTTCTTCACTCATCACCGGGTCATAGGCCCCCAGGATATCCCCCCAGTGGTTTTCCTTGTCATTGACCACTTCCAGGGCATTGCCCGTATCAAACAATACCTTGCCTTTGGGATGGTCAATGAGCACAAAAGGAACGGGCACATCAAACTGCTCTCCCACACCGTCATTCAACGTAAAAAAATGTTTCTGGCTTTTCAGGACTCCGGCTTCAAAAAAGTAAAGCTTCATGGGTTCTTTCTCCATATATAAAATGTTGGTTCGGCCCAGGGTCGGAATAAAATCTCCCAAAATATGGTGCCGAATTTTTGAGCCTTATTCAAGGCGCTCACTTGGGCGGATATTGAAATATGTGCCTAAGGGAGCAACGAAGAAGAAGGCCAAAAAGGCAAGCCATATGGGAGCGTTTATTTTGATCATGGGCCTCAGGCGGTTGTAAGATAAAGTGCCTCAAATTCCTTCGTTAAATTGTCTTTAAAATCAGGGTGGGCAATGTCGATTAAGGTTTGGGCCCGCTGCCTTACAGTTTTTCCCCGCAGCTGGGCAATGCCGAATTCTGTCACCACATAGTCCACGTCATTTCTGGAGGTGGTGACGGCCTGTCCCTGGGCCAGGGCGGGCACGATGCGGGATACCTTGCCCTTGGCTGCCGTGGCCGGGATGGCAATGATGGATCTGCCGCCCTTGGAGGCTTTGGCGCCCCGGACAAAATCCACCTGGCCGCCTACACCGCTGAACTGTTTGGTTCCTAAGGTATCCGCGGCCACCTGGCCGAGCAGGTCCACGGAGATGGCGGAATTTATGCTGACCAGATTGTCGTTTTGGGCCACCACAAAGGGATCATTAGTGTAGTCCACCGGATAGATCTCAACCATGGAGTTGTTGTCCAGCCACTGGTAAAACTGGGGGGTCCCCATGGCAAAGGTGATGATGATCTTATACGGGTGCAGATTTTTTTTGCGGCAGGTGATCACCCCCTTCTCCGCCAGATGCATTACACCGTCCGAGATCATCTCGGAGTGAATGCCTAAATCCTTTTTACCGTCCAGAAACGTCAATACCGCATCGGGAATGGCGCCGATACCCAGCTGGAGGCAGTCCCCGTCCTGGATCAGCTTGGCCACATTGGCCCCGATATTTTTTTCCACCTCGCCGATGGCAGGCGGATCCATGGCAATCAGGTGCCGGTCGGTTTCCACAAAGGCATCAATTCGGCTGACATGCAGAAATGAAGTGCCTGGGATCGAGGGCATATGCGGGGTCACTTCAGCAATAACGGTCTTGGCACTCAATGCCGCCTGGAGTGTATAATCCACCGAAACGCCAAGGCTGACGTTACCTGATTTGTCCGGCGGGGAGACGGTGATCATGGCAACATCCACCGGCAGCATCCCGTTTTTAAACAGGCCCGGGATATCTTTAAAAAAACAAGGGGTGTAGTCGGCCTTGCCCTGGGCAATGAGCGCCCGGGTGGCACTGCCTGCAAACAGGGAGTTGTGACGGAACGCCTTGTGGTGTTCGGGCCGGCAGTACAGGCTTTTGCCCATGGAGACCATGTGGACGATCTCCACATCCTCAAGATCGCTGCTGTTGGCCACCAGGGCTTCGAGCAGGGTCTCGGGCGAAGCTGTGGCGTGACCGGCCACCAGGCGGTCACCGCTTTTAACCATCCTTGCAGCCTGGTCAGCTGTGACGGTCTTTTCCCGGTAATAATCTTTCCAGTTCATTTTTTAAATTCTCCGATCTAATTAGGATGATAAACCTTTCGGCGTCCTGGGGCCGGGTAATGAAAAACAAAGGCTTGTGACTCACCGCCCGGATGTCGGCACAGGCATTGGGGCAACCGGTGACAACCATTGTCAACCCAGTATCCTGATCTTGCCAGGATACAAATTGCGCATGGGCTTTTAGCCGTTCCCGGATCTGTTCGACCAGGGCGGTCCTGTCATAGCCGGGCATACATCCGCCGCAGTATTTAACGCCGATACAAATCATCCGAAAAATTATCTACTCAGGATCGATCCCGCATAGTTTCTTAGCCACTTGTTTCTTGGCTTCCATATTGGTCTGGCGGGCAATCATGATCCGTTGGGCCTGGGGAGAGCCTGCCCCGTGCATGGATTCGGTGAGATACCCGACCGCCGCAGTTCCCAGGGTCAGGTTTTCAATAAGCCGCAAAATTTTCATCCGGTCTTCGGTGGGCACATCGGCGTTACCTTTGAAATATTTTTCCATCAACGGCCCCACTGTTTCGGAACGAAGATCTTCTTCCGAGGGCAGGGTGACCATCAGGCCGCCGGCAATATCCTGGGCAAGGCGTGCAATTTCGTAGGGGAAGCGGGTGACATTCTGCTTGCAGACATTGGCCAGCAAGGTATCCACCAGATAGGTGCCCGAGGGCTCTTTGTGACCCTGGGCCGCACAGGCCACGGAGCCGCAGAACAGGGTTTCGTTGAGATGGTTCATCTCAATGATTTTGTCTTTGATGTGGGAGGCCTTATGGGCGCCGTTGTATTCGGCAGCCACCTGGGCCGCACCGATGAGTACGTCGCCCACCCCGGCTTTGCAGGCATAGCTCTGGCGGTGGTAAGAGGCAAACTGTTCCACCAGCTGCCCTGCAAATTCATATTCACGGCACATGAATACCCGCTCCCAGGGCACAAATACATTGTCAAATACAACTAAGGCTTCGTGACCGCCGTAGATCCGGTTGCCCCGGTCCATCTGGCCTGATTCCAATTTTCTTTTATCGCATGACTGGCGGCCCATGATATAGGTGATCCCTTCGGCGTCACTGGGCAGGGCAAAGGAGATGGCGTAGTCGGCATCTTCCTGGCGCATGGAAATGGTGGGCATCACAATGATTTCATGGGAGTTGACCGCCCCGGTCTGATGGGCTTTGGCCCCCCGGACAATGATCCCGTCGTCGGTCTCTTCGACCACGTGCATGAACATGTCGGGGTCGGTCTGTTTGTGGGGCGGCAGGGACCGGTCCCCCTTTGGATCGGTCATGGCCCCGTCACAGGTAAGATCGTTTTCCTGGACATACGCCAGGTATTTATTGAACCGGGCATAATACTCAGTGTCATATTTGGCATCAATGTCAAAGGTGGTCATGGAGAGGGCATTGATGGCGTCCATGCCCACGCAGCGCTGGAAACAGCACCCGGTAAGAGAGCCCATCAGCCGCCCCATTTTTGTCTTTTTCACAAGGTCTTCGGTGTTCTGGTGAATATGGCAGAACCGGTTGATGGTTTTTCCGGTCAGATGGGATGTCGCCGTGAGAAGATCTTCATACTCGGGCATCAAGGAGAATTCGTAGGTGGCGGCCACAGCATTCATTGAGGGCCGTATGATGGGGTCATCCACCACATTTTCTATTTTTTCCCCGAACATATAGACCTTCAGGTTCAGTTTTCTAAGACTCTCTTCGTACTGCTTTGCATTCATTCTCATGGTTATGCCTTTCTGCGTATTAATTTTAAAGTTTACACCAATAACACCGCACTTATTTTAGTCTTCAAAAATTTTATTCTTATGTCTTCAGGGTCTTATCAGCAAAACCAGTGCCAATGTATAAATAGATGAAAAGAATTGTTTGAATTTGTTAATGAATTCTACAATTTACAAATATCCATTTGTATTTTTCAATAGCAGGCAGTAACCAAATGGACGAAGATTCGATAAATAATTGATGCGGTGTTGCATCGAATTCCGACTATAAGAACTGAGATCTATTGTTAGTGAATTGTTTCAGGAGATGATGTGGAATTGCATCGATGCAATAAAGCATCGAATTACCGGCATGGGATGCCGTGTCGCGCCGCTTTGCGGCAGATGGTGGATTGGTTCACCCCGAGGACCTGCGCTGCCTTTCGTGTGCTGCCCTGTTCGGCAAGTACCTGGGCGATAATGGTCCGTTCAAATTCATCCATGGCTGCCTTGAGGGTGGTGTGGGTGTACTGGGACGGGCGGGGGGCGATGCGGGCCTGGGTCATCCGGGCCGGCAGGCTCTCCAGGGAGATCTCCCGGTCATGGGTCACCACCACCACCCGTTCGATGAGGTTTTTCAGTTCCCGGACATTTCCGGGCCAGTCATTATCACACAGGCAATCCATGGCCCGGGGGGAAAAGTATTTATCATATCCGTATTTTTCATTGAGCTGCTTTAAAAAATGCTGAACGAATCCTGGGATCGCCTCCTTTCGCTCGCGAAGGGGCGGAATATGGACCGGTACCACATTGAGCCTGAAAAACAGATCTTTTCTAAACTCTTTGCGGGCCACCATCTGGGTTAGATCCCGGTTGGTGGCGGCAAGGATTCGGACATCCACACAAACCGGTTTGCTGCTGCCGATGCGGACACACTGCTTGTCCTGGACCACCCGCAGCAGTTTGGCCTGCAGGCCCAAAGGCATCTCCCCGATCTCGTCCAGCAGCAAGGTGCCCTTGTCCGCCATCTCAAACAGTCCGGGCCGCCCTGATCGCTTGGCCCCGGTGAACGCCCCTTCGGCGTAACCGAACAGCTCGGATTCCAGCAGCTGTTCGGGAATGGCCGCACAGCTGATCTTCATCATGGGTTTCTCTTTTCTGGGACTGGCAGCGTGGATGATGTCCGCCACCACCTCTTTGCCCACCCCGGATTCCCCCTGGATCAATACGGTGGAATCCACTTTGCCCAGGCGCAGGGCCAATGCATGGACATCCATCATCTTTTTGGAGATGATAATATGCTTGTCATCGGCCTGGGCCTGATTCTTCAGCCGGGCCAATTCGGCCAGGTACTGGGTTTGCAGCGACTCCATATTTTTCATGCGCCGCTGCAGGCTGTGCAGTTCGGTCACATCCCTTACATTGGTGACCACCAGGCTGATTTCCCCGGATTTATCAAACACCGGGGTGCCTGTCACCATATAGGTTTTGCCGGAGCGCACCTGCTGAATTAACGATTCGGGCCGGCGGGACGCTAATACCTTCAGCGTCACGGATTCGTTAAAAAAACCTTCGGCCACAAGATCATGCATGGTCCGGCCCAAAAGTTCCTCCCGCCGAAGGCCGGTGAGTTTCTCGTAGGCCTTGTTCAGCCGGATGGTCCGGGCCTCCCCGTCCGTGACATAGATGCCGTCAAAAGAAGATTCAATGATGGCGGTAAGCTCGTTGCTCAGATTCCGGGTCGCCGTCAGCTCGGTTGAAATATGTTCCAGCTCGGAGATGTCCTGGAGCACGGCCATGGCCCCCACAATTTTTTTGCCCATGAGAATGGGCGTGCGATTGGACACATAGGTTTTATCCCCGATGACAATTTTCTGAACCGATTCCGATCTACCGGTTTTCAGAATATTGTGCAGCATGGATTTTTTTAGGATATCGGTCAACTGCCTGCCGAGCAGCTTGGCCCTGGATTGACCGATAATCTGCTCTCCCGGCTGGTTGCACCAGACCAGGCTGCCCGATCCATCAATCACAAACACCGGATTGTGCATGGAATCGATCAGCGCTGTCATTTTAGGGGATATGGCAAGGGAAGATGTCATGGCTTTAAACCGCACTCAGAACAATAAGCGCTTTTTAGGACAGGGCATTATCCAAGGCCATGTTTACCTGCTCTTGAACTTTACCCTTCATCGCTTTGGCGAGAAACCCCAGGGTGATCCGGACGTTGATTGCCGAGTCGGTCAATTCAACAACACCTTTTTTCAATCCGGTTCCGGAAAGGGTTGCCGTGTTGCCGGTCCATGCGCTTTTGATGCCGTATCGGGCCTGGAGATCACCCGCCATTTTTTCAAGACGCCCCCGGGCGTCACTTATTTCCAAACTGTGAGATTTGTTGATATCAATATCAGCCATTTTTTGCCTCGCATACGTAAATTCAAGGGGGGGGGGATCTGTAAAGGCATCCCACCCCCGTTGCAAAAAAATGATTATAATACCCTAAGCTTGGAAATAAAGATAGCCGGAACTTACCACCGCAAAATTCCAATCCCCTGTCATATCAGCAGCCTTGAAATCCGGTTCGTATGTTTTGGGGTTTTATTGTTTGCAAATTAGGCTCTTCTCTTTGATGCCTTGATGGGATTCAAAGCCTTCGCCTTGGTCTGTCCGGTGTCGGTTTTTATCAGGTGCTTGTATGCATTGAATAATTGTAATGGATCGAGGCCTAAATTTTCCAGGGTCTGGTTTACCTTCTGCCTGGACACCCCGTAGCGGTTGGCATCGGCCAGCATCCGGTCCACCCGGTCCTGGGTGGTTAGATACAACCCTTTACTGTCAATGGCGATCAGCTGGGTGATGCCCTCATTTTCCACTTCCTGGACAATCATATCTGATGTTGTGCCAAAGCGGTTTTCCATAGTTGCTCCTTAAATAATTGGGGGTTAATTGAGGTTGCTTGGGTCTATAAAGTTTGATTAGCATAACAAGTGCATCAACGTCAATATTTTTTTGGGCGATCGTGTCGAGATGCTATCTTTTTCAGTGCGTTTTTCTGGGGGGTGACGAAATTATCGGGGATTATAATGGCTGTTGTCTTTGTCCGGTTTCCCTTCAGAAACCGGACAAAGACAACGGAAGGTCTTACTGCGGATCTTTTATGGTCTGATAGAACGTTCCTCGCTCCTGCTGGAGAGATTCAACTTTTTTTTCAAGGATCAGCCGTTTCATCAAAATTTCAAGTTTTGCCTGTTCAAGATTCAGTGCTGCGGTCAGATCCTCTAAGGTGCAAGGACGCCTGTGAATGGTTTCCATCACCATGGTTTCCATCTTTTCGTCGCTGATATGATCCCTGGATGCCAGATCCTTTACCCGGGCGATGATCTCCACATTGGCCGCTCCAATAATTTCGGCCACCCGGTCAAGGTCCTGCTTTGAGGCGGGCGTGAGTCCCGATACCGCCCCGGGCCGGTCCAGGGTGTTGAGCTGAACCCGGGCAGGGTTGATATCCCGGATGATTTCGCCCAGCATTTCAAGCTCTTCTTTGTTATCGTTGATCCCGGGCAGGATAAAGACCTCCAGCCAGAGCGTGCCTTTAAAGGTCCCGGCAAAGGTTTTAAGCCCGTCAATCATCTCGGTAATATCAATCTTCCCGTCAGGACGGTTGATCGACCCAAAGGTTTCGGATGTTACCGCGTCCAGGGAGGGCATGACCAGATCTGCCCGGGTTAAATCCGTTCGGACAACAGGGTCGGACAGCAGGGTGGCATTGGTCAGAACGGCCACCCGGATGTTTGGCTTTTTTTCTTTGATAAAGTTAATAATTCTGCCGATGTCCGGATTTAAGGTGGGCTCGCCGGACCCTGAAAAGGTTACATAATCGGGGTCGGGATGGTTTTCAAAGTAATGGGCAAGCTCTGCTTTAACCGTATCAAAGGCAACATACGCTTTGCGTTGGCAGGTCAGGTGGGTGGTCGGGCCGCACTCGCAGTAAATACAATCCAGTGAACAGGTTTTGTGACGGACAAGATCCACACCCAGGGAAAGCCCAAGACGCCTTGAAGGGACCGGGCCGAATATATGATTATACTTCATGGAACTCCTTGATTGGTTTTGTGCTTAATTTGTAAGGACTTCTGTGTAAATGATACAGATCGTACAATTTTTGTTGTGGGCTGAGTCTGCAGTTGATATGTCCGGTCAGCCCATGGCCGTTATGTTTCATCCAGTACCTCCCGTAATTTGGCAGCCAGGTCATCCTTGGAGAACGGTTTCTGGATGAAGTTCACGCCCTGATCCAGGACACCATGGTGCGCGATCACGTTAGCCGTGTATCCGGACATGAACAGACATTTGAGATTGGGGGTGTGATTACAGATGTTTTCGGCCAGGTCGCGGCCGTTCATCTCGGGCATGATGACATCGGTCATGAGCAGGTTGATCTCGCCCTTGTATGTATGGGCCAGTTCCACGGCCTCCCCGGGGGTGGCTGCTGCGATCACGCTGTACCCATGGCGCTCTATCATCCGCATGGTCACTTTTAAGATAGCCGGGTCGTCTTCCACCAGCAGGATGGTCTCATGGGCATCTCCGGCCGGTGTTTTCGGTTGTTGGTCCGGCAAAGCGTCTGCCTCGGTCCGGTGGCGGGGCAAATATATTTTGAAAGTTGTTCCCTGCTCCGGTTCGCTGTAGACGTTGATGAATCCCTGGTTCTGTTTGACCACGCCATATACCGTGGACAGGCCCAGTCCGGTGCCTTTGTCCTGGGCCTTGGTGGTGAAAAAGGGTTCAAAGATATTGGCCAGGGTCTGGGCATCCATGCCGCAGCCGGTGTCACTCATCGCCAGCATCGCATATTCCCCGGGCTTAAATCCTGCGTGAACGGCACAGTAGGCCTCATCGAATATTGTGTTACCCGTTTCGATGATCATCTTGCCTACGCCTGCAATGGCGTCCCGGGCATTGACGCACAGGTTGGCCAGGATCTGGTCGATCTGGCCGGGATCTATTTTGACCGGCCACACCGCCTTGCCCGGCAACCAGACCAGGTCAATGTCTTCACCGATGAGCCGCTTGAGCATTTTGATCATGCCTGCAACGGTGGTATTCAGATCGAGCACTTCCGGGGATACGGTCTGTTTACGGGCAAAGGCCAGCAGTTGCCGGACCAGGTTGCTGGAGCGCTCGGCCGCTTTTTTTATTTCCTGAAGATCATCAAGAACCGGTTGCCCGGGATCTAAAGATTCCATGGCCATTTCCGTGTTGCCGAGGATAATTGTCAGCATGTTGTTGAAATCGTGGGCGACACCACCTGCCAGACGCCCCACGGCTTCCATCTTTTGGGCTTGGGATAGTTGTCCCTGGAGCTTTTCGCGCTCTCTTTTGGCCTTTTTTCGTTCTGTGGTGTCTTCAATAAACGCCAGCCCGAACAGAGGTGATCCCGACGCATCGCAAATGGGGCTTGAATGGCTGATGATGGATCTTTCAGAGCCATCCTTGCGGATATATCTTTTTTTCATACGGAAACCGACGGTCTCCTTCCCGGTCATGTCGCCAAAAAGGCGCCTGCTTTCAGGCCGGTCATCGGGATGGGTTATATCAAAAAGGGTGAGGTTTTTAAGCTCTTTTTCGGTGTATCCCGTAAGTGTTTCATATGCCGGATTTACTGAGATGAACCTGCCGTTCAAATCATTGATGCAGACACCCAGCGGTGATTGCTCAATGATCAGGCGCAGTTTTTCCTCGTTGGCTCTGAGCGTTGCTTCGGCCTGCTTTTGTTCGGTGATATCCTGGTGCGTGCCGTACATCCATTCCGGTTTGCCGTCCTGGGTCCAGGTGATGACTTTTCCACGGTCAAGCACCCATATCCACTCGTTGTTTTTATGGCGCATACGCGCTTCATTGGTATAGTACTCGGCACGACCGTTGAAACACATCTGCAACCGCCGTCTATACGCGTCTGTATCGTCGGGGTGGCAGAATTTTGTCCACGTCTCTATGGATACGGGTGATATTTCATCCAGGGTGTAGCCGATAATATCGGCCCAGCGTTCGTTGAATCTTGTTTCCCCGGTCTGCACGTTCCATTCCCAGGTGCCGGCATTCATGCCTTGGATAACATAGGAGAGCCTTTCGGTAGCCTGCTTCCATTCGGTGATGTCCTCTCCAATGGCCTGAAAAGCCGCGATCCTCCCCTGGGCGTCAAACAGGGCCCGGTTGGTCCATCTCTGCCAGCGGGTTTCGCCATTGGGCGCATGGACTCTATGTTCATGGGATTGGGCCGGGGCTTCGGGCGTTAGTATGGCCAGTGCGTCCATAATCTGTTTGTGATCTTCTTCTGGGATAAGTGATAAAAAACAGGACCCTATAAGCGTCTCGGGCGTTTTGCCGAAATATTTACTATAGGCTGCATTGACATAGGTCAGTTCACCGTCGGGCAGGAAGCGGCAGATCATTACTGGCATATCTTCGGATATGCTGCGATAACGTATTTCGCTTTGGTAAAGCTCCTCGGTTCGTTTGGACACCAGTCTGTGAAGGGCGCGTGTCCAGACAACGCAGGCCAGCAGCCCAAGTAAGAATGTCATCCCGATGTACAGGTAAAAGCGCTTGTCCCGATAGAGATGGGATGGCTTTTCAATGGATATCCATCTTTTTCGAATCTCCTGCCGTTCAGCCGCGGAAACTGATTCTAAGCCTTTTGCAAGAATTTGATAAAGAATCGGTTGGTCACTGCGGCAGGCGAATGACAGATGCCAGGTGAATTCCGGGACTGTGCCGGCCATTTTCAGGTTTGTGATGCCGTGGTGGTTGATGGTGTGGGATGCGATGGCCAGGTCGGTCACGATGGCGTCTAGTCTGCCGAATGATACCGCCTGTAAGCCGTCAAGGTTGTCGGGAACACGTATGAGGTGAATTTCCGGCAGGTTCTCTGATATGTATGCCGCCGTGGCGTAACCCTCCACAGCGGCGACCCGCATCCCGGACATGGTTTTAAGTGACAACGACCGGTTCACATCTTTTCGTGTAATGACGGCATTGGGGATTGTCAGGTAAGGATCTGTAAAGCGCAGATATTCGGCCCGCTTGTTGGTCCGTTGGATATTGCCGACGACATCAATTTCCCGGGACCGGGCTTTGGCTATGATTTCGTCCCAACTCTCACAAACGACTATTTTGAATGCAAATCCAAGGGCGGCTTCCATATGCCGCACATAGTCCATGGTGATTCCCCGGAACCGGCCATTCGAATCACGATAGCAGACCGGCGCATATGTCGGCGACGGTGCAAACCGGATGCGACCGTCATGGGCGTTAAGCCAGAGACGTTCCTGCCTGGTCAAAACATCCGCCTGCTTTGGGGTCGCAGCTGAAAGGCAAACCGGGCCCCATGGCGTCGCCAGCGCAAGCAATGCGACCGAAAATACCATTATGGTCATTTTTCCAGGCATCCTTGACACCCCTTGATGTGTATTTTTCTTAACTGTTAAAATTAGCCGGGCGTATTTGTTTCTGATTCTCCGGCAGAAAGATTGAAAGAAAAAAAATGGCACGGCAAAACGCCGTGCCAAAGTATATACGAATATTAGTTCCTGCCGGTGATGTCCCTGTGGGCCATCAGGCGGATGGCGTTGACACGGATAAAGCCTTCGGCATCTTCCTGGTTGTAGCCGCCGGTGATGTCCATGGAGGACAGGTTCTGGTTGTACAGAGAAGACGGAGAGGTTCTGGAGATCGGATAGGCCACCCCTTTGAACAGTTTCAGGGTCACTTCACCGTCAATGAGCTCCTGGCTTTTGTCGATGGCAGCCATGATAAATTCCATTTCAGGGCTGAACCAGAAACCGTAGTAAACCAGTTCTCCAAGTCGGGGGGCCAGCATATCCCGAAGGCGCATGACCTCACGGTCCATGGCAATGCCTTCGATATCCTTGTGTGCCTCGTGCAGAATGGCACCGCCCGGTGTCTCATACACGCCCCTGGACTTTATGCCCACAAACCGGTTTTCCACCATGTCCAGACGGCCGATGCCGTTTTCGGATCCCAGCTGATTCAGGTATAAAAACAGGTCCAAGGCATCTGTCTTTTCGGTGCCGTCTTCCAGGTTTTTCACCTTGACCGGAATGCCGTTTTTAAATTCAATGGTGATGCGGGTGGGGGTGTCCGGCGCCTGCTCCGGAGATACAGTGCGGCAATAGATGCTTTCATCGCAGATGGTGCCCGGATCTTCAAGAATGCCTGCTTCGTGTGAAATGTGCAGCAGGTTATCATCTTCACTATAGGGTTTGGCTGCCGTCTGCTTGGTGGGAATCCCGTGTTTTTCAGCATAGGCCAGAAGATCCGACCGGCCCTGGAAAGCATTGAGAAAATCCGCATTTTTCCACGGGGCTATGACTTTGATGGCCGGGTTCAGGGCATAGTAGGACAACTCAAACCGCACCTGGTCGTTTCCTTTGCCTGTGGCACCGTGGGAGACATACTGGGCCCCGACTTGTTTTGCGATTTCAATCTGCTTTTTGGCAATGATCGGTCGGGCAATGGCGGTACCTAATAGATAGCGGCCTTCGTAAACCGTATTTGACTTGAAAACGGGGAATATATAATCGGTGACAAATTCCTTTTTCATATCTTCGATGAACACTTTTGATGCACCGATTTTAAGGGCTTTTTGTTCTGCTGCCTGAAAATCTTCATCCTGGCCGATGTCGGCCATGTATGCAAACACTTCGTAACCTTGCTCAAGCAGCCATTTGAGGATAACCGACGTATCCAGTCCACCCGAATACGCCAGAACCACTTTTTCCTTTGCCATTAAAAACTCCTTAAATTCATTGTATATTTGGCCGCAAATTTTATTTTACGGTCCTAACTGTTACTTTAAATACCAGATATTAACGCAAAAAAATAGATAACAGTCAAGCACATAGGGCAAGCCCATGTAATTTATCACCCGTCGTTGTGTTAATAATCCTCTAATCTACTCCTAATACTTTTTTAACATACCTCATATAGATGTAATCGATAGTATGAACGCTTTTAAAGAAAAAATGAACGGGAGGGGCACTGATGCTGATAACATTTGATCTTGACGACACACTTATTTGCTGGCAGCCGGAAATCCCTGCCGAACCGGTAAAACTGCCCTGGTACCACAAATGGTCCCCCGTCGAACCCCTGCGCCATGGGACCGTTGATCTTTTCAAAAAGTTGAGATATTACGGCTGGCAGATCGGCATCTACACCACGTCCCACCGCAAAGCCACATACATCAAAAAACTGTTTAATCTCCACGGCCTCAAGCTGGATCTGGTAATCAACCAGGATAAGCATGAAAAAATCATAAAAAATCTCAAGGAGAAGAGAAAACCCTCCAAGCTTCCCAACTGGGTTGATTCCCAGCTGCATATCGACGACTCCGAAGGGGTACGCATTGAGGGGCAACGGTTTAATTTCAGGGCACTGGTCGTTGATCCAATGGACCATAACTGGACGGAAAAAGTTCTGGCCGAGTCTCTATCTGTCAGCCGGATGCTTAAACAGGGAGAGTACCGGGTCTAGGGCACTTTTCGGCCGCCATCGTTTTCAATAACGGCCATGGGCCGAGCCAGGTCTATCATGACCCAGGCTTCGCCCCACAACGAAGGTTGAAAGAACTCAGTAACTGACTGAGCTCTATCATATAAACGGCCCCGGGGCGCTTTGGGGCCCTTTTCCTTGGATGTTTTCCAATTATTATTCCTTGTAAAATAGAATCACCTCTTGTAATCTTTATGATATGTTAAGTCAGGATTTATTCTTAATCGTTCAAAAAAACTGATTTAACAGGCAGTTACGCCATGGGCTGGGGCTGGAACAGGCCGCGTCTGTTATATTAAGTCTAAATGCCCCCTACTCGAACGTTGATCTGTTATTGAAATTTTCTAATGTACTGCTTCGATCATGTTTTTATGGTGTGTGGGCGATGTGCAGGTTGAAGGCCAAAGACCGCGAAACCAAAACTTAAGAACGGGACAAAACTATGGGAATTAAATTAAAAATGGGAATGCTGCTGGCGTTGTCGATTTTAACCATGTTTATTATTGGTGGGGGTGCAGCATGGGTTATATCGTCAGTGGCAGATAGTTCCACCAAGATTGTAGATGCTTTTGGGCATGTAAATAATGTTATTCCCAAATTACAAAATTCAGGTAAAAATGTTTCTCTCACCTTAAATGCAGATAGAGATGCTTATCAGGCATATGTGGCCGAATTGGAAGCAAAAGCGACATTTGATGTCGAGATTATAAAAAACGCGGATGAAGATAATAAAGAAAATATCCAGCAGGTGTATGACCGTGTCGTGAAAGCGTCTGAAACATTTAGCGGTGAAATGCTTGCGTCCTATGATGACTTTAAACGATTGTTCCCCGAGTGGAAAACGTTAAGCCGAAAAACCATTGCGTAATGCTTTGAATACAGTGATAACCATCATAAACGGGAGGAGGCCATTGCCAAGGCAGAGAACGCATTTTCATCCATGCGGTCGTTGATTGACGACATTACGGAAATGCTTGAAGCCAAAATCGCTGTGTCCCCGGAATCCGCTTTGAAATACGCAAAAGCCATTCAATTTGTGCTTAATGCGGATCGCGATGCCTATCAGGCGATGGAAGCCAGACTTCGGGCAATGACCGCAACGGATTTTGACCGTATTGATGCGTACCAAGCTGACAGTGTTGCCAATATCCAACAGGTGGGAGAGCGCATGGAGAAAGCGTCAATACAATTTGACAGGGCCATGATGGGTAAGTATCTTGAATTTCAAAAATTTTTCCAAGCGTGGCAAACGACCAACCAGGAGGCCATTCGACTCAGCCATATCCTGAAACAAAACCGTGACGAAGTCGCAACGGTTGAAGCCCAGGCAATGGTTAAATTTGATGAGACCCGGGATGCTATCGATGTTATGGGCAGTCAAAGTGACCAAGTCTCAAGCGAATATGTTGCCTTGGCATATCAAGAAGCTGAAACGGTGAATCGGCTGGCGCTCGAGTCTAAAAAAACCATAAAATCGATGACAACGGCATCCATCATACTGTTCGCTGTCGTTTTATTAATCCTGATTGTTGTTTCCAGTGTTGTGGTCAATGCAATCGTGAAACCCATAAATAATGCTGCGCACGGCCTTAAGGATATTGCAGAAGGAGACGGGGATTTAACCACGCGCCTGGTCGTTCAGACCAAGGATGAAGTGGGACAGTTATCCGACAGTTTTAATAAATTCATTGAGAAACTGCACCAAATGATCATCGATATAAAACAGGGGGTGGAAACCCTTTCCTCATCATCCACACAGATGGCATCCATTGCGGATGCGATGTCGGAAGGCGCCGATCAAACACTACAGCGGTCAGATGCCGTTGCCGCCGCATCCGAGGAGATGAATACCAACATGAGTTCGGTGACAATGTTGATGGGCGAATCCAGTGCCAACCTTAATGCGGTTGCCAGTGCCGCTGAAGAGATGAATTCAACCATAACCGAAATAGCCGGCAATGCAGAAAACGCGCGAACCATAGCTACCAATTCCGTGTCTAAAGCAAATGAGTCCACACAGGTTATGAACGAATTAAGCCAATCTGCCAATGACATCGGTAAAGTTGTTGAAACCATAACGGATATATCCGAACAGGTGAATCTTCTCTCTTTGAATGCCAGCATTGAAGCGGCAAGGGCCGGTGAGGCCGGAAAAGGCTTTGCCGTTGTTGCAAATGAGATTAAAGATCTTGCAAAACAGACATCCGATGCCACGTTGGACATTAAAAACAGGATTGAAGATATCCAGAAAAGTTCCACAAGCTCGCTGGGCAGCATTGAAGAGATTTCAACTGTTATCACGGACGTGAACGATATTGTTTCTACAATTGCCACGGCCGTTGAGGAACAGTCTTCCGCCACACGTGAAATTGCCCGGAATATCGGTCAGGCCTCCAGCGGTATTGACGATGTCAACTCAAATGTAAATCAGAGCGCAGCGGTGTCTGCAAAAATTGCCAAGGATATTAAGGGTGTGCATGATGCATCAGAAGAGATCGCTGAAAAAAGTAACCAGGTTAAACTAAGTGCAGACGCGCTATCTGAACTTGCCGGCAAGCTCGATGGCATGGTTGGCCGATTTAAAGTTTAATTTAAGCGGTTTTTCAATTATGGTTTTGGGACGAGCCTGCCGTTGACTGCCCAAATCCCTGCATACGATCATGCGGATGTCACTGCAATATCATTTGTTCTAAAAATTGAATAGACTTGCTGTAGCCCGGCGCCGTCGTTTTCAGTGAAACAACGGCGCCGGGCTTTTTTTCTTTGATCGTTTTGACTTTTTTTAAAATTGTCCGGGAGTCCTTCATATAGTTGTGTCAACCCGATGTCAAGGATAGGAACCCACGCCCAGGGGACTGCTCCTTTCAAACGTCAATTATGGTTGAACTACTGCGCCGCTGCATATATTATTGGGCGGCTAATTACAAAAGAAAAAAGGGGATACATGGGATTGTCTTTGCAGGATCAGCTCCTGAAGGCCGGGGTCGCTGATAAAAAACAGGCTAAAAAAGCCAATCAAGAGAAACGGGCTAAGCGCAAAAAAAATAAAGGCAAGAAAACTACACCTGCGCCTGAAGTCAACCAAACCCGGCAGGAGCAGCTGGAACAGGCCAAACGGAGCCGGGAACTCAACCGCCAGGCCAACCGGGAGCGGGAAACACAGGAACGACTGGCCCAGGTTAAGCAGTTGATAGAGGAAAATCGTCTGGACTTGAGAAAATATGAAGATCCTTACTATTTCAAGGTGGGCAAAAAAATAAAAAAACTCTATGTTAACGATGAAATTACCCAGAAACTTGGCCGGGGACAGCTTGCCATTGTGATGCTGAACAGTGTATACGAAATCGTTTCGGCGGAAGTTGCCCGGAAAATAGCCGACCGTGATCCCGATTTCTTGGTGGTACTTCATAACCCGGAAGAATAGTTAAACTTAAAAGCAATGAAGATTTTAATTTAGGAGAAGCACGTATGCCAAAAGCATGTGATTTAAAAAAAGGCCAGGTGGTGGAGATCAGCGGTGAACCCTATCTGGTTAAACATATTGATGTAAGAACGCCGTCGGCACGGGGGGCCGTCACCCTTTACAAGGTTCGGTTCAGCGGTATAAAGACCCGGCAGAAATATGAAGACTCCTACAAAGGCAATGATATGCTTGAGGACGTGGACCTGCAGAGAAAGCCCGTCCAATACCTCTATCCGGATGGTGATCTGCACGTGTTCATGGACACGATGGAATATGGCCAGTATATGATTGCCGAGGAGAGCATTGAAGAGGAACTGGTCTGGCTCACCGACGGCATGGAAGATATCGTGGGTATGTTCATTGACGGTAATCTGGTGGCCGTTGAAATTCCGGCCTCCCTTGTTTTCGAGATTACCCAGACCGCACCGGGTATCAAAGGGGCCAGCGCCACGGCCCGGACCAAGCCTGCCACCCTGTCCAACGGGGTTGAAATCCAGGTGCCTGAATATCTTGAAAACGGCGAAATGGTCAAGGTGAACACCGAAACCCGGAAATATATATCCAGGGCGTAAGTCGCTTCTTCTATTTTGTTTGTTTACGTTTTTGAGAAATACTGGTCCAGTACCGGCTCAAGTTTCTTCCTGGACAGGCTCAGGTTGCCCTGACGGAAAAAGTGAACGTCACCGGCCTCAAAGCCCTGGGGCGGTGTGATGACTTCCAGGTCAAGGTTGAATGTCAGCATGGCCAGGATGGTTGTGAAAAGAGCGGGGGATTTGCAGAATACTGAAATCCCCCTTGAAAATTCAGGCATTCGCTGGGTGTTCATGGTCATCAGGATATCTGCCTGCATTTCCTGTGCATAGGCTTCAATACCCCGGGCAAGGTCCGTGTCCCTGACCATCCATTGTTCGAGATCCAACGGCACCGATGCCACGGTGCAGCTCACCGTATTGAATTTAAATGTCTTGCAGTCCCGCCTGAGCAGATCCCTTGTGTCCATTTCACTGATGTCTGATTTGGCCGCCCGGATACCTTGGTAAAAGGTCTCTGTGTCCAGTCCGGCAATGGGCATCAGGAACTCTACCACACGTTGGTCCCTGGGGGTCATCCGCCCGGCCTTGGGGTCGAGGTTGACGGTATCAATGAGGATGGCCCCAAGCAGGAGGGCGGCAAGGCTCTGGGGAATTTTTTTTGCAGGTTTCTTATTAATCAGCTCTTCGCCCACCAGGGTGGCACAGGACCCCACCGGTTCAATCCGCCCTAATGCATAGGGGTAGAGCATCAAGTCTTCATGGTGATCCATGATGAACTTTATCTTTTCTTCATACTTTAAAAAAACATTGGACGGCTTGTTATGGTCCACCAGGGCAAATCCTTTGACCCGGGAGATGAGGCGGTCCAACGGCTGGATATCGTCCAGGAAAAAAAGGTTTTCAACCTCAATGCCTGTTTGGGAGAGCACCCACCGGCTCTCTGTTTTCAGGCGGAAATCGTCTCGTCGGGTGGGAATTAAAGGCAGGGCTCTACAGGGCTTGCTGTCGTTTGCCAGGACCCAGGCCAGACCAATGGCGGAGACCACGGAATCCAGGTCCGCCGCTTCGTTTCCGAACACCAGCATGTCAATTTCCTGGGTCCGGGCCCTGGACCGGGTATCCGCCAGAAACCGGTTAAGCGGGTCTTTTTTATTTGCCATGGGAGCGGCCCTCTGCTTTTACCAGGATTGGAGAGGGTAGGGGCTCTTGTATCTGTTCAGCGATTTGAAAAAAGGCATCCAGAAGCGCTTCTTCGGGTACCGGGTGGTAAAAGGGCATGCCCAGAATCTCTGTGAGTGTCAGGTTGGCCCCCATGGCCCAGGCCAGAAGGTGGGCCATGTGTTCTCCGGCCGGTGCCATAAGCTCTGCGCCCAGCAGCCGTCCCTTTTGGGGTTCGGCATAAATCCGGGCCCGTCCGGCGGCCTTGCCGAGCATCATTCTGGCCCGTCCCAGCTCTTCCCAGGAGGCCTCGCCCACCACATAGTCAATGCCTTGCTGGGTCAGCGCCTTGTGGGACAAACCCGCAATGGCGATATCCGGTGAAGAGAACGTAATCTGGAGGGGAACGCGTTTTTTAAAACGGGTCACGGAACCGGCACAGGCATTGTAAGCTGCGATGGTGCCGTCGTCTGCCGCTTCATGGAGAATGGGTTTAAGGCCGTTGACATCCCCGGCTATAAAGACGGGTAGATTCCCGATCTGCAGGGTTTGTCGATCAAAGGCCGGCATGCCTTTGTCATCCAGATCAACATTCAGGCATTCAAGGTTTAAATCTTTAAGAACCGGCCGTCTGCCCGTGGCGATGAGCACCCGGTCCACGGTCCAGCGTTTGCTGCCGGCACCCACTTCTAAACCGGAGTCGGTCTTGCCCAGAATTTCAGCGGTGCCAAGGGCAACCTTCATCTCTTTGGAAAAATGTTCAAAGGCATATTCTTCAAGTTTGGGGTCGGTCAGGCCGCCGGCGGTTTTCCGGCGGGTCACGGCGGTGACGTCAACGCCGATGCGGTGCAGGGCCTGGCCCAGTTCAATGCCGATGACACCCAGGCCGAACACGGCCATGGTCCGGGGCAGGGTTTCCAGTTCGAAGAATTGGTCCGTATCGATTATAAAATCTTTAAACGTCTGCCAGGGCTCGGGTATAAACGGTTTTGAGCCGGTGGCGATGATAATGCTTTTGGCCCGGATGGTTTCGTCCCCCAGATCCAGGGTGTTGGCATCTATGAATCTGGCCCTTTTGCGGATCACCTTGTCCATGAACCCGGACATCTCCTGGATCACCCCGCCTGCAAATTCATCCCGCATGGCCCGGACCCGTGCCATGATTTTTTTATGATCCGGAACCAGACCCTGGGCCCCGCTTATCCCATATTCATCAAAAAAACCGCACTTGTGAAAATCATCGGCCACGGCAATCAACGCCTTGGAGGGCATACAGCCCACCCGTGCACAGGTGGTGCCCAGGGGGCCGTCATCGATGAGCACATAGTTGTCCGTGTGTTTGATCACCTCTTCCTGGGCTGTCAATCCCGCAGAACCTGCTCCGATAATTGCCACATCATATTCTTTTGACATAATTTTTCCTTTTTGTGGGTTGTACTTTTGAAACGGCGGGTATAGTTCTATTACACTGTGAAACATAAGCCTTAAGCATAACAAATTCAATAAAATGATTACAAGGAGAGATGATGACTTTATACGCGTTCAAAAATATCCGTCCTGAAATTCATGACTCCGTATTTGTTGCACCAACGGCTCAAATCATGGGGGATGTGCATATCGCCCGGGACGCCTCGGTCTGGTTTCAAACGGTCATCCGGGGGGATACGGCCACAATCACCATCGGGGAACGGACAAATATCCAGGATCTGTCCATGTGCCATGCCGATGAGGGCGTGCCCTTAACGGTGGGCAACGGCGTCACCGTGGGCCACCAGTGCTGCCTGCATGGGTGCACCATAGAAGATGACTGCCTGATCGGTATGGGGGCCACGGTGATGAATCATTCTGTCATCGGCAAAGGATCTGTTGTGGCCGCAGGTGCGGTGGTCCTTGAAAACACCGTTGTTCCGCCCTATTCCCTCGTGGTCGGCTCCCCGGGAAAGGTAAAAAAGACCTATGAAAACAAAGAAGAGATCACCCAGGTGCTGAAAGC
Organism: uncultured Desulfobacter sp.; assembly: GCF_963666675.1. Taxonomy (NCBI): domain Bacteria; kingdom Pseudomonadati; phylum Thermodesulfobacteriota; class Desulfobacteria; order Desulfobacterales; family Desulfobacteraceae; genus Desulfobacter; species uncultured Desulfobacter sp. The sequence goes on along the minus strand of NZ_OY762929.1, from coordinate 4,706,486 downwards.
GTCCTCGGACCTCTATGCCCAAAAGGCCAAAATCTTTGCCGACAAAGATCAGTTTTATGCGATTAAAGATTAATCGGTCTTAGGCGGAATGACCATCAGGGTGGCACTGCTTTTTGAGATATATTTTCCGGTGTCATCCTTGACTGTGGTGTCCACAAAAACGAGGGTCCGGCCCCGTTTGAACACTGTGGCTTCGGCGGTCAGCCGGCGGCCCTTGGACGCCATGGAAAGAAAGTTGTTTTTCAGTTCGATGGTGGTCAGGTTTTCGCCGGGGGACAGGGTGCTCATCACCGCATGGGCGGCGGCTTCACTGGATAGGGCAATGCCTAGGCCGCCCTGCATGATGCCGGCACCCTGGAGAAATTCGGGGCGAACGTCCATGCTGAACCGGGAATAGCCTTTTTCAACTGCTTCAACCTTGATCTGTAAAAAGTCCAGGAATGGGTTGTTGACCGGTTCGCCTGCTGTGAGCTTTTCTAAGTATGAGGGGTAGTCAAACACGGGGCTTTCCTTCCAAATATTATTTTTTCCACTTTCAATTGAGTGGCGATGGCTGGGTATTGTAGATAAAAATGAACACTATTGAAATACATTAATTGACCCGGCAACAAGACCCGTATACCCTTTGCTGCCCATTGGTGCCAGGGAATCGGAGAAAAATTGAAACCCAAGGATGTAAAACCCAAAATGGTATTTGAAAAGGTTCAATCCCTTTTGACCCAAAGCAAGGTGGATTTCAGGCTTCACCACCACGACCCTGTGGTCATTGTGGACCAGGCCAAGGCCATTGTTCCCCACTTGACGGTTAATCTGATCAAAACAATCGTTTTTAAAATTAAGGATGGCCCATGGATACTTGCCGGAGTCAACGGTCCGGACCGGATTCATTACAAATGTCTTGCAGATATTTTCGGAATTAACCGCAAGCTGATACGGGCCGCGTCCGCGCCTGATGTGGAAACAGGTCTTGGGTTTGAGGTCGGCGGGGTCGGGCCGTTTCCTGTGGCTACGGATGTGGTGGTTATCCTGGATCGACGTTTGATGGATTTGCCCCATGTCTTCTGCGGCAGCGGCAGAAATACGGTCTCCATCGAAATCTCCCCGGCGGATCTGGCAACGGCCGGTCAGGCAAAAGTCGCCGACATCCGCAAGCCGTAAATGTCATTGCGCCGAAGGGTTCAGGGGATGATTGATGCTATCTCATTGAACCGTTCAATTTCAAAATCAGGGTTCATTGCCAGCCTGCTTCCAAAACCGTAATTGCAAAAAATACTGTTGATCCCGACATTCAGGGCAAGCTGTAAATCGGTATGATGATCTCCGACCATCCAGGTGTTTTCTTTGTTCCCGTTAAAGCCGTTTGCTTTGGCAACGCGCAGCACTTCATAAAAGCCATCGGGCTCGGGCTTTACTGTATGAACATCACCGCCGCCCACGGTTGCGATCAGGTATTGATCCAGCCCGAAAAAAGCGGTGATCTTTCGGCACATATCTCCGGGTTTGTTGGATAAAACCGCCAGCAAAAAACCTTTGCGCCGGAGCGCCTTTATCGTCTCTGGGACGCCGGCATAAAGCCGGGTATCCGCAACAAGATTCCTGACATAATATTCGCTAAAGCGATTGCACGCTTGGCCGATCTCTTTTTCAGGCTGGTCATGGAGTGCTTTTTCCATCAACCGGGTGCGTCCGCCGCCAACATACCCGATAATTTTATCCATGGGGAATTCAGAAAGTCCGTATGACCTGCGAACCCAATTCACAGCCCGGGCAATATCAGCCCGCGTGTCTGCCAATGTTCCGTCCAGGTCGAGTATAATTAAATGAGTCACTGCAACTCCATAAACAGGTCAAGGGGTAAATATAATGTTGAGTCTATGTGCTTTATACCCTCTTGGAACGGAACGGAAAAGACCCATAGAAGGATATTGATAAAGTTCTTCTAAGATGATATCGCCTTAAGATAACCTTTCATGGGGGGATTCCCATGGATCCTTTTTTGGATTTTCGGAGAAACGCCTATTGTGAAATGAAAGCACCCCAAGAATAAAAAGCATCAGGAAATTTTGATATGATTCAGGACCCTGTTTTTGAACAATTTGTAAATTTCGGCTTAATCGCCTTGGTCGGTTTTGCCCTGGGATTGGAACGGGATATGGCAGGGTCGAAAAATCCCCATGCCGGCACGCGTGACTTTATTCTCATCGCTTTGATCGGAGGCGTCTCTGGGTATTTGAGCCGGTTTTTTCAAAGCCCTTGGCTCATTGTGGGCGGGTTTCTGGGGATATTGTCATTTCTCTTGAGTGGTTACTGGATGGATCGCAAGCGGGATACCGGCATCACCACTGAAATTGCGGTCATGCTGACTTTTTTCCTTGGCGTATTGATTATTATTGGTTTCAAGGAGATGGCCATTGCCATCGCCATCATCATCCTGGTCATTTTGTCCCAGAAAAAGACGATCCGGTCTTTCACGGAAAAGATACAATTGTTTGAGCTTCAGGCCGGAATAAAGTTCCTGGTAATTACCTTTATCATTCTTCCTGTGTTTCCCAACCAGCCCTTGTCTGATTATATGAAAACCACATTTGGTATGGTGCACGCTTATGACAACGATTCCCAGACGCTTTCTGTATTGCAGGAACATGTGTCATCAATTCGTACCGGTGATGTTGTAATGCTTTACGGCAGTTCCGGAGCGCAGCTCGGATCCTATACGGTGAGATCCCATGACAAGAACGTGGTCACCGGACGATTTCAAAAGGACGGAGAACGGTTGCCGCAAAAAGGTGAAACACTTGACAAAAAGATGGAGATCGCCTGGCTATATAATATTTTGAAGGCCCTGAACCCATACAAAATATGGCTGATTGTCGTATTGGTATCATTTATCAGTCTGGTGGGATATATCGCCGTCAAGGCACTTGGACCCGGCGCCGGGATCGGCCTGACCGGCTTTATTGGTGGACTGGCCTCTTCCACCGTGACAACGGTTTCTTTTGCAAAAAGGAGTATAGAGTCTCCCAATTTGAACAAAAGTTTTGCCGTGGCCATTCTGCTTGCCTCGGCCATCATGTTTCCACGACTGCTGCTTGAGATTGCCATTGTAAATCAAGAAATGATGCAGAATATCATTCTGCCCATCGTGATTATGGGTATCACCGGAATCATCCTGGCGCTCTATTTTTCGTTGAAAACCAAGAAAGAAGATTCAGAGGAGATGGGCTCCATGCAGCTGAAGAACCCGTTCTGCCTGAAATCCGCCATCACCTTTGGCATAATTTTCAGCACAATATTGGTTTTGACAAGGCTGGCAACAATTTACCTTGGCGATCGCTGGCTGCCGGTTGTTTCTGCCGTCAGTGGACTGGTTGATGTGGACGCCATCGCATTTTCTCTAAGCGATGCGCAAAAAGCAGGCATCATTTCATTGGATTGGGCCGGCCTGAATCTTGTGATCGGAGCCATTTCAAATACGCTTGTAAAGCTTTTTTATGTATTCATGCTTGGGGACCGCAGACTTTTTCGCCGGTTGGCCGTATCATTCATCATTGTCTGCATTTCGGGGGGGCTCACTGTCGGTTTCTATTATGATTTCAGATAATGTGTAAAAAATAATAAGACCCTATTGACATGAAAAAAATCGGGGTTAAAAGCTTTTCCGTACCGCAGACCATTGATGTGGAAAGGGTCGAGGCGGAATTGAAAAACGGTGTGTTAAAACTCCATCTGCCTAAATCTGAAGCGGCAAAACCCAGGCAGATCGAGATAAAAACCGCGTGATATATCTCAAGGATTCCCCGAGAATTTTGACGCCCTTAAAAATTATACGATCAAACCAAGAATGGAAAGCGCCCGCCGGGAAGCTTTCCATTCTTATTGAACATGGGGCCCAAATATTGCAGTCTGCCCTTTGGGCAGATACACGAATGAAGAATACAGGCAGAAACGTTCATGATTCTCCCTGTAACCGCTGATAGAAATTTTAGATCTGTTTTTTTCTTCTGCATACTCCGGCAAGACTGACAAGGCCGGATACTAAAAGAAGAATTGTAGAAGGAACCGGTACAACAGTTCTTGTCATTTGATCGGCTAAAATTTTGTGTGCCGCTGACGTCGGGTGGAAGCCGTCCCACGAAAGGTAGCTGTCAGGATCTCCAATGATCGTACCACCTGGCATTATATACTCGCTATAGCAAGCATCCGTAACATTTAAAAATCCTGCCTCATCGGGGTCTGAAACAATTTCATTTAAAAAAATGAACGTATCGAACCCAATAAAATTTACATCGGTATACGTTGACGCCAATGCGTTTAACCCCGCCGCTAAACCTTCATTGAATCCTACAGTTAAACCCGTTGCTATCTCAGTTGCTTCCGATCCAAATGCCGCTATCATTGGCGTTAATCCTATATCCGGTAAATTAGGGACAAGAATGTTTTTGGCTCCAAATCCAGCCAAATCTTGAATAACGGACAATAGGTAAGTAAGGGATTCAGCCGGACTTATTGTTGTTCCTGGGCTTTTAAGGTAATCGGCTAAATCGTTTGCTCCTGCCCAAACAACATAAAGCGCATTTGGATCGGCCGTTTTATTTGACGCAGTAGAAAATATGTCCAATTGTTGCAGCAGGCTGTACCCGCCATATGGATGGTTGCTGATTCGAGCGCCACCAAAGGAAAAGTTTGTGCCTCCAGTCAGGTATGGACGGGAGGAGAGTCCTAAATTTGAGGATAAATAGTCAATGTAATTAAGACCATTGGTGAATCTCCCGAAATTGGTTCCATCGGTGTATTCAAGGGGTGGCGTTGGTCCACTCGGTTCCGACGAAGTTGCGGCGAAAAAGTTCCCTTGATCCGACAAGCTATCTCCAAATACATACATCCCACTGAACGACGATGCCCAGGTCGGGTTCGTAGAAAATGCCGAGATTAAAAATAAAAAGATAAAACAACGTAGCTTCATACTTTTCTCCTTTCTTTCAAAATAGGACTTTTAATGGGTAAAAATTCTGACTCGGTCAATGCCAAAAGGTTGGTCTGATCGGAAATGTCCGTTATCGTTTCCGTTGCCTGATCAATTTCATTGGCGCCTGGCCCAAATGCTGCAATTGGGGTGTAAACTAATTCATAAGTTTAAACTGAATCAGAAAAACCAGGATGCCTGCAATATAACCGAGCACGGCCAGTCCGCTGATTTTTTTTACGTACCAGAAAAAATTGATTTTTTCCAGGCCCATGGCTGCAACACCTGCCGCCGAACCAATGATCAGCAAAGAACCTCCGGTTCCGGCACAGAGCGCCAGAAAGGTCCACAAAAAATTGTCAGTGACACCATCACAATGGTGGTGGTCAGGTTATCCAGCATGGCGGAGAGAAAAAAGGTGACAATGCCGATGAGTACGATTAGAACACTCTGGCTTGTGGTGGTAATCCGGGAGGTGATTACTTCAAAGCCGTCATGGGCATCCACCAGCTCAACAATGGTCATGGCACCGAGCAGAAAAAAGATAATCTGGGCCGTGGCCGCAAGATTTTCATTGAGCTGTTCAGTTACAAGGTGGTGATTGCCAGTGGCAACTGCGTAAATGGTCCACATGATGCCGGCACCCAGCAGAGCAGAAGCCGACTTGTTTACCCTGAGCGGATGCTCAAAGGCGATGGCCGAATAGGCCAGAACAAAAACAACGATCAACAACGTGTGCATAACGCCTCCTTAAATGTAAAAAAACAAACCGCCAAAATGTCAGCATAAAATATGCCAATATTATGCTGTTCAATGTTAGGGTTGATGGTATGATTTATGCTGTAACAATTAGGCCCAGGGTCGGAATAAAATCTTCCAAAATATGGCGCCGAATTTTTGAGCCTTATTTAAGGCGCTCGCTTAAGGCGCTCGCTTGGGAGCATATTGAAATATGTGCCTAAGGAAGCAACAAAGAAGAAGGCCAAAAAGGCAAGCCATATGGGAGAATTTATTTTGATCATGGGCCTTAAGCCTTTGGACCGATTTTCAATTACTGCCATCCTGTTTAAATGAGGAAAGCTATATGCCCGTTACCATCCGAACCAAAATTATATTAGGCTTTATCGCCAGTCTTATTTTTGTCAGTGTTTTAAGCATGCTCTTTGGCCTGAACATCATGACTTTAAAAAATAAAATGGTGGTTTTAGATCAGTTTCACGGTCTTTTGGACAATATTCTTGAAATCCGGCGGTATGAAAAAAACACCATTCTTTATGGATATCAGGACAAAACCGTTGTGGAACTTCAGGATTACCTTCACCGCACCCAAAGCGATATCACAAATCTTTCAGGTTCCATCGGCATGGTTGCAGGCATTGACCTGTACAGCGGCTTTAAAAAAAAGTTTGAAACATACAAAGCGCTTATCGGAACGGGCAAGCATCGGCTGGACTCTGCAAAAGTGACTCAAATCCGATCCCTTGGCAGTGATATGGTGGCCTTTTGCGAAGGCCTTCTGGTAAAGAAACGCGAACGGATTAACCGCTCCCTTGAAAATATGGTCACCTTTTCCATTATTTCCGTGGGCGGATTTATTTTTTTTGTGGCTGTTTTGTTTCTGTTTGAAGCAAAGAGTCTTCTCAAACGTTTAAAACAGGTGACCCTGGCCACCAAAAGCATCCCCAAAGGGCAGTTTAAGACCATCATGGAAGACGCCCCCAAACATGATGAGATTTCCCAACTCATTGCCGGTTTCAACCAGATGGTCCGGGAGTTGGATGAAAAGCAGGAGCAGTTGGTCCAGTCCAGAAAACTTGCCTCCATCGGCACCTTTACATCAGGCATCGCCCATGAAATCAACAATCCGCTGAATAATATCTCTTTGACCGCCGACAGCCTGCTCGAAGGCTTTGATGAGTTTTCCGGCACCGAGGCCCGGGAGATGATCCATGACATCATTACCCAGACCTCCCGGGCAAGCAGTGTGGTTAAAAATCTGCTGGATTTTTCACGCAGCGATCGAACCACGATGTCACGGATCTGTGTGGCTGACGTGATTTCCGCCACCCTGGGGCTGGTGAGAAACCAGCTCATGGTCAATAAGATTCGTCTGACCATGGATATTCCGGAGACCCTGCCGGCCATCAGGGGAAATCTGCAGAATCTGGAACAGGTATTTATTAATCTGTTTTCCAATGCCATGGCTGCCATGCCTGACGGGGGCGATATTCTCATTGCCGCAGACGTGCAGTCGGATGACAAAATACGAATCCGGTTTAAAGACTCCGGCCAGGGCATTGCCCCTGAAAATCTGTCCCAGATATTTGATCCTTTTTTCACCACCAAATCTGTGGGCAAAGGGACCGGTTTGGGCTTAAGTATTGTCTACGGTATCATCAAAAAGCACGACGGACATATCTCTGTGGAAAGTGACAAGGGGCAGGGGGCCTGTTTTATCATTCTGTTTCCCGCAGTTATAGATAAGCAGGGCGATGTTCCGATCTGAAACATCCCGGTTTTGTATGAATTGAGAGTGTCCGCCATCCTTTTTTGAACCCGCCATGGGTATTCATGTTTCAAAATGAATTGTTCTTTTCGTCCGGTCGCCTTCCCCGGCGGCCGGACAGTCACCTTTTTTTAAAAATTTTAGGTCATATCACAAAAAAAATTTTTGAAACCCTTATCCGGCAAGGGGTTTCCCACAGCCTTCACTGATTTTGGGGAAATGGCATTTTTTTTGCTATCCACGCTTTTTAACAGATTTTGAACGTGTTGGCACCTTCAATGGACGCACTGTCGGTGTGGGAAAGGGTGCCTCAACTATAAACCCAAAAGAGGAGAAATTTTTATAATGTGGCACTTGTATCTGCCGATTGCAGGCCTTAGCATCAATACCCTTGAGGTGTTTGCCATGGGGGGATTTGTGGGGCTGCTTTCCGGCATCTTCGGCGTTGGCGGCGGTTTTCTGATGACCCCGCTTCTAATCATGATCGGCATTCCGCCGACCATTGCAGCCGCTTCGGATTCAAACCAGATTGTGGGCGCCTCCACCTCGGGCACCCTGGCCCATTACCGCCTGGGCAATGTGGATTTTAAAATGGGCATTCTGCTCCTTGTGGGAGGGGTTCTCGGCGGCACGCTGGGTGTCCATGTCATCAAGATTTTACGGGCCCTGGGCAATGCCGACTTTCTGATCCAGGTCACCTATGTCCTGATGCTCGGATTTGTGGGCGCATACATGTTCATTGAAAGTCTGCAGTCTTTGCGGCACTCCAAGGCACCTGCGTCCGAAACCATTGATGTCAATGAAAAGCCCCGCAAAGAGTCCATGTATATGCAGCTGGTCAAAAAACTGCCCTTCCAGACCCGGTTTGAAAAGTCCGGCGTGGAGTTGTCCGTTCTGCTTCCCCTGATTCTTGGCACCTTTGTGGGAATTCTTGCAGCCATCATGGGCGTTGGCGGCGGTTTTCTCATGGTACCGGTCATGGTCTACCTGCTTCGCATGCCCATGCATGTGGTGGTGGGAACCAGTCTTTTCCAGATTCTTTTCACCTGCATTGATGTCACCATCATGCAATCCACCACCAACCATACCGTGGATTTCATCCTGGCGTTGATCCTGCTTATAGGCTCTTCACTTGGGGCCCAGCTCGGTGTCAAGGTGAGCAAAAAACTTAAGGGCGAACAGCTCAAGATCCTTCTGGCAAGCCTGGTGCTTGTGGTGATGTTTAAGATGCTGTTTGATCTTTTGATCACCCCCGATATTTTACTGGCATTTGCAGGAGGGCATTAAGATGAGACGATATCAAAAAATCTTAACAGGTCTTTTACTGCTCATGATCATCTGTCTGCCGGCTCTTGCCTCGGCAGCCGCACCCGCCGCGTTTACGGTGACCCCAGAGGCCATCAACATCGGGGCCTCTTTTAACGGCATTGATGTTACAGTAGAAGGAACGATCCCTGCAGATGCCGACGCCGTGGTCCGCTTCAAATCCGGCGAACAGGACGTGGCGTTGAAAGAGAAGGGAAAAGCCATGGGCATCCTGTGGATGAATATGGGCACCGTAACCTTTCACCACTGCCCGGATATTTTTATGGTGGCAACCCCAAAATCATTGACAGAAGAATCCGACCAGTGGAAAGGATTGAATTTGGGGGTACCCTCCTTGATAAACCAGATAGAGGTTACACCTGCCCCCGAAGACAAAACCTTTCTTTTTGACGAGTTTGTCAAACTTAAATCCAAGCACGGGGCCTATGCCTCCGGGTTCGGCAACGTGATGTACCAGACGCCGGTCGACAATATGAAACCGTTTTCTGCAACGATTTCCATTCCGTCAGGACTAAAACCGGGAAGCTACCAGGTGGAGGTATTTACGATAAAAGACGGCGCTGTTGCATCCAAGGCCCAGACCCGTGTTAAAGTCGAAGAGACAGGATTTCCCAAGTTCCTGTCGTCCCTGGCATTTGGTAAACCCCTGCTTTATGGTATTGTGTCGGTTCTCATCGCCCTGGCTGCGGGGCTGCTCACCGGCTTAATATTCCAAGGCAGCAACGAAGGGCATTAGAAACCATCTCAAAATTTTTATTTTGAGATAATTTCTAAACAGGATTTTAATACACATGGCAAAGTTTTGGGACTCAACATTTTTAAGCCGCCTGTGGGGCAGGAAACAGCCCCAGGCTGAAGAACGTTCGATATTTGAAGTGTTCTCAAGTTTCAGGCGGCTTCTGGATTCCAATAATCAGATTCTGGATCTGATGACCGGCATGGGGGACAAGCTGGGGGGAGATTATATCTTTGACACCCACTATATCCACACCAGTTGCCAGGAGATCGCAACCCTTGTCTACAAACTGATTCATCATTTTAATTTTATTGTCCAGGACAGATACCCCGGGCTTGATGACGCCTTCTGGCGCATCAACTCCGGGATTCAGGAGATGCTTGAAGGCAAATCCAACCTTCGGCCGGACCGGCAATGTACCATTGCCGATACCTTTATCACGGCAGATCTTGAAGAACAGGTGGGGGCCAAAAACGCCAATCTGGCCCAGCTTAAAAATGTGCTGGGCCTCAACGTGCCGGATGGATTTGCCGTGACCTCCTCGGCCTTTCACTGGCTTTTGGCATATAACGGTCTGGACCGGGACATTGAATCTCTGACCGCCCAATGGAAAGAGAAGCAGATTTCTGCAAAAGAAGCGTCCGCAAAAATCAGAGCTGGCATTGACAGTGCAGCTGTGCCGCCTGGAATGAAAAAAGAGATCCAGAAGGCATTGAGAAAACTGGCCGGATGGGGCTCCAAGAAAAAGCTGCGCCTGGCCGTTCGAAGCAGCGCCGTGGGTGAAGACGGCACAAACAGTTTTGCCGGCCAGTATACCAGTTGTATCAACACCTGCGCCGATGATTTTTTTAAAAGCTATAAAACCGTGGTGAGCAGTGCCTACAAACGGGGGGCGATGGCCTACCGGGATGCCAACGGTTTTGAAGAGCACGAAATGGCCATGGCCGTGGGGTGCCTGGAGATGGTGCAGCCATTGGTGTCCGGCGTCCTGTATACCTTAGATCCGGTCCGTCCCGAAGAAAATCGCATGAAGGTCAATGCCGCTTTAGGCCTTGGTTCTCCCCTGGTTTCGGGGCGGGCCGTCTTTGACGACTATGATGTGGCCAGAGAAGCGCCCTACAAAATTTTGCAGATGAGCGTGGGCGAGAAAAAACAGTGCCTGGTGGCGCTGCCCCAGGGTGGGGTGGCGCAGGAAGCCGTGCCCGAGGCCTTGCAAACAGCACCCTGCCTGACCCAGGCCCAGATCGCCCGCCTGGCCGGTATCGGTATCATGGTGGAGCGCTACTTCAGGGCGCCCCAGGATATTGAATTTTCCATTGATGCGTCAGGAAAAATCTGGATTCTGCAATCCAGGCCCTTGAATATCAAGGAAGAGATGAGCCGGATGGTGTGCGATATCCCTAAAATCAAGGAAAAATACGATATCGTTTTTTCGGGCAAGGGGATGGTGGCCCAGGACGGCATTGCCATCGGCAAGGTGTTTTTATATGAAGACGGACAGGATTTGGATGATTTTCCGCCGGGGGCCATCCTGGTCACCCGGCATGCGTCGCCCAAGTTTGCCATGATTGCCAAATATGCCGCAGGCATCATCACGGACATCGGTTCTCCGGCCGGTCACATGGCCACCATTGCCAGGGAGTTCCGGGTGCCCACCCTGGTGGATACGGGCATTGCCACAACCAAGCTGAAACAGGGCCAGGAGATCACCCTGGACACCGAGGGCAAGGTGGTGTACGACGGCTCGGCCAAGGCCCTTTGCTACTATGTTTTTGCCGACGATAACTTTGCCGACACCTATGAGTATCGTCTTCTGAAACGGGTATTGAAAAAGATTTCCCCTTTGACCTTTGTGGACCCCGAGGATAAACGGTTTTCCCCGCGCTTTTGCCAGACCTTTCACGATATTACCCGGTTTGTGCATGAAAAGGCGGTGGAAGAGCTGATCAATCTCAATTATTACGATTTGAAACATGAGCGCTCCAGGGCCCAGAAGCTCAAGGTGGATATCCCGCTGGACCTCATGCTCATTGACATCGGTGAAGGGCTTGCCCCTGGTGCCGGTACCCGGGCGGTGCTGCCCAAACAGATTACCTCCGTGCCCCTGAATGCATTTTTAAAAGGTCTGACCCGCAAAGGCATGTGGAGCAACGAGCCCATGAGTGTTGATTTTAAAAGTTTCATGTCCAGTCTGACCAGAACCCAGCCCCCCCACCAGACCCGCCCCGGCTCCATCGGCCAGAACCTGGTGGTGATGTCCAGGGAGTATATCAACATCAGCCTGCGCCTGGGCTATCATTTCAACATGATTGATGCCTATATGGGTCCCAATCCCAATGATAACTATATCTACTTCCGGTTTTTCGGCGGGGTGACCGATGCGGGACGGCGTACCCGGCGGGTGAGCTTCCTGGCCCAGGTGCTGGAAAAGGCGCATTTCAGAATGAAACAGGACAATGATCTGCTGGTGGCCAAAACCAAGAAAATGAGCTGGGAGCGTATGGAAGAAAGCCTTGTTCTGGTCGGGGAACTGGTGGCGTTCACCCGGCAGCTGGATGTTAAAATGCTCAATGACACCTACGTGAAAAAATATGTGGATGATTTTTGGGCCCTAAGCTCAAGATCGGATTAGGAGGATACCATTGAAACAAAAGAAAACAACAAGCATTTTTATTCTGGACGATGAACCCATTGTCTGCAAACGGCTCAAGGCGTCCCTGGACAGAAAAGGGTATGCGGTTCAAACCAGTTGTGACAGCGTTAAAGCCCTTGAAATCGTAACCCATACCCCCTTTGATATCGTCATTACAGATCTGAAAATGGAAGGCATTGACGGTATGCAGTTTTTCACCGAGGTCAAAAAACAACATCCGGACACACAGGTTATCGTCATCACCGGCTTTGCCACCCTGGAAACAGCCAAAGAGTCTTTTAAAAAAGGGGTGTTTGATTTCCTTGCAAAGCCTTTTAAGCTGGGTGAAATTTTTGCCGTCATTGAGCGGGCTGAAAGCATTATTAATTCTTTATAACGGCCATGGGCCGGGCCAGGTCTATCATGACCCAGGCTTCGACCCACAACGAAGAATGAAAGAACTCAATAAGTTATCCAGCTCTTTCATATAAAACGGCCATGGGCCGACCTGGTCTATCAACACCCAGGCTCAGGCCACAACGAAAGTTGAAAGATCTGTGTCGGTTACACAGACTTTCTTATAAAAATGTGCACTATAAAAGGGTGTTTCCATATACAAAGCCGTTAGTGGTTCAAAATGAAAAGAAAGAGGAAATTGAACGAAGGGCAACCCCCCGACAGGGACCGCCACAATGCCGGTGACTATTTCACTGGCTCCCCTTGAAAATCTCTTCTAAAATACTAATTGCATCGGATACAATTTCCGGAACTCTACCTATCTCTCGAATTTGTTTTCGCCCTTCAGGCGTAGACATATCAATTCCACCAATTAAATCCCTGCAATAAGTTGAACCATTTCGCTCTTTAAAAAGATGGTCAAATTGAGCAACAGCCTGATATGTATATTCCTTTGAATAAGTGTCTTTTACGCTGTCGGCCCCATATTTGAGGCCGATCACCATGTATGCGGCTGTCACGGCGCCACATGTTTGGCCTAGCCCTCCCATACCTCCGCCAAATCCGCTGGCGATCTTGACGGCTGATTTTTGATCGAGACCCAACCGTGGTCCGTAAGTCAGCAACACCGCCTCCGAGCAGGAATAGCCCGCTTTAAGGTGCCCGATTGCTGTGTTTATTTTTCTTTTTTCACATTCCCAGTGTTTTGATTTTAACATCATCGTCCCTCCTTAAATGATATTGAGTATCTTGTTTTTGATAGCCTTGGACAGGGAGGAGCTTAGAAGATGTTTGATTAAGCTGTATTGTAAAAATCCGACTTTAACCAACGAAATCAGCAGCCGCTTTATCTTTGGGAACACGCAGCCGTTGAATAGGTTATAGGGCTTTGTCCTGTGAAAAATTGGAATTCATGGATAAAATGCGCTTGGTCGAAATATCCGTTCGCTACCGCGAGGGATGCCCAATCATTTTCAGCCGGGCTCAAGTTGATCAATACATTTTTGAGGCGAAAGATTCGACAAAGCTGCTTGGGCGGCACCCCGATCCGTTCGGTGAATTTTCGTTCCAGGTGGCGGCGGCTGATCTGTAATTGATTTGCCAGGGTTTTTATTGGGATTTGGCCTTTATGTTCGCGAATGATGGTTACCGCCTTTTCAACGCTTAAGCTATGCCTTCTGAAAGCATTCATCCGCCTTGCAAAGAACCCTTCGAAGGTTTGAATAAGGTCTTCGGGTGTGTGGCCCGCGCTGTGAATTAATTGGGACAGGCCAAGGCCATTGAGTTCCCAAACCTCTTCAAGTTCAACGCAAAAATTTGATAGATCTACGGGAGGCATTGAGAGGAACGGATAAAGTCCGTCAGGGGTAAATTGAACTGCAAACAATGATATGGATCCTGTTGGCTTTATTTGGATTCGTTTGGCTAAGGCCCCTACCATGAAATCTCCGGCAATGGCAATTGGTGACGCATCATCAACCATACATTCAATAGGATCAAATAAATTGAATATGAGCTGCAACCCCGCATCCAAAGCTGTGCGATAGAATGCATCGATATTATTATCAGAACCGTTTAGTGTCCAATAGCATTGAATATAATCTCTGAATTGTCGATGGGGCTCATCTCTTCTCATCAGGGCTTTTTTATTCACCATCTGCTTTTATTGCTCTTTTTTTTTATTCTTGAATTTCTTTATCCTAAAAGGTTAATCTCCGAAAGGCTTGATTTACTTTTTTGATGATAAAGATATGAAACCACGAAAACATTTACGGCTCTTTCTCCTTGTATCGATCGCTTGGTTTTTATTTTGGCTTGCAGGGCGGCCGGGCTACTATCAGCAGTATTCAGTGGGATTTATGGCTTTTTTCGATTTTGTAATTTTGCCTCCTATTTGGTTTGTTGTCTATCAAAGCGCTAAACGTGATAGGCCTGGAAATGCGGTTAACGTGTCTTTTTGGTGGTCCTTTTATATCTCGGTGCCCCTGTTTTTTTATGATATGCTCTACTGTGGTTTTTATCTTGGCCATGGCATGAAATTTTTAACGCAATTTTGGTATCTCACTGTTTATTATGTGTTGCCGTGGATATTATTTTTTCCCACAGGGTGGCTGGTTGAAAAAATGAGAAATAAACCGGATAAAGGATTTTAAAATGCGCTATAAATCGGAATAGGGGCCGTGATCTCATTGTATCCCCCCCTTTCACAGACAACGGGTACCGTTTTGTTCTACTATGGACCATTGATTTTTTGGATTCAGCCCGCCGCCTATACGCCGACACCGGAGTTCAACCGGTTGAAACAAAAGTCAGTCGAGTCTGGGGTAAAAACCTTACCAAAGAATGCTGGCGGCTTAATCTGGGTTGAGTTTATGGGGGGCGCTTTAAGCAATACTCAAAAGATCTTTGTTATCAAGTACGTCTCTGGTCACTTTTGCCAAAACATCAATCGAAAGAGGTTTGTCAAGGAACGCGACCACCCCGAAATCCTTTAATTTTTCCTTCTCCAATCTGTCACTAAAACCAGAGCAAATCATAATTTTAATATCAGGACGAATTTCCAGTATTTTTTTTGATAATTCGGTACCGACCATGCCGGGCATAGCCATATCAGTAATCACCAGGTCAAAATCATCAGGTGTTGATTGGAACAGGCTTAATGCTATTTTGCTTTCATTTACTGCAGTGACAAGATACCCGCACCGCTCTAAGGCCTGGGTTGCCAATTTAGTAATTGAAGGCTCATCATCTACAAATAGAATTCGTTCATCTCCTTTTTTTAAGGATTCCTTGTCATGAATATTTTGAACCATGGGTGCAGCTTTGGAAATTGGTAAGAAAATGATAAATTCGGTCCCATGGACAGGGCTGCTGTCAATATTTATTTTACCTTTATATGATTCAACGATGCCATAAACGACCGATAACCCTAAACCCGATCCTTTGCCTATCTCTTTTGTCGTTACATATGGTTCAAAGATTTTATCTTTAACTTCATCAGGGATACCGCCGCCATTATCTTTAACACTCAAACAAAGGTATTCCCCAGGAGGCAAATCCATTTCCGGGGCAGGGTTTTCCTTCTTCAAACCGACGACAATTTCACCTTCATGTTTGATTATCGCATGATATGCATTTGTACAAAGGTTAATTATGATCTCATGGATTTCGGTGGCGTCACATAACACAAAATCTTCACCTGTATAAAGATCGAGTATCAGGTTGATGTTGGCTGGAATGGAGGACCTTAAAAGTTTATAGGATTCTTTGATTATAGGCTGCAGTATCATCGTTTCCAGTTTACGTTCCTTTTGTCTTGCAAAGAGAAGGATTCGTTTGACTAAGTCCTCGGCTCGTTTTGCACCATCCAATATGTCTTGCAGGTTTTCTTGAACTGGGTGGTCTTCAGGTAAATCTCTCTGTGAAAGCTGGGAGAAAGCGATAATCGGATAAAGAATATTGTTAAAATCATGGGCGATACCACCGGCGAGTTGTCCGATAGATTCCATTTTTCGAGACTGGTGGAGCTTTTCTTGGAGGACTTGCTTCTCGTTTTCGGCCTTGTTTCGTTCGGTAATATCATAACCCAAATTGAATGTCAGACCGTCAGGCAATGTGAAATTAGCCCACATAGTATCAAGGGTTTTTCCAGCTTTTGTCACGGGATACCATTCCCTGAAATGCGCATCTGGATCAGTCGTAACCGTTCGAATTACTTCATCTCTTACTTCCGGATCAGGATAGAATAAAGAAAGGGCATCACCATGCGTATTAATTTCCTCGATAGTCCACCCAAACGTTTTCCGGCATTCATTGTTCCAAAGGAGACAGTGTCCGTTTTCATCGAACGCATTAATTAATACGGGAGCGTTTTCGTAGATAGCCTTGAATCTTTCTTCACTTTTCTTAAGCGCCAATTCACTTTCTTTGAGTGACTTTTCCTTTTTAATTCTTTCAGTCACTTCATTTTTCAGTTCGTATGTCTTTGTTTTCACACGGTAATTTAAAATTATAGTAAAAATAAAAAGAAATACTATTAATGAGAAAGAGATTATTATCCCCCAATAAAACCATCTCGATATAGGATTGGAGGATTTATTCAGCCCGAAAGCGGTATTAAACGATTGATAAAAAATTGAATTTGAATCTGATTTTAGAATTTTAAGATGCTTATCAATTGATTTTAGTGTGTTTGCATTTGTGCCTTTTGGAGAGGCATATCTGATTTCGATGGGATTGAAAATTATATTTGTTTTCTCAAGATCGTATTGTTTATAATTTGCAAGCCCAAATATACGATTTGCGACAATTGCATCTGCTTTCTTTTCTTGGACAAGAGCAAAACCAATATTGTGATTTTCTATTTCTATTTCTATTTCATCAATCTTGATATCAAATGAACTGATCATTTTTCGAAACGCCGGCGGATGAATCGCTTTTTTTAAGAGCGCAACCCGTTTTCCTTTAAGGTCAAATATGGTTTTAATATCGCTTCCTTTCCTAGTATAGACCCCCCCCCAGTTACTTATTAACATTTCGTTATTATAGTCATATCTCAATGCCCGCGCTTCGGAGAATGCGATATATACTTGTATATCAATTTCGCTGTTTTCAAGTCTATTTATACACTCACTCCATGTGCCGAATTTATATTCAAGCGTCCAATTCTCTTTGTCCGCGATATACGCAAGCACATCTACTGAGAGCCCTGCAAAATCACCATTTTCATCCATATACACAATCGGTGCGTTGTCATAGACACCAACTTTAACGATTTGGTTTTTCGAAAATGCAATAGGCACAAAACACAACACAAATAGAAGAAATACCAAAATAGATGTTAAGCTCTTATTCATTTTAGATGTCATTCCTCAGTATTGTTATTGACGTAACCCAAGTGATGGAAAGCCCTATCCAGAGCAGGTCCGGTCCTTTTGTGCCGATCATCGTTCAGGATCAACAGCTTTAATGTGCATTTTTTGGACAGCAAAATAGATGTTGTGGTAACCATGCAGAACCTGTTCATTGGACACGTTTACACGGTTAGCATCAAGAAAGGCTTACCCATCCAAAATTTTTCTTACCATATTGGCCATTTGTTCATTGTCAACAGGCTTGATCATCAAAGCACTAATGCCGATTTTTCTAATTTTATCTTGATTCACTTTATTGCTATACCCTGTGCAAAGTATGAATTTAGTGCCTGGTTGAATTTTCAGGATTTGTTCGGCAAGTTGATACCCTGTCATTTTAGGCATGGTCATATCTGAAATAATAAGATCGTATGCCACCGTTTTTTTCTTAAACAACTCTAATGCATCAATGCTGCTGGTACAAACGTCTACATTATAGCCAAGTTCGCTTAAAACTCTTTTTCCCATTTTTGTAATCGCGGGTTCGTCATCTACAAAAAGTATGCTTTCGTCTCCTTTAGGCGATTCTAATTGAGTCTTTGTATTTTCCTTAACTTCGTCCTCCACAGAGGGTAAGAAAATGGTGAAAATTGATCCTTTCCCGTATTCACTTTCAACAAAAATTTTACCATTACATTTTTCAATGATACCGTGCACGACCGCCAGCCCCATGCCGGTACCTTCGCCTTGATCTTTGGTTGTAAAATATGGCTCAAATATTGATTCAATAATGTCATCAGGAATTCCGGTTCCTGTATCAGATACGATAAGTTTCAAATAGTTTCCCGGTTTTAAAAGCTCCCCGTCTAATAAGATGGCGCTTTCCACATTTAAATCCTTCAAACTGCATTCAAGCACACCACCGCTTTCATCCATGGAATGCGCGGCATTTGTGATTAGATTCATCAAAATTTGGTGGATCTGAGTCGGATTTTCCAATACTTGCTTTGTGTTTTCGATCTCTTCAACAATAATTATTGTACTTGGTATGGATGAACGGATTAGTTTCAACACTTCTTTTGCGATAATATCAACACGAACAGGCTTTATAGTATCTTCTGATTTTCGGGCGAACGTAAGGATCTGTTTGACCAATTCTTTTGCACGATGACCTGCAGCATGAATTTCTTTTAGGTCATCTTCAATAACAGATCCTTTTTGTGCCTGGGTAAGTGCTAAATCAGAGAATCCTAATATTGATGATAAAATATTATTAAAATCATGTGCTATACCGCCAGCGAGGGTCCCGATGGCCTCCATTTTATGGGCTTGTATTAATTCTTTTGGGTGCGGCTCTTTTACGACATGTCTGACCAAAGCTGGTAGTCATGATATTTGCCATTCTTTGCCAGCATTACTTGATCACTTTTAGATGCCCCCGTCGTTTCGGTGAAGGTTTTGGTAGCTTTGTAGCCGGAACCTCACCATGTTGATAAAGAGCCCGGTGATTACGTTCGTATTCGCAGGCTTCATGAAAATTCCAATACTCATCAAAATCGTTACTACTCCGCAAGGCACGCAGACGCAACACTGCTTCAGCACTGGACAACCGCCATTTGGCACCAGTTATATCCATTCGGTCCTTTACAAGATGACGACATGCGCCCTCAATAACTCCTGTGGCAATAGGGAGGCCAAGGTCAAGATAATGATGGTATTCAAGGTACGGTGCTTTATTTTTCAAATACGTTGCGCAGGCTTCTACAGGTTTACGTTGTTTGTCTGTAAATTTTTTTAATGTAGCACTTCTACGCATCCCCCCTGCCATCAATCCGGCCTTGCCATCGAGTACTTTAGCCAAGCGGTACTGGACCCATTTTTCAAGCTCCGGGCCGGATTTGGGATGAAATGCCCTGCCAGCTTTCCAGAGGTATTCAATAACATGAATAATATCAACAATGATCGTAAGGGCCACATTTTGTCTTTTGGCCATACGTTTCAGGATTCGTAGTTGTTGATTTTCGCCGTCCACTAAGGCAACCCAATGTTTTTCGTGGTTGGGATCACGGTGGGAGGCCTCAGAAAAGGCCGATGCAATGACCTGCTCGGCTGATTTTTCAAGGCTTGCCCATACACGCTTTTGTTCCGGGTGAGGGCTTGTTTTTGTATTCGACTTGTCATTCCCCGGAAGCAAGTCTTGGGGCGTACGTTTAAACGTATCTATAGTATATACAGCGGCAACGGTTGCCATTCGCTTGGCATTTTTCTTTTCCCCTTTGGATAGCCGGCTTTCCATCTGAGGCTTTCGTTTCCGGGCAGCTTTCCGGGTTTGTTCCCGCAGGTCCTGCTCATGCATTACCACGCCCTTACCATCGGTGGTGATTACCAGTATTGGACCAGTAACTGTCTCATCCGCCGGGTTGCATTGCCGTATTTCATAAAATGCGTCAAAATCCCGAGCTGCTCGCTGTGTTAACTCTTCTACCTGACGTTTGGGAATATCGGCTCCAGTGGTTTTCTTGATCGTTTCGACAGTCTCGTCAAAAGAACTCTTTGAAGCGTTTTCAGCCACACGGCGACGAAGTTCGAGGGAATAAAGTTCTGGGGGAAGATTCAATCGGGCATCCAACGGGTGCAAACTTGCCACGCCCTTGTTTCCATATCCGGCACGACTTTCCGATACCGTTCCAAATACGGTTTCGATTTTTCGATCCTGTGGCCTCACTTTCGGTCGAACAATGCCATCGGCTCCACAGACCGGCTCTTCACAATGACTGGGACCGAGCTTGTCTAAATGTTCCTGAAGCAGGATGCGCATCAGCTCACGTCCTCGTTTTTCAAGTGCTTGTTCCAAATCACTGAGTTTCACTGAATGATTCTCCTTGGAATTAAGAAAATTGACAATATCATCATAGCATTTTTGCCCCGGATCAATGACGGGGGAAGGTAAATGCTCCACAGCAGAAAGGGAAACCGCTGGATTCATATCCCCTCCCTGAGTTGGTGAACAGCATCTTTTTCCAGTGGATATACTAATATGGTTTTTACATCAGCGCCATGACGTTTGCCGAATCGGTCCATGCGCCCACGACCAGTGGTTTTCCCCAACTCAATCCAGGTCGATGCCCGATAACAGCCACCGTGGAATTGTTGTCGATCCACCAATGTCTCTACCAGCATGGGTTTAAGACCATACTGCTGTTCCCAATCATCTCTGAGTTCCCGGAGACTACATGACAGTATCATGCTCGCTAAATTTTGGATGGGAGCAAGGATCAGAAAACGGCTGTTGTTCACCACCTTTTGTAGAGCGACCTTACGCCTTTCATCTGTCCAACCGATCCATTCATCGCGAGCACGCATCCGCCAGGCAGGGCTTGAGAACTGGATGCACCCCACAATTTCTCGATGGGGACGGTTTACATAAATCAGATACTGCAATCTGGCGCCAAAAGGCATTGCATATCCCAGGTAATGATGGCGACCGATGAGTTCCTTAAACAGATCCCTCTGCTCTCGATTCTGAACCCGCTGTACCTCAAGAGGTGTAAATTCTTCTACTCTGCCACGCAAAGTGCTGTGGGGTTGCTTACAGGGTGTTTGGGGAATACTCTTGTGAAAAACGATCTTTGTTTGTTGTTTCTTTTCAGGAAGGGTTAGAGCTCCCTTGGCCTCTAAAAGCTCCAAAAAATCACTACATTCCCGGACTTTTAGCCGATCATTAGGGCGTTTCCATTCCAGAAGTTCGCATACGGTATGTGCCAGTTCTCGTCGGCTAAGGCCTCCACAGGTAGCAACGACTTCCTGGATTAATGCGATTTCTTTACCGGTAAACTTTCGACCACAAAAGGTTTGTTGCTTGATTTGCATGTCATCTACCTCCCGCTATTCTTTCATAACGGAATTATGACTCGCTGTCCAGGAAATTTTTGCAATTTACATCAGATAGTCACTGACAAATGAATTATCTTGCTGGAAAGCAGCATAAAAATAAGACTAACAACCCTGAACACCTTTAATGACCATGGCTTTCATATGTTTCAAAAGAGCCGCACCCAATTCTTTTGCCATCTTGTTTTTTTCTTGTATTTCTGTTTTTAGGTGTTCATTTGCAGCTAACAGATTTAATTCGGACTCTTTAAGATTTTGGGCCATAGCATTTAAGCTTCTAGCCAAATCTCCAAGTTCATCTTTTGCCGAGAGAGTGACTGGTGAGTCAAAGTCTCCTTTTCCAATCTTTTCTGCCCCGATGTGTCAGGATAGTTGTCGTGTCGAACGAAAAGCCAATAAGACAATTTGAACAGGGCGTGGAATGGATATGAAAACGTGGAGTATACACAAGAATTCAAAACGGCAATGATTCAGAAAATTCTTTTAAACCCAGGCACGCCGATGGTAAACTTTTCAAAAGAGGCTAACGTTCCAAATTCAACGGTAGCAACCTGGCTAAGAAATTACAAAAAAAGGAATGGGAGTACAGTGGGCTCGAAGAAGAAAACCTGGTCAGCCGAGAGGAAATTTCAGGCAGTATTGGAAACTGCGTCGTTAAGTGAAGCAGAAAAAAATGAATATTGCCGGAAACATGGAATATACCCGGAACAGTTAGAAGAGTGGAAGAAAGACTGTATATCCGGATGTAGAAAGAGCCCCGATCAAAATTTTGTCAAGAAAACCAAGCAAAAAGAGCAAGAATTGCAACGCAAGACTAAAGCCCTTGAAAAAGAATTAACCCGTAAGGAGAAAGCGTTAGCAGAAGCTGCCGCCCTGCTTGTGTTAAAAAAAAAGTCCAGGACATCTGGGGGGACAAAGGGGAAGAATGATTCCTACTGAAGACAAAATGCAGATATTGTCTTTGGTGGAAGAAGCTTGTAAATCCGGTGCTCGCCAATGTAAGGCTTGTGAAATAATAGGAATTTCAGAAAGGACCTTACAGCGGTGGCAGAAAAAAACGACTGCTGAAATAGAAGATAAGCGCCCCCATGCAGAAAGAAATCCTGCAAACAAATTGTCTGAAGAAGAAAAACATATGATTATAGATATTTGTAATAGTCAGGAGTATGGAAGCTTACCGCCAAGCCAGATTGTTCCCATGCTTTGTGATCAGGGGATCTATGTCGCATCCGAAGCAAGCTTCTATAGGACACTGAGAGAGAACGGTCTTCAGAACCATAGAGGTAAAACCCGGTATAAAACAAATAAAAAACCGACGGGTTTTACAGCAACAGGGCCTAATCAGGTCTGGACATGGGATATAACCTACCTTCCAGCGGCGCTAAAGGGTTCGTTTTATTACCTTTATATGATAACGGATATTTACAGTCGTAAGATAGTAGCTTGGGAAGTCCATGACAGGCAAAGTGATGAGCTGGCCTCCGAGCTTGTAAAAAGGGGGTATCTGTCAGAGGGTGTAAATGGCAATGAAATAGTGCTTCATTCAGATAATGGCTCCCCGATGAAAGGTGCGACCATGCTGTGCACTCTTCAGCAACTTGGAGTTGTCCCCTCATTCAGTCGGCCGTCGGTAAGTAACGATAATCCTTATTCAGAAGCATTGTTCAAAACCCTGAAATATGCCCCTTCATACCCTTCCGGCCCTTTTGAGAGCTTGGAGGCCTGTAGAGAATGGGTACTGAATTTTGTTCGCTGGTACAATAATGTCCACCGTCACAGTGGTATAAAATTTGTTACCCCAAATGAAAGGCATACAGGGGCAGATAGGACGATTTTAGAGGCCCGTCAAAAGGTATATCTGGAAGCAAAGGCAAAAAAACCAGAACGTTGGAGCCGTGGAATCAGAGATTGGACTGTGGTAACAGAAGTCTCTCTTAATCCTGAAAAAAACGATAACCGTCCAGCAGCTTAATATAAAGGTTACCCCCAGACATAATTATGTTTTTCCCTTATCCCCAAAAAAAATCCTGCGGGAATGGAAGGATAAGTCAAGAAAAAAATGGGAGGGACCCTCTGGGAGGAACCGATTTTTTTCTTGACTTATCCTGGAATGGAGCTACAAATTTTTTGGGGTAAGGGTAAAAACAACAGTGAAAATTTATACCTAAAAATTTCACAAAAAATGCGCTTGAGGCGACAACTTTCTTGACAAACACCGCTGCGGCCTCTTTAATAATTTCAATTTTGTTTACGATTAAACGAGAAATGAGAATTCCAAGAATTATGGCTCCCAATGAGATAATGATGATTGAATAAATCAAAGAATTAATAGAATTTTTAATCGTTTTTTCAGTTTCTTTGACTGCATCGCTTAATTCCTGTTTTTCTGTTTTGATGCTTGGATATAGGGAGTGAATTAACTCCTTACGGGATTTATGAACTTCGGATTGAAGTAAGACGATTTTATTTAGTGGGTTACCAGTATGTGTTATGTTTTGAAGGTATTTTTCCGATTCAAATATGAATGAATCTAACCTCTTGATAATATTTTGAACAATCAAAGGAGCGAGTCTTGATGTGACCGTAAAATTTCCTCTAATATTTTTAAGTATAGTTATGGCGTCCTTGGCCTTTGATTTATCATCTTCAGCCCCTCTAATATAATATTCCAGAACTTTAATAGAAGCTCGCCTTGATTCGCTTTTAATGTATGACAGCTGGAGCAATTCACCTTCGTTGTTTATCTGATTGAGCCCGTCAATATAATGAATCAGTTCCTTTCTTGCCCCATGAACAAACTTTTGCTTTTCCAACAGTAAAAGCACTGGTTCACGCTCCGAAAAGCGAATGTATTCATTTATATTTTTTAAAAAAAGCGATACATTATCGGAAATTATTAAAAACGATTCTCTGGTTATTGTATCTTCAATAAGTTCAAGTTGTTTTTTTAAATTCTCTATTGATTCAAGGGTTTTCTCCTTATCTCTTGGATCACCTCTCAACGAATATTCAATTGATTTTATGGAAATTTGACGAGAAAGAGCCTTTATCTCTAATAATGATGTTATAGAGGGGATATCTGTGTCTGCCACTTCTTTGAAAGCTCTATTTGTTGCAGCAATGTAACGCATCCCCACAATCCCGACTATACCTGTGCAGAGGATAAAAATTATTAAAGATAGAATTAACTGAAATCGTATTTTCATTTTTTTGGATAGCTCTAATTAAAATTATGGAAAACAACAATCACTTAAGAATTCAGTTAATTGATGGGGAGCCCTATCTTAAATCAGGGCCACTCCTTTTGTGCCCGATCATCGTTCAGGATAATAAAATCACATCTACCGCGAGGATCATCGGTTTCAATGTGTATTTTTTGTGCTGCAAAATAGATGTTGCGGTAATCACGCTGAATCTCGTCATTGGTCAGACCCTCTTGGTTTCTATTCAGCGCCCTTTCGAGGGCGGTCTTATAACTGCACTCAACCCATACCGAGTAGTCAAACACAAATCTGTCTTGAAATAAGAATATACCCTCGAATATGATCACATCCGGCCGGTTTATTTGATAGTGATAGTTCACCATTTCTTCGGCATTGGTCGGATCAGCATGCTTTGCCACAAAATCAACGTTGCCAAAAGCGCATAGCGGCTCAAATAACTGCTTGTGCATTTCATCGAATCGGAAGCCATGTTCATAGAAATGTCTTCCGGGGTTGAATTCTGAAAAGCGTTTGCTCGGAGGTTCAAGCCATCCATCAATGCCGATGACGGCACACGACAGGCCCAATTCGCAAATCTGTTCCTGAAGCTTCCTGCTGATGTAGCCCTTTCCGGAACCATCAATTCCAGAGACGCCGATGACGTATGGCGACTTAGGTTTCGATTGTTGGATGATAGTGTGGACCAAGTTTCTCATTGCTGTGTAACCTGGAAAACGTCGTACCTTCCCTGAAATTGATCATTCTCGTATATCGCCGGTGTGCTCCGCCGACGGCCAAATTCAATCCACCCATGGTTTCAGGAACTGAAATCAGGTGAATGTAACAGGGAAATCCCGGAGCTACTACCCTCGTCACTCATGCCATAAAAAGATTAAGGCCAATGTCGAGCATTATTGTTTCTTCATCTCTTTTCCGCAGCACATCAACGGCACTGAGCAAGCATCTTCAGATCCTGCAGTGCAAGAACAGGGTGTGGACACTTTTAATTCAAGTCCGCAAGTTTCACAAACAAACAGATCGCCTTCTTTCATATCGCAACAATTAGCCATTTTTGTTCCTCCTAAACAGATTTTTTTGTTTTGTGAGTTCACCTAAAGAGATAGATGCGTATAAGCGTGTATAATGTATATTTAATTGTATTCAGGACTTATTTCAACGCTTTTTTAAAGTAAGCGATATTTAAACCCATCTACCGCCACGCCTAACGGTGCCATATAATGCCTCCAAACTTAAAGGAGGCGACAGCTGAGGTCGGCCAGTCAACGGTTGCCAATTTTGTCTGGATTGATTGTTTACATTAATTTTTTTCATGAGAGTTCCTCCTATTGCTGTTAGAGGTATACTCCCAAATATTATGCGGAATATTGAAGATGATTAAAATCCGAAAGCAATGATTAACTGCGATATCAGGGTGGATTGGATGTATCTATCTCCGCAGAGTCAACATAATTACGATTATGTGGAATTCCACATAATCGTAAAAACTGGCTGTTTTCTGATACGGTGATCATAACTTAATTGAAGAATACCCATCCCGGACAACGAAACCCAAGACTAAATTGTTTGATTTGAGACAAAACAGATTATTCCAAACGATATTTTTTCATTTTTCGCCACAGGGTCGTTCTGGGAAGTTTCAGGATCTGGGCGGCTTGGCCTTTGTTGAAGGCGGTTTGTTCCAGCACCTTTTCAATGTATTTTTTTTCAACCTCTTCCAGGGACTCAAGCTGGGATTCATCCACACTGGTAAATGAAAGTTCCATGAGATCCCGGGGCAGATCCTCACAGCCGATATATTTGTTTTCAGTCAGGGCGACGCCGCGTTCAACAATGTTTTCAAGTTCCCGGACATTGCCTGGAAACGGATACTGGTTGAGGATCGCCATGGCTTTTTTGTCCACACCGGAGACCTCTTTCTTAAACTGTTTGTTGTACCGGGTCAGAAAATGCTGGATGAGCAGGGGGATATCCTCCTTGCGGTGCCGCAGGGGGGGTAGCATAATGGTAACCACATTAAGGCGGTAGTAGAGATCTTCCCTGAAATTGTTCAGCTCAACCTCTTTTTTCATGTCGTGGTTGCCGGCGGCGACCAGGCGGGCATCCACCGCAATGGGATTGGTTCCGCCCACCCGAAGCAGATTTCTCTCCTGGATGAACCGTAACAGCTTGACCTGCATATTCGGCGGCATCATGCCGATTTCATCTAAAAAAATCGTGCCCTTGTCAGCCGATTCCAGTAATCCGATTTTGGTGGCCGTTGCCCCGGTAAAGGCCCCTTTTTCATGGCCGAACAATTCGTTGGTAATCAGATCATCGGAGAAACCACCGCAGGAAAAGGCAATGAACGGCTCTTTTTTGCGTGCCCCTAAAAAATGAAGGGCCCGGGCCACAAGCTCCTTGCCGGTGCCGCTCTCTCCCTGGATTAACACGCTGCAGTTCAGGGATTTGACCTTCTCTATCATCCGGAGCACGCCCTGTATGGCCGGGGAGTGACCGATGAGAAACTGTTCCCGGGACTGTTTGATCAACGCTTTTTTAAGTGCTTCTGTTTCCCGGACCAGCTGGACAGCCTTTAGCGCCCGTTGACTCAAAGAGAAGAGCAGATCCATCTTCACCGGCTTGACCAGAAAATGGAAGGCGCCTGCCTGGACCGCTTCAACCGCAGTCTCAACTGAGCCGAAACCCGTAAAAATAATAACCTCGGTGTCAGGGGATTCTTTTTTAACCGTGGAAAGCACTTCCATGCCGTCCATGCCCGGCAGTTTCAAATCACAGAGCAGCAGATCAAAATGGGTTGTTTTCATGCGCTGGACAAACGCTTGGCCAGCCCCAAATGATTCAATTTCATAATCGGACCGGCGGCTGAGTCCTCGTTCTATTTCCCTGCATGCAATCGGCTCATCATCCACAATGGCCACACGCATGGGCCGCGGTTTTATTGTCTCCTCCATGCCCATTGATTACAATAAATCCGGCGTGATTTAAAGAGGGTTTTTAAACCTGTCTTTTCGGCCGGTCATTGATTAATTAACGGTTACAAGATAAGCCCCGGAAACCGCCAGCACAATGGCGGCCAGCCGCTGGGCCGTCATTTTTTCCTTGAGCCACACCGTGGCCAGGATAAAAAGAAAGATGGTGGACATCTGGTTCAGGACGGCGGCCCTGGATGCCGTGGTGTATTTCATTCCCGCCACCCAGAGCACCAGGGCAATGTAGTTGCCGCTCACTGTTGCCGGAAAAGCATTGAGCCAGGCTTTTGAAAATTTAAGCTCCCGGGCAAACCGCATTCGTTCCGGGTGACACAACACAATGGGTATAAGGCCGACTAACCCGGCAGCCACCCTGACAAAGGTGGCCCAGAAAACATCGGCCTGGTCCAGTACATCCTTGGCAACCACAATGCCCAGTGCCACGAACATCATGGCAAGAACCCCTGCAAAAATTCCCCACAGATTTTGGCCTTTGCCTAAGTTCCCGGAGGTTAAATCCTTTAGGGGAACCGCGCCCACGAGAATGGCACAAAGGACAAGGGCACTTCCGATGATCCCCGAAAACCCTATACGTTCGCCTAAAAGGATGTAAGAAAAAACGAGAACGCAGGGCAGATACAGACACTCCACCACTGCCACCATGCCGGCACCCAGGTGGTTGAGGCTGGAAAAGTAAAATACGTCGGCCAGGGTAATGCCGAATATTCCTGATAGGACAAGAATCCACCATACTCGTGGTTCCACCTCCGGAAAAAAAGGAATGCCCAAAACCAGCATGGTCAGGCCGATCAAAAAGACAGCCACAACACTTTTATAAATATTCAGGGCAATGGGCGAAAAACTTTCCCCTGCTTTTTTAAACAGGATAACGGCAAAGGCCCAGAAAAATGCACATGCCAGCGCAAAGGCGGATCCCATAATGTCCTTTCAAATATTTTTTTTATATGAAAGTCTCAATAACTACTTGAGTTCTTTCAATCTTCGTTGTGGGCTGTCCTTCCGTGCTGATATGTCAGGTCAGCCCATGGCTGTTTTATATGAAAGTACCAATAAGTTACTAAGTTTCTTTCATTTGTTTGTTGTGGGGCGAGCCTGGGTGTTGATAGACCAGGTCGGCCCATGGCCGTTATATGAAAAAGATTAACCATGGAAAACACAGAAGATAGCTTGGGCTTTCCGTGACTTCCGCCGTTAATTGGTATCAATTTTTGTTGGAGAAAAGTGAAAACTGCCTTTCAGATGCGGAATCTCTTGGGCTTTGTCCCGCAGTTCAAACCGGGCTTCAGATCCCGAAAAAGTATACCCCAGGGTGATCCGGGCGGGCATGAATATAGGCAGTTTCATGGCTCCGTCCATGCCTGTGAGTGCTGGATGCCCCGCTGCCTTTTCGAGGCTTGCCCCGGCCCGGGCCATGCTCCAGATGCCGTGGGCAATGGGTTGTTTAAAGCCCATGGGCAGGGCAGTCCAGGTATAAAGATGATGGGGGTTGAAATCCCGGGATACCCGGGCATAACTCCGGCCTGTATTTTCGGGCACTTCGATGATCTCCTTCACCGGCAGGGGGGTGTCCTGGGACGGTTGCTTTTTTTCCTTTGGTTTCTTAGATTTGGATCGGGTCAGATAGGTGGCAATTCCCTGCCACACCAGCTCTTTTTCATCTGAGGCTGCAAGGCCTTTGTTCTCAGGATGGTCACCGGCGACAGCCGCTTCCATAAGAAACCGGGAGACAACGCCTTTTTCCGTTCGGGTCATATCCAGAATCCGGCAGTAAAGATCCAGTTTCATACCTGGTGCCACCGGCTGGACCAGTTCAAAGGACTGGCCGGTCTGGATTAGCCCCATGGGGTTGATGGGAAAGAATGAAGATGATATGAACTGTGACATCATGCCGATGAGCAGAGACTGAATATAGGTTGCCGGCACACCCGATCTGTTCTGGTCGTATCCGCACACCTGCTTGAACCTGTTTACCTTCTCCGGATCAATGGTGACCCCGGGGTACACCAGACAGATTTTTTCAAGAACCGTATCCTGGCCCAAGGTTGAAGGACGGATCATGGACAATGTGATGAGTTTAACAAAAACTTTGGGTATGGGGGGCGGGGTATCCATGACGACCACCCGGGCCGGGCCCGAAGGCGAAAATACGGTGTTCTGGGGCATGACATTCATATCCTGTTCGACGTTAAAGAATCCAAGGTATCCTATCATGTCCGGCAGGCTTGTCAATATGCCGGTCAAGGGATCTTTTCTTAAAATAAATCGTTGTTTTTTTTGGCTGGATTAAAAAACGCGTACTTATTTTTATGAATGCCTAACTTTATTGTTGACCCGGCATGGCTAAGGGTATAGAAGCAGACCGGTTGATCAAAATGAGCATGTCAAATCCAAGGAGACTTCATGGAAACCACCATCAAAAGTCCCGTCTCACCAGGGACTTACATCATTAAACAGGCCAAACGTGTTAACCTTAACCCAAGTATTCTATATGAAGCGGTCATTGATCTTTCCGCACAAGGATTGATCACTGCCGACTGCATCAATAGAGCAGCCGGTATTTTGCTTTATGATCTGGGCTTGCCCTCCTATTTTTTTGAGACGATTACCAAGGATCTATTAACCAATATTCTCTCGGCCATTGCCAAAGGCCTTCGGGTCAGAGGCGACAGTGTTGATTTGTTCCCCTGGGTGGCGGACATTGATTTTTCTCTCTGGGAAAACACGCACGCCCCGCGGGTGCGCATTGCCACCGTCGAAACCCGGCAGGCCATGGAATCCATGCTGGACAACCAGCTGGTGGGCCACCGCAGGGAATATTACTACAATCCTGAAAAAGCCTACTACACCTATGTATTCTGGGCCGCCAGCATTCTTGACATGCCGGCCGACAAACTGTCCGGATCCCGTTTTCTTTTTGACCTGGACAAAAAATATAATCAGACGCCCCGGCTGACCCGCAACCGTTACGAAATGTTTCTGGAAACTGTGGAAAACGAAGTGACGCCGGTGATTGAGGTGTTCCCCCTGGCCG
Source organism: uncultured Desulfobacter sp. (assembly GCF_963666675.1). Classification (NCBI taxonomy): domain Bacteria; kingdom Pseudomonadati; phylum Thermodesulfobacteriota; class Desulfobacteria; order Desulfobacterales; family Desulfobacteraceae; genus Desulfobacter; species uncultured Desulfobacter sp. The sequence goes on along the minus strand of NZ_OY762929.1, from coordinate 4,675,878 downwards.
AGACCGACGAAACCCGGTTCATGTTTAACTCTGATTTTGAAAAGCCCCAGGTGGAACTGCTGCGCAAATTATTTTCCGACCATGGCCTGACCATCACCCGGGCGTATTGGGAACCCTACCGGACCAAAGCCGGGGTGCCCTCATCCATCTGCTCCCTTTATGTCACCGGCGATTTGTCCGGAAGTCTGGAAGAGTTGATTGTCGATGATCTGCGGGCATTTTTAAGTTTCAGGGTATCGGAAATTATCCGCCTTTACGTGGATGGCCGTCTTAATTTCAGGCAGATGCTGTTTGCCGGAAATGCCGTGGATTTTATCCATATGTTTATATATAAGGAGCGGGGGACCCACGGCGACAAAGAGATCATGGACAGCCTGGAAAATGCCGATCATAAGGCCGCCTTTGCCTCCAGGGTTCACGAATCCAACAAGTTCACCTATGTGTCGCGCAAGATTATGGAGACCGTCTGCGCCAATCCCGATCTGGTGAAGGTGCTGTTTAAGCTGTTTGATGACAGGTTCAATCCGGCAGGCCTCTGCGATGGCGATGAGGATAAACTGAACCGTGCCTGGGAAGGATTCGAGCAGACCCTGGCCGTCAGATTCATGGATAATCCCCTGGGCCGGGATATTTTTGCGTTTATGTTTCAATTTATCCGTGCCACCTTAAAGACCAATTTTTACAAATCCGAGAAGCGCTCCTTTGCCTTCAGGATGGACAACCGGATATTGGATCCCCTGGTATTTGAGCAGTTTGTATTCGGCGTTTTTTTTGTCAACGGCCACTATGCCACAGGCACCCATCTCCGGGCCGACGACATTGCCCGGGGCGGGCTTCGCATGATCCGGGTCACCCCGGGCAATCACGCCCTGGAACTGGACAACGCCGTGATGCTCAATTATGCATTGGGACCCAAGGCCCAACGCCTGAAACACAAGGATATCTGCGAAAGCGGCTCCAAAGGGGTGGTGGTGCCCCATCCTCTATATGCCTCATATAGCATGCAGGCCCTGTATGATTACACCGACGGCATCATGGATCTGATGCTGCCGGATCAGGATGTGGTGGATCACTATAAAAAGCCGGAAATGATTTTCTTTGGTCCGGACGAGGGCACCGCGCCGTTGATGGACAAGGTGGCCCTGCGGGCAAAGGATCGGGGGTACGATCATTGGCGGACCATTACCACGGGTAAAAGTTTCGGCATCCCCCATGATACATACGGTATCCTTGATAACGGCGATGTGTTCGGTTTGCTGGTCCATGACGACAATTCAACGGAACTTGCGGTTAACGGAAAGACCGACATGATTGCCTCGGACATGGAAGATATCTGGCAGCGTATCGGTAACAGGATTGAGATCAGCGGCATGACCACGACCTCTGTCATGGGGGCCTTTCGCACCATGATAGACCACTACGGGGTCAAAGAGACGGATTTGAATCTGATGATCACCGGCGGCCCGGACGGAGATTTGGGTGCCAATGAGATCCAGTGTTACAAAGGCAAAATATGCCTGGTCATTGACGGCGGGTCCATTTTGTTTGATCCGGACGGCCTGGACCGGCAGGCATTGACGCAAATCGCTTTCATGCGTCACACCGCCCCCCGGGTGAACTCCTTGGGATATCCGGTGGAAAAGCTTGGTCCCAAAGGCTTTATAGTGCCCCTGAAAGGCAAGGATATATCCCTGCCCGACGGCACCCTGGTGACTGACGGAGCTGTATTCCATAGAAATTTTTTGACTGATCCTTCCAACCGAAAATATATTGAACAGGCAAATATCCAGGCGTTTATTCCCTGCGGCGGGTTCAAGGACACCATCAACCGGGGAAATGTCCGGGGGTTCACCGAAAATTTTGCCGAATTAAAATACATCGTGGAAGGGGCCAATGTCTTTTTCGACGATGCTGCCCGGCGATTTATTGCCTCATCCACGGGCATCAAGCAGATCAAAGACAGTTCCGCCAACAAGGGCGGGGTGTTCTCCTCTGCCGTGGCCGAGGTGCTGACCGCCTTCCTGCTAGAAGACGATTACGAAGAACGCCTTCTGAACCATGTGGATACCCGCTGGGCGTTGATCCGGGATATCATGGATCTTGTGGCCGACTATGCCCGGGCTGAAACCTCCATGCTCATCCGCATCCACGAATCAGATCCCAGCGTGCCGCTGTTTGTGCTTTCCGAGATGACCAGCGAAGAGATTTTTGCCTTCCAGGGGGTGGTGGCTGACCACATTGACGAGGTTCTCAGTGATGAAGATCTCTTGTGGCAGGTGCTTCAAACCTATATCCCCAAGGTGCTGGCCGAAAGTATGGGTAAAGACGCCGTTTTAAAGATCATGAACGCAGAAAAGCTCAAGTCCTACCGAAATGCGATCATTACCAAAAAAATTGCTTCCATGGCCTTCTATAGCCATGGTACAAATTGGGAAGCATATGTTCAAACGGCAGTCGGCGATTTTGCAGGTGCCGTGGCCGATCTTTTCAACGACGGAAAATAAGTATTGTTTGAACGCAAAGTTACCCATGTGGTGCATTGCACCCGGGTAGCTTTGCGGGCATACGCCCCGCCGACAATTCGTCCAAACAATCGTGTTTCCGTTCAGGCGCAAGTGACCCTTAAAACAGGAGGCGATGTAATATGGGAACCATAATGGATATTGTCAGCGGCAGAGACCCCTATGAAAAAGAGTTTCATCAGGCGGTTTACGAAGTAATGGGATCGGTTAAACCGGTGCTTGATAAAAATCCGGAATATCGTCATGCAGGCATCATGGAGCGCATGGTGGAGCCGGAACGTGTGATTCAGTTTCGGGTACCCTGGGTGGATGACCAGGGCCGGGTGCAGGTGAACCGGGGATTTCGCATCCAGATGAATTCCGCCATCGGTCCATACAAGGGGGGATTACGGTTCCACCCGTCTGTGAACCTGTCTATTTTAAAATTCCTGGCCTTTGAGCAGGTCTTTAAAAATGCCTTGACCACCCTTCCCATGGGGGGGGGCAAAGGCGGGTCTGACTTTGACCCCAAGGGAAAATCCGATTTTGAGGTGATGCGGTTCTGCCAGAGTTTTATGACGGAATTATACCGGCACATCGGTAATAATACGGATGTGCCGGCAGGCGATATCGGGGTGGGGGGCCGGGAGATCGGGTTTCTTTTCGGCATGTATAAAAAGTTGAAAAATGAGTTTTCCGGCGTGCTGACCGGTAAGGCCCTGAACTGGGGGGGCTCACTGATCCGGCCCGAGGCCACAGGATACGGCTCTGTTTTCTTTGCCGATGAGATGCTGGGTACCCGCAATGACAGTCTCAAAGATAAAGTCTGCCTGGTGTCCGGTGCCGGTAACGTGGCCCAGTATACCACCCAGAAAATCAACCAGCTGGGGGGAAAGGTGGTGACCCTGTCCGATTCCACCGGCTATATCTATGATGGGGACGGCATTGACGAAACCCGTCTGCAGTGGGTCATGTATCTTAAAAATGTTAAGCGGGCACGGATAAAAGAGTACGTAGAAAAATATCCCAAGGCCCAGTATACGGATCTTGACCCCAACCAGGACCATAATCCGCTCTGGGATCACAAAGCCGACTGCGCCTTTCCTTCGGCCACCCAGAATGAGATCAATGCGAAGGATGCCCAGAATCTCGTGAACAATGGCGTGTACCTTGTGTGCGAAGGGGCCAATATGCCCTCAACCCCGGACGCCATCGATATTTTTCTGGATAACAAATTGCTTTATGCACCTGGCAAGGCCTCCAATGCCGGGGGGGTGGCGGTGTCCGGTCTTGAGATGTCCCAGAATTCCATGCGCATTAAGTGGTCCGGAAATGAAGTTGAGACCAAGCTTAAGGGCATCATGCAAAGTATTCACCACGCCTGCCTGGATGCGGCGGAAGAGTACGGAACCCCGGGCAATTATATGAATGGTGCCAATATCGCAGGGTTTGTCAAGGTGGCGGACGCCATGATGGATCAGGGTATTGTTTAATCTAGGTTCAGAAATAGTATAAAAACGTGATGTGTACAGAAGTAAGAAATCTTGAGCAGGAGTTGAACCATGTGCTGCGGGTCTGCGTGGCTGTGGGGCGCAACCTGCTTGAGTATGGTGCGGAAAGCGCCTTGATCAGAAATTTTATTGAACGGACCGGGGCCATATACGGTATGGCCTGCACAGAGATATCTTTGTCCTCAAGTTCCATGGTTGTATCGGTGATGAAAGCGGATAAATGGGCCACCCTGACGGCCAAATGTCCGGACCGGGGTGTGAATATGGGCAAGGTGATGGCCGTTGAAAAGACCATTATCCTGGCCCAGCAGGGGCGAATTTCCATTCAGGAGATGGAAAGAGGCATCTTCGAGCTGGACGCCACAACCTATAACAAGCATCTGGTGGCCGTTGCCATCGGAATCTCCTGCGCCTTTTTCGCCAAGCTGGCCGGGGGCGACATCCAGGTGTGCCTGGTTACCTTTGCCGCCGCCACCGCGGGAAAAACCGTGCTCCGGGAATTGCAGCTCCGGGCATTCAGCCCGGTGGCCTGTTTCTTTTTTGCCGCCCTGGTCTGCACCTGCCTGTCGGGGTTGGCACTGAAGTTCAAGATCGGTGCCGACCCTTCCATCGCAGTGCACTCTTCGGTGTTGCTTTTTGTGCCGGGTTTTCCCCTGGTCAATGCCCTGTCCGATATGGTTAAAGGGTTTAAGAACATGGGGGTGGCCAGGTGGATTTCCGCATCCCTGATCACCCTGGCCACGGCCCTTGGCATGATCTGCGCCATGAATATTTTAGGAATATAAATGCTGGTGTTGGATCCTCAATTTCTGCTCAATTGTTCGTATGCCATGGTCCCGGCCCTGGGCTTTGCCATGGCCTTTAACGTCCCGGCGCGCCAGCTTGTCTTTTGTGCTGTTGGCGGTTTTCTGGGCTATTTTGTGAAATTTTTTTTAATGCACCACGGCCTGCACATTATCTGGTCAACCTTTGTGGCCGCGGCCTGTGTCAGTTTTTACGGCATCGGGTGGGGCCAAAAATATCGCGCCCACCCGAAAGTCATTACCGTGGCCGCCATCATTCACATGATTCCGGGTACCTTTGCCTACAATACCATGGTTGCCGTCGTGGCCATTGCCTCGGGCCATTTTACGGATCAGACCCTGAGTGTGGCGGCGGAAAACGGGATTAAAACCCTTTTTATCCTGGGGGCTATTGCATTCGGGCTGGCTTCGCCCAGCATGCTGATCTATCGCAGGAAACCGGTTGTCTGAGGTTTGTCTTTCGTCTGGGCTTATCCTTGCTGAAGGACGTTGCGGCAGGCAAAGGCGAAATCTTCGGGATAGCATCCACTGATAAAGCGCATCTGGGCCTCGGAAAAGGTGCCCGGTGCATAGGGAAGCCGGGGGATAAACGAGTACATCAGATGCTGCCCGGTGACCGGGCTGTTAAACCGGCCTGAAAACTCCACACTTGTGACCATCTGTGCGCCTATGGTTTCCAGGGTCTGGATGGCAATGCGGATGCCGGTGTCCAGGGCATTCCGGGTGTCCGTATCGGCGGCAAGCACATGGGGGCAGGGGGTTTTGGTCATGAGCATCAGTTCCCATTCACTGACCTGGGCCTTGGGGGCGAACAGCATGACCTTGTCATTTTCCCAGACCACCAGATCGTTGGGGCCGTCCGGATTCATGTCTGTGCGTTGGTTGTTTTCAATGGCCTGGATGAATGCCGTAAAAAAGTCTGTGTTGTGGGCGGCTTTAAAATCCTGGATAAAGTCGGTCACAAGATCCCCGCAGGCAAAACAGGGGTACGGGGTGCCGTCGTTGTCCGTGATGGTCGCAGGGATCATGGCATTCTGCTGGTGAATCATCTGGTGGGAGGCATGCAGACGGTGTCCGGACTGGGCAAACCCGAATCCGAAATTCCATCCCCATAGCGCCCCCGTGAAAAAGGGCAAATCTTCGTTCTGCGGGCTGTGGTCACCCGATGCCATGGCCTTTGTGATATCTATGCGCAACTGTTCAAGTTCCGTTTCAGACAGGCTTCGGCCGGTTGCGGGCACCGTTACGCCCAGCATCCGGGCCGTGCGCACATAGATGCGCTGGTAATACAGATGGCGAATCCCTGCCATGTCCGATGGGGTCAGGTCATTGGCCCGGTAGCGGATCTGGTCATTGGCCATGTTGCTGGCATAATGGCCCCAGGGGATATATGAATTGGCCCGCATATATTCAAATACGTGGGTGTTGTCCAGGCTTTCTCCCACAATGGGGCTGTTGCCCTGGATGCCGGGTTTGAGGACCATGAGCTCTTTGTAGGCATCGGGCAGGGCGGGGTTGTTGCCAAGCACATCATAAAGATCATGGTCGTGGATGACCGGGAAGGCCCGCCCCCGATCGTTTTCTTTAAAGGCAATACCCGTGGGCGGGCAATCCTCACCGTCATCATATACAAAGTCGCAGGCAAGGCAGGCAAGGGCACATAGATCCGAAGTATCCGTGGACGCCTGGGCCAGGGCCAGTTTCAGAGGGCGGGGAAGCAGGGCAAGCATCTGGTCCACAGATCCTTTTGCTCCCCCCTTTTCCTTTTGCCATTGTTCCAGCCCGGCGGTTAATGAACAATCCGGCCGGGGGGACAGTTTTATGGTATCCGGCCTTTTTGCCTTGTGGTCCGCCCAGGCCGAATTGATAAATGTACTCCCCCGGAATGGGAACGCATTGGTGATTTCATAAATCCGATCCGCTGCTTCCGCCCGGACCTGACCCTGGGGGTAATTGGTCAGGTTCTCCACCGGCCTGCCGTCGGGCAGTCGGCCAAGCACATCTCTCATCGTATTCTGCCGGAAATTATCCACACCAAATCGGGGCTCATGGATGCCCACCACAAACCGTCCCCGGGGGCTGACACAGGTCCTGGGATTTTTCATCTACATCTCCGGGGCTTGTGACGGTACCAGGCAAAGAAAGGCCAAAGGCCCATCGGAACTGTTTTTTATCTGGTGGTCCACATTGGGGGGGATGTACACCGCACTGCCCTGGGAAACCTCATGCCACTGATCCCCAAGAAGGACCTCTCCTTGTCCCTCAACCACATAAATTTCATGCTCCCAATCGTGGGTGTGCCGGGGGGCATGGCCGCCGGGTTCAATATCAAATCTTCTCATGCAGAAATTGGGTGCCCCATCCGCTTTGCCGATGAGTACCCGGCCGGTGACGCGTTTGACCAAGTCGTTGTCTATTTTGGTTTCCTGGATATTTGTATAGTGCGTGGCTTTCATTTTGTCTCCTTTAGAGCGGCACTATTCGGCCGCGGTTAGCGCTGATACCTGAATTTAAGGAACTGGGTTGCAATTGTCAATGCCCGGGCCGGCCGCGGATGCCGCAGATTTCTTTCGTGCTTCTCTTCCCGCAGCGCCCATTTGGCCTTCAATTACCACGGTTTATATGAAAGAGCTCGATAACTTATTGAGTTCTTTCAATCTTCGTTGTGGGCCGAAGCCCGGCAGACGATATGCCAGGTCGGCCCGTGGCCGTTATATCAGATATACGATCTCTTATTTTAATTTTGCATAAAAATGGGTTTTTCATTTGTAATTCTTGATGTAAGGGTCTTGAAAGTAACGAATTTTGCATTAAGTTACTAAATTTGCGCGGTTATGAAACGGCTGGGCAAATTTAATTTAAGATAGGAGTTGTCACTTCGTGACGGCGAAAAGCAGGCCGGCGGAGCGATATTTAAAGATTGTTTTAAAGATATTCCGGTTAATAAAAATCAAATAATTATGTTCTATGGTGCACAATGTGCATCGTCTGGTTTGATTCAGTTCGTTGTATTACGCCGAAGGGCCAGCGTAGAAACGTTTACCTTTTATTGCAGATGGCATTGATATTTTTCATTTTGATACCGGTACATTTCATTTTTTTTGAACGAAAAGCCCCGTTGGGCTTGAAAATTGGGGGTTTTACACTGGATTGATTTGAATCGGGTAGCTGGAAAAGGAGTTTAGCATGTTTGTTATGAGGTCGGCGATCGTCGAAAAGTATTTCCGAAGAAATGCAAGATCGTTAAAAGTCGGAGGGCTGTTTACTGATAAAGAGGTATTTTTTGTCAATAAAAGGCAACCCAGTAACACAAGGGCGTTAATTAACGAGCACATCCAAAGCATATCCCCCAAAGGGTGGCTTTTTAGTAAAGACCATGGAAGACCTTGGGCGCTGTCACTCACAAAACGATTTGTTGATTCATTTCTTGCATTTTTTCTGCTGCTTGTCTTTGCACCGCTGTTGTGTCTCATTGCAGTCCTCATAAAACTGAACAGCCCCGGCCCCATATTTTTCCATCAGGAACGGACCGGGTATCTGGGGCGACGGTTCCGGATGATCAAATTCAGAACAATGGTGAACGGTGCCGACAAATTGAAAAGCGGGGTGATGCATCTGAACCGGCATGATTCGGATTCCCCGGATTTTAAAGCGACCAATGATCCCCGGGTCACCGGGGTGGGCAGATTCCTGCGCAAGTCCAGCCTGGATGAACTGCCGAATCTTTTTAATGTCGTCAAAGGCGATATGCGGCTGGTCGGCCCAAGACCCACCTCATTTAATACGGATGTATATGCCCCGTCGGACCTTGCCAGGCTTGTTGTGCCGCCGGGTATAACCGGTTACTGGCAGGTTATGGGACGAGGTGATGTGGATTTTGGTGATCGTGTTCTGATGGATGCGTATTACATTCAGAAACAAAGTCCGCTTTTTGATCTAAAAATACTTTTTAAAACTATTTTTGTCGTCCTGGGTCACAAAGGTGCATACTGATAAAGAATATTATTTTTGGCATATAAAAATTTTATTGGCGAATAAGAAAATAATACCCTAAGCATATTTTTGCAGTCGAATCTTTAAGCTTGACATTGATTCTCTCGATGAAATAAGTAGGTTTGATGAATGCGTCGTTCAGTATTAGTCAATTCTCTTTTAAGGTTTTTATAAGCTATGCAACTTAGATTCGTTTTTTTCATTGCTGTGTTTGCTTTTATCCCCGGGTTGTTCGGTTGCAGCAGCACAGCTCAAATCCCACCTGAAAATATCCAAGTTCTGCCTTTAAATGCCGGGGACGGCGCACCAAACCAAGTAAATGGAATGAAGCCGCTGAATGTAGGCGATGTCATCACCGTCTCCTATAATTTCGCCTACCGGTTTCAGCAAAACGCATACCGCCTGCAGATCTCCGATACCATTTCCGTAAAATATACCTCGTTACCCAATTTAAATACAACGCAAACGATCACACCGGACGGCAGGGTTTTTCTTCCGTATATCGGCAGTTTTCCCATTGCCGGCAAAACCCTGGCAGAAGCGACCCAATCCATAAAGAACGGATATACGGGGATTTTATGGGAACCTGAATTATTCCTTGAGTTGGCGGCATATGGAAAAAATTCCGAAGAACTTAAAAATGCGACCAGTTCATCCAGTGCGGGGCAGACACAATCAATACGGATTCGCAAAGATGGGAAAGTTGCACTGTCGGGTATTGGAGACATTCAGGCTGCGGGCAGACCCCTTGATGAATTCACGGCAGCTGTGAATGATGCCTATAGACAATATTTTAACAATGTTCAGGTCAGTATTAATCTACAGTCACCGGCCTCCAGTTATTATTACGTGCTTGGTGAGGTTCGCAATCCGGGCATTTATACGACAAATGAGACCATTACAACCCTTCAGTTGCTGGCCATGGCCGGAGGAACCACCCGCGATTCCGTCCCTGCCAAGGCCGTACACCTGCGTATCAGGGATAATGTCATGAGCGCGTATCATGCAAACTTAAATTTTTTTAAGGGCAGCAATTCAACGGGAATTAACTTCGTCGAACCCGGTGATATCCTGTATGTGCCCAAATCCAATCTGTCAAACATTGCTCACATCATGGGGCTGGTTTCCCAGACACTTATGTTTAAAGGCATCAGCTATAATATCAAGGGCTGGGATCTGGATGATGACTGATGTTAAAGGAGACCCGGTTTATTTTGATGTTAATCCCAAACCATCAACGCGGTTTGCCTTCACCAACCAAGAGATCTAAATAAGATGCCAAAGAAAAATTCAGCCAGTGTTTCGGAATGGTTCCAGGATATATTGATCATCGTTTTTTTAAGGTGGAAACTGTTGGTATTGACAACCTTTGCCACTGCGCTCATCACCCTGGTGTTCACCTTTATTTTGCCCCCGCTTTTTGTGGGCCATTTTTCAATCATCATGCGGGGCAGCGAACAGGATGCCCAGATGATCCAGCCCGGCCGTGGCTACCGTGTTGGAAGCCAGGCGACCGACATGGCCGCAGATGAAGAACGGCTTTTAAACAGTCTTAGATTGTCCGACCAGGCGTTGTCTAAAATCAAGGAAATATATCCCGATGCATATTTTGGCTGGATTCGGTTCTCATTGTCCCAAGATTCGGGCATCAAAAAAATTTTCGGTCAATTAACTGCGGCAATGAAAGGTGTTTTGGGCGCTAAAGAGACCCAGGACATCAGTGACCCCCTGATTGATGCGCTTCACGCCGCCGTTGTGGTCACACCCGTCATGGGCTCCCATGTCATTGAAGTTGAAATGATGCATTCAAACCCTGCGTTTTTAAAGGATGTATTGCAAATATACCTGGACACCTATATGGACATCCGCGAAGAGTTGTGGATGGCTACCAGTGCGCCGGATTTCTTTAAGCGTCAGGCCGATAACTATTTTAACGAGCTGGTTCAGATCAACCGGCAGCTTTCGTTCGTTAAAGAAAAATCCCGGGTTGTGAATTCCCAGCAGGAGATGGCGGAACTGCAGCAGGAGGCAAATGGGTTGAGGGGGGAGATCAGCACCCTTGAAGTCGATATTGACGGTTTGAAAAATTATTTAAAGCAGTTGGCACAGATGAACGTTGTTGATCTTTTGCCGACCCCACCTTTTCAGGACGTTCCGGATGAATCCCTGGGCAGCCTGCGGGAAAGTCTGGGCCGGGCCGTTACCGAACGTGCGGCTGCGTTAAAATATTTTGATGCCAACAGCTTGACCCTCAAGCGGATCGATAAGGAAATATTGGAACTGTCCGGCAATATCAGGAAAAATCTTACTTTGTCCGCCAAGCAGCAGCTTGATGCCAAAAAACACCGTTTGACTTTGCTCAAACAAAAGCGCAATGGCATTATCGATCAACTGCTCAAGATTGATAAAGCTGAAACACAGATCGCAATACTGCAGGAGAAAGCCTCGGTTCTAAAGGAAAATGCCAATCTATATGAAACCAAAAATCATGAAACCCGGATCAGTCTCGAACTCAGGGATGAGACCTTTTCAAATGTCGCTGTTTTAACCCCGCCGTATGTGGCGGCTAAACCGGTTTTTCCCCAGCGCCTTATCCTTTTGATTCTGTCGCTTTTTGCCGGCCTTTTCCTAGGAATTTGTGCGGCCGTCCTATTGGAGATGATGGACGATTCTTTTAAGCTGCCCAAACATATAGAGAAGGTGACGGGGCTGCCTGTTCTTGCAAGTTTTCTGGCAGACACCCCGGAGCCGGACCTGCAAATTCCCCACAGCACTGCAAAAGGGGAACAAATAAAATCTTCAGATCGGCTGATAAGAGAGATGCATGGGCTTAAATAGCCGGCGGATCTTGTGACGCACATGAATTTGAACAGGCGCAGATTTGAACGGACATTTCGATGGGTACTGTTTGCCTTGGGCTGCATACTTATACTTGTTTTGCCGGTAAGCCAATGGACCAAAATGGCAATGGTCCCTATACTTGGACTTGCCACGCTCCAGGCCTGGGACCTGAACCGTATTCCGGTCATCGTTTTTCACAGTATTTCCAATGATGGAGACTGGATACGCGACCCCAGTATTGTTGTAACGGTTAAAACGTTTTCAGCACAGATCAAGTGGCTGTCAAAGTTCGGGTATACAGGCATCTTTTTTGATGATTTATACAAGATCCGTAAAACCAAAAACTTCAGGGCCGGCAAAAAAATAGCCATCGCCTTTGACGACGGATATCTGGACAACTGGGTGGGGGCGTTTCATGTACTTGAAAAACATCATATGAAAGCCACGGTTTTTGTCTCCACCGACTGGATCGATACATGTGAAACACCACGTTTAAGAATGCCCCATGCTAAACCTTTGGAACTGAACTGGAAGGGCTATCTGGGACCGGCAGAGATCAAAGCGCTTCAGCAAAGCGGTCTGGTGGATGTTCAAAGCCATGGCACCAGCCATGATCATATATTTGTTTCGGATCAGGTGATCGGGTTTGTGAATCCACACAATGTCCCCCACACACTTTTCTGCCATCGCAATCCACAGCTGAAACCCGAATGGTTCAAACATGAGGTGGCGCTGCCGCCCGGCTATCCGTTGTTCCCCTTTGGCGAGGCATTATCCGACCGAATTTTTTATCCTGATCCCCGATTGATTACCCTTCTGGTTGATGCGGCCGGCCGTCCGGGATTTTTTGATCAATCCGACTGGGCCCAACGCCTGCACAGTATCGTCAGGCAGTTTCAAGAAACCCATCAAAAGATCGGTACAGCAGAGCCCCAGGCCCATGCCGAAAAAAGATGGAAAAATGAACTGGTTCAAAGCCGGGAAATTCTGGAAAGATTGACGGGAAAACCGGTTCGCCACCTTGTGTGGCCCCGGGACAAATCAAATGCCATTGTTGAAAAAACGGCGTTGAAATCCGGATATCTGAGTACGACCCGTTCGCCCGGGCATCATAACAACAGCGGAACACCTGCCCGGGTTGAACGGATTTCCATTGTCGGTACAGGATATCCGGCCCTGGACGTTGCCCGGGTACTGCTGGAGGTGTGGACATTTAAAGGGTGCTATATTTTCTGGCCGGTATTGTTTTTACTGCAGCGGATAACCCATCCCCTTGTTTTAAGATCCGGGAAAACTTAAATGGTCTGGATATCCCTTATATTAGGCTTTGCGGGGGGGCTGGGGCTTATCCTGACAACTGTCATCACGGGGTCTGCACCCACCATCGTGGTGACACTCCCCTTTATTGTTCTCTTGGTGTTGCCGCTGCGCAAACTGGTGAAAGGGTACCAAATCATTTTGTTGTTTTTGATCTGCCTGATTCCCATGGATGTATTTGCGGTAATCCCCGGGGCGGATAATTCAACCACCCTGTTTAAACTATTGTTTCCGTTCGTTTTTATTCTTTTCGTGGGCGACAGGCTGCTTGGCGACGACGCCCCGATGCCGTTGAACGCCATGGACAGATGGCTTTTGTTTTATGCGCTGTTGAATTGTATTCTCGTGATGATCGCCGTGAACAAGTTACAGGCCCTGGACACCATGAGACGATATATCAGCATGTGGGCCATGTATTATCTGTTCAGCAGATCCCTTGCAAAAAGTCCGTGGCCGGACTGGACCCGGAAAACTGTAATTTTCAGTGCCGCGGTTTCTGTTCTTTTTGGATTAAAGGCTTATATTGACGGGCAGAATCCCTTTTCAGAACTGGGCGTCGGCGGGTTGCTCGTTAACGATGTCCGCATCACAGGGGCCTCGGGCATTGATCCCAACGCCTATTCCATCCTTTTAATTGTCGCGTTGGTATGGGCCGTTGTCTGCGCTGTGGAAAAAAAAGATAAATTTCGGTGGGTTTATGTGATTTCCGCGGGGCTTATCCTTACCGGAATCGGTTTGACATACTCCAGATCGGCGTATTTGACGCTTATTGCTTCTTTAATGTTCCTTTTGTTTAAGATCCGAAAACTGTTAACGCCTACCCATATTGTTGCCCTGCTTTTATTGATGCTGTCGGCCCTGCCGTTTGCGCCCGATTCCATTGTGGACCGGTTTGACACCCTGTTCAATACCGCCCAGCGACAGTCCGACACCTCTGTCCAGCGCCGGGCCAATTATTATAATGTCGCCGCAAATATTCTTAAAGACCATGCGCTTTTGGGATGCGGCCCCGGTAATTTCCCCGTGCTCCACCAGATGGCAAAATACCAGGACGCTCCCGTCTTGATTGGCGTTCCACGCATGGCGCACAGTATGTATCTGACCGTTATCACGGAATCCGGGATCATTGGATTCATTTTTTTTACAGGTTTTCTGGTCTGCACATATCTGACGCAAAGGGAAATTCATAAGAGACTGCCGGGCAATTTTAATTTTGGACTGGCTTTAATATGCGCGTTTACGGCATTGCTGGTGATGGGATTATTCCTCCACCTGCAGGAGACAAAATATCTCTGGCTGGTATTCGCCATGACCCGGGCCCTGGATATTCAAGAAGACAATGAAGAAAATGACGGAAAAGAGACATTGGGCCTGCCGGATCAGGCACAAGGAATAAAGGAGTAAGATCTTTTGAAAAAAGCCATCGCCCACATTGTGACGCGCTTTCCCTCGGTTTCGGAAACCTTTGTGGTGGCCGACATCTCTGCCATGAAGGAGCTGTGGCGTGAAAACCATGTGTTTGCTTTTTTTAAAAACAGCGGGCCGGTGCCGGGCTGGATAACAAAAGTCCATTATTTTCCGGTTTACCGACTCTATCTGAGAACCCAGCTCTATTTTTTCTTCAAGAATCCCAGGCAGTACACCCATTTATTCATCTATGTCATGTCCGGGCATGCATCAAAGAAAAAAGAGATGTTCAAGGCGTTGGTTGCCTGGCCCAAAATGGTCCATGCCGCGCATGTGGCGCAAAAAGAAGGGATTGAATACTTCCATGGACATTGGGCAAATATGCCGGCAACCACGGCATTTGTTATATCCCGGTTGCTTAACCGGTCGTTCACCTGCACCGGCCATGCCCATGACCTTTACAAGTTTAACAGCTTTCTGCCTAAAATACTGACACACTGCAGGTTGTTTTTGACATCGACCCGGTACAATAAACGGTATCTGGCATCAACCTATCCGGAAGTTGACCATTCAAAAATTGAAGTCTATTCCCACGGTGTTGATGTGGATTTGATGACACCGGGGAACGGGGCGTCCCAGGAGCCGTTTACCCTCCTTTCCATCGGGCGCATGACCTGGCAGAAGGGATTTGCCACGCTGTTGCGTGCCCTTCGTATCCTGATAGATGACGGGGTGCCGGTTAAACTCGATTTTCTGGCCCTTCCCGGTTATACGGAAAAAGAGATCCGAACCCTTGCCCATGCGCTGAATCTTAATGATCATATTCAATGGCTGGCGCCGTGCAGTCAGGATAAAATTGTCGGATTGTACCAACGTGCCCATCTGTTTGTTCTGCCGTGCGAAGTCGGGCCCTACGGCGACCGGGACGGTATCCCCAACGTCATTCTTGAAGCATCGGCATGCGGTCTGCCCTGCGTATCAACCTGGGTCAGTGGTGTACCTGAAGCCGTGATCCATGAACAGACCGGTTTGCTGGTGGAACCGCGCAAGCCCGATGAGTTGGCCGGGGCAATAAAAAGATTGTACGATGATGAACCCTTGAGACGCCAATACGGAGAGGCCGCCGGAAAATATATTGAAAAAAATTACAACCGGAAAACCTGCCATGAACGGATCATTTCCTTAATGGAAACATACAATGCATAAAATACGCATTCTCCATCTGGCGCCCCATATGAATTTCGGGGGTGCCGAAATCATGATCTCTAATCTGGTTAAACATACGGATAGAAAAAAATTTGAACCCATGGTTGCCACCTGGCTGGGCGGTGAGCTGGCAGGCGATCTTGAAAAAGAGGGCATTACCCTATTTCAGGTCCCGGCCCGGCCTAAGCCGCTACGGTGGTGGGCCCTTCGGCGGTTGATCCGTCAGGAGAAGATAGACATCCTGCATACCCATCTGTTTACCGCCGGGTTCTACGGGCGACTGGCAGCCATGGGCAACGGGCGGGTGAGGGTGATCCGGACCCACCATGGCATGACATTTAAAAAAAAAGCCATCAAGCGGATTGCTTTTGAACTATTGTTATATCCGTTAAGCGCTTGTCATACGGCCGTATCCCAAAGCGTGATACGTCATTTACATGATACCTTGGCATGGAAACCGGCCAAGATGCGTTTGATCCAAAACGGCATTGATGTGGAACGGTTCTGCACCCAACGGAACACCTTTCATGAGCCGCCGACCATTGTGGCCGCAGGCCGGTTGTCCAGGGAAAAAGGATTTGATGTTCTGATAACGGCGTTGCACCTGCTGGCCGGAAAACAACGGATGTTCAAATGTCTGATTGCCGGAGACGGGCCGGAAAGAGCATCGCTTTCAGCACTTAGGGACAATCTGGGGCTCATTGATCAGGTTGTGTTTTTGGGCTATGTCCGGGAGATCGCCCCGTTCATGAAAAACGGGGACCTTTTGGTGCTTCCATCCCGTCATGAGGGCCTGCCGCTCAGCCTGCTGGAAGCCATGGCATCGGGCTTGCCGGTTATTGCAAGTGCTGTGGGCGGGATACCCGATCTGCTGACCCCGGACAAAGGATGGGTGGTGCCGCCGGCAAATTCCGAAGTCCTGGCCGACACCATTGACACCGTGCTTGCTGATCCGGGCCGGGCGTTGAAAACGGCACAAAAGGGCCGCAGGGAAGTGTTAAAAGCCTACGATATTAAGAAGAGTGTAACCCAGTACGAAGATTTATACCTGGCGTTGTTTCAGAAATCGGGTGCGGTTGATCCGGCCCAAGGGGGCCTCGGGGAATGAAACAGGACACGATTGACCGGCCGATTTTTGTCATTGGTATGGACCGGAGCGGGACGTCGGTGATCTCGGAGATCATCTCCCTTCATGACGATCTGGGCTGGATTTCAAATTATAACCATCGGTTCCGGCAGTTGCCCCAGTTGTCTTTGTTAAACCGTATCACACAGCTCCCCCATGTCGGCTGGTATCTGAGGGGCAAGAAACGCCAGGATAAAATGGTCTCATCCCGGTTGAGAAAATATTTGCCCTATTGCGACGAAGGGGATTATACCCTGTGGACACAATTATGCGGCCATGATTTTACATGGGATTTTTCGGGTGGCGGCACCCCGTCTGCGCGAACCTGTCAGCGGGTCCGCCATTACATCCATACCATACTCCAATACCAGGGCCGCACAAGGCTGATCGTTAAACTGACAGGTCCGCCCCGTATCAATTTTTTATCCACGATTTTTCCGGATGCCGTTTTTGTTCATGTGATGCGTGACCCCAGGGCGGTTGTGGCTTCTCTTTTGAACGTGCCCTACTGGAAAGAAAAAGGGGGATGGGAACGGCCGTTCTGGACCGGACTGCCCCCGGAAGATTTACGCAGGTGGACGCATTCGGGGCACTTACCCTGCGTCCTGGCCGCGGTCCAATGGGCAAGGGTGCTTGAACAGACTTGGCAGGAGAGTGAACCGCTTTTACCGGGACAATTCATCGAGATAAAATATGAGGACTTTGCGGCCGCTGCCTTTGATACCATAACCGCCATGCTCGACAAGTGCGGTCTGGGCTACTGCCGAACGGTTAAACGCTATATTGACCGTATCGGCAATGTCCGCAATATGAATACCAAATACCGGCAGACCCTTACCCCGGCAGAATTGGAGGCCGTGGAACAGGCTGTGAACGAGACGGCTGAAAGGGCCGGGTATCTGTTTTGACGCACACGTGTCCAGGTCTCCTATCCTTTTTAAACCTTTGGTGTACGCATCCAGCCGGTGCTAGATCTACGTACATCATGACAGGAGGGGCAAAATGATATCGCTTATGTCCAAAAAAAATGAATCTTCATTGAATCGCCTAAATCCATTGTTTGTATGGGGGGCTCTTTTGGGGGTGCTCCTTGTTGCACTGCCGCAATCGTCATGGTCCGCCCCCCGGCAAATTTCTGAATTGAGGCAGGGGCGGCTTCATATTTATGCTGAAGGGCGCAATGAAACCTTGACCGTCCGGTACCGGCCTGAATATGGCTTGGATGAACCCTTGCTGTTTTTAGGCCCTGACGGCCGTATGATTAAAACCGTTTTTTTAGGTCATAAAACCTCGGGTACCATCACTTTGAATGTCGATAAGGGGCCGGGCCACTACGTTTTGATTTTAAAACCCAGTTACCTTTGGGATGTTTCCCTGAGCCGGGGAGACATGGTTTTTGAGCCGCCGGTGGAGATGACCGGCGTAAAAAGGCCTTTCGGCCATACGCCTTTTTTCTTTCATGTACCGGCCAAATCATCCGGCTTTGATTTTTATGTGATCAACCACCGATCCTATAAGGGCAAACCTGCCCGTGTAAAGTTGTCCGATCCCCATGGCCGTGTTGTTTCGGATAAAGAATTACCCGAAGTTGACCCCAAATTGCTGCTTAAAAAGCTTAAATCCCAGGGGGTTGATCTTTCGGAAATAAACAGTTCTGCAGGCTCCGGAAATTTTAATCCCGCGTTCAATCCTGTTTTTCCCGAACATATCCATGTCAATAGGCCGGAACCGGGGATCTGGAAAGTTGAAATCGGCACCACGGGTAAATTGTTTGCCGATAACGTCGGGTTCTGGATTGAAGGCATTCCCTCGTATTTCAGCAGTTCACCCGAAGGTCTCCAGGCGGCATCAGACCGGCTGCGGCTGTCCGGCCCGGAATCTGAGTGTGTACCGGTTGCCGTCAAGGTATCCAATCATACCCTGGATGCGCCAAAGCTTGGGGCGGTCGGGTTCTTTGGGCCCAAGAACGGGTGGCAGGAAACAAAAATGACGGAATATGGTATTCAGGCAGAAAAAGTCTTTGTCTCCCATACCTCCGAAGAACGGGTAAATGACAATGCCGATCCCCATGTCGCCAACCTTAGTTCGTTCCGATTTAATGACCAAAAACATCTTTTCTACCGGCCGGGAAAATTTTCATTGGTGGTTCTGGACCGGTTCGCGGGGTGGATGAAAACGCTTTCCCCTCAGATGCAGGCGTTGGAGTGGGGGGAATGGGCCCAGGTTGCCGCAGGCAATATGATGACCCAAAGAAACATGAATCCTGACAGCTTTGTGATTCAGTTTTTAAACGAACCCAATAAAATCCTGAAACTGGAACAATATCTTAGTTTGTTAAAAACGGCGGGCAGCAGGATAAAAAATGATCCAAAAACCCGCACCTGCCGGATCGGCGTCCCTGCCGTAGCCACCGGGGTAAGCCTGGATAAACAGGAAAACCAGGAATTTTTAGATACCCGATGGATAGAACAGAGTTTAAAGCAGGCCGATCCCATTGTGGATGACATCGTCTTTAATGTTTACGGGGCAAGTGAACTCGAAGATACCTTCTTGTATACAACGCTCATCGAAAAGGTAGACGCCCTCGTAAAAAAACATGACACCGATCGTGTGATAGAGCCCATTATTATCGGTGCCACCAACCGCCAGGGCGGACTTGTGACAAGCCGGCTGTTTTGTGACTGGGACGGCGCGGTCTGGTGGGCATCCGTTCTGACCCAGGTGATTAATACCGGCAAGGTCAAGGCAATTAATTATTTTAAAATCATTGACCGGGGCATTCGAAAAAAGGGCCTTTTTACCGAAGACCGGAAGCCCAAAGCCCAGGCGGTCATCCAACAGCTTTTTGCCCGGGCGTTGTCCAAAGGTCAGATTTTTAAAACCCAGACGGATCACTCCGGTGTTGAGGCAATTGCCGTGAAATCTGAACGAACAATGACCATGATCTTGGTCAATAAAAGCGGCAAACATATCAACGCGTCCATATCGGCGCCCTATGGTGCCATAAAAAAAATGATCCGGTTTAAAGGGCAAACACCCGTGAACCAGGATACGCCGGATAACGGTACGGCGGTAAAGCTGCCCCCTGCATCCGTCACATGGGTGGAACTTGGATAAACTGAAAATGATTAGAATTTGTAAACAATGGCACTTCTAAATAAAGCGTTCTTTCTGGTTGGATTAAAGTCGCTTAATTCAGGGGCGGGGTTTCTGATCAGCTTTTTTGTGGTGATCGTTCTCGGCGCCAATGAAGCAACGGATGCCCTGTTTGTGGCCATGTTTTTTCCCATAGAGATGATTCGGATGGTTGCCCGGCGCCTGCCGCTCATTCTTGTACCCGTCTTTTCGGAAAGCCATCAGAATTTGGATCCTGATCCTGAACCTCATTTTTTAGGCTGGTGGCTTCCTCTATTGGCGGTCGGTACCATGGCTTTGATCGCCGGTGCACCGGTTTTCACCAAACTGATGGCACCCGGATTGAGCGTTGCCGGACATGGGACGGCTGTCAATATATTAAGAATCCTTGCACCGTCTTTTCTGCTCTTTGGCATATTCGGCCACGGCATGTCCGTTTTTTATTACCACAAAATGATTCTGTTCCCCGAGATTGCTTTGTTTGGCTGGCGGGTAACGGCATTGTTGTCTTTATTCCCGGCAGCTTATCTCTTTGGTGTTTACGGGTATGCCGTGGGGTTGATCGTGGCCGGGTGCATTCAGTTTCTGGTGTTATATCTTAAGGGGCGTGCCAGGGGGTGGGCATTGTTATCAATGAAAAAACCTGATTTCCAATGGCCGTATTTAAAACTGATTTTGACCGGTTCCGCGCTGGTGGTGGTTGCTTTGGTCTTGAACAGGACCACTGTGCTGATCGACCGCTGGTTTGCCTCATTGCTGGGTGCAGGGAGTATCTCAATACTCTTTTTTTCGGAGCGGCTTGCACGGTCGGTCCCCATGTTGCTGTCAACAAGCATTTTCACCGTTTATCTGCCCAAATTGTCTTCGATTACCAAACAGGCGGATAAGATGGATGTCCTCCGCCTGGAGATGTTCAGTTTTTTTATGATCCTGGGACTGCCGATCGCCATTCTGTTTTTCTGGTCTGCCGGGGATCTGGTGCATATTCTGGCAACACACGGCCGCTTTACGGACGCCCAGGCTGTGTCGGCGGCCGCAGCCATTCAGCATTTTTGTCTGGGGATCCCTGCCGTCATATGCAGTGCCGGACTGCGCAATGTGTTCATCGTGGAACGCAATATAAAAGAGGTGTTTGTGTTTGGCATCTTGACCGTCTCTTTGACATTGGCTTTTGATTTCGTTTTATTTGATCTGGGCCTTAAAGGACTGGCCCTTGCCTCTACCATAACGGCATGGATAGTATTTTTTGTATTATGGATACGGTTAAAAATGTGTTGCCCGCCCGGGAAGTATCTTATCAATATTCTGGTTTCGTCATCTTTAATGCTCTTGTTTTTATTTGGCCTGCCATGGAAAAGCTGGGCGATTTTACCCGTTATCAGATTGTGTGTCGGTGGCATGGGCGGGTTGTTTTTATATGGCATCACCATCATGCCGGCTACCGGTCAAATCAGAACACATATTTCAAATTGATCGATAAGGAGAATATTTGTGGAAAATGAAGCCCTAAAGTTTATATTGAATCGAAAAATAGTTGAGAAGTCCGGGCAGGCATTTATCTTTCTTTCCGCCGTTCCCAAAGAGGGAAAGACATTTACCTGTCTTAAAACCGCCCAGATGTGCCTGGAGAATTTCAGCACCCAAAAAAAGATTGCGGTTGTGGATTTTAATCTCCAGCATCCGGAAATAACGGACAAGATGGGCAATCCCGCACTGGGCTGGGCGTTAAGCGGTGCCGGCCGGAACGGCCAATCCGATGTCGCTGACTGGTGTTTTAGCCACCCAAGCCCCGAGCATCCAAACCTGTTTTTTGTTCCTGTCGGTCGCATGCCTTCCCATGGGGTTGATGCCGGCACCTTGTCGGAAGCTTTTCCAAAGGCCATGGACGCACTCAAAGATCAGTTTGATCTCATCCTTGTGGATGGACCGTCTATTATGACATCCCTGGCAACGTTGGCCAACGCCGGTTTGTTCGATGGCGTTTTTATTGTTGTGGAAGCCGAAAAAACCCGGCAGCAGGTTGTCTCTACGGCAATAGATCACTTGAAGGCGGCAGATCCGGTTATCCTTGGGACCATCATGAACAAACGTCACCACCATATCCCCGGTTTTATTTACAAAAAAATTTTTTAGGGTATTCAATGTATATTGCAGCAGTTATTGTTTTTTTTACGGCGGCGGGCCTGATCTTTATTCAAATTGCATACCCGTTCATCGCGGCGTTGATCTCCATGTGTGTCAGGAAAAAGAGAGACCCTGTGGCGCCCCCTGCAAACCGGAGGCTTGGGATGACCTTAATTATTCCGGTGTATAAAAACGATGTTCACCTGCTGCCGGAAAAGCTTGCAAACTGTTCATTGCTGAACTATCCGGCTGAAAAACTTGAGATCCTCGTGTCGGGAGACGGAGAGCTCCCGGAACTGCCGGGAATAATAAATAATGCATCCTGCCATTTCCCTTTAAGGTTCCATCAAACCGGAACCTGGGTGGGAAAGAACCTTGCGCTTAACCAGGCGGTGAAACAATCTACCGGCACGATTATTGTGGTTTCCGATGTGGATGCCGCATTGGACCCCGATGTCATATCAATGATTAATCGATCAATGATGGACCCCAACGTCGGGGGATGCGCCGGGACAGTGGAAATTAACAGATCCGATGATTTGGACGGTGGTATCGGGGCTGTCCAGAAAAAATATTGGCTGTTTGAAAAAAGAGTCAAGCGGGCTGAAATGGATCTTCTGGGGAGTGTGACCTCATGCTCCGGTCAATTGTATGCCGTTAGAAAGACGCTTCGCCAGGATGTGCCAGCGGATGTCTGTGATGATATCTTTACCCTGCTGGCTGTTGTAAAACAGGGCTACATCTTTGGGGGCCTGCCTGAAACGGCTGCCTATATATCCAAACCGTCAAAAACAGTTTCAGGTGAAGTGACCCGCCGCTCACGGATCGTCACCCGGGGATTGAACGCCCTTTGGAAAAACCGGCAGTTGTTCGTCCAGAAAGACACCTTCCGGTATGGTGTCGCCCTATTTTGCCATAAGGTGGTCCGCAGGTTGATCCCGCTTCTGCTAATCTCCCTTTTCATAACAAATTTTATTCTGGCGTTTTCCGGTGTTTACTGGGCAGGGCTTTTGTTCTGCCAGGTCCTTTTTTACGGAGCGGCAATCCTGGCATATTATCGTATCTTGAACGTTAAAGGCCTGGCGGCGTTCTCATATTTTATTGCGTTTAACATTGGCACCGGTCTGGGCGTTTTTCATTTTTTAACAGGAAAAGGAAAATCCAAATGGTAGAACACCTGACTTTTGCAACATTGGGGACTTCATTGGATGGTTGATGGCATCTCAAAAGAGGCAAAAATTACAGAAATTCCTTTAACCCTAAGACCCTTTCACGAAAACGACCTGCCGGGGCTTTGCGATCTGTATGCGCGGGTTTGGGGAACGCGATTGGATGATGCCTACTGGCGCTGGAAATATATTACGCCGCCTTTTAAGACCCTGGCAAATGTGGTGGAAGCACCGGATGGGGAAATTGTCGCATTCACCGGGATCTGGGTGCGACGCATACGGGGGAAGGGTGAAATATATTCTTCGTATCAAGTGGTTGATGTGATGGCAGATCCAGAATACCGGGGCGGAGTTGCCTTTGGGTGGATCATGGACATTATAATAGATTTGATGGTTAAGCAGAAAGTTATCTTATACGGGTTTACCAATGATGTTTCCCAGGTCTTTTTTAGAAAAAAATTGGGAAAATATATATTGCTTGATATCGACAGGCCATTGATGTCGCTTATCCTCAATCCGGGAAAATTGATACCGGCCCCTGAAAAGATCAGGGCTGCCGCAGGTTTTGTGACCAAGGGGATTATCAACGCGCGTAGGGCGTTTGTCTCGACAACCGGCATATCGGTTGAGCAGACAAACAAGGTCCCCGATGGGATTGAACAATTGTGGAATACCGTCAAGGATGACTATCCATTTCGCCTGATTCCCGACCCGGATTATTTACGATGGCGTTTTCAAAGCGCCCGGGATGATTATCAGATCTGGGTGGCCAGGGAAAACAACCGTTTGGCAGGCTATCTGGTGACAAGTTTAAAAAAACGAAATGATAAGATAAAAGGCTATCTGGTGGACTGGATCTTCCCCTTTGACGCGCCGCATATTTTTAAGGTCCTCATGAAACCGGCATTGCATTGGTTTTTGCAAAATGACACCAATGTCGTGGAAACTTTATTGATCAATGATCAAGATCCGGTATTAAACGTGTTGACATCATTTTTCTTTATTAGAGGTCGCCGCAGCAAAACGTTTCTTTTGGGATGTGCTGATCCTGCCATGTATCAAATGGACAATATATCGCCCCGGGATCTTTTCATCGGCCGGGGCGATTCAGATTTTTCAACCCTTTACTCCAGTTAATACACATTCAAAGGAATAGAATGAAAGTCACCATAGAGACCTTGGGCCGTGTCAATCTTCCTGACTTTTTTATTGTGGGCGCGCCTAAAAGCGGGACAACATCATTGCACTATTATCTTCAGGGCCATCCGCAAATTTTCATGCCGGATAAAAAAGAGTCCTGGTTTTTCAGCTTTATGAACAACCGGCCCGCTTTTAACAGCCCGGACAAGTTTCCCGGAATAATAGACACGATTGATGGATACGCACAATTATACCGGGCGGCAGCCCCTGATCAACAATGCGGCGATGCATCGCCCTCATATCTCTATACCCATGAAACATGCATTGCGAATTTTCGGCGTGTTTATCAGGCTACAGAACAATATAAGCGGCTTAAATTTATCATCAGCCTTCGTAATCCCATTGACCGGGCATGGTCCCAGTACTGGACATTCAACAGAACCAATTCCGACACGGCGCCATTCCTGGATGCAGTTCACCCCGACACGATCAAAAAAAGGCTCGGTGACAACTGGCAGCCGTTTTATGATTATATCGGGTTCGGGATGTACCATGATCAAATTAAAGCCTATCAAGATGAATTCGGCAAAGAAAGGGTTAAGATATTCCTGTTTGATGACCTGAAAAAAGACGCAGGGAAAATCTGCAAAGAGATCTTCCTGTTTTTAGGTGTTGACCCGGATTATACACCGGATACAAATCAGATTTATAATCCTTCTGGAAAACCGAAAAGTGAGTTTTTAAAAGATTTTCTTATATCCCCGAATTTTTTGAAAAGCGCGCTGAAAAAAATAATTCCCAGGCCAAAACGGCAGCAGCTAAAGCACATGGCCGCCGGAAAATTGCTGAATAAAGTGGAAATGCCCAGGACCGCACGGGAGATGCTCAAACGACAATTTGAGCCCGAGATACACAGATTATCAGGTTTACTGGACCGGGATCTTGGACACTGGCTGGTTTAATCTCCCTATTTGATCACACGTGCGAATTTAACGGTAAGATCCTGATCATTTAAAACACGTAAGCGGAAAGCACAATTCTCTTCTATGTTTGTACCGTCCGGAATGGTGTTAATTGTAAACGTAACAGTTTTCAATGTATTATCCGATGCTCCGGTGATGGGTGACGATTGCAGGCAGCTTTCGCCGGCCGGCACTTCTAATACCCATTGGGAGGCGTTGTTATCAAAATAGGTTATTTTGATTGTGAATGGCAGGCCCAATGTTTTTAAAAAGCCTGGTTCCAAACTGAAAATCATTTTATCATTGTCGTTGCGCACATCGGTGGACCGGGCCGAATAATCAAAATGTTGTCCCGAAGGATCATTCCAGAACGCTGCCCGGTTAACGGGCAGAACCGGCACTGTTTTGGCCCCGGCCTGATCCCGCTGATAGAGGAATCGTTCAAAGTTTTTAATGGGGTACACAGTTGCATGGGTTTTCACATATACTGCATCCTGCCGCAGCCAACAGGCGGCATCGGGGCTGTCCCAGGAATTTTTCCCGGCCGTTTGCGTCCACCATTCGAACATCCGGGGTGCATAGGCTATAAATTCGCCTGACGTCCACGCGTAATTCATACCCAGCTGGGCCATGCGCATGATCGCGCTTTCGGTCATATGCGTTTGCCCGGGCACGGCATTATCGGCATCCGGCTGTTTAAACGTATATTCAACTTCGCCTAAAAATATCCGCTGCCCGTCACGCAGGGGGTGGGACCAGTCCGCGTTTAGATAACCGTTTGTATAGGTCTGACCCTCTTCAGGGGGAAGGATATCGTGGTAGGTATCCGGGCCTCCATGACGCCATCCCAGACCCATATCAAGGGCATAATCGTTCAGCCTGTCTCCATCATAACCGGAATTTTGAATCTCCCCATACCCGATCCAGATCAGCTTGTACACATGTTCACCGGCTGCATCCACCCAGGCATCAATTCTGGTTTGATATGTCGTCAAAAGCGATCGTTCGGTCATGCCGGCATTTAACGCATTTTGCAGGTAATCACGGTGCAGCCAGAACTCCTCCCCCAGTGAAGAGGAGAACCCTGTGATATAAATCCCTGCAATCCGTTCATCCGCCGGATAGCCCTTTTTTCCAAAAACATCTATGAATGATAAAAGTTCTTTTTGCAGTCCCGTGTCCCAGGGCGCCGCCACCCGGATATATCTGTCGGATGTATTTCTGGTTACAAATTGGGCAGGTTCGTGCAAATCCAGAACCCACTGGGGGACATATGGACAATTGGCGTCCATTGCGCCGCTAAGATTTTGACGTGCCGTAACATGACATTTTAACCGAATAATAACTTTATAATTTTGGTGTTCAGCCTTTTCCAACGCCGTGTCCAAGTCAGAAAAATCATACTGATTTTCGGCAGGATTTAAATTTGCCCATGATAGGGTGATGCCTTTTAGGCAGAGAAAAGAGTAATCCGGATCCTGATCCATATAGAGCCCGCCCGCTCTGTTAGAACTGTGCACTCCATCGGGCAGGGACCAGTCCGGGCCTGTGCTGATTCCTGTTACCTCTATCTTGGTGTCGGCCCGGGCGCAGACGCCGGGGCAGGTTAATATCAAACAAAGAAACAATAGAAGACTGTTGAGCTGTTTATTCGTTATTTTGTTTAAGGTGATATTGTTCATGGCGAATCTCCTTTTATTTGAAACCCTGGGATTGGGGCCTTCGGGCTTTATCAATTCAGACTGCATTAATCATATCATTTGTGTATGTATTATGATTAAGGGGTGTTATGGGAATGTGTGCGTCTGCTAATATATTATTTTAATTGCGATATGTCGGTTTCTTTTGTCTATTTCAATATCCCCGGCAGATGGTTTTAAAATAATTGCGGCTTAGTTCATCGATCCGGCGGCGGTGCCGGAAACGGTGCATTTTTCAATTAACCGGTCTGTTTGGGCTTTCAATTGAATCTGTTTTTGGCTGGAGATGGGGTGGGGGCCAAAGCGAAGCTGTTTGTGAATTTGGATAACGGTCATCAGCCTGGGGAGATCCTGTTGGGAAAATGCCTTGTTTTTGATTCGAATGAAAAATTGTTCATAGGTTTCATGGGGCTTTCTGGAAAACCCGGAACGGACAAGCCTCTCTTCAAGTCTTTGGAGATAAAAGTCCGTGGTATCGGTCGTGGCTCCCGGGGTGGTGCGGTTCCGTGCATGGTCCGGTTTTTTCTTTTTTTGATTCTTGTCTTTTCTGACCAGACGCCGGATGATCAGTATCCCGAGGGGCACCAAAAGCCAAAGCAGTCTCTTTTTGGTTTCCGGATTGCCCCACCGCAGCAGGGAGAATCCATATCCCAGCAGGGAAAACAGGTCGGGAATCGCTGTTTTTAAGAAATGGCTCGCCTCCTGGGTTGTCCAGCCGGGCGGGGTGGTGTCAAAAAATATCCACCGGCCGTTGACAAACACCTCGGTCCAGGCGTGGGCATGTTTTCTGCGCACAACAATTTTGTCTTCCAGAATGCTTTTTTCAAAGGCCATATACCCGGTTATATACCTGGCGGGAATGCCGGCGGCGCGAAGAAGCAAAACCGTCGCCGTTGCAAAATATTCACAGTGCCCTGCCCGGGTCCGGGTCATGAATGCCGTGATAGGGGATGTGGTATCATCGGTTTTAAGGTCAAGGGTGTAGCTGAAATTTTTAAGAAAATATTTTTTGATTTCAGATAAAATCATTTGGGCCGATGTGCCGGGGGTCAGTCCAAGGTCAACCGCCAGGTTTTGGAACAATGCCTTTTCCTCGTCCGGGAGGCGCAGGTCGTGTTTGCCCGGCGGCGTTATTCCGGTGCCGGGTTCGCCATACCGGACATCATAGATCATAAAGCCCGGGGCGTCATTAACCACAAATGTTCCCAGTCCGTTGGTTTTGACTTCGGAAACCGTGGGGCAGTAAATCTCCATGGCATTTTCAGGTAATCTTAAAACCCCTTTGGGCTTTTTCATCCGGGTCTGGATGGTCAGGGCGGCGACGGCCGGCGTGGGTTGGATGGCCAGGTGCGGATTCCAGTTTTGGGTGGCCGTCCCCATCTCCCGATGAGCTGATACGGCCGGCAGGCCCGCAATAAATCCATCGTCATTTGACAGGGGGACCGTTTCGAATTTACGCTGGGCCGCCGTCCACACCTTGTCTGAAAGAAAAGTATACGCCGCTTCTTTTAAAAGATAGGTGCTCCCGGCATCATTGTCCGGCGGGATCACTCTGAAAACGATTTTGTTGGAAGGCTTGAGTCGGCCGATCTTGCCCAGGGCGGTTGCACCCCGGAGTGGGTCGGCGTTATCCGTCATCAGCCAATGCCATGCCCGCCGGGTCATGGCCCACTGGGAATAGTGAAGGCCCGTTTGCAGGAAAAACCCCATGATTGCGGCAACACCCATGGCGGCAAACCATATCCGGGTATCTGCACCCCTGGGCCGCTGGAAAAAAAGTACAACGGCAATGAGACCTAAGGCAACCGGGTAGTAGGGGAACTGGCGGTTGTGTGCCGCTGCAGAAGAGATCAGGCAGATGATGATAAATGCAAGGCTTAAATTTATTCTGATCGCCTTGGATTCTCCCTTGATTTTTTTCTTGAACAGGTAGAGGGCCCGCACATCAATCTCCCCTGCCGCACTAAATTCTTGCACAAGAATTAAAGGAAATGCGAAAAGAGGCAGGTAATGCAATATGTTTTTCAAAGCCGTTTCAATATCCATTGAAACAAAATAAATAATGGTACCGGCAAGACACACCGTGCAGGTGTCGCTGATTTTATTTACCTGGTCTAACGAGGGTTCCCATACCAGGTCTAAGAACCGGGCAATCTCGATAACAACGGCCATCAAACAGGCGAAAATAAGATATCCGGTTTGATACCCCCAGAAGACGAGGGCGCACGCCATGGTCAGGGGGATGGTTTTCATAATATTGCCCTGTTCAGACTTGCTTCAACATTGTCGGGATCAATGCGGTGGACTGCACCACCGGGGGACACCGCACTGTCGTTGGCCACAAGAAAGGCGGTTGTGGTAATGCCGTTTGCCTTTAAACTGTCGAGAAAGTCCAGGCGTTCATTGTCCAGTCCGGTGAATATGACAATACATCCGCTCAAACGCTGTTTATACTTGAGCACGGCCCGGGATACCGGCGTAAAGGCGTTCTCTTTTGTGGGTTGAATCAATGCCAGGATTTCTAAAAACTTCGTGTTGCCCAAAAGCCCCCTGCCCGAGGCATAATGGTAGATCCGGTTACCTGCAAAGAAAATATCCAGCAACGACTCGCCTGTCACAAGGTTTGCCGCATAGGAGGCGGCGATACTTACGGCGGTCTCAAATTCCCGGGTTGCACCTTGGGGAGCGTAGGTGTCCAGGATCAGGGCGTGTCTGACGAAGTGTTCATCCCGGTTTTCCCGGATAATGAGTTTTCCGGTTTTGGCAAGACTTTTCCAGTGGATAAGGCGCATGGGATCACCGGGCCTGTACTCCCTCAACGAGATGAATTCATCGGAGTTGCCCACCTTTGATGTCAGGGCAATGCCGCCTGTGTGGTGTTTTCGGGACCCGGGCAGGGGCAGCTTGGGGACATTATAGCGCCTGGGCAGAACAAGAAGCCGCCCGTCACAGGTGGTATGATAAAAGGCCCGGGTGAATCCCAGCGGTTCTTTTTTAAGAAATGTGAACCCTTTTAGATAAATGTAGCCACGGTTCAGGGGCGTCAATGTTGCCCGGACGACAACCCGGGTTTCCGGGGGGACGGGCGGCACCTTTCTGCCTCTTACAACCGCGTTTTGTTTTTGACGGACCAGCCATTTCCAGCGCTCCAGTTTAAATTTTCTGTCCCAGGCATTTCGTAAATGCTCATGGGGCTCCCTGGCGTCGGCAAACCGTTGCAGGGAGGGGCGCGCATTGCTGAAACGCTCCCGGATTTCAAAGCCCTTTTTGGGACGGTTGGTCCGGTTGCCCACAAGAATCGTGTAGCTCACAGGGGTACCGGCGGTGCCGTATTCGGGCAGAAGTCTTGTTGCAAAAAGTCCCTTGGGGGATTTAAAAGAGAGCGTGTTCGACACAACAAATAGTGAGAAAAGCATTGCAAAGAGCTGATAAACCATGCTTCGGAAGGTATCCAGACCCAGGCAGGCGGTCAGGATCAAGGCATAGATTAAAAAATTGCCGGCCATGGAGAATTTGTTTCTTTTCCAGAAAGAGAGTCTGTCCAGCCGGGCATACACGCGGTAGAGATATTTTGTCGTCGTATTTGCCACCGGTTACCCCGGCGCTTTGGTGGCTGTGACAATGTCGTGAATGGTGCCGGCCGCTGAATGGCCCGAAAAACTGAATTCCGGGTCCAAAACCAGGCGGTGGGCCATCACCGGTACGGCCAGTTCCTGGATATGTTCGGGCGTGACAAAATCACTGCCCGAAAAAAGGGCATAGGCCTTGGCCGTTTTCATCAAGGTGATGGAGGCCCTGTGTCCGGCGCCTAACGCGATGCCTTTATGGGTCCGGGTCTGTCCCACAAGGCTCACAATATAATATTTAAGCTCCCTGCTGATAAACACATGATCCACCGCCTGTCTCATGGCAATGATTTCCGATTTCGTAACACAGGGCACAACCGCGTCCACAGGCTCTTTTGTCTCCTGGTTTGTTAAAATGTCCACCTCATCGTCGGGCGTTACATACCCCATGGACAGTTTGAGGGCAAAGCGGTCCATCTGGGCCTCGGGCAGCGGATAGGTGCCCCTGGATTCCACGGGGTTCTGGGTGGCGATGACAAAGAAGAAATCGTCCAGCTTTAACATTTTACCGTCAATGCTGACCTGGGATTCCGCCATGGCTTCAAGCAAAGCCGACTGGGTCCTCGGCGAAGCCCGGTTGATTTCGTCGGCCAGGAGAATGTTGGTAAAGACCGGCCCCTTATGAAGCCTGAACTTTTGTGTTGACGGATTAAAGATGGAGACCCCGCAGACATCCGAGGGCAATAGATCCGGCGTAAACTGGATTCTTTTAAAATTTGCATCAGCCGAAAACGCAAGGGCCTTGGCCAGGGTTGTTTTTCCGTTACCGGGCGCATCTTCAAGCAGGATATGCCCGCCTGCGGCAAGGCCTGAAAGCAGCAGAGTGATGGTGTAATCCTGGCCCTTTATAATGCCGGTAATGTTTTGGAACAGCTTTGTATAGGTGTCAAATCCCGTCATCTCTCTTTTGATTCCTTGACTGATTCGGGTAAGTTGATAAACCGATGTTACCACAAATTGCCGGATCAATACGAGAAAAATAATGGGTCAGCAGGCCTTGGGCATCATACCTTGTCAAGATAATGGATCGAAGGTTGCGATCTGAGCATATCGGCGGCTTTTTCCGGGGTGATGTCCCGTTGGTGCATGGCCAGCATTTCATAACCTGCCATTCGATTTTTCATACTTTGGGGGCACGCCATCGGCGGATAATAGTGAAGATGGAAATGCCATATGGCGCTTGTGCCGGCAGGGCCCTGTATGATGGGCTGCTGATGAATCCCCATGGCATAGGGAAACTCACCTTCAAATAGATTATCATAACAGACATTCAACTTACGGATGATGGCGGAAAGATCCGTTTTCTCCTTTTCATCCATAAAGTTAATGGCCCCCATGTGGCGCCGGGGAAGAATCATGGTTTCAAAGGGCCATGCCGCCCAGAACGGTACCAGGCATATAAAGGTCTCATTGGAAAAGACAATGCGTTTTTTTTCGTCGAGTTCGCGTTTAAGATAATCGCACAACAGGCAGCGGTCATGGTCCTGCATGTAACATTGCTGCCGAAAATCTTCTTTCAGGGGGATGTTGGGAATAAAGCTGCTGGCCCAGATATGTCCGTGGGGATGGGGCTTTGCATTGTCCATCAAATCCCTTTTGTTTTCAAAAATCTGGATATAGGCAATATCTTTTTCTTGGCACAGCATATTAAATTCATCAATCCATGCGTCTATTACGGCACGGATCTGATTTTCGTTCATGCGGGCCATGGTCAGGTCATGCCGGGGATGATAACAGATGACCCTGCACAGACCCGACTCCGGAGCCGTCTGGAGCAGGGTGTCCAATGGGGGCTTTTGCAAATCTGTATCCGGCAGCAGGGCCGGAAGGTCTTCGGTGAAAATAAGCGGCTGGGTGTACATCGGGTTGATTTCGCCCGATGTCCGCTGGTTGCCCGGGCACATACTGCATCCGGAATCATGCTGGACAGAATGCGTTTTGTACGGTTCCTGTGGTTGTCCGGTGCAGGTCCGATCTATCCGGTGGGGAGAGACCAGGACCCATTCCCCGGTCATCAGGTTGAACCGCCGGTGGGGTCGGTTCTCTGGATTTTTTTCAAAGGATTTGTGTTTATGCATGGCATATCCTTACAGATTATTATGACTCGAGCATGGCATCTGTTTTGGCCGCCATGGAAAAATCATTTTTATGCAGCCCTTTTATTTTATGGGTTGTCCATCGTACTTCCACGCGTCCCCAGTCCAGAATCAATGTGGGGTGATGATATTCGGTCTCGGCCAATTCCGCCACCTGGTTCACAAAGGCCAGGGCCAGTTTGAAATTTTTAAAACGAAATACACGTTTTAAAGACGGAATTCCTTTTATATCAACGATGTCCCATTCCGGAACCTGGGGCTTATAATCGTTTATCTCTTGGGCTGTTGCAGCAGGTCCGCCTTTTTCGCATGGAATACATTTGTGTTCGGTTAAGAATTTCATATGAATCTCCACTGGATCGCGATTTTTATGTGTGTCGGGTAGAACCCGTACGCTTGAAATTAAGCTAAATGTAATGTATTTCTAATTATCTGGCAAGCCCTGTACCTTTTGCAAACAAAATAGATGTAAAATTTCTGCAATACCATGTGATATTAGCATTTTAGGGGCGGTGTGCTGTGAATAGCTTGAATATATCTCATGGTTATTTTAAATTCTTTGCTGAACGCCATTGTAACTTTAAATAAAATTCACGTCTTTAATGGTAACAACAAAGATTTGGAATTGCGCCAACCGTGCCGTTAAGAGGGAGGCTGAATGAAATTTGCTGCGCAACGGATCATTTTTTTTGCCGCATTTATGTTTATTGTTGCGGGGGGTACCCAAAGCTTTGCAGCAGACGATCTCCAGACAATAAAATTTACTGAAACCGAGCAGAAATGGTTGGATGAAAAACGAACACTGCGGTTTAGTGAAGTCAATTGGAAGCCGTTGTCGGATGTTGACCATTTCCCGGATTACCGGGGCATCATTGCAGAATATTTAAAAATTGTGTCCGATGCCACCGGTATGAAGCTGACGTTTCATCAAAGTGATACATGGTATGACGTAATTACGAAATTTAAAAACGGTGAAATTGATTTAATCCCTGCCGTCTCCCTGTGCGATGACATTGGCCCCAATGCTGTGTTTACCCAACCTTATATTACCTTCCCCCTGGTGATCGCAACACGATTGGACACGGATTTTATCGGCTATACCAATGAATTAAACGGTAAAAAGGTGGGCGTCGGCAGGAATTATACCAGCTATTTTTTTATAAAAAAAAATTATCCGCAGATAACCCTGATTCAGACCGATGATGTGCTGCAAGGCCTCAGACTGCTGGAAAAAGAAAAAGTCGATGCCTTTGTGGGCCATCTGGCGGTGATCGTTCATATTATGAACAATACAAATCTCCGTGTTAAAATTGCAGGCAAAACGGAATATGATTTTGAACACCGGATAGGACTTAATCAAGAAAATGAGACTGCCCTGGAAATATTCAATAAAGTATTTGCAGGTATCAGCAGCCGGCAGCACAATTCGATCTATAATAAATGGATTAAAATGGGCGAAAAAAGGGTTGACTATGCGTTTATTTGGAAAATTGCAGTCCTTTTGGCCATTCTCTTTTCCGGTGTCGGCGCGTTTATTATTTATCGATATTACCTTTTAAATCAGTTGAATCAAAAACTGATGGCCATGGCCAATACCGATGCACTGACCCAGTGTGCCAATCGAAAAAAATTAAATGAGGAACTTGAGGGCGCAGCCTACGGCCTGCAGCGCTATAGCATCCCTTATAGCCTCATTCTAATTGATTTAGATGATTTTAAACAGGTTAATGACTGTTTTGGCCATGCCGTCGGCGATGAGGTGTTACAAGCGGTCTCTTTGATTTTAAGAAACAATGTTCGGCAAATGGATACCGTCGGCCGATGGGGGGGAGAAGAGTTTTTAATTATCTGTACAAATACGGATATCCATGGCGCAAAAGAGACGGCTGCAAAACTGCATAACATTATTCAATCTTATCATTTTCCTGGGATACGCAAAATGACGGCATCGTTGGGTGTTGCCCAGTGCGGAAGATCCGAGTCCATTAAAGATCTTTTCGTGCGTATTGATGCGGCCCTTTACCGTGCCAAGGAAAAGGGCAAAAATCGTGTTGAGGTCGCCTGACATCAGAGGGGCGATACCATTTTTACGGGAGAAGGCGGTTCATACAAAAACCGACGCAAAATGAAGCCGCCACGGTTAAAAGGGTGAAAAGCAGCACAAAGGGCCAGCCGAACAGGGATATCAGCATGGGCAGCAGAGCGGGTTTGACGGCGCGGTTGACCAGAAATACGGCCATCAGAGACGGCGCGGCGCCCCGGTCCCGCAGTTCTTTGAGAATCGGATACCAGGCAAATATCGGACCCGTTGACAGAATGCCGGCAATCGCGGCAAAAAAAGTTTGCTTTATCCCGGAACCGTTTTGTGCAATTTTTTTAAACTGAGGCGGGGTTAAGAAGAGGTTTAAAACGACCATAAAACAGAACACCAGGAAAAAGGGCAGGAGTAGCCGGCTGAAAACCTTAAGGCTGATGTGAACCGCCGTGACTGTTGTTTCTGGGGTTGTCCACCAGAAGGCCAGATAGAGACCGGCGACCAAAAGAAAAAACATCCCCTTGAACGAGCCGATGAATTTGATTTTTTTTTTGATTGATTGTTCCATCCATTATCCTAAATAGTGTCTCAACGAAAGCCTGCAGCGCCGACCATAACCAATGCAATGCCCATGGACAAAATAAAGCATAAAAAATTTCGGACAACCGCAAAACGTCTGCCAAGTGCCGCGCTTTCTGCGGGCAGCTGCACGATCCCGACCGTCACCCAGGCGAAGATCAGCGCGGTGACCACGCCGGTTCCGATCCCTTGATCAAGCAGTTGTTTGCCGATGATATAGCAGTTGGCCGGATTTCCGGTAAAGATACTCCCGACCAATGCCCCTTTAAATATACCCTGAAACGTGCTGCATGCAAAAAAGTCCCACAGGACGTGCCGGGGAATAAAAGCGGTCACCAGGCCTGTGAGAAAGACAACGCCCACGATAACCGGAAGCATGCTGCCGATCTGGGCGAGGGCCTGGCGGCAGGCATTGGCCAGCGCCTGGGGTTTTGACAAGCGTGGGGTGTCCGATGCACCCTTGGGGACTGGATCTGAATTTGCGGCATGGGTTCGTTCAAATTCTTCAAGCACCTGTGCTGCCGTTCCGGCCTTTCCCGTGAGCACCGTGATACCCCGTGCCCCAAGCTGCCGCTGGCTGACCGGGCTTAACCAGCCTGTTATAAATACATCGCAGCGTTGGTCAATGGCCATGGTGATGAACTGTAGGCCTGCGCCCCGACCGGATTTTCCTGATCCCTCAAACCATTGCAGCTTTTTGGACACCATGTCCATCACCAGCAGGTGGGACGCGGTGCCCGGTTTGTCACTCACCTGGGCGTCAAGGCCTTTTCCAAGGACGGTGACGGCAATTTTCATGGGCGTTTCCCCGGCTTGAAGTTTTAAAGATTGAATCGGTCCTCAATGGATTGTATTGCATCCGCTGCCGCATCCTTGAGATCTTCGTGGGACAGCGCTGCCTGGTGGGCCGCGATCCAGTCCCGGGTATCCGGGGTGCCGATCTCTCCCAGACCGTATAAAATGTCGCCTTGGACGGGGACATCGCTGGTGCTGAATGCGTCGACTAATATTTTTTCAATATCTGCACACAGAGCCGGTGAATTCTCGGCAAGGGCTTCCACCACCACCATGGCGCCCAAACGAACGGACCAGGTGTCGTGTAAAAGAAGTCCGGCAAAGCCTCTGAACAATTGTCCGGACGTTTGCATCCGTTCGGTGATCCACTCTGCCCGTCCATCCTCCAATATGGTTTTCAATGCTTTGGTATCCAGGTCCATACTCTCTTTATTAACAATCATGTCCAGAATTTCTTCTTCGGCCA
The DNA here is from genome assembly GCF_963666675.1 of uncultured Desulfobacter sp. Classification (NCBI taxonomy): domain Bacteria; kingdom Pseudomonadati; phylum Thermodesulfobacteriota; class Desulfobacteria; order Desulfobacterales; family Desulfobacteraceae; genus Desulfobacter; species uncultured Desulfobacter sp. The sequence goes on along the minus strand of NZ_OY762929.1, from coordinate 4,639,346 downwards.
CCGCCCCGGTCCATCGGGCATCGTCATTTAGAATCAGGCAGGGTGCGGACATGACCTTGTCTTCCTGGGCTTTTTCGGGAAACAGGGAGCCGTCAATGATGTGAAGATGAATGTTCTCACAGGCTGCGGCAAGGGGGATGAGACGCTCAACCATCCCCGGGCAATGGGGGCATTGCAGGGCAATATACAATGTCAGCCGACAGGGTACTTCAATCGTGTTTAAGGTGTTCTGGATACCATCTCCTAACTGGGGTTGGTCGAGCGCGTCCAGGCCTTTTAAGAAAGGGTCCAGTTCGCGTTCCAGGGGCAGGGCGGAATACAGAATATTCTTTTTTAGAAAAAAACCGGGCAGGTCTGCAGGGCGACTGCCGTTTGTCCAGGAGATGGAATCGGATACCTCCTGCCACCGGCGGGCGAATGTTTCGAATGTTTTTTGCTCAAGATGTTCCGTGTCTGCGATGCTTAAGGTCGGGCGTCCCAAAGGCGTCCAGGCCTCAATCCGTTCTTTTGTTGTATCGTCCATAATTGGCCTCCAGTTGACTTGGGTGGGTTGCCTGTATCGTCGTCTGATACTTATCAGAATCCGGGTTTTAAATTAAGGAGAAATTATGTACGGAACTGCGTACTTCAAAAGGATCGGTACCAGCCAAACGGCAATTGTATGGCTGATACCGATCGAAAAAAAGACTACTTTTCTTTGGCCGTGTTGGCTTTAAATTCTTCTTTGTTTATTTCAGTAATTTCGGAGTTTTGAATGGTTAACATGCTTTCGGTCCGGGGGTCTTCAAATTTGACCGCCCCATTTTTTATCTGATCAACTTGTTTGGTGTAATAGACCTTATCGGTGTTCAGATCCTTGACCTTATAGTAGCTGCCACATGCTGCCACACAAAAAAGAAGGCAAGGTATAATGGCCATAGTTAAAAGTTTTCTTCTCATTTTTTCTCCTTTTTGTTGTTGGTTATAAACGCTTATTTATTTACTGGTGAGGTATTCACCCGTTATGCTTGTTTAATTTGAGAATAGAAAACAATCCATGCCGTTTTTCGCTCCTCGGGTTTGGGCGGTAACTGAACAACGCCATCAATCCGGAACAGACTGCCTTTTCATCATGACACGGATTGTATAAAAATATGATCTTCACTGGTGCTGGGCCGGCGTTTACGATAACATTTTTTGATCTGCTATATAAGCCCAATGATCAACGTTCTGATCGTTTGCCCATACGTTTAATGCCATTGATCGTGTTTACTGTCAATCAGAATTCAGGTTTTAAAATACGGGTAAATCATGTACATAATGGCCTGACATAAAATTAGTATCCTACGGACAGTTTCCATGAAATTTATAGCAGACCTGCACATCCATTCAAAATATTCCCGGGCCACGGCCAAAAATCTTGACCTGGAGCACGTTTACCACAGTGCCCGGGTGAAGGGTATAACCCTGGTGGGCACCGGGGATTTTACCCACCCGGCCTGGATCCAGGAGATAGAGACAAAGCTTGATCCTGCCGAGCCCGGACTGTTTGCGTTAAAAAAAGAGATCGCAGAACAGATTGATGCCGATGTGCCTGCCTCTTGCCAGGGACCTGTGCGTTTTATCCTTCAGTGTGAGATCTCCAATATATATAAAAAGGAAGATCGGGTCCGCAAAAACCATAATTTGATCTACCTGCCGGACCTGGACACGGCAAAAAAGTTCAATGCCCGCCTGGATGCCATCGGCAACATCAACTCCGACGGCCGGCCGATTCTGGGCCTGGATGCCAGGGATCTTCTGGAGATTATGCTCGAAACATCCGACCGGGGCTTTTTTGTTCCGGCGCACATCTGGACACCGTGGTTTTCCATGTTCGGTTCCAAATCCGGCTTTGATACCATTGAGGCGTGTTTTGGTGATTTAAGCGCCCATATATTTGCCTGTGAGACCGGGCTCTCTTCGGATCCGCCCATGAACTGGCGGGTGAAAGATCTGGACCGGGTCCGCCTGATATCCAATTCCGATGCCCATTCACCGAAATTTTTGGGCCGCAACGCGTCTGTGTTTGATACGGAACTCTCATTTGATGCGGTGCGCGGTGCCCTGGAAACCCATGATCTCAACAGGTATAAAGGCACCCTGGATATGTATCCCCACCAGGGCAAATACCACTATGACGGTCACCGCAAATGCGGGGTGTGTCTCAATCCCGATGAGACGGCAGCGGTGGACGGGGTTTGTCCCGAATGCGGGAAACCCCTGACCCTGGGGGTGCTGTACCGGGTCCGGGACCTGGCTGACAGGCCCGAAGGATTTAAACCTGAAAACCGGCATCCCCATTCCTATGTGGTGCCCCTGGCGGACATTTTATCCCAGATTTTCGGGGTGGGGCCCAATACCAAAAAGGTGAACACCCATTATGATAAGGCCATCAATGCGTTGGGACCGGAATTAGCGATACTCACACAGCTCTCGCTTGACAACATAGAACGTGCCGGTGTGCCGCTGCTGGCCCAGGCTGTACAAAAGATGCGGGACGGGGATATTCACATTGATCCAGGGTTCGACGGCGAGTATGGAAAGGTCAATATTTTTACCCGGGAGGAAAAGGCGTATATCCAGGGAGAGAAAAGTCTGTTTGTTGATGTGGCGCCCCGTAAACGAACGGAAAAAATTGCCGGTGCATCCCGGATTCCTGAAAAGCCTCCAAAAAAAGATGCGGCATTACCTTTGTCCCAAAAGAAAGAGAACCCGGCCCCTGTTGTTCCCACGCATATTCTGGACGGTCTGAACCCGGAGCAGGAGAGGGCGGTTAAATCCCAATCAAAGGCTGTGGTGATCCAGGCAGGTCCTGGCACCGGCAAAACCCGGACCCTTACGGCCAGAATTGCCTGGCTGCTCAAGGAGAACAAAACCGCACCTGGGAATATCCTGGCCTTAACCTTTACAAATAAAGCGGCCGGGGAGCTTGCCGATCGGATTGAATCCTTCATCCCAAAGGGAGGTCGGCTTGTTACGGCCGCCACCTTTCACGGATTCTGCCTTAATATGCTCAAGCATTATGCCGATTTTGACCGCGGGCTGATGGAAGATGATCTGCGGCTTGAGGTGCTGGAATCGGCCTTTAAACGTGTGACCGGCGACAAAAAGGTGCCCAAAAGAACCGTGTTAAAACTGGATGCCTGGATCAGCCGTCAAAAACAGCAATTAAAGGAACCCGGTGATGAAAACCCGGCGGAGGCGGCGGGTAAGCCCATCGACGATTTTGACCCGATCCGGCCAGACGTGTACAACGTCTATGACCAAATGCTTGACGACCGCGGTCTGGCTGATTTCGAAGATTTGATTTTCATGTGTTTCAGGCTGTTTTCCAAGGAGGCGGATCTGCTTGACCAGGTCCGTCAACAGTATCAATTCGTTTTTGTGGATGAGTACCAGGACCTGAATCTGGGCCAATACCAGCTGGTCAAGCTTCTGGCACAAAATAGCCATATCTTCGTCATTGGTGATCCCGACCAGTCCATCTACGGATTCAGGGGCTCGGACAGCCGGTTTTTCAACCGGTTTGAAATTGATTTCCCCGGGTGCGAACAGATTCGCCTGCGCCAGAATTATCGTTCCACCCAGACCATCCTGGACGCCTCTTTCCAGGTGATATGCACCGGCAGCGACCCGGATAGAGATCTGGACAATGACCATCGTAAAATCTATACAACCCTGGACGGCACACAAAAAATTTGTATCCGTGAAACGGCCGGTGAAAGCGCAGAAGCCGTTGCCGTGGGAAAGATCATTGAAAAAGGGGTGGGGGGACTCTCTTTTCTCTCCATGGACAAAGGCTCAGGACCCGATTTCGGGGTGGACAGGGAATACTCTTTTTCCGATTTTGCCGTGCTCTACCGCACCCGGCAGCAGGCCCAGGCCTTTGCCCATGCCTTTGACAAAGTCGGCATCCCGTTCCAGACCGCAGACCGGGAACAGTGGATCGACATGCCGGGCATTAAAGAATTGCTGGCCCTGGTAAGGATTTTTCTTGGTCGCAGCAGTGAAGCTGAGCGGGAACAGTTCGCACCGTTTACGGCCAAAATTGAAGCCCTTTGCGCCCCCATGAAGACGTCAACCCTGCTTGATACCCTGGGTGGCCGGCTGGATATCAATACCCTGGCCCAAACCGATGAAAAACTGGCAGCGGCATGGCGGCGGCTTAACACACTTGCACACCGTTATCCTGAGCCAGGTGCGCTTATAGATGCGTTACGGCTGGACCAGGATCCCGATTTTTTGGACAAAGCCGTTGAAAAGGTCTCTTTGATGACCATGCATGCGGCCAAGGGCCTTGAGTTTCCAGTGGTGTTTCTTGCCGGTTGCGAAAACGGCACCATCCCCTTTGCCCGGGACGGGAAAAACGTGGAAGACCCGGATGAGGAGCGCCGTCTTTTTTATGTGGCCATGACCCGGGCAAAGGAGATGCTCTATTTGACATATGCACGAAAAAGACGCATATTCGGCCGGGAGCAGCAAAGAACCCGGTCCTGTTTCATTGATGATATTGAAAAGGAACTGGCTCGGTATGAAAAAGGAGAAAAGCCGGCTAAAAAACAAAAACCCAAGGAGATTCAGCTGGAATTGTTTTAGAGGCTGCTTGAAAACGTTAACACCAATGCACAAAATAAAAATGTAAAATGGAACGAACACCTTATAAAAAAATGGATTTGGATCATGGCCACTGCCTTGAAATTTTTGACGATTCAAGAAAAATCGGGGCAGATGCCTGGGTCGTGATCATGACCGCAATAATGGAGATCCCTGTGGAGCGTTCACTGTTTACGGCAGCGCCGTTGTCGGATGGTGAATTTGATGATATTTTAAGTACATTAGGGTCTCCCATTGAATATCGATACCGGCTGGAACGTAATATGATCATGGACCATGAAAAGGACGACGTTCTGGAAAATCTGGTCAATACATTTCTCGAAAACACCGGCAAATACGTGGCGAACCCTAAATTCCCGGAAAAACTTGCATTAAAAGCGTACAGGGATCGGGTTGAAAAGGATAAAAAGAAAACATAGGCGTGTCGATATTTTCCGTCTCTGGGCGGCATGGTCGCTTTTCATCGGCCTGGGCCTGATCTTTCCCGGCACAGCTTCGGCGGATATATACCGGTATATTGATGCCGATGGTGTGGTGCATTTCACCAATACCCCTACTGATCAGGGCTACACCCTTTACCTCAAGGAAAAAAAGTATAGAAGGGGGGAGGTCCGGTCAACAAGCGCCCAATCAAAAAGTTTTAGGGCCGGGCCTGATGCGTATGACACGATTATCCATAAGGCTGCCGGAGCCTTTGGGGTGGACCGGGCATTGATTAAAGCCGTGATCCATGCGGAGTCGGGTTTTAACCCCAATGCCGTATCCAGCAAAGGCGCACGGGGGCTTATGCAGATTATGCCTAAAAATGATGTTTCTCTGGAGATCTCAAATCCCTTTGATCCGTCCCAGAACATCATGGGCGGCACCCGGTATCTAAAACGGATGCTGACCCGGTATAATGAGAAGCTTTCCCTGGCCTTGGCTGCATATAACGCCGGCCCCTCGGCGGTGGATAAATACAGGAACATCCCCCCCTATGAAGAGACCCGGACGTATGTGCAGCGGGTTATGTCGTTGTACTCACGTTATAAGGGCAGTTAGTGCTTGGACGGCTCGTAAGCGACGCCCAAACACGAGTTATTGTTCGCCAATTATTCGATCAATCCTTGATTGATTTTATGAAATCAAGCAGTTGGGGACGCATTTCCGGGCGATCAAGGGCATAGGAGAGGTTGGCCATTTGAAAACCGACCTTGTCTCCGCAGTCAAACCGGGTGCCTTTGAATTTATAGCCAAAGATCGGCTGTTCGGCTAAAAGAGCCTTCATGGCATCCGTGAGCTGGATTTCCCCACCGGCGCCGGTCTCTTTTTTTCCAAGATAGTCCCATATTTTAGGGGTCAGGATGTACCGGCCCACAATGGCAAGGTTGGACGGGGCCTCTTCGGGGTCAGGTTTTTCCACCATGTCATTGATTCTTACCATGTCCGGTTCCAGGGGGGCTGCGTCCAGAATGCCGTATTTATCGGTCTGATCCTTTTCCACTTCCATGACGGCGGCAATGGAGGCCCGGAATCGTTCAAATTTTTCCACCATTTCCGAAAGCACAGGTCTGTCATGAGTCTGGATCATATCATCGGCCAGGAGCACGGCAAAGGGTTCGTCTCCCACGATGTCCCTGGCGCACCAGATGGCATGGCCAAGGCCCAGGGGGTCATGCTGGCGTGTGTATACGATGGTGCCGGTTCTAGGGATCAGCTCGGTGATCTTCTCCAATAGTTCCGTTTTGCCCTTGGTTCTAAGTGTGGTCTCCAATTCATAACTGCGGTCAAAGTGGTCTTCCAAGGCTTTTTTTCCCCGGCCCGTGACAAAGATGATCTGTTCAATGCCGGCGTCAAACGCCTCTTCGACAGCATACTGGATAATGGGTTTATCCACCACGGTCAGCATCTCCTTGGCCATGGCCTTGGTGGCCGGGATGAACCGGGTTCCAAGACCTGCCACCGGAAATACCGCTTTTTTAACTTTCATAATGACTCCTTGAATGATAGATACTGAAAAATTCCCTGATGTTCGGGACAGGGGCCGTCAGAACAGGCCCTAGTGCTTTGTAGAGAGCCGGCTTTAAATTAAGACATCGAAGCGAAATATCATGTAATTGAATTCGATTCCTCTATATTTTAAACAAGCTCTGATGGTTGAACGATTATTAAATTGAAGTTTTTTATGTTCAAACCACTTTGTTTTTTAAATTAGCAGGGGTCGTTGTGTCAAACCCAAAATTAACAATTTGCCCGGGGGGGTGCGGACACTTTCTCGTAACGGTCCGGCTATCCGATTGACATCATTGCTTATTTCAAGTATGGTATCGACCTTTATATTGCTTGTTACTAATTGATGAGGAAATAGTTAATGAACGCTGATAATAAGATAGATAATCCACAGCCCCGGGCGGAAATCCCACCAGAGCAGCTTAGCCTTAAAAGTCGGTTTAAATTCAAATGCCATAAAGGTGTTTCCTGTTTTACCGAGTGCTGCAGGGGAATTGATATCATGCTCACCCCCTACGATATTCTAACCATGCGCAAGAAACTGGAGCTGGATTCGGAAAAATTTTTGTCCATATTTACCACCCCCCAGCTTCTCGAAAAAGCGAATATGCCTGTGGTGACCATAAAACTCCTTGATGATGAACGCAGGTCCTGCCCATTTGTCCAGGACGAGGAAGGGTGCGTTATTTATGAAGATCGGCCCACCACCTGTCGGTACTATCCCCTGGGTGTTGGATCTTTGAGTTATTCCGGAGAGCAGGCTGGCGAAGATAAAGATGAGTTCTTTTTCATGATCAAGGAGCCCCATTGCAAGGGCTTTGATGAGCCGGATGAGTGGAGTGTCGGGGAGTGGCGTGAAGACCAGGGTGTCGACCTCAGAGATGAGGTCAATGACGGCTGGCTGGATCTCATGGTTCGTAAAAAATCTTTGCCGGCCAGTATGCAACTGTCAGAACAGGCCAAGCAGATGTTTTTTACGGTGTGCTATAATATTGATAAATTTAAACGGTTCGTGTTTGAGTCCTCTTTTCTGACCCGGTACAATATCCCGGAAGAGCGGGTGGCCGAGATTAAAGACGATGATGTAAAATTACTTCAATTCGGATTTGAATGGCTGAAAGTGACCTTTTTTCAAGCCGGAGAGGAGATGTTTACTCCCCCAGGCAGCAACGAGGACACAACAGCCGCTGACGAATAATATCCGGTTAAAGACGATTTAAATTGAACAGGCGCACAGCAAAAAAATGCTGTGCGCCTGTTTGTTTGGTGCTATGTACGGTCGTTGGATTTAATAATCATACCACAATGCGTTATGGGCCGCCGAATCATTCAGGCGGGCCTCAATATCCAGATCAAAGAAATCGGCTGCCGGCGCAAAAATTTCAGGCGTGTTCGCCTGCACTGTTTTTAACGCAGCAAGGGCGATATCAAATCCTTTTTTTGTCATTTTTCCCAAGGGAGGGCGGCAGGGACCGCACGGCATGCCAAGGATCTGCATCATGGTCTTTACAGGCAGCGGATTTCTGGCCCGGCATTTGACAGGCCCGTACTTGCTCTCCTCTTCGGTGGTGATCACCACAAGCTCCAGCAGCGGAGACAATGCGCTCTGAATGGCAAGGGCCTCCTGGGTTTTACCCTGGTTCATCAGTTCAACCATTTGGGTCATGGCTGCCGGTGCAATATTGGACATCACTGAAATGGCACCGCAGGCATTAATCTGGTCATCCGACATGACCTGGCAGACCAGGGCATCGTCCCCGGAAAAAATATTAAAATTTTCTCCGCAAAGCTTCCGGGTCAGCTTCATGTTGTCCATATCTCCGGTGGCTTCCTTGACGCTCTTTACATTGCTGCATGTGTCCGCAAGTATGGCAAGATCCTGGGGCAGCATCTGTGCGCCGGTGCGGCCGGGTATAATATAAGGAATAATTTCCAGGTCCGGATTTTGTTTTGCCACCACCTCATAATATTCCCGCCGGATCTCAAGGGAGGAGGGGCCGTTGTAATAGGGGTCCACCAGAAGCACACCGTCCACGCCCTGCGCTGCAGCATGGGATGTCCCGGTCAGGGCTTCAGCCGTATTGTTTGAACCGGTGCCGGCAATGCACTTGCATTTACCCTTGGCCTGTTTAGCAGTCAAATCAATAACCAGATTATGTTCTTCCCATTTAAATGTCGGGCTTTCGCCGGTGGTACCGGTGGCAAGAATTCCGGTAATCCGGTTTTCAATCTGAAAATCAATGAGCCCGGACAGGCCGTCCCGGTCCAGATCTCCTGCCGGGGTGAACGGGGTGATAAGTGCTGTGTAGCATCCTTGTTCCATAGCTTACAAACTCCTGATGGTTGATGGCGCGGCATGCGCGGATAAAACGGTTTACCCAATACGTTGTGTCAAGTCTTTGAAGGGCTGATGCTTTTTAAGTTTCCCCGAAAGATCTTGACACCCGAATAAAAAAATTTATTATATTAAAATTTTGTTTAAACACAATGATAAAGTCATAAAAGAGCCAAAGGAGATATAAATGGCCGATTCCCAAAGCCGGAACCCAAACCTGCCTAAGAATGCAGATGAGCAGATTGCCAAGCTCAGGCAGGCACTGGTCCATAACCCTGAGTGCGGCACCACCCATTATAATCTGGCAGTGGCCCTGCTCGGAAAACAGGAGTTTGCCGAAGCCGAAAACGTCTTACATGACGCCATCGACGCAAGCCCGACCCTGGCGGAGGCCTATGTGCAGCTAGGCGGTATTTGTCTGCAGCGCGGTGACCTTGAAGGGTGCTTCCGCTATAACCAGCGTGCCACCAAGGCCCGGGCCGGTTTTGCAGAAGGCTATGCCAATATGGCTTTTGTGCTGCTGCAGCTGGTGGACGGCAAGAGTGAAAAAGACGATGAGGAAAAAGTGGACAAGGCGATTAAAAATTTGAAAAAAGCCATTATCCACAATAAGAATTTCATCCAGGCATTTACGACCTTGGGTACTGCCTATTTTATGAAAGGGTTGGTCGAAGAGGGGATCAAGGCCAATCTCGAGGCTGTTGCCATAGAGCCCAAATTCCCAATTGCCCATAACAATCTCGCGGTGGCCTATCTTGAACTTAAAGATTATAAACGGGCGATTGAGCATTGTGATATCGCCGTGGATCTGGGTTTTGACGTCAACCCGGCCCTGCTTGAAGAGCTTGCTGACCACCGGCAGGCATAATCACACCCGTGATGGCAGGTTTTTATTGACATGCTGAGTTATAAATTCTATATCAGCTATGTTATTTTTGCTTATAGTATCTAAATTTAAGGCGTTTTATTCTACATAACGCTTTGAAATGATAGGAAAAAGAATATTGATGGAAAGTTTGGAAAAACCTTTTCATTGTTGCATGTAAATCAACTTTTAACGGAGGTAAGTAAATGGCTAAGCATGAAACTCCTTTACTGGACGAGCTGGAATCCGGCCCGTGGCCTAGCTTTGTTTCTGACCTGAAACAGCAGGCAGAAGTTAGAGCCAAAAACGAAAAAGGCGTTGAATTTCAGATCCCCCAGGATTGTGTAGACGATCTTCTTGGTGTTTTGGAACTCTCTTTCAAACATGGACGTACCCACTGGAAACACGGCGGCATCGTTGGCGTATTCGGTTACGGCGGCGGCGTTATCGGTCGTTACTGCGATCAGCCCAAACTGTTCCCCGGTGTAGAACATTTCCACACCATGCGTGTTAACCAGCCTGCCGGCAAATACTACAAAACCGACTACCTGAAAGAGCTGACCGAACTGTGGGACTTCAGAGGTTCCGGTGTAACCAATATGCATGGCGCCACCGGCGACATCATCCTGTTGGGTACCACCACTCCCCAGTTGGAAGAAGTGTTCTGGACACTGACCCACGACATGAACCAGGACCTTGGTGGTTCGGGCTCCAACCTGAGAACCCCCGCTGACTGCCTGGGATCTTCCAGATGTGAATACTCCTGCTACGACGTAAGTTCGCTTTGCCATTTCCTGACCAACGAATATCAGGATGAGCTGCATCGTCCGGCTTTCCCCTACAAGTTTAAATTCAAACTTGACGGCTGCCCCAACTGCTGCGTGGCTTCTATTGCACGTTCCGACATGTCCTTCATCGGTACCTGGAAAGACAATATCCGCATTGATCAGGATGCTGTTAACAAATATGTTGAAAATGACGCTGCATATCCTGCAAACGCCGGTGCCCACAAAGGCAAAGACTGGGGTCCATTTGACATTGAAAAAGAAGTTATCGGACTTTGCCCCACAGGCTGCATGAAGTTCGAGAACAAAACGCTGACCATTAATGATGAGCACTGCACCCGCTGCATGCACTGCATCAACGTAATGCCCAGAGCATTGAAGATTGGTAAAGAAACCGGCCTTTCCATTCTTTGCGGTGCCAAGGCTCCGATCCTTGATGGTGCCCAGATGGGCTCCCTGCTGGTTCCCTTCGTTGAAGTTAATCCTGACAATGATTATGAAGAAATTACAGAAATCATTGAAAACGTTTGGGATTGGTGGATGGAAGAGGGCAAAAACCGTGAACGTCTTGGCGAGCTGATCATGCGCCAGGGTTTCCAGAAACTTCTGGAAGTTACCGGTATCGAAGCGATGCCCCAGCATGTTGCCTACCCGAGAACCAACCCCTACATCTTCTGGAAAGAAGACGAAGTTGAGGGCGGCTGGGAACGTGACGTTGAAGAATACAGAAAACATCACTTAAGATAAAAAGGGAGATATATAATGGCATTTATTTCTACAGGGTATAATCCCCAGAAACCGATGGAAAATAGAATCACCGACATCGGTCCCAGAGACTTTAACGACTTCTATCCTCCTGTTATCGCAAAGAACAAAGGCAAATGGTCCCATCATGAAATCCTGGAACCCGGCGTACTGGTTCACGTTGGCGAATCCGGAGATGAAGTATATACCGTAAGAGTTGGCGGCGCGCGTCTGATGTCCACAACTCATATCAATGAAATCTGTGAGATTGCCGACAAACATTGTGACGGGTATGTGCGTTTCACCACCCGTAACAACGTTGAGTTCATGGTTGACTCCAAGGACAAAGTAGAACCCCTGAAAAACGATCTGGCCTCCAGAAAGTTCCCCGGCGGTTCCTTTAAGTTCCCCATCGGCGGCACCGGTGCCGGCATAACCAACATCGTTCACACCCAGGGCTGGATCCACTGCCATACCCCGGCTACTGATGCTTCCGGTACCGTAAAGGCTACCATGGATGTTCTGTTCGATGATTTCCAGAAAATGGCTATGCCTGCACAGCTTCGTGTTTCCATGGCTTGCTGCCTGAACATGTGCGGCGCGGTTCACTGCTCTGATATCGCCATCCTTGGCTATCACAGAAAACCGCCAATGCTTGACCATGAATACCTGGACAAGGTTTGCGAAATTCCGCTGGCTGTTTCTGCATGCCCCACCGCAGCCATCAAGCCTGCTAAAATTACTCTGCCCAACGGTACTGAAGTAAAATCCGTTGACGTTAAAAACGAACGCTGCATGTACTGTGGTAACTGCTACACCATGTGCCCCTCCATGCCGCTTGCCGACACCGAAGGTGACGGTATCGTTCTTATGGCCGGTGGTAAAGTCTCCAACCGTATCTCCGATCCGAAATTCTCCAAGGTTGTTGTGGCTTTCCTGCCCAACGAAATGCCCCGCTGGCCGTCCATGACCGACGCCATCACAAAGATTGTTAACGCCTACTCAAACGGCGCCAACAAATACGAACGTCTGGGTGACTGGGCTGAGAGAATTGGATGGGAAAAATTCTTTGAAGCTTGTGAGCTTGACTTCACACATCACCTGATTGACGACTTCCGTCAGCAGGCCTACATGAGCTGGCGTCAGTCCACTCAGTTTAAATTCTAATCAAACTATAATAGTTTATTTGAATTTAGCGTAATTAAATTGGAGATGGACCGGAGGATATTTAGTTCTCCGGTTCATCCCTTTAAACAAAAGGAGTCTATAACATGAGCGACCTTCTCGACGATAAAGAAGCGGCCACCAAAGCGGTTGTTGATTGGCTTGAAAAAAAGTCCAAAACAAAAACCAAATTTTACATCAAAGATTTTTATAAAATCTTTCCCGATGACAAACCTAGAATGATCAAAAAGGTTGTCAACAAAATGGTTGAAGACGAAGTCCTCGAATTCTGGTCTTCCGGATCAACCACCATGTACGGCCTTAAAGGTGCTGGAATCCAGCATGCTTCCGAGGGTGAAGAGTAAAAAGATTGCAGCTTAATTCATGATTGTCAGTAGGGAAAAAGTCCCTGGAGTTGTCATTGCCGGACTCAGGGGTGGTTCAGGCAAAACAATAATATCCCTCGGGATAACTGCCGCATGGAAAGCCCGGAATATAACAGTGGCCCCCTTTAAAAAGGGCCCTGACTATATTGACGCCGGCTGGCTATCACGGGCAGCCGGTCGCCCCTGCTACAACCTTGATACCTACCTGTGCGCCCAGTCCGTTGTTCAAAATTCCTATCTTACCCATTCCAGATCCTGTGATGTTTCTTTAGTTGAAGGCAACCGCGGTCTTTTCGATGGGATTGACCTTGGGGGAACCACCTCCACAAGTGAACTTGCAAAATTATTGGATCTGCCGGTCGTTCTGGTGCTGGACTGCACCAAATCCACCCGGACCATGGCGGCTGTACTCATGGGGTGCATGCAGTTTGATCCTGATATCAAAATTTGCGGCGTTATTCTCAACCGCCTGGCCGGAAAACGCCATGAGGGAAAAGTGCGGGCCAATATTGAACGGTTTTGCAACATTCCGGTTTTAGGTGCCGTACCAAAGCTTAAGCAGGAAGATTTTCCGGAACGGCATATGGGGCTTGTCACTTCCGAGGAACATGGAGAGAGTGAACTCTCTTTGACCCGGGCCAGACAGGTGGCCCTGGACAATATTGATATTGATAGATTGTTCCAGGTGGTTTCGTCGTTTAAAGGGCAGGGTTTGCCGGATATTGACGCAGGTTCCGCCCAAAACACAATTCCGGAAATTCATACGGCAGTGAATCCGGATCCGCCGGCGGATAACCACAGCGTTACCATCGGTGTTGTCCGGGATTCGGCATTTCAGTTCTACTATCCGGATAATATTGAGGCCTTGGAGAAGCTGGGTGCCAGGATCGAATTTATCAGTCCGTTGTCCCAGTCTGGCATCCCCGACGTTGACGCCATTTACATGGGCGGCGGCTTTCCCGAAACCCATGCAACCCAGTTGTCTGCCAACCAGGCGTTCAGGGATAATTTAAAGGCGTTGTCCCGCAGGGGACTGCCCATTTACGCCGAGTGCGGCGGTTTGATATTCCTTGGTGAGAGTATTTGTCTGGATGACACAGTTTATCCCATGACGGGTATTTTACCATTACGCTTTGGCTTGTCCAAACGCCCCCAGGGCCATGGATACACTGAGGTTGAGGTGGTCAATGAGAATCCGTTTTATGCCCTAGGCGATGTGCTGCGCGGCCACGAATTCCGATACTCTAAGGTGCTGTCCATTGATTACGATGATCGTGCCATGGCATTTAAAATGACCCGGGGAAAGGGTATTATTGAAAAAAAAGACGGATTTTTCAAAGACAATACCTTTGGCACCTACACCCACATTCATGCGCTGGGTTCCACCGGTTGGGCACCCGCTTTGATTGCTAAAGCCGGCCGCTTTAAAAAATCGCGTTAAAAAAACCCCCTTCATATATACAGTTTCAACAGCCTATGAAATTAAACCGCATCCAAGTTATGATTTTTAATAAACTCAGCAAAGAAAAAAATCTTAATGCTGACGATTATATCAAACAATATTCCATGGAGTTCATCTGCTTGCAGCGCGACAGTCTCGAGGCGCTTAGCGAAGAAGAAGGAGACAATTGGATTCACAAGGCATATCTTTTATCCATGTAATCCAATACCAGGCGCCGGGATAGAGATTTGCCTTTAGGCACAGCCCGACTTAGGTTTTTTTGATTTCTTTCCCCAGGGACACACTTTGATACAGATACCGCAGATCAAAGGTTCCGTATGTGGAATGTCTCCGAATACATCACGTACTTGATATACACATTTTTCAAGATCTATCGCCTCTGATCTGCTTGAATAATGGCTGGTGGTATTTGTGCCGAGGATTGCCCCGGCCGGGCAGTTATCTTTGCATAGATTGCATTTGCCGCATCTGTTTTTAATTGGCGAATCCGCATCAAATTCAGCGTCGGTCAGCACTGTGATTAATCTCATTCTGGGCCCAAATTCGGGATTTACGATTAAAAGGCTTTTGCCTTGCCAGCCGATTCCCCCAGCCAATGCAACGGCTTTATGGGATATATACGATGTCCAGTTCTCCGCATCGAGTACCTGGCTTGCAGGAATCGGAAGGGCCCGGGCGCCGCTTGATTGCAGCAGGTTCGTCGTTTTGACGGCGATGTTGTCAAGCTGGGCATTGACGCGGATGTAGTGGGATGAATACAGTGGCGTGGGCGTCTTGTCGATCATTTCCATGATTGGATCTGAAAGCTGCACGGCGATACTCACCGCCCTGGGAAAACCGTCCAAAAGATTTTTGGGCTCCGTATCAATGCCTGACAGCTTGGCCGTATCTGCGATGCGGACGATACTTGCCCCCCAGTCCTGTAATTTTTCGATCAATGCTCTTTTGCTGATGGCAGGTTCCATTGAATACTCCTTATCATATTTTTTTATATGAAAGAGCTCAGTAAGTTACTGAGTTCTTTCAACCTTGGTTGTGGGCTGTCCTTCAGTGCTTATATGTCAGGTCAGCCCATGGCTGTTATATGAAAGAGCTCAGTAAGTTACTGAGTTCTTTCAACCTTGGTTGTGGGCCGTCCTTCAGTGCTGATATGTCAGGTCAGCCCATGGCTGTTTATATGGGCCTTATCCCCAAAAAACAGCCCTCGTCTGCACTGGGGCGAGGGCAGTTGCACGGGCATCGGTAACGTGATGGTTGTTTACTTGTACATGGGGATTTTAATGGCGCTGACCGTGTATTTCGTCTCAGCTTCTTCGACTTCATCGCCTTCGGCCGGTGCCACCAAAGACAAGGCCAGGTTTGTCACATTAATTGTGCCGCCGGCAATCACCATGCTGGCAGGAAGAAGCCGTCCGCTGTGGAAGCCATCTTTGAAATTATGAGATCGTCTAAACCTCTCGACCATTCAGATAGATATTATGGATAATGGGGCTGTGCTTTTCGAGCATGGCAGATACTCCGCAGTAGGTTTCCATGGACATGGATACGGCCCGTTTGATTTTTTTTATGTCTTTTTCATCGCCGGTGATGCGATACGAGAGCGTGATTTCTTTAAATACCGACGGCTGTTCGTCTGTCAGTTCGGTTTGTGCCGTGATTTTAAGATCCTGAATCTCCACCCGCATTTTACCCAGGATCATGGCCACATCAATGCCGGTGCATCCGATCAGGCTGCTTAGAAGAAGGCCCTTGGGGGATGGCCCTTTGCCTTCTCCGCCGACGCTTTCAGGGGCATCCAGGGTGTAGGTGTAAGCGTCCTGATTAATCTCAAAGGCCAGTTTCCCGATTTTTTTACCTGATATCTCCATAGATTTTACTCCTTATGGCTTGGGTTGGTGTGTGTTAAAAAATAAAGTTGCGGTTAATGGCAGACCTTACGCCCTGAACCGGGACATATCCAGATCCAGGCGCTTGATAATTTTTTGAATGGAGGCCCGTTCCAGGCCGCTGCGCCGGGAGGTCTCTGAAATGTTGCCCCGGGTCTCCCGGAACAGGCAGGTTAGATATTCCCGGGAGAAGATGTCCATGGCCTCTTTTTTCGCGTCCTTATAACGGCCATGGGCCGACTTGGTCTATCAGCGCCCAAAATCGCCCCACAACAAAGAATGAAAGAAGTTTAGTAACTTATCGGCTCTCTCATATAAACTCATGCCGCAGGGCGCGGCCCTGGATTTAGTTTCATACGCTTTTTATAACACGGAACATACGAAAATATAAGAAGGAGGAGGACGTTTTGTCTGGTAATTCACAAGTTGTAAAAGATGTGGGTAAGTGGGAATGGTCGAAAATGTGGAAAAAAGTGGACTGGTGGGCCATCTGGCTCGGGTATGACCCTTTTTTTTATCATTTTGGCCATTGGGTTTAAAACCATGCCCATGGAATAAGCGACTCTCCCGTTACGGGGGTATAAAAGGACCTGTCGGCACCATCGCCCGGCAGGTCCTTTTGTTTTTTCAGTGCAGCGGTGGCCTTGTTGAGAGCGTGGTGAGGCGGAACGTCCGAATATGAATCCGCTGGATCTATGCCGGGCTGACTGGTATAGTCATGCAGTCAAATCACTGCTTGAAAGAATATCCCGGGACTGCGTACTTGAAAATACCTGTAAAAAAAACATGGAGCATCGCAGAGAAAACGGGCATTGCTGCGTTTATCCTGGCGGGTGTCTTGTTTGTCCTTTGGGGGCCTGTGTGGAGTATTTTGCCCCTGGCAGGATTTGTTGGGCTCTGCCTGGCGGCGCCTTGTGCAACGCGGTTCGGTTTTTTTTTGCCCGTCGTCTGCCGGGGCAATCGTAAAAAGGCGTGTGTCTCTCTCTCCTTTGACGATGGGCCGGACAGGGTCACCACCCCGTTGGTCCTGGATCTCCTTCAATCTTACCAGGTGTCGGCCACATTTTTTGTCACAGGAAAAAATGCCCGGCGTCATCCGGACCTTATTGCCCGGATTCTGGCCCAGGGCCACACCATCGGAAACCATACCTATTCCCATGACCCTTTGATCATGCTCAAATCAAGCCGGCAGCTCAAAGCGGAGATTGTCCAAACCCAAGATGTTCTTGGAACCCACGGCATCCGGCCGCTGGTTTTCCGGCCACCTGCAGGCATTGCCAACCCCAAACTGGGACCTGTTCTCCGGGAACTTGGGATGACTGCCGTCAATTTTTCCTGCCGGGCCATGGACGCAGGAAACCGCAACGTATCCGGGATGGCGTCAAAAATACTGGGCCGGGTAAGACCCGGTGATATTATTTTGCTGCATGATTTAACCCCCCGGTTCGAAACGCCTGACAACCAGTTCACCCGTCTGTTTTTATCCGAACTTGAATCTGTATTGGACGGGCTTGAATCCCGGAAGCTTTCTGTTGTGCCGTTATCGGAACTGATCGGGCAGCCGGTTATGGACGTGGTGGAGACGGGTGAGGCTTCTATCTGAATGTTCCTGCGTCAATTTTTCTAAAATTGCATGGCGATGGCGGCAATGTCGTCATGGCACTTGAACCGGGGACAGCGCAGGCAATGGGGATCTTTTTCTTCCTGGTTGCGAATCATCTGTTTAAGGCCGTCCAGGCCCAGGTTCAGGTAGGTTTTGACAAGGTTGGTAAAATCCTTTCGGGGGCCCGGCTCGGGCCGGGGGATGGAGAGACCGTCGGTAAAGATCAGCACATGGGCCACCCGGTCCAAAGGCTCTTCCCCCTGGCTCAGAAAGGCTTCTGCCGTTTTTTCGCCGTTAAGCACCCCATAGGTGATGTTCATGCCCGAACGAACCTTGCGGATCTGGCCGGCCAGTTTGCCTCGCATCAGATCAAGGATCTGCTGGGGGGCACGTTCGGGAGAAACATCTGCCTTGCCGGTGTCGGGAAGGTGGGTGCGGACCAAATCTTTCCACAACGCCAGGGTTTCATGGTCATGGTCTTCCCGCTCCACCAGCTCCCGGTGGCTGCCGTCCTCGTAGATAAGAATAATGACGGCATCCCCGCTCTGGACCCATTCTATAGAGCGCGCTTTGAGGCGTACAACCGCCGCACTGGTACTCCAGAGATTTTCTTTTTTTGAGATGTCCACCCCGTTGGAAACCATCTGCCGCATAATTGCATCATTGGCCTGGCAGGCCAGCTGGTTTAAAGGAAAATGGTTCTTTTTAAAAACGGCACCGGCTGTACGCGAGGCAATGGTGCCCCCGGTCCGGTCTTGGCTGAACTTTTGACTGTTCAGGCTGGTGGCCCCGTCAAAGACCCCGAGGATATTGTCCTGGATGATCAAAAAATCTTCGTTCTGGACGGCGGTTCCCTTTTCAAGGATGGTCTGAATCTCTATTTGGGGATAACATTTCAATTCCATTGGGCAATTATAGAAACGGGACGGCTTCTGTCAAAAAGATAATTCTAATCTATCTTTCATAAACGTATAGTTATTTTATATACAAGTCTTTGTTTTGGCGGGTCGACTGTATTCGAAAACGATTTTTCCTCCCCTGGGCAGCCCGGTTTTAATGAACATTGCTTCATTATCGTTGCGAGGCTTTTTTTTCTCTGCCCCGGATAATTGTAATTGTACGCCCCTGGGCAGGTTCAAGAAAAAAAACAGGGTATCGGTCAGGGCCTTTGACGGTAGCTTTTGAATCCAGTCTAAAGATACGATGATCTTATGTTCCCCGACGTCTATCCGGGACTGGGTGGCATTGAGATATTGGGTCAGGCATCCAGGGAAGTCCTTGGCAAGCACCACCTTATTTCTCTTTGCCCCCTCTTTTATAAAATCGGACCAGGCATGGATCACCGCCATGTTTCTACCTGGATCGGGGTGGAGGATATTGGCCCAGTGCAGGGCAAGGATGGGCGAATTGAAGTTGAATGTCGGCGGTGCCGCCACCTGGTGCCACTTGGTTTGGGATATCCCCCGCTCCATGAGCAGGACGCCTTCTTCCCAGCCAATCCCGGGGAGCTGGGGGACAATCGGGCAGTCTATCCGGGAAAAGACCAGGCTGATGTACTGGAGGCCAAAGGCCCGGGCAATGGCCTGGAACCCTTTTTCCCCTTGGCCGAAGCCGTGGTGCAGGGCAGGGGGGATAAAGAGCCGGGGATCGCCGGGCAGACCCAATGCGCCCAGGAGCTTGAAAAAATATTCCAGATGTTTTTTGACCAGGTCCCGGGGCCGCATTTTTCCTTGGGTGTTGTGAAACTCGCTGCGAAACATTTGGCCCCGGTCCCAGAATTCATGGCCCACCCCATGGACGGCCACCTCAAGATGATCCCGGCCGTTTTGAATGATCTGTGCCGCCTTTTCCATGGCCGCCGGGTCTGTAAATGGAGATTGCCATTGCTCGCCCATCCAGGTGGCAGAGGGCACCTCTCTGAGCAGCCGGTTCCGGTCCCACTCGCAGAGCACAAAACCGGCCGGGATCTTCATGTCCAGGCTGCGGCCCAGGGCAACCAGAGCCGTATAGTCTTCCGGACAATGGGCCCTTGGCATCCCGGTGCGAAAGGGCCGGCCGATTGCTGATTCGTCCTGCCCCAGCCACCAGCCTGCATCATCAATGGTAACCAGCAAGGGCATGGGAATCGACAGCGGCATGGTTCTGTGAGCCTCGATCACAATGAAATGTGTTTTCTGACCCGGGGGCCTGCCAGGTTGGCGACGCCCAGGGGCAGTTTTTTCCAGGAATTAATGACCAGGGTCTCCGCCGGTGCTCTGCGACGGTCTCCTGCCCAGGTATACCAGGAAAGTGGTGTCTGCTTGGGCCCCCATTGTTGTTTGAACCGAAAGGTGGGGGCACCCTTTGAAGATCTGCCCATGTCAAACATGTCGAGGTTGAGGCTGCAGGCCAGCCGGATCATTTGCCAGTAGAGCAGCATATTGGTGTTCAGGGACCGGAACGCTCTAACCGATGAGGCCCAGGGATTGAACAGTCGGTTTTTAAACCGGAAAACAAATCCTGCGGCCGCCGGAGTCCCTTTGTGGTACACCACGCAGATGAATGCCCGGCCCGGGAAGACGGAAAAGATGGTTTTAAAAAAGCTCAAGGAATGGACCGGGGAGCCCAGATCCCGCATGTTTCGGGCAAATACCTTGTAAAATGCCGGCAAAAGCGTCGGCCCGCCAATATCCCAGGTCAGTCCGTTTTTTATCCCTTTGTTGATCTGGCTTCTGAGTTTGGCGGGAAACGCCGCCATCATCTGACGGGGACCGGGTGCCAGGGCAATGGCCAGCCCTCTCTTTTCGGTGAAAATTTTTGGACGCCGGCCCCCAAGGATTTGCCCGGACAGGTCAACATTCGCATCCTGCCGGATGCTTAACCCGGCGTTGGTTTTGCAGCCAAGCGTTTCCCACGCTTTTTCCACGAGGCAGTGTCCGGCCTCCGGCGTCTTTGCCAGAATACCGGCATGGTCAAAAAAGGGGATGGAGATCCATTCAGACGGGTAAAAGGGCCGGTTGAAGCAAAACAGGGGAACCATGGCCGATATTTGACCGCTTTTCACGGCAGCCAGGTAAAGCGGATTGTGCCGGTATACGGACGCAATCACCCTGCGCCAGCCAAAAAGGTGGGTAAAGCAGGCACCGGGATGCTGCATAACAAACCGGTCCCATTCAAACGGGCGGTCTATGATCTTTAACTGCATGACCCGGGGCTTTTGGCCGATGCTGTTTTCATATGCAGCGGCTCAGGCTTTGAAAACAGATAGCCCTGAATGATTTTAAGGGGCGTGGTGCTGATTTTTTTGAGCTGTTTTTTGGTTTCAACCCCTTCAGCTACAATGGAATATCCGTAATTTTGGGCAATATTACACAGGGTCTCAAACATGTAAAATGCTTTATCATCATCAAGAATCTGGTCCACAAAACTTTTGTCAAGCTTGATTTCATCGAGGTGGATATTTTTCAGATAATTCAAAGAGGAGTAGCCCGTGCCGAAATCATCAATGGAAACTTTGACAAACAACTGTCGAAGCTTGGCTATAATTATATTTATTTTCTTATAATCGGAGATAAAAATATCTTCGGTTATTTCAAGGATTAATCTGTGCGGGGGAATGGCATGCTTATCTAAGGCCCGCTCAATTTTGCCGGTAAAATCTTTTTCCATGAAACACAAAGGGGAGATGTTAATCGATATCGTCAGGTCGGCGTCGTATTTCATGGTCAACGCTTGATAGTCCCCCAACACTTTGTCGATCATATAATCGGTGAATTGGGTGATCAGATTGAGCTGATTGATGTACGGGATAAACACATTGGGCTGCACAAATCCCATTTCACTGGAAATCCATCGTGCCAATGCTTCCACCCCCACAACCTTTTCCGTGGTGAAATCAACCTTGGCCTGGTAATAGGGGACCAGCTCTTTCTCTAAAATGGCCTTCCCCAGGTGCCGGCGCATGGCAAGTTCGTCTTCCACCCGCGCTCTCATGGATTCTTTAAACGGCGTCAGTGATAAACTTTTATTTTCCCTGGCTGTTCGCATGGCGCTTGTTGTCTCTTCGTATAAGGTCTCAAAGGATTTCTGGGGTCTGTCGTACTCGGCCAGGGCAAGGTATATGTCAAGTATCTGATTGTAACCGTTTTCTAAAATGTATTGTTTACTATTATGCCTGATCTCCTCTAGTACCTGTAAGATCTCCTGGGCTGCAACATCTTCTATCCAGATTGAAAATTCATTGCTGCCGGTGCGCGCGGGATAAAAGCTCTTTGTTTTACATTGGCCCAGGTACTTGCCAAAGAGTCCCAATACCCTGTCTCCCTGATCATATCCTATGGTTAAATTAATTAACCTCAGGCCCATGATGTCCAGTTGGGCCAGGTATCCGGATTGACAGCCATTGTCCAACCTTTGGTTCACATACTCTTTCAAGCCGTTTCGATTGGGAAGCTGTGTCAGGTCATCGTTGTAGGCAAGGTAGGTCAATCGGTTATTTTTTATGGTGATTTTTTGTTTCGCCTTTTCAAGGGAAGCGATCATGGTGTTGTACCCATCGATTAATATTTTGGTTTCATCATTATGATTGGCCGGATGGATTGTGTGATAGCGGCTCTGGGTGACATTTTTCATCCCTTTGGCAATATCAAGTATGGGTTTTGTCGCTGATTTGATATAAATCGTGCCGGCATAACCGGTGAAAATCACCAGTATAACGGTGACAAGTACGATGGTATAAAGAATTTCAGTGGCTTCATTTACAAAGTCCAGTTCATATGCCGTTGCAATAACAATCCATTCCCAGTCCGGGGAAAACGCCGCGTAGGAAATTTTTTTGCCGATTTTTTCCGAGTGGGGAAGGTGCCATGCATAGTCGGTATATCCGCCACCATTGAGGGCCGTCTTTATTTGTTCTCTGACAATATAATGTTCAGAATCACTAAAGTCGGTGACATCCCATACGTTTTGCCCTTCCAGGGTGGGGTGCAAAATTTCAAGGCCTTTTTTGTCATATATAATAAAGTATCCATGTTCGCTTAAATCGATATTTTTATGTAGTTGCCGGGTGCCGTCCGGCCCCATGGGGCCGTTTAAAATTGTCTTGATCCGCGCCTGTGCATCGGCGTTGGAAATTAATCCGGCCTGGACTTTTTCATATTCCGAATGAATCAAGGCCAATGCCTGGGTAACGCTGTTTTTGAGAACAACCTTGCCTTTTTCGGCAAGGGCCTTTTGGGAGATTTGATAACTGGAAATGCCGATGAGCGATGTCGCGATGATTAATACGAATAAAAATATCGATATCAGCTTGCGGTTAAACGATTTCCTAAATTCGTTTATAAATTTCAAGCGGAACTCCTCATTCAGATATTTGATTGTAGACTATATAATTATCATGATTCGGAGCCGTTGGCATAGGCCTTTTTGGTGCCTTGTGTGAGGTCGGCATCGCCTGTGAAATGAAAATCGCCATCGGGAATCCGTCCAAAGAAGATCATTTTGGATGGACGCCTTTTGTGGTATTTACAAATGAGGTTGAGAGCCGTTCAAAAGGTTGACTTAAAGTAAGGCTTTACTCCCAGACTTTGGGGGCATCCTCTATGGATAAGATTGAAACGATCCTTGATGGTCTGGTTGCTGCCCGTGATTTTGCAGACGGGCATCTCTTCCAATTCAGGTATTGTCCATTCCCTATCTTTTCAGTGAACGGGAAATTGCCTGGGAGGTGCTTGACTGAGCTTTCGGACAGCGGCTTATAAAGGATCTGGCCCAAAGGGTCAGGACGGTTCTGGATAACTGATTTTTTAACGTATTCAATTCCTATCTGAACGACACAATATGGACGTAAACCTTCACCCCCGGGCATGGTTAGATCGACGCCGCTTTGGGTGGTGGTCCTGGGCCTTAGGTTTCTTTATCATCCAAAGGAATTGTGATGGTAAAAAATGTGCCCTTATCCACCGTACTTGTACAGTTGATTTCGCCGTTCAATTTTTTGCTGACAAGGTTAAAAACCAGGTGCATCCCAAGCCCCGTACCGCCGGAACCGCGTTTGGTGGTGAAAAAAGGGTCAAATATTTTTTTTTGCTGGTTTTGTGTCATGCCCTTACCATTGTCTTCATAGCAGAGGATGATTGAACGATCTTCGTTTTTGACGGTGATGGTAATTGTCCCCTTTTCCATCTCTTCAAATCCGTGGAGCAAAGAATTCATAACAAGGTTGGTCAATACCTGGGAAAAGGCTCCCGGATAACTGTTCATATCCAAATCTTCGGGCACATCCACATGGATCGTATGTTGGGTCTTTTTGATGCGTGGATAGAGACTGAATAAAATTTCGTCAATATACTGCTTTACGTTAAAAAAGCGTTGTTCATCACTGGACTGGTCCACCGCAATCTGTTTAAATCCCTCCACCAGTTTGGCTGCGCGATTCAGATTGGAAAGGGTGACCTGGCAGGATTCTTCACAATCTTCAATGAAATTTTCAAGATCCGTTTTGGTGGCGTCTCCGGCGGTGAATATCTTCTTAAAGGATCTGGTGGCATCATGGAGATATGAAATCCCGGTGACCCCAATCCCAAGGGGGGTGTTGATCTCATGGGCAACGCCTGCCACCAGATCCCCCAAGGCCGCCATTTTTTCCGACTGCACAAGCCGTTTTTCCGTGCGTTTTCTCTCTTCGATCTCCTGCTGAAGCTTGACGGCCTGTTCTTCCAGATTTTTCTGATATGCTTCGTTTTCTGCAATGAGCCTGGCGCGTCCCAGGGCCCTTTCCACCGCCTGGAGTAGAATATTCAGATTGAATAGGGGTTTCACCAGATAATCCCAGGCACCTAACCGGACGGCGTCAATGGCATCATTTAACACCCCTGCGCCTGAAACCATGATGATGGGGATCTTCTCAAATTCCGCCTTCACGGTACGGACCACCTCAAGTCCGTTTATTTCAGGCATTTGCAGATCGCATAAAATAAGGTCCGGTTTATGTTCCCGGATTTTTTCTATACCGATATGGCCGTTTTCCGCCTGGATGACCCCATAGCCATTGTCCTCAAGTATATCCGTAAAACTGTTGCGGATGATCTGTTCATCATCAATGGTGAGTATCAGCGGCGGGGCGTTTGATAAATGCTTGGACATCTTGTCCTCCCGATTGTCAGTCAACAAATTTATCCCTGATCACCAGAAATTTATCCAGATTTTCAAGAAATAGATCTGTTAACAATGGATCAAAATGCTTACCCCGCTCGCTTTTGAAAAGGGCAATGATTTTATCCAGGGGCCATGCCTCTTTATAACAGCGTTCGCTTCCCAGGGCATCAAACACATCGGCGATGGCGGTGATCCGGCCGTAAATGTGGATATCCGTGCCTTTCTGTCCTTTGGGGTAGCCCGTGCCATCCCATTTTTCATGATGGGTCAAAGCGATGATGGCACTGATATTCATCACGACCAGGGACGATTGCTTGAGTATGTCGTACCCGCGTTTCGGGTGGGTCTTCACAATCCGCCACTCCTCGGCATTCAATTTTCCGGGTTTGGTTAAAATGGCATCGGGAATGGCAATTTTGCCGATATCATGCATGGGCGAAGCGGTCTTGATTAATTCTGCCTCGGTTTTATCCAGGCCGACCAGCAGGGCCAGCAGCTCTGAATAATGTGCCATGCGTTTGACATGGTTTCCGGTCTCCTTGGAACGGGACTCGACCACCTCTCCGAGACGGTAGACCATCTCCTTTTGACTGTCGGTGATTGCCTCATTGAGCTGGATATTATCCAGGGTTACAATCAGGTTTTCAGTAAAGATATTCAGCAGGCGAATATCAAGATCGGACAGCACCTGATTAATTTGGGCAAAAAACAGAACAATCTGATTTTTATTTGAGCAATAGACAACAAATTTATCTTTTTCAAAAATATTTTTTTGCTCGGTAATGGCAGATGAAATGATATTTCGTTTCCCTTCGGGTAAATCCGTTACGGTTATGCAGCTTTCGCCTAGGGGATTCTCTGGAGAATAGACCTCCAGACATTGCTCTAACAGGACGTATCCTGTGACCTTGCAGGAAAAAATAGTGGTCTCTTCAATGTTAAGCAGGTGGGTCAACTGCTCAACCGTAACGCGTATGAATTCGGCCAGTGCCCCCCGTGAAGAGATTCCCCTGGATGCCACAATGAGTTTTTCCAGCCCCTTGCGGCTTCTTTCCAGGGTAATAATATCGCGATAGGATCTTAATGTGGCATACATCAGGGTAAACAACTTGTTCGCGGTCAACTCGGTTTTGGTCTTGTAGCCGTTGATATCATAGTTCTGGATGACTTCGCGTTCCGGTGCCTGCCCCGGCTGACCGGTTCTTAAAACAATCCGGGTGGTTTTGTTGTTGAGATCTTCCCGGATTTTTTTTACCAGTTTTAATCCTGCATGTTCGGATTCCATGACCACATCGAGTAACATGATGGCGGTATCGGAATGCTCAATAAGATATTCAAGGGCCTGGGCCGCAGAGTACGCATGGAATAATAATAAGTTTTTGTTATCAAAGATGAAATTTTTGAGTGCCAGTGTTGTTACGAGGTGAACGCCTTCTTCATCATCCACGACCAGAATTTTCCATGGAGAAGACCTGGTGTCACGTTTCAGGACACCGTCTTCTTCTTTTAGTATAAGTTTGTCCATCATAGGTAAAGTGACCTTCAAATCTTGAAAAGATTTACTATTTCCGGTGCAAATTCATTGATTTCCGACACCTTTGTTTCCAAGGTTTCGTCGTCCAGCCCCAGTTGTGCCAAGTGCTCTTTGCTTATTGCTTTTCGATAATCTGCCGATGCGCCCTGGGGTTTCTCAACGATGTCCCAGGCCAGTCTTACGGCAACATGGAGGATGCAGCAGGAGACAAAATAAGGATTTCGGGTGTCCGGTGTGTGCTGGCAACTGACCGGAACTACTATGTCATCGGGCAGATTCCAGGATTTGAGCAAAGCCCCGCTGACCTCGGCCACCGTAAAGCCGAGCACCTCTTTTTCCCGCTGCCAGTGAAATTGTCCTTTATTCGGCGGCCCTATGGCTGTTAACGCAATCTCCGGGGCATGTTTTATAACCGCCAATGCCCCGATATTGCTCAGCAGGCCTGCAACAAAAAGGGTTTCACCGTCCTGTGAGTTGTTTGGATTGATGGCTTTGGCATTGATCCCGGAATAAACGGCCTTTTTCCAAAGGGTTTTTACTTCAATATAGCCTCCGCCAACGGTTTGGATGATGGCCGCAGCGGTTGTTGCCAGTGCTAAGGTATAGAGTTGAGATGCGCCGATAAGGGGAATCGCTTCGGCAACCGAGGAAATTCTTCGCGGGAAGTAATAGAGGGGACTGTTTACTATTTTCAATAATCTTGCGGTCAGAGCCGGATCTTTAGAGATCAACCCGGAGAGATCTTCCATTGATGACGCCGGATCTGCAACCAGGCGTTTGAGCTGCATACAGATATCCGGCAGTGTTAATAATGATCCGGCATTTTCTATAATATCAGTGATTTTGATTAAATGAGCCAAAAGCGTTCCTTACTTTAGGATACGTTGTATGTGCCAAATTCAGTCCACGGTGACAGAGGCATCACAGAGTGGATCGCGGGGCTGAATTTCGCAGGATTCGGGTCATAGATCTTGTTATTGGGAACGTATTGCTATGTGTATTTTAGAATCTTAGGATAGTCGCTTGCTTTTTGTCAACCAAAGTCTGAAATTTGATTTTGGACATACCCTGTCAAACGATTATTTCAATGCCCGACAGTTTGATGGAACCCAGTCACTTTACCGCCTCCCATTGCCTGCAATTTCAGGGGGGCAGATTGTCCGGGTTACGCCAGCACAGGGGGTCCGAGGCCAGGATGTCACCGGTGACCTGGAAGGCGGCGCCCCGGCATCCGTAACAGGTATCGTTCTTTTCACAGGTGTGGCAGTACCCCTTGAGGGTCTGCCGGTGATTTTTAAGCAGGCGAAGATCCTGTGAGCGCGCCAGAATATCCTTCAGGCGGGTTTTGCGTATGTTTCCTATGGATTTTGTGATGCCCACGCAGGGCTGGACATTGCCGATGGAGGTGACGGTGCAGGAGAATTGGTGCCGCATGCACTGGTTGCCCATGAGCGGGGGCTGGGGCTCCCATTCAATGCCGTAGCGCTTTTGGTCTAGGGCACAGATCTCTTCGAACACCTCTTTAAGTTCAAGGGGATTGAGTTCCAGGGCCGGGTTGTTTTTTGCCTGGCCCTGGGGGGTAATGATTTCAAAATAGGGCGCCATGTTATTGTCCCTGATCCAGGCCCACAGCCGGGTCAGTTCATCCCGGTTCTGGCGGCAGATAATGGTGCTCAGGGCAAGAAAGGCATCTTTGGCCGGATAGCCCGCCCCTTTAAGGTTGGCCAGGGCGTTGTGGATAATATTAAACGCCCCTTTTTTACCTGCCAGCGTATCCTGCCTGCCCTCATCAAAGGAGTTCATTTTCAGGACAACCCTGACCCCGGCGTCGTGAAGTTCGCCCCCAAACGCCGGGGTAATGCCGGTGCCGTTGGTGAACATTTCGATTTCCAAATTGTGGTCGCCTAAAAATTGAATGACCTCCCGGATATGGGGATAGATGCTGGGCTCACCGCCCAACAGAATAATCTTTCCGGCCCCAAGTGCCTTGGCCTGCAAAATGACCCCAAAGATTTCGTCAAGGGTGAGTTCATTGTCATAATAGGAATCATGGGGCACATAACAATAACTGCATCGAAAATTGCACCGCAGGCTTAGTTCAACCTCCATGGAGAGAAGCCTGTTGCCCGATACGGCATCATCAATTTTTTGTTTGGAAAATTCAAAATTTCCGGCACAACCAATGTTATGACTGGTACAGATATTCATGGGGACACCTTTGCGACAAACCAGACGGTTTCGGCATTGTTACCGGAGATCTTGGTCTCTGCCAAGATAAAATTCGCCTGGTTGATAAAATTTGTGATCTCTTGCACAGACAGGTAATGGGGGACCACCCCCTTTAGTTTCAGCTTCAGCGCTTCAATGGGCCAGGCCAGTGTGGAACTCTTGTCCGGGGGGATAATTGCCCGGATAATGAGTGATCCGCCGGGCGCCATGGCTGACTTGATTTTTTTTAAGGTTTGCCTGAATTCATCGGGTGTTAAAAAATGGGTCATATCCAGCATCAGGGCCAGGTGCACAGGTCCGGAGACCGAAGGGATATCCGGGGCGCCGCCCAGGTCAATATTTCCCTGGCCGAAGACTGCCATTGCACTGATCCGCCGGCTTTCGGGATCAGGTTCTATACCGAATATACGGGCGCGGGGAAATCGTTCGAGAAGAAAACAGGCCGGAACGCCCAAGCCTGTGCCGATGTCCATGATCCGGGAAACACCCTTTTTGCCCGACAAAATGTCGGGTAGTTCCTTGAACATGGGGTCCAGTTTCAGTTTAAACCGGGCGAACATTCTGGGATATGCTTCGGCCGTGCGGTACCTGGCAAGAATCCGGGATGCGGCAGAGGCATTTGGGGCCTGGCACACCGTTGACGCCGTGGTGGATAAAATAAAATACCGGCGCAGCAGGGGCGGCAGGATCAAAAAGGCGCCGCCAAGGCAGAAACCGATGCCCAGAAGGGAGGCAATGCCTGCGCTTTGCAAAAGCGAATGCTCGGCCAGGCCCATCACCCCGAACCCGATCATGGTGGAAATTCCTGCCATGAATACGGCCAGGCGTATCAGTTCAACCGATGGGTGGGATTCGTCTCGATAGCGCTGGTAAGCACGTACAAAGAACAACGAGAAGTCAATGCCGATACCGAATACGATGATGGAGAGCATCAGTGCGGGGATATCCAGGTCGTGCCCTGAAAGCTTCATGGTGCCCAGGGTGCCGATAAAGGCAAAAAAGACCGGCAGCATGGTGATGAGGGTCAGTTTGATGTCCAGAAAAAAGACGAACAGCAGAATCAGAACCGCCCCGGCAATGATGAAAAACATTTTGGCAAAGGTTGAATATAAAATGCTGCCTAAAGTGTTAGAAAACAACTGGGGTTCAAACACGGTGGCAGCTTTGCTGAACGCCTCATAAAACGTTTTTTCATCCACATCCGGGTTGCGCATCAGACTTGTGGTCCATACCCATTGGCCGTTGGCAGATTTTGGCTGGGAAATGCCCATCATGGGATAGAGGGACGGGGAAATTGTTATTGGTCCGTCCGGAAGATCGGTGGGGGCAAGTAATTCTAAAAACGGATCAAAGGCATCACTGGTAAAACCGAGGCGTTCCGCCTCCCGGCCCATATTTTGTTTGAGTGTATCGACCCGCTCTTTGCTCCAGAATTGGACCCAGGCTTCATAATTTTTTTGTTTTTTTGTTTTTCCCGGAAATATCATTGAAAGGGTGGTCCCCGAAGCCGGTACGCCTGGGGTCTGAACGGCAGCCACTTTGTCCGCCAGCTGGTCGCTTAAGTCCTGCAGTGCCGGGATTGAGTCGGCCGTCAGCATGAGGTGGGATTTACCTGTAAATCCTTTGCCCCAGGTCTCATAGAATTTTGCATCCGCATCCCAGGTTTCCCGGCTCACGGTACTCATGGCGGACAGATCCACATGAAAGACCGGCCAGGCAAACCACACCAGGCCCAGTGTCACGGCCAGGGCAAACCAGGCCCCGCCGTTGCCGGGGATGATCAGGGCATTGACCAGGCGTTGGAGGGGAAGGGGCCGCTGTTTGGCCGGGCGCAGCATGGGCACGATCCTGGGGAACAGGGAATGAATAAATATAAAGGAGAAGCCCATGCCCAGCGCCGTAAATTTACCAAGCTCTTCAAGGATTTTAAAATCACTCATCCCCAAAGAGAGGAACGCGCATACCGTGGTCAGGGTGGCCACCAGGCCCACGGCCCGCACCTCCGTGGACGCCTGCCTGCCCGATGTTTTCCGGGGCTGGTCCAGAAACAGCAGATAGGTGATGCCGTGGTCGATGGTGATGGAGATGATGGCTCCGCCGAACCCCAGAACGATCAGGGAAATATTGTCGTACAACAGCGAATAGGCAAACAGACCCGCAATGGTGCCGAACATGGCGGGCACCAGGGCCAGAATCCCGATCCACGGCCGGGGAAAGGCCAGAAACAGCAGGATGATGATGGCTGCCGTGGCAATGAAGATGGCGGTCTGCACATCTTTTTTGATGATTCTTTCATTGTCATAGGCGGCCCTGAATGCGCCCACTGACGTGAGACGGGGGTGCTCTCCGGGTTGGATAAACTGTGTCTGGGCCTTATTCTGGATGTCACGGATCAGATCCATGGCCCGGGCGGCAAATTTAGAGTCCGTGCCCGACCCTTTGGGCGTGGCCATGATCATGCAGTGCCGTGAATCCTGGGACAGCAGTCTGCCTTTATAAATGTTGAAGTGATCCACCGGGGCCAGGGATTTAAGCCTTGCCAGAACAATGTTTTTCAATCCCAGGGGATCAAGGGCGATATATTCGGATGTGCCCACCTCATCAAGACTCAATAGTCGGTTATAGGTCTGTGACAATGTTTCCCTAACAGCATCCGGTGTGAGTTGGGGCGCAACCTGGCTCTCAAGCTGGGCCCGGGTGAATTGAACGGGCAGGGTTTTGACCACCAGGGTCATCAGTTCGGGCATGATCTCCTGGTAGTGGTCCATGCCCACACTGCTGAACAGGCCCGAGGCCGAAAGCTGTTTTTCGACCCTGGCGGCGAATTTTACCAGCCGGTCCGGATCATGGGTGCCGAGGCTCGCACTGATCACGACCCGGTCCTGGATGGGATGGTGGTCAAAAAAGTAAAGGGCATCTTGGATCACCGGGTTGTGGGCCGGCAGCGATGCCGTGATATCGGTTTCAACGTGAAGCCTCTGGAAGCTGACAACGAGCATGAATGCCGCAGCAAGGATCGTGATGATCAACAGACCGATGTTCAGCTGTTTGTCTTTTTTTTGCGAATTTACCATATACACACTGCAAGAATTGAGAGGAGCACCAAATGACCGAAAATGACCAACAGGCGATGGGCATGGAAAAATTCGGTGGCCCGCTGGATGAATCCAAGGCCGCCGAAACAGCGCCGGAGCCGGTCCAGGCCAAGGCAGGCATCATTGTCCGTTGCCGCATTGCTCTGGAAGGCAAAAAAGGGCGTCGTTCCCAAATAGTCGCTACCTAAAGTTTTGAGCATCGTGTCATAGGGTGTTCCGTACCAGGATTGCTCTAGGATCTTTTCTCCAAAGGCGCAGTTGACGGCATAGGCATGGGCCAATGCCTGGTATCGGATTTTTTTTATCCCTGGATTGTCGGTTTTTGAACTGCCTGTGATCAGACATCCCAAAAAGAGCAGGGTCCAGTTGTGGTGGCTTGACAGGTAGTTGACGGCCGAATTTAAAATGTTCGGGGAATACCTGCGAAACACCACGTCATCTTCAAAGACCACCCATTGCTGTGCCCCGGCATCAAGGGCTTTTTCCATGCACAGCAGATGGGATGCAAAGATCCCCCGGCAGGGATCGGTGTGATCTTTATCCACCAGGATAAATTCCACGCGTTGATCAATGCCCATGCGCGCAAATTCAATTCGGGCACGCTCCCGGCGGTCGGTGCGGTCCCGCAGGGAGATGCAGTACAGCCTGTCAAAAAAGGTCCAGGGGTTTTCAGGTGCCGGTGTCATGGTGCCCCATCCGCATTTTTTGAAGCATCCCTGCTTTGATGTTTGGATACAAGGTCAAGCAGGTTGTTTCGGTGGTTGAGTACGATAAACCCCATACACGCAATGACCCCGGCGATGCCGATGAAATCTGTTCCCGGGGTGCGAACAAGCCCCATGCCGAGAATCGCCGTAAGCACCATGGAGCCTGCAAAGGCGTGGCGGAAAACAAGATATCCCACACACCATCCGGCCAGAGCCAACACCGTAAATAGCGGGGTGAGAAACAGGGAAAAACCGATGAAATGGGCAACGCCTTTGCCCCCCTGAAACCTGTGAAAGCATGGGAATCGGTTCCCAAGGAGCAGAAAAAATCCCGCCCAGAGGGCTGCGGGCACGGACAGCAACTGAAATGCCGCCGCCGAAATCAGAAACGCTTTGGCCACATCAATTATGAGCACCAAACCGGCCCATTTCCAACCCAGTATCCTGTATACATTGCTTGCCCCCGCATTTTTACTGTAGAGGGTCCGCGGGTCTTGTGTGGTGCGCAGCTTGAGGATAAGAATGGACGCGTTTACAGCTCCTGCAACATAGGCCAGCAGGCAAAAGGATGTGAAGATCATTAAATGCCCTCCCGGATCCATGCCGGCGGCTTGACGGTGCCGCCGCTGACATCCCGCATCATTACCCCGCACACGGCCTCGCACAGATTTTCCTGGTCATCCATAATCCATATATCAAATCCTAACATCCCGCGGGTTTGATACCGGGGGACTACCCGGGCCGTGTAAATTTTATGTTCCACCGCGGGCGTGTAAATAACCCGTTTCTCAAATCCAACCGGAAAGGCCACAATGCCGAAAAAACGCTGGCTCCAGACGCATCCGGCATGAAAGGCACCGTCCAGGGGGAATCCTGATCCCAGAACGGTTTTAAATGAATCATTGGGATCATCCGGCAGTGCTTTAACCGTTGCACATGCGCCGGACCGGGAAAGCTGTAGGTCTCCTTGAATGGAGTGAAAGGCCGGTTTGAACGGCACAAGTTCCCGGTATATGCTGTGGGCGGCTGCCTTGAATACGGGCGCGTCTCCTTCTTCTATCCGGGGGGGCGACACCTTTGGGGGGGATTCTGATTCGGCACTGAATGTTGCCGTGCAGTGCTCTTGGATGCGTGTCATGGCACCGTTTTTTGTGGAAAACCGGGTGGCCAGGGAGAGCGAAACCTGCTTGTCATTGATGGGGCGGATGTTGCACAGGGCCTCAATGGTTCGTTGACCGGGTTCAAGTACAAGAAATTTATTGAACCGGGCATCGCTTATGTGTCGTGGATTAAGGGTCGATGTTAAAAGATTGCTCTCTTGCATTGCCCCGGCCAGAACCTTCAACGCCTCCACAGCCGGGAACACCGCCTTGCCTGCAAAACAATGGTCCATGAAGTGGGGATATAGGTCGATGGTCAACGGCACCTGGGTAACGGATTTTTCCATATCAGGTTCTGCCGGGCGGTTCGACAAATTCAGGGCTCAGGTTTTCTCCTTTTTCATACCCCATAACCCATATGGCCAGATAGGTGTCCACATAATCCAGCCAGGCCTTGAAGGTTTCGGGATCTGTTGCATGCCTGAAAAGCCGTGCCGTGACAACGGCGCTGCCGGCCGCGTAGTGGCGGCAGTCCGCACAGTCCGTATCCGGCACACAGCAGGCTGCGCTTCTGTCCCAGGTCAGATCCGCCCGGTATTGTCTGAATGTCTTGCCTAAGCCCACATCTTCATGGGGGTTCATTCTCGGATAGGAACATTGGAACAGATCATGCAGCCCCAGTTCGTGGGTGTGGGCCATGATGTTATAGCGGGAAAAGAGCAGGTGCCTGGGATAGGTCTCCAGCATCTCCAGCATGACCTCCCGGGTTTTTGCCAGGCTCTCTGGGGTATGCCGCAGATCGCCTGTATATCCCACCGGCGCGGAAAACATATTAAAGGTGAACGGGCAGTTGTTTTCCGCAAGAATAGGGGCCACATCCCGTATCTGGTCAATGTTGCCGCTGGTAAAGGTATAGACAAACACCGCCCTGGGATCGGCTTTATAATTTTCGATCTGGCGTTCAAGCATGCGGTCCGCCCGGCGGACGGCCTGGCTTGTATGGTCATTGCCCCACACGGAGATGTGAATCCTGTAGCCCACCGTTTCGGGGATGAACTTTAACCCGTTGGAGGCGATGGCGCCCAGAGGGATTTCCCGGTGGCAGGTCTGCAGAAGTTCCGGCACCAAAGCCGGTTCCGCCCCTGCCAGCACCACAAAGGTGATGCCCCGTTCCTTTTCCTTGACCATCAGATCCCGCCACAATTCAGCGTCGTTATTCTCGGTGACGAATTGTTTGTCGCCTTCATAAAAATAACAGCCTTCACACCGGATATTACAGCGGTTGGTCATGTCATAGGTGGATTCCCTGAGGAAAAAATATTTTTTTACCCGCTGCCATCGGCTGCGAATCACCGGGTCGGACAGGATGTCTGAGAATTTCCAATGTGTCTGCATAGAAGGATTTACAGTTTGTTGTTGATGTATTCGGCAATCAGTCGGACATTTGTCAGTTTGGGATAGTCATCCTCGTCAATGCGGATGCCGTATTCATCCTGGATCACCAGGGCCACGGTGGCAAGGTCCATACTGTCGATTCCCACTTCATCCACAAGGTCCATCTCGGGATCAAAGGTTTGGGGGGTTACATCTTCAATCATGAGTTCATCAATGATAATCCGGGCCACATTGATAATGACATCGTCAATGGTTTTTACGTTGCTCATTTGTTGGCTATTCTCCCTTTTTAATGAAAGTCTGTGCCACAAGCTGCACGGCTCTTTCAGCGTTTGTTGTGGATCAAGTCTAAGGTCCAGAGACCAGACCATCCAATGGCGATTTTATATGAAAGAGCTCAGTAAGTTGCTGAGTTCTTTCAACCTTCGTTGTGGGCTGTACCTCAGTGCTGATATGTCAAGTCAGCCCATGGCTGTTATATGAAAGTCTGTGCAACCTACACAGATCTTTCAACCTTCGTTGTGGGCCGAAGACCGGCAGACGATATGCCAGGTCGGCCCGTGGCCGTTATATAGTTAAAGCGTTTCTTAACATATTCCTGACAGGATATCCATTTCATGATTCCCGGGTCAAGGGGAATCGCATTGTAATAAAAAAGGCAGTGCCCTTTTGAACACTGCCTTTTTGATCCGAATTGAAACTATAAATGTGATGCGTTATCAATCAATTTTGCCCATGGGATATCCTGCACCCTTCCAGGCGAAAATCCCACCGGCGTAGCGATATACGTTTTTATATCCTAATTTCTTAGCCCAGGCCGCACCGTTATGGCTTCTGGTACATTTTACAAAGCCGCAGTAAATGACAATGACTTTATCTTTATCCGGCCCCAGTAATGTTTCAAAGTCCGCCTGGGTTTTGTCGGCGGTTTCCTTGGTGTCCCACGCATTCATATCAGGGATGGGGAACAAAAACTGTACCGCGCCCGGGACGTGATTCTTCTTGTAGCTGGCCTCATAGGGCATGGTGTCTACAATGACCATCTCTTTGCCTGCATCCATCCATGTTTTGAGTTCATCCGTAGTGACCAGATCATAGCCGCCCCTTTGTACTTCCCGGACCAGTTTAACTGCACCGGTTTCCTTTTCCACTTCTTTTTCAAACTTATCATCAAACAATGCAAAGGCCGGTGTAGCAAATCCGATCATCACACATGCTACAACCAACAGTGTTAAAATTTGTCTGACATTTTTCATAATAAATTCTCCCTGGTTTTTTTAATTTTAAAAAATTGAAGGTACTGCACGATGGATTTTGGTTGAATATTATTCCATTTACGCCAGCCAAAAGCAAACACTACCTGGAGCACCATCAAAAGATCCCTGTAAAACGCCTCTCTTAAGCCATGAAACGCTTTGGCTTCGGGGTCACCCGGGCTGAAACAGCCGCAGTCCACATCAAGACCCATGGCCATTCCGTATCCAAGAATGAGCAAAAACAGAATCAACAATCCTGAAATGGCGGTGAGGCTGCCCCTGATATCAAGCAAAATGCCGATCCCGGCCATGACCTCAAAGAGGGGCAGCAACACAGCAACCGGCAGGAGCATTATCTCCGGGACAATGCCGTAGGCGTCTATCAGGGTGGCGAAGATTTCCGGCTCAATCAGTTTTGTTGAACCGGCATAGATAAAAACCGTTCCCAAAACCCATCGGCATAAAACATATATCCAACTTAGAATTTTCATCAATTTAAAAAAATAAACATACTTGTTACGGTAAAATCCAATTGATAATATAGATATTTTTTTAATAGTCAATAACCATGCGCCATATTGAGTCGCTCCGGCTTTTTTAAAACGACATTGAATAACGGCTATGGGGCGACCTTATCTTTCAACGCCCAGGCTTGACCCGCAACGAAATATGAAAGAAGCTTAGTAATTTATCTGTTCTTTCATGTAAACAGAAGATGAAAAAGGTATCTAATGCAAATCAATACCGCTGCCGCAAAACAGATCGTTCTCGTGGCCATGGCTTTGATGTTACTCATGATTCCCGGCTTAAAGCTTCCGTATCTTGATAAAAAGGCGGATGCCTATTTCTCCGGCGCCATTACCAAAGCGACACTCACCGGCCTAGGACAGGAAAGAGAAGTTAGTGCCTGAACGAAGCCCCCTGTGTGTGAAAAGTTCTCCCGAAGCCTTTTTGACAGTTTTTCAGTTTGTGGAACGCCTCTATTCATTTTTGATCCAGGTCACCAATAACAAACGTAGCCAATGCCGTTTCAATATTGGCTTAGGAGTCCATAAATACCATTTTGAGGACCTTGGTTTTCCTTATTTACACCATGGCCGCGCAGCGGCTTACTTGAACAAGGCAAATTAACTCGGATACAAAATCCGATGCACTTCTTTTGCACAGGTTATTTGCAACGTTAACCCTTTTTAATCCGTTCTTCGAGGTCTGAGGGCGAAATAAAAATAAAAGTTCTTCCTTGTTTGAGTTTACTTAAAAGATTTAATTTGTCTGACATATATAATAGATCTTTTCTTGCAGTCTCATAAGAAATTCCATGCGAGTTGCGGTGTTCGTTAATATTATAAATAAACCTTGGATGTTTTAACGCATGGCGGAGAATTGCTAATTGCCTGAAGTTTAATTTCCCACCAAAGTGCTTAGCATCCCGTAATATTTCCTGTGCACTTTCAATATCCTTGGTCTTTTTTTCCAGGTAAGTATGAAGGTCTTGAATGGCTTTTCTAATGACTTCAAGTTGATGAATTATGAAATAAGTAACATCATTATCGTCAGTTTCCGTAAACAAAAAAGCCCGACCATATTGAACCGGGGCCAGTTTGATAATTCGGGATATGGATATAAATTCTGCTAACCAGTATCCTTGACTTATCATTGACCAATAAAACAATGCCCTTGCAGTTCTTCCATTGCCATCAATAAAAGGATGGTCAAAGGCCAACATGAAGTGAAGCGTAATAGCACGGATGACAGGATGAATAAAAGTTGAATTTGAAGTATCATTGGCAAAGCTACATAGAGATTCTATTCTTTTGTTCAACTCCGAGGCATGGGGTGGAGAATGTAAAACGTTGGAGCTGGTTCTATCTGTTACATACACTTTATCATTCTCAGACCTGAAAATACCTGCTTTTTCAGGGGCATCCAACGTCTTTTCAGTTAATATGCTGTGAAGTTCAAAAAGAAAAGAAGGTGTCAATTCATCCTCTTTAAAATCTCTGATAAATTGCATTGCATGATAATTGTTCAAAATCATCTGTTCGCTTTTATCTTTAGGATCTCTACCTTGTCGGATCATTTCTTTGGCAACATGCCTTGTCGTGGAAGCCCCCTCCAGCTGGCTGGAGTTTATCGCTTCTTCCACGAGAGATTTAATTAGATATGTGTTTTGCATACCTTGATTTGTGACAGGTTGGTTTGCAGATATGGTGCCAGCCGCATTCAGGTCAAGCCAGTGCAAATCACGGTTGACAGCGTCTGGTGTGCAAAATTTAAAAGGCCCATCAGCTTTATCGAATAATGGGAGCTTTGTGAATGAATTCTGTCTTTTGAATCTAATAACGGCCCACCATTCTTCACTTGTGAAATCACTTGGTGGTGTTAAGTGTCTAAGTTTATCCCAATGGAGATACCTGCCTTTCTCATCAGTTATACTTGCATTGAAAGCCTTGCTAAGAAGATCATGCTTTTCTGTAATTATTTTCATAAAGTCGGGGGGAGTGACCGGTATCTTCATGACCAATAAAATCCTATCAGGTTTTTTACTTCAAATTAGTTGTATCCACACTGTAACAACTGGATTGAATGTTGTAAATACTAATATTTGAAAATTAGTATTTAATACTTTTGCTGATTTTATTTAAATTAAAAAAGCCCATATTTTTAATGTATTATAGAAAATAATTATTGACTGGTTCATGGTAAAAACTATCCTTTAGGCTTTATTAAAACGACCATATATACACAAAGTGTAAATATTAGAAAAAACAGAACTGATAATCAAACAAACCAAATGAGGCGGATAACACCGCTTATTTGGAATCGTTAAAATCGCAAAGAATCATAATTTTTGAGGAATAGCAGAGCGGCAGATATGTCTATACAGGCTCACCCAAGCCCATTTGAAAACAGTCTTCAATAACAGAAGTATTGCTGGTAATCCGTTTTATAAACCGCATGAGTCGTGCGGAATTTATATTAAGTTGCAGGAAAGTTACATGCCAGAGCCCTGTTCCGGAGGCCCGGCACTTTGATCAAGGCAGATATCAATAAACCCTGTACAGACAATCTTTTGGTCTGCCGTAAGCTGATATTCAAAGCGATTCGGGCTTTTTTTCCCAGGTTTTACCAAAACCGAAATGGGGGTGTCCGGTCGGATCAATTGCTTAAATCTGACGCGCTTGAACCCTTCAAGTTTCAGGCCCGGCCCCATCGTCCGCTGCATCAGGTCAAAAATCATGTTCATCTGGGCAATGCCCGGAACAATGGGGTTGTCCGGGAAATGGCCCTCAAACCAGGGTGAGCCGGATTTAACGATGAACTGAGCTGTAATCACCGAGTCTTGGGTCATACTGATTTCAGTGAGTTCATATCCGGCACCGCTGAGGCTTGCCACATCCGCTGCCGGGGTCATGATCCGGATTTGCCGTGTTCGTTCACATACCGGGCCAGGGAATCCAGGGTCGCAAATACGGTTTCACCAAGCTCTTTGTTGTCGATGACTACCCCGTAATCGTTTTCCAGCATCATGACCATCTCCAGGACATCAATGGAGTCAAGCCCCAAGGGGCCCCCGATCAGCTGGTCCTGTTCATTGATATCCCCGGGGGTGACATCCGTCAGTCCCAGTGTGTCGACAATTTTTTCCTTCAGTTCCGAAATCAGTTTTTCCATATATCATCCAAATATATAATATTTAATGGGTTTTATTTTTACACGAATGTCGGCCATTTTTTGTAGGGGCAATCCCCTGTGGTTGCCCTTGTTGGGGGCAGGCACGGGGGAGGGCAGGCACGGGGACCTGCCCCTACATCGGCCGAGGTTAAAACCAACCCCCAATTTGCAACCGGAGCATACTAAAGTCTGTGAGGATTGTAAATTTTTCTGCAACGCCGCAGATGGATGACGTTGTGGGCCGATGCCCTTCTGCGAACCGTTCAAAGACCCTCAAACGTGTTCATCTCTTCCTGCTCTTTCAATACATCTTTATAAATCCCGTCCCAGCCCTTTCGCTTAAGCACCCTGGCATGCTGCTGCTGCATGATGGGTTTGAGCATATATGTCCAGATGCCGGTCCATAATTTGCCGGTTCCCCTGGCCCGGGACGACGGGTCCCACCAGTCCAGCACGGTCTGGCGGTGATACCAGAACAGGTATTGCAGTTTTTCGGCACTCAGGTGCCGGGTTTTGACATTGGCCCACAGGCCGTTATATTTTTTCAGATCCTGGGGATTGGTAATCAGCCCCTGGGTTTTCAGCTGTTCGCGCATGCCTGTTTTGGGGTAGGGGGTCAGAAGCTGGCAATAGGCGGCATCGGCATTGATATCCTTTAAAAACTGGTAATTTTCAATGATGGCCTTCTCGTCATCATCGGGGAATCCGAATATCAGGCCGCCGATGACCATCAGGCCGTGTTTCTGGCATAATGCCACGGCCTTTCTGGAATACTCCACAATATTGCCTTTGCCTGCTGCGGCAAGGTTTGCCTTTGAGACATTTTCAATGCCCAAAAAGACGGACTTAAACCCAGCCTGGGCCATTTTTTTGATCATCTCTTCATTGGTGGCCATGGTCAGGCTGTCGGCCTGGACCACCAGTTTCAGGCGCCGGTATCCCCGCTTGATGATGGCGTCACACAGCCGCATGACCCGGTCCGTGTCCAGCACCAGGTTGTCGTCCACGATGAAGGCCAGGCGGGTCTTTTTATTGTAGTAGATGTCATCAAGGTCGGCGATGACCCGTTCAATGGGGTAGGTTCTGAACGTCCGGCCGTACATGTGCTTCATGCTGCAGAAGTTGCAGGTGCGGGTGCAGCCCCTTGAGGTCTCCAGCACCTCGGCCTTCATGTTCATGACATGGTATCCCCAGGTCAGCCGCCGTTTGTCCCGGATGGGCGGTTTTAATTGGGACAGATCCTGCAGTTCACCCATGGGATTGGAGACGAATGCCTCTCCCACTTTGTAGGTCAAGGAGGGGATATCCTGAAATTTATCCCGGCCGTCCAGGGCCTCCACCAACCGTTTAAAGGGGACCTCTCCTTCACCCTGGACAATGAAATCAATCAGTTTGCCTTCGGGGGATTCCGTAATTTCCCGGGTCATCAGGGTGGCATGATAGCCGCCCACCACAATCTTGGCACTGGGCCGGACCCCTTTGATCAGCCGGATAATCCGACAGCATGTGTCCCACTGCCAGGACATGGCCGAAAGCCCCACGATATCCGGTGCAAGTTTTGTGATCTGTTTGGTCAGATAAGCGCGGATGGACCGGCGTTTCCGGATCAGGTCAATGATTGTGACCTCATGCCGTTCATGGATATTGCCGCCGATGCTGGCAATGCCGAGGTTGGGGAAATGGACCGCTTCCTGGTGAATGATCAGGGGGGCTATATCGGGCATGGACATCAGAAGCACTTTCATAACAGATTCTCCTTGGAAATCATTTTGATTGAAAAGGCTTTCGTCTCTGTCTTTTGGGGTTAGTCCTTCGGGTAAAAATGCCATTCCCCAGGTGCCCGGCCCCATGTGGACCCCTGAGGTCAAGGACAACGGGACGAGGGAAATATCTGCCCGGGGGCAGGCCCGGCGTATGTGAGGCATGACCGAGGCCGCCACCCATGCCCTGTTGTCGGAATATTCCAGAAGTATCCTTGGTGAGGCCGTTTTTCCAAACTCATGTTCAAGCCGGTTGACGGCATAGCGGATCTGGCCGTCACTGTTTATGGCCGTGGCAAGTTTCCGGGCACCGTTTGCCTTGGGGCTGATAATAGGCCGAATGCTGAGAAGGTCTCCGGCTACACTGCCTGTCTTGGACATCCTGCCGCCCATGGCCAGGTATTTGAGCTGGTTGAGGAACAGCAGTTCGTCGCAGGCCCCGATAATTTTTAACGCATGGGCTTCCAGTTCCGCCGGGTTTTTCAATGTTTCGGCGGCCAGGGCAACGGTTTCGGCAATCAATCCGAGCCTGCCCGATGCCGCGCCGGTATCTATAACCCGCATTCGTTCCGAAAACCCGTTGTCCGAAACCCATCGGACGGCAACGTCGTAATTGCCTGTATACACGGATCCCACGCACAGGTAAAGGACCTGGCCGTATTGTTCCAAGGCTTTTCTGAAGGTTTCATGTCGCTGGAATACCGACGCCTGGGCGGTGATGATCCGTTTGCCCCGGGTCATCTCTGCATAGATCCGGTCCGGGGCTGCCAGGGTTTCAGGGCACCCGCCGTCATCGGTGACAATGAAACTGTCCATGAGGGTGATGCCAAGCTCGGCCGCCCGTTCAAGGGTGATGGAGCCTGCTGCATCGGTGATGATGCCCACCGTGTTTGGGTGGGATGGGCGGTGTGCTGTTTGGGGCCGGGTGGTGATGGGGTCGGCATCCCAGGCCATAATCGATCCTAATTTAGCGACCTTTTGCTTGAGCGCATCCTGATCCCTGGTGTGCACATGTATTTTCAGCGACCGGGCCGTTTGTGATTTAACAACACTGTCGCCAAGGGCGTTTATCAACGCGTCCGGGGTGTCGGTATCCTGATCCAACCGGACTTGTAAATCCACACAATAGGCCGGGGGGGAGATGTCCGTGTATCCGTTCGACACACATAGCTGGTCCTTGAAGCTTTCCATGACCGGGATACATTGATCCTGGCGGTTTTCAAGGGCTTTGAAAAATCCTTCCAGGAAAAGAAACATGCCCAATGCCCCGGCATCCACGACACCTGCCTTCTGCAGGGCGGGCAGCCGGGTGGTTGTCTGGATAACACGTTGCCTAAGCCGTTCGGTCAGTTCGTTGCTATCAAAGGATGTTTCATGGGGTTGGCCGTCACATGCCTTGTCATCAAAAAAACGGGCCTGGCTTTCAAACAGGTCCAGCATGGTGCCGGGCCTGGGATCAGCCACTGCCTTCGTGGCCGTGTTAAAACCCTGCCTGGCGGCGTTGGGGAAAGATGCGGGCAATGGATGGGGCAAAAAACCCGAAAAAAAGGCAGCCGCAATGTTGCCTGAATTGCCGACGGCCGACATTGACAGTTTGCTAATCAGTTCGTTAAAGACGCTGTTAGAAGAAATTTCACCGCTGGCAATCCCTTTAAAGGGCGCCAGGCTGATCTTCAGGTTTTTGCCGGTATCTGAATCATGGACCGGAAAGACATTGACCTGGTCCAGCAGATCCGCCCAGGCCACAACTCTTTCGTAGCCGACGGCAAGGGCGTTTATGATGGTTTGTTCGTCAGTGCATGCAAAAGGGACGTTTGCCATGACGTCACACCAGAAGTGCTGAGGTGATATCCTCGGGGATTCTGAACAAAAGGGTCATTTCGGGCACGCGCACCGCCACCTGTTC
Organism: uncultured Desulfobacter sp.; assembly: GCF_963666675.1. Taxonomy (NCBI): domain Bacteria; kingdom Pseudomonadati; phylum Thermodesulfobacteriota; class Desulfobacteria; order Desulfobacterales; family Desulfobacteraceae; genus Desulfobacter; species uncultured Desulfobacter sp. Next base: position 4,595,701 of record NZ_OY762929.1, on the reverse strand, counting down.
GCTTTTGCCCCGGGCACAGATCCGGTCCGTCTCTTTAAGCCGGATCTCAAAATCAATGCCGATTTTGTATTCGGCCTCGGTCACGGTGGCCTTGCAGACGAATTCGTCATGAAACTTCAAGGGGGCAATATGCTTGATGGATGATCGGCTTACCGGGAAACTGACCCCTTTGGCAAAGGAGTATTCATACAGGTCAACGCCCGCGGCCTTAAACAGTTCAAAGCGGGTTACATCAAAGTATTTATAGTAGTTGCCGTGCCACATCACATGCATGGGGTCCATGTCGTGAAACGGGACTTTGTGCGCCGTTTCAAAATGGGTGTAGACCGGTTTCTCTTTTTCTGCTTTTTTTACCATGGAATGAACTGATACAGTTTGGCGAACATTTCATACACCGTTATCCAGTTTTGCAGATCCTCGGTGGTGTTCATGTGTGCCCGTTTATTGACCATGACCCAGCTCATATGGGCGGCCCCGTCTTTGCAGGTCTTGCAGTCCCGGGTTTCGGAGGTGCAGCAGCGGTGCATGGTTTTAAGGTCCGAGGCCCAGCGGATGAAATTGGTCAGCCGTTTGGGATTGTTTTTCCGGTCGTCCAGGGGCTGGGTGACCGACGGGCACTCCGGCCATCCAAAGGGCCGGCCCAGCATGGTGCCTGTGGTGATGATCTTGTGATAGTATTTTGCCGAGACCACCGTATCCGGATAGCGGTCCAGCAAGCCGTCCATCTCCTGGCGCACGTCGGCAAGTTCCTGGTTTGTCCAGCTGAATCCGTCCACGCCTTCGTCGTTGGAGAGCAGCTGCATATGCACTTTGACGCCGACATTCCGGATTTTTTGGACGATGGGCTCGATGTGGCCGACAAGTTTGGGGGTAATGGTCAAAAGGTAATAGACATGGGGGTCGCCTTCGTAGTGGCGGCTGGAGATGGCAAACGTGTCCTTTCCCCGTAATGTCGTTTCGTCATCACTGCTGCCCCACAGGGAGATGCCCACCATCATATCGGGGAAACGCTCCCTGGGCACTTTGACCAGCCCGTTGGTGGCCATAAAGGTGGGCATGCGGTCATAAAAGGCCTCGACCCGGTCCAGGCAGAGGGTGGGTTCTCCGCCGATGAGGATGGCAAGGTTGACGCCCCGTTCCTTTTCCCGGTCAATGAAGCCTTCCCATTCTGCAAGATCCATCTGCTCTGTTGCCGCCTCGTGTTCACCGGATGAAAAGAAGAAACAGCCTTTGCATCGCAGGTTACACCGGTTGGTTACATCATAGATGGAACTTCGTATGTTGAGCTTGGAAATGGCTTTATATCGTGCATGCCACTCGGGGTCCAGAAGAGAACTAACTGTTTTCATAAGACAGCTTCCTTGCCTTGCCTGTGTTGGTTTGTAAAGGTGAATAATATAATAAAACGGAACCGTATAAACAAGGCTAAAATAGAAACGGGATGAACATCTTTGATGTGCGGCAATACGCTGTGTAGGCTGTGCCAAAAACCCTTTGATTCTCTTTTTCCTCCACCCTGGCGGTGACAAAAAGGAATGCGGTTGTCGACACACAGATCGCTATGGTTAGCGGGGTGATGTGCTTTAAAACGGCGCCCCAGTTTAACAACAGCAGCGATGCGTACATGGGATGGCGGATAAACCGGTACAGGCCTGTATCAACGATATGCGCCGTATTTTCAAAATGAAAATTTTCAGGCATGTCATCACGCTGCTGGTGTCCTCCAAGGGCGCGAAGCCGTTTCACTGCGAAAAAGACTAAACCGATGGAGCAGATGAGCAATGTCCAGGAGAGGATTTGCCGCGGTGAAAAGGGCTCGTTAAACCAGTGGGGTTGATTCAAAGCGAGCAGGGCGGCAATGCCTTCAAAGGCAAAGAACCGGTAGAAACCGTGGCTGCGGTAATTTTTCAGGGTGTGCCGGGAAATCCACACCAGAATCAGGCTGATGACAATAAAAGGGATAAAATTCATAGGGGTCCGAATCGGGTTGGGGTGTTAAAACATGCCGGCGGGCATCACTTCAACGGCGGTAAAGTTCCGGCCTAATCCTAAAACAAGGATGCCGCGGCCTTGAAGGTCTATGTGTTGTCCCGGGGTATCGGGATCAGGTAGTCTGTTGTTTTCCACGGCATGGACTGCAAGCACGGTGGCAACAGCCGGGGCCGTGGCAAACTGCCCGGTCTGCCGGCGGTAATCCAGGATGGGGATGGATGGTGAAAACGCCTGGGACAGAACCGTTGTCAGTGATTTTCCTTGGTCGGTACAGGCCCGGGGGATACCGGCCATGACGGCACCGTATCTGTCGTTGAAATCCGGCGAGTCTCCAATGAGGTCAGCCAGGGCATCCGTGAATTCAAGACCATCGTCCTTTTTGATGAAGCGCCGCGGGGTCAATGTGGGTTTACCGGGAATCGTTCCCGGGGCCAGCACCAATGCGCCGCCGCCGTCGGTGGCCCTCTCTTCGGAGACCACGGACCTGTCAAATCTGGAAGAGAGATCCGGATGGTGTTCATCGCCGCCCATGACCATCATGGGGGTATTGTCTTTCCGGCCCAGAATTGCGGCGGTCCAAAGGGCCTGTTCAAAGGATGAATCTCCGCCTGTGGTGGTGATGTTTGCCCCTTTGGCACCCAGTTCCATGGCCACATGGCCCAGGGCCGCGTTGTGGACCGAGCCCACAAAATCAATGGGGCTGGAAGATTTTTCATTGCCTTTGAAAAGCCGTGCCAGAAAGTCCCAGGTTTCAGACAGGGAGCCCCAGCCGGTGCCGCCGATGATCGCTGCAGGTGTTATGCCGGACGGCGTATCGTGTCTTGCCAGGACTGCCAGGGCCAGCATCAGGCGGGAGAATCGTTTCATGCGCCGCACTTTTTTCAAGGAGAGCAGGTCCGTCAGGGTTTTGTCCGCGATCATGCCTGCCAGGGATTCACCTTTGTTAAATGCGTTCAGGGTTTCAGCGGTGGTGCCTGCACCTGTTAGGCAGGCGTAGCCCAGAATCGACATGGGCCCCATGCGGTTTTTTTTACACCCTTTCACATCCCCGGCGCAGGTCAGGGGACTCTGGGCGTCTGATTCTGATATCACAATCGCCGCATTGTTTCCGCCAAATCCAAAGGTGTTGGATAGGACCCTGCGAACGGGGTGGTGTATGGGATTGGCCGCCGGAATAAAATCCAGTTCAGGGTCAGGTGAACTGAATCCGGTATTGCCGGGAATGATCCCTTTGGATACGGCAATGGCGGAAATCACCGCCTCAATGGCCCCGGCAGCGGCCATGGGATGGCCCGTGGCGCCTTTTACAGAGGATGCCGCAGGCTTGTTGGCGTTAAAAAGCCGGTTTACGGCCATGGCCTCTGCTTTGTCATTGGCCTCGGTGCCTGTGCCGTGGAGGCTGATATAGTCTATCTGATCCGGGGAAACCCCGGCGTCATCCATGGCCTTTGACATGGCTTTATACGCCCCGTTTCCTTCGGGATGCGGGGCTGATGCGTGGTAGGCATCACAGGAGAGACCGCCGCCGGACAGTTCCGCAATGGGATGGTCCGGCCTCTGGGCGACAAGCAGCAGCATGCCTGCCCCTTCGGCAACACTCATGCCGGCACGCTTTTCATCAAAGGGTCTGGCGCCTGCCGGGTCCACCACCTGCAGGGACTGGAATCCAAAGCAGGTCATCCGGCACAACGCATCCGCGCCCCCGGCCAGGACGGTTCGGGCCTGGCCCGACCGGATCATCTCCAGGGCAATGGTCAAGGCGGCATTCCCCGAAGAACATGCTGTGGATACGGTGATGGCGGGACCGGTGCAACCCACCAGGTCGGCAATGTCCTCTGCAACCGTGCCCAGGCCGTGGTACCGAAAAAGATTTGGGTCGGTCTCTTTGGCTTTGAGCAGGGATTCGCAGGTCAGCATCCCTCCGGTGGTGGCCCCTAAAACAACCGCATCCGGGACCAGGCCGCATTGATCCATGATCTGACCGGCAGCAATCCGAGCAAGTTCGTGGGTTCGGGGAAGCGTATCTCTAATGATCCCCGGAACCATGCCTACCTTGGGAAAATCCGCCCGGTTGAGTTGAAAAAAATCCACGGAAACAAGCCCGGATTTTCCTTGTTTAAGTGCCTGACAGGTGTTTTCCGCACCTGTCCCTAAAGCAGATATAATTCCCATTGCAGCAATATAGGCACCGGATGCCATGCGTTACTCCTATCGTCAGGTTCGTAAGCTTTACCTGACTCCGTTAAAAAATTTTTCCCGAAATATCATTTCAGGGTCACCAATGGAAGCACATTATAAAATTTAGGATTGTTTTTAAAGATGCATTCAGTGCGGGTCATAGTTGCATTTGAGCTTTTCCGGCGATGTGTTGCTCGCGGATGCCCCGAGGATAACACATAAAAATTATTATAAAAAATGGTTTTATTTGCGACAATCAAAAATATGGAAAACAGTATCTGAACTTAGTATATTCATTCAAATGATTTTCTCTTGACAAAGAACGCCTTCATATTCTAATCAAATTCCGTTAATTTGGATATTGTCGATTTTATTACTATTCTCAAAAGGAGAAATGAATTATTTATGAAAAACCTATTCGCCGTTCTAATAACTGTCTTACTTCTGGTCCTGTCCGGCTGTGTCTCGTCAAGTCAAACAGATACGCAATCGACTTCTCAGAACTCCACTGAAGATAGAAGAGAGGTCACTGGGAGAAACGATTGGTCTGGCTATATTCAGGGGCAACCTATGGCAGGAAGCAAATTCAATAAACTTGAAATCGGTATGGGCAGCAAAGAGGTCATGGATATTACAGGCCCTCCGACAGACCAAGCAACCTACATTTCCGGTAAGGCTTTCATCCCATTTTATTTTGGCTCTGGCCAGTCCCAGGCATGCTTCTACTACAAAAACATGGGCCGGTTAGTGTTTGCAAGTGATGCCGGTTTTGGTGGGAACATGTTTCTAGTCGGAATTGAATATGATGCCGGTGAACGCGGCTACCAATAGATGAAACTCAAAGACGTCCCCCAGGATCCCGGTATTTTAGACGATTACGGTCGTGAGGTGTGTTATGCCGTGGATCAGAACGGTAAATACAGCCTGGCCCAAAGTATTGGATGGGATCCCAAAAATGTCGCCAATCAGCAGGCATGGCAGGTCATTGAGAAGAAAATCAATAAGGCACGTGATGATGTTCGTGACGGAAAGCTCAGCCCCATCGGATTTTATATGGCATGCCACCAGATGGATGTCAGGCTTCTTGCCCAGTATATGGGATTGTATTGCTGGCAGGTCAGGCGGCACCTTAAACCGGCCGTATTTAAAAAATTAAAACCGGGTGTTCTGGAAAAGTACGCCGCACTGTTCAATGTGTCCGTGGATGGATTAAAGAGGCTGCCGGACACGTCTGCCGCCCCACAAAAATAAAGATTAAAAATGAGAATCGATTTTACACATGCCCAGTCTGCCCATTGTGAATGCGGGGTGACTGCAAACCTGATCAACCATGCCGTAAACGATGGTGAACCAAAACTTTCAGAAGCCCTGGCATTCGGCATCGGGCAGGGCATTTTTTTTGGATACCTGCCGTTTATCAAGGTCAATGAACTGCCGTTGACAACCTTTCGGTGTCCGGTGGGCAGGATATTTAAGAGCGTGACCCGGGCTTTGGGCATCCGGGTCAAATGGCAGAAATTTTCCAGCGTCCCCAAAGCCATGGCTGCCCTGGACCGGGAGCTTGAAAAGGGCCATCCCGTGGGGTGCCGCACCGGCGGGTACTGGCTGCCGTATTTCCCTCCGGCCCTGAGGTTTCATTTTAATATGCACAACATCGTGGTGATCGGCAAAGAGGGGGATAACTATATCATCAGTGATCCGGTCTTTCCCGATGTGGTGGAATGCCCGGCCAAGGATCTGGCCCTGGCGCGATTTGCCAAAGGCGCCCTGGCACCCAAGGGCAGCATGTACCGGATCACCGGGGTCCCCGATAAAATTGATTTAAAGCCTGCCCTGCTGACCGGGCTCAAGGGGGCGGCAAAAAGCATGGTGAAGACGCCGGTGCCGTTTCTGGGCACCCGGGGAATTCGTTTTTTAGGCAAGTGCGTTGAGCGCTGGCCCCAGAAGTTCGGCGATGAAAAGACCGTGCTCCTTTTGGGCCAGCTCATTCGGATGCAAGAGGAGATCGGCACCGGCGGCGGGGGATTCCGCTTCATGTATTCGGCGTTTCTTCAGCAGGCCGCAGGGATTCTGGATGATCCGCGGCTGACCACCATGGCTGAACAGATGACCGCTTCCGGGGACCAGTGGCGCAGATTTGCCGTCAAAGCGGCCAGGCATTGTAAAGGCAGGGCTTCCCAGGACGACTCTGTTTCTGCCATGCGTGAGGTACTCAACACCTGCGCGGATATTGAAACCCGCACCTTTAAGGATATTTTATCCATTGCCGGCTGATTTTCCCCAATCCGTTCTTGAGGTCCACGGCCTTGAAAAACGTTATCCAGGCAGTTCAAAAGATGTTTTGAAGAATCTGAACTTAAGGGTCGAACAAGGCCGGATTTTCGGACTATTGGGACCCAACGGTGCCGGGAAAACCACAACCATTTCAATTTTGTCCACCCTGATCAAGCCCACCCGGGGCCGTGTACGGATTTGCGGTGTGGATGCCTTGAAACATCCGTCTAAAGTCCGGCCCCTGATCAGTTTGATTCCCCAGGAGATCGCGTTGTTTCCAAAACTCACAGGCCGGGAAAATATGGCATATTTCGGTCGGTTGTTTGGACTTAAAAAAACGGAACTGGCGTTAAAAATTCCTGAAACCCTGGCGCTGTTTGATCTGGATGAGTTTGCCGGTCAACTCATCGCCAAATGTTCCGGCGGCATCCAGCGCAGGTTCAATATCGCCTGCGGCATCCTGCATGATCCGGCCCTGATTTTTCTGGATGAACCCACCGTGGGCATGGATGTTCACTCCCGCAACGCATTGCTCGACCGGATTCAGCAGTTGAGTCTTAGGGGCAGCACCCTGATCTACACCACCCATTACATGGAAGAGGCCGAAAAAATCTGTTCACAGGTTTTGATCATGGATAAGGGCGCCTGTATTGCCCAGGGGGCCACCCGTGATCTGATCGGAGGCACCGGCAAGTACCGCAATCTCAATGAACTGTTTTTAAAGACCACGGGGAAAGATGTGTAATGGGACTTTTGGCCGCCACATTAAAAAAAGAGCTGCTGCTGCTGATCCGGGACCGGGTGGGGCTGGTGCTGCTGTTTGTCATGCCTGCCGTGCTGGTGACCATTGTCTGTCTTGTGCAGGAAAAAGTACTGAACCCCACCACGCATGTTCTGATTCTTGATAATGATAAAAATGAGATCGGAAAAATTATTTTCAAGGGGTTAAAGGGTTCGGACAATATTGTTGCCGTAAAGGGGGAAGATGCCGGCTGTGACACCGAGGCTCAGGCAAAGGCCCTGGTGAACCAGGGGCAGTACCAGTTCAGTATTATCATCCCCCGGGGCAGTACGGACTTTGCCTTTAACCAGGCCCGGCTGTTTGCCCTTGGAAAGACCGGGTCCGCCGGATCCAACGGCAAGCAGATTACCGTATATTTTGATCCGTCGGTCCAGGGGGGATTTCGGGCGGCGGTGCTCAGTGCCGTGTCAAAGGTGGTATTATGCCTGGAGTACGAGATAAAGCTTCGGCAAGCCGTTTTTCCCACGAACGGGCCGCCGGACACGTTCCCTTCGGCCCCGTGGTTTGACATTAAAGAGGCCTGGGCCACGGAATTCGGTTTCGTTAAAATGCCGACATCGGTTCAGCAGAATGTGCCGGCCTGGGCCTTGTTCGGGATCTTTTTTATCTGTGTACCCCTGGCCGGAAGCATGATCCAGGAGCGTGATAACAAAACTGTGGACCGGTTAAAAACCATGCCTGTTCCTGGATTTATATTCATTTTTGGCAAAATTGCCGCCTACATCTGCGTCTGCCTGATTCAGTTTTTCTTCGTGTTTCTGATCGGTAAATTTATGTTCCCGATGGTGGGCCTGCCCGTCTTTGTGGTGGATGGCCCATGGATCGCCGTGCTCATTATCATTGCCGCATCTGCGGTGGCCGCGGCAAATTACGGCATCATGCTCGGCCAGCTTGCGGGTTCCTATGAACAGGCCCTTGTGATCGGTCCCACGACCATTGTGATTGCGGCCGCCCTTGGCGGTATCATTGTGCCGGTGTACCTGATGCCGGCCCCCATGCAGTTTATCAGTAACTTCTCCCCATGGCCTGGGCCCTGGACGCATTCTACGATATCCTGTTGCGGGGAAAACAGATCAACGCCGTGCTGCCCGAAGCAGGGTTTCTGGTCTTGTTTGGCCTTGCTGCCTCGGGGATTGCCCATCTCTCTTTTAAATACAAAAAATAAGGTAAAAATATATGCTGGAACAAGAGCTGTTAACAACCATTGTCGACCTATGTAATATCCAGGAAGATGTCCCCGAAGATGTTCCTTTGGATGCCCCCCTGGTGGGACCGGACTCCCTGTTTGGCCTGGATTCCCTGGACGCCGTTGAAATTGTCGTCATGGTCCAGGATGTCTATGGTGTGCGCATCGACACCCAGGACCAGGCGCGGGAAATTTTAGCCACCGTAAAATCCCTGGCCGATTATATCCGGGAAAAGGGCGGCGCCGCCTGAGTTTTCAGTTAATGATGTTATTCTGCAACATTTTGAATTACCTGCAAATTCCCACCCCGCAATACAAGGGCATAAATGGTTTGATGTCTATTCCGGGCTGACAGGCGGTTTTGCGATCAGGCACAACAGGCCGGCCATGACCAGGAGAATGGTGAAGGCGGAAAAGGGAATCCAGTAGCTATGGAAGAGGTCAAAGAAAATCGCCGCTGAGACGGGTCCGGCGGCGTTTGCAGCCATCCGGAAAGGCCCGGCAATCCCCAGCACGGTGCCCGAAGATCTTCTGCCGTAAAATTCGGTCCACAGCAGGAATATCAGCGGCAGAACCCCACCCCGGATGATGCCGTAGACAACGGCAAAGACGAACATATACACAGGTTTTCTGACTGCCCAGAAAACCGAGAAGAAGAGGAAGCCGATGGTGATCAACACCCCGGCCATAAGTATTTTAACGGATATTTTTTCTGCCAGAAAACCGAACAACACCCCGCCCAATGCCGCGCAAACCGATAAAACGGTGATGACCAGCACGGCCGTGGTTGCCGGCACCCCCTGGTCCGTCATAAATGGAAACAGGTGGAAATTAGACCCGGCGCCGACCAGATAAATCACACACATCACAAATATGAGCTGCCAGAATGAAACGGTGCGAAATGCGGTTTGCCGGGTCCAAACCGGTTCATTTTCCAGATTATAGCGGGGCGCTTTACTTAAATCATCCGGGTTGGACGCGTCTGTCTTTAACTCTTCTTCCGGCTCTCTGCCGTCCGGCAGCAAGCCAACGTCTTCGGGTCGTCGTTTTAGAAAAATCAGACTGGGCAGGGCCGAAAACGCAAATACAATAATGCCTAAAACCGCCCAGGCCGTACGCCACCCATGGGAAATAATGATATGCTGGACCAGCAAAGGCAGAAATGCGATGCCGATGCGACTGCCCAGCTGGGAGATCCCCATGGCCCGTCCCCGTTTTTCAATAAACCAGTTGGATACACTCACCGTGACCACCAGGGCCAGCAGACCCGAGGCAATCATACGGCCGGTGCCGAAAAACAGGTAGAGCTGCCAGGCCGAAGAGAGCTGTGACAAAGCGATAAGGCCTGCGCTTAAAATGGTAATTCCCCAGAAAGCCGCTTTTCGCGGGCCATTGCGATCCAGGTAAGGACCCACCAGGGGGGAGAGAATGCCGCCGGACAGGGAGCCCACAGCAATGGAACCGGTGATGATGGAACGATTCCAGCCGAACTCGTCAGCCATGGGTTTAAGGAAGATCGACAGTACATTCTGGAAGACACCGGCCTGGGTAAGACCGATCAAAAAAGCTACGCCAACAATCGTCCAGCCGTAAAAAAAATTTTTTTGCTGCATGAAACCGCGCTCCTGCAATTTTTTCAGGCAGGGTATAACAGAGAATAAAAATATTAGCAAGCATCGACCTTCAATGGAAAAAAGGCGTCAAAAACTGCTTTCCAGGCAGGATGAATTTGTAAAAATATTGACAATCAACCCGGAACTGGTCCGCCGGATTATGAAAAATTTTAAACATGATGCCGGATTTGCCCATGCCAAAGATGAATCATAAATTTTTTATTTCGTCCAAGTCTAAATTATTCGAGATGGCGGTGGCGTTGTTTTGTGCCGTTGTGATGATTTTCACCGCGTTGAGCATTTTCGCAATTTTCATTATCAAGCTCTTTCATATAACAGCCATGGGCTGACTTGACATATCAGCACTGAGGTACAGCCCACAACGAAGGTTGAAAGAACTCAGCAACTTACTGAGCTCTTTCATATAACAGCCATGGGCTGGCCTGACATATCAGCACTGAAGGACAGCCCACAACGAAAGTTGAAAGAACTCAGTAACTTACTGAGCTCTTTCATATAAAACAGCCATGGGCTGGCCTGACATATCAGCACTGAAGGACAGCCCACAACCAAGGTTGAAAGAACTCAATAAGTTATCGAGCTCTTTCATATAAACGGCCATGGGCCGAGCCAGGTCTATCATGACCCAGGCTTCGACCCGCAACGGCAAGTGTAACCGGTTTGCTTACACCATGCATGGTCAAGGTGCCGACGACCTTGTAACGGCTTTCACCCTGGGGGGTAAATTGGGTTCACCTTGTACCATAACATAGGGTCTGTTATTGTGCATATTAAGACCGGCTTATTGTCTATGGGGATTGCAAAAATGCACAACAAGGTCAGTTGGGATGATTACCGTTATTTTTTTTTGAAAGTTGCACGCCTGGGAACCTTGACCGGGGCAAGCCAATCTTTAAAAGTGAATCATTCAACCGTGCTGCCTAGGGTGAACGCCCTTGAAAAAAAGCTGGAAGCCCGGCTCTTTGAACGATTCAAGTCCGGCTATGTTTTGACGGAAAGCGGCCGGGACCCGTCCCTGGTCAGTGTGATGAAGAGCCCCCGCCGATTTTATCACGATACGTGGATGCTCCCCCATCCGGATTTGAAGAATACCCAGAGAATCAAAGCATTCATGGGGTTTATGTACGATCAAGTCAAAGGGGTTAAAGGAATAGCAGGAAGGTCGGTATGAATATGTTTATCGTTGTCGCTCAATCCGTTGGCATCATGTTTTTCATTGGCGCTTTAGGTTTTTTGGTGGCTAAAAGAAGGCTGGTTCCCACAGATGTTGTGGACCTTCTCTCCCCGCTGGTTTTAGAAATTGCGCTGCCGTCGTTAATTTTTTTCCGGATCATCAAGACGTTTAACCCGGCGGATTTTCCCGACTGGTATCTATATCCAGTCTACTGGGTGATTTTTACGATCGCTGCGATCATCATGGCCAATCTGTTTAAACGTCTTTTTCAAAAGGAGATTCAAGAAGAGACGAACCTGTCCCTGGTGTTTCAAAACGGCCTTTTCATTCCAATCATCGTTATCACCGAAACATTTGGGGCCGATTCTTCATTATTAATTCATTTATTTTTATTCACCATTTTTTATCCAGCCTTCTTTTTTAACACCTATCACTTATTTTTTAAAAAAGGGCAGCGGCAATTCGGCCTTAAGAAAACAATCAATCCGGTACTGATCGCAACATCTTTGGGGTTGATTTTAAAGTTTACACATGGAGATCAGCTGATCCCGGAATTTATTTTAACGGCCCTGAAGATGGTCGGCGGCATGACCATCCCGCTGCTTATGCTCATTATCGGCAGCAATATTTATGTGGATCTTCAAAAAACCGGGACGATTGTCTGGGGGGAAATCATTAAATTCATCGTCATCAAAAATATCCTGTTTCCGATCCTGGGCATGGGAATCATTTTATTTTTTAAACTTGAATACAACATCGCATTTATTATTGTGATGCAGGCAGCGACGCCCCCGCTCACAGCGTTGCCGATATTTGCCTCACGGGCCCAGGGGAACCGTGAGATCGTTAATCAATATCTGGTATCCAGCTTGCTGTTTACGCTGTTGTCACTGCCTTCAATTTTGTTTGTGTTTGATTACCTGTATCACTATTTGAAATAGAGCGGCGCCTGATTTTTTTCCAGCCTGCGGATATTATCCGGTACCACCTTCACAATGCCTTTGAGACTGTCTATTTGAAATTTTCCGGTTGCCTTAACGTTGTGATGGGGCAATTCTGAGGGAATGATATCGAAAAACCGCCCCAGGAATTTTCGGATGCAGCAAAAAGAATATTCATATTTTTGATCCGTCCTCTTTAAAATTTAAAACGGTGAAATCATGAACACCATCCGAACCGGCTTGCAAATTTTTTTTTGGATAGGGCACCCGCAGCGTATGGGGCATGATAACAATGAAAAGGACTCTTTTTAAGCGCTTGTTGTGCGGGCTGGGAGCTGGTAGGATATCGATGTTGCTGGGAACGATGCGGTGAGTTGTTAAATTATTTTCATGTTTAGTTGTGGGGTGAGGCCGGATATTCTCGGGCCGGATGGCCCCATGACCGTTATTTGGGAGGTTATATGCAAGCAACGCTTAATGGAATTGGGTTGGCTTATGATGAAGCAGGAGAGGGGCCTGCAGTATTGTTGATTCACGGATTTCCCCTTTGCCGGAAAATGTGGCATCCCCAGAGGCAGGCGTTGGCTGCGGCTGGGTTTCGGGTTGTGGTTCCCGATCTGAGAGGGTTCGGGGAGAGCGAAGCGGGGTCTGAGACCGGCTCAACGGATCTGCTGGCCGATGATTTGATCGCACTGCTGGATCATCTGGGTATTGAGAAAGCCGTGGTCGGCGGCATGTCCATGGGCGGGTATGTGATGCTTAACTTGCTGACCCGGTATCCGGAACGCTTTTCCGCCGCCTGTTTTATTGTTACCCGCGCCGATGCCGATGATGAAACCGCCCGGGGCAAGCGCAACCATCTGATCTCGGAGATTCAGGCCGGCCGTCCGGAAGTGGTGCCCAATGCGTTTACACCGCTTATTTTTGCGGATCAGACGGTTGCCGGCCGGCCTGAACTGGTGGAAGAGGTGCGCGGCTGGATGACGGCTACGTCTCCTGCCGGGTTTGTTGTGGGGCTGGAAGCGATTCGGGATCGGAAGGACTCATCGGCGTTGCTGCCCCAGCTCAAAATTCCCGCATTGGTCATGGGTGCCAACGAAGACAAGGCGATCCCTTCGGAAAAATCACAGGAGATGGCCGGGCAGATCCCCGATGCCCGGCTTTGCATGGTGGCCGATGCCGGGCATATGGTAAATATGGAGCAGCCGGATGCCTTTAATGCTGCGCTGGTTGATTTTTTACGTGCCAATTGATGTAAGGACCGCAATTTCGCCTACTTTATTTTATCTGCGGGCCTAAGGATAAAAGAGCGCTTCGACCGATTTAGACCTTTGGGTCGAAGCCATTTACTATTACAGGAGTTCTGTCATGTCATTGGCTTTTGATTTAGACAACAATCTCATAGATCTGCGGTCCGCGCGGGTTTTTTCCCCAGAAAATCGGGCTTGGGGCGACCTTGACGACATCCCCCCAGAGCTTGCCCCGGTATCGGAAATGGATGCGGTCACCCGGCTGCAGCAGCAGGAGAGCCGGTGCCGGGTCCCGGTGGGCATTCTGGGCGGCCGCAAAGCGTCGGAAGAACAGCTTGCCGATGCCCTGGAATTGGGCGGGCTCATTGCCCGGATGGGGCTGACTTTGATCTGTGGGGGGCGCCAGGGGGTGATGGAGGCAGCCTGCAAAGGGGCATCCGGGGCCGGCGGTATTTGTGTGGGGCTGCTGCCCGATGACAGTCCGGATTTTGCCAATCCCTATGTCACCATCCCCCTGGCCACCGGGATCGGTGTGGCCAGAAACGCGATCCTGACCCGGGCCGCCCTTTGTCTTGTGGCCATCGGCGGGGGATACGGCACCCTTTCGGAGATTGCCTTTGGCCTGCAGTTTGAAAAAAAGGTACTCGGTCTTTCCGGTGCCCCCAATATTCCGGGGATGCTTCCCTGCCGAAGCCCCAAAGAGGCCGCCGCCCGCATTGCCCGGGTGGTGTTGAATCTGCCGCAATAGCACGGGGTATGACACCGATTTGAGGAATAAATCAATGAATGAAGATGATTATCCAAAGGCGGGCCTGCAACGGCTTTTTCAAAAGGGCGCCGATCATTTTGTGCTGTTGCATAAACGTGGAAAAGCCGTTGCCTTTCAATCGGATCAGAACGGCAATGTGACGATCGCGGATCGTCAAACAGATATTAATTTCACCGAGACAGGCCTCTCATTGATAGATGACGGCTGGAAATGCATTGGGCCGGGGTTGGAGTACAGCTGGGTGCTTGAATAATGGGCTGAGCCCGCGTTTGGTTTTAACCTCGACGGCTGTAGGGGCAGGCCCCTGTGCCTGCCCTGTCCCTGTGCCTGCCCGGTCCCTGTGCCTGCCCTGTCCCCTTGGCCTCCCCGAACAAGGGCAACCACAGGGGGTTGCCCCTACAAAAATGTCCGACAATAGAAGCAATCCCCAAATCATGGCTGGGGTCAGGCGTTGAGCACCTCGTCCACCTTTGATTCCAGTTCGTCCTTGTCAATGGGCTTGACGCAGTAGGCCGATGCCCCCAAAGAGAGGCTTTCCCTGGCCGTCTCAATGGTGGGATAGCCTGTGAGCATGATCACACGGATGCTTGCATCCTTTTTTTTCATCTCTTCGAGTACGTCCACGCCGTTCATCTTTTTGAGCTTGATATCCAGAACAGCAAGGTCCGTCCCGCCCTTGGCCACATGGGCGATGGCCTCTTCCTCTTCGGTAAAGGGGGTGACCTTATGGCCTTTACGTTCCAGTATTCTTTTGATGAGGATACCGGCATCCTGGACATCGTCCAGGACCAGAATTTCAGCCATCTTGTTCTCCTTTCGCAGGTTCATTGTCCAGGGGCAAAAGTACCACAAATTCCGTTCCATGGGATAGGGATTTATCAGATGGGGGAGAGTAGGCCTCGATTTTTCCGTTGTGCTCTTTGATGATGCCGAAGGTGACCGAAAGCCCAAGTCCCGTTCCCTTGTCCGGTCCTTTGGTCGTGTAAAAGGGGTCAAATATTTTTTGCAGGTCCTTTTTACCAATGCCGCATCCGGTATCTGTAACGGAAATTTTTATTTGACGGCCCTGGTCCGCGTCCTCGGAGCTGATCAAAATGCTGCCATTGCTGTCAATGGCGTCAAAGGCGTTGTGGAGCAGGTTGATAAAAACCTGCTTGATTTTTTCCTTATCACCGTTCACGTAGAGGGGGCTTGGGTGAAAGCGGCGAATGATGGTGACATGGTTCAGGCCAAAGGTATGTTCCACCACCTCGATGACCTCTTCAAGGGCGGTATGAATATCAAAGTGTGCGGTCACGCTTTCGCTGGATCTGGAAAAGTTGAGCAGATCCTTGACGATTTTTGCGCAGATTTTGGTTTGTTTGACAATGGCCAAAATATCCTGGTGGACCTGTCCCTCTTCTTCCACATCCTCCAGCAGCAGTTGGCCGTAACCCAGGATAATGCCCAGGGGGGTGTTGATTTCATGGGCCACCCCTGCGGCCAGGCGGCCCACGGATTCCATCTTCTGGGCATGGGTGAGTTGATCCTGGACCGCTTTGAACCTGGTGATGTCCCTGCCGCTGCAGACCAGGCCCACAGACTGAAGGTCCTTTCCCGGGACAGGGACTTTCACCACATGGAGCCAGCGTTTACCCCGGGAATCTTTGAGCCGGTTTTCTTTAACCAGGGGGGTGCCGGACACAAGGACCGACGTGTCTTCCTCATCGTAACGTTGGGCTATGGTGGAGGGAAACAGGTCTTTGTTGAAACGCCCCACGATTTGCTCCTGGGATCTGCCCAGCATGTCGCAGAAGGCCTTGTTCACAGAGACATACCTGCCTTGGGCATTTTGCAAGGAGATAAAATCGGGAATCGCGTCCAAAATGGTCTGAAGCCGGGCTTTTTGATCATTAAGAATCTTTTCAGCTTTTTTCAGGTCGGACAAATTGCCCCGCAAAGAGAGCGTCATGGCGTCAAAACTTTCGGCCAGGCTCTGGATTTCGTCTCCCGAGCAGTGCCGGTAGACCCGGCATTTTCGGCAGGAATCTATTTTTTTTGCATATTCGCCGCCCACACAGGTGGGGCACAGGGTACCGGCCAGGTACCAGCACCGGTGATGGTAATTTTTATAGGCCGGGCATTCCGTCCGCTCACACTTCATGATGTCCCAGCAGTTCATTGCAAGGGTCGGGGCGGTGTGAACGTTGAGGTTGCCCCGCAGGGCCTGTTCCGATGAGTCATGGAGTTTTTTGATGCTCCGGATCACCGGGTTGGCCAGCAGGGTGCCCACAAATCCCGCCAGAAAAATGGCCAATACCATGATAACGATGGTGGAGATCAGGACCTGGGCAACCACCTCTTCGGCCCGGGTGTGGGAAAGCCCTAGGCGAAGGATGCCCAAAAGATCCTGGTTGACGGTGATGGGAACGGCGTAGTCATAAACTTTTTCCTCTCCTGTATCCAGAAGCTTGCGTGAAAAACCGCTTGTCCGGGAGAAGGGGTTGACGGTCTTCAGCGCGGTTGGAAAACCGTTTTTAAAGGTGTGGGTCAGGATACGGCCTTCGGGGTCCAGGACAAAGGTGTAGAAAATATCGTTGCTTAACTTTGTGGTCTCATCCACCAGAAGCTTCATGCGCAGATAGTCCAAGGCCAGAAGCGGTTCCACCAACCCCACGGCCAGGCTGGTGCCGGTGGAAAGTCCTTGTTTTTTGATCTCGTCGAGCACCGAGGCTTTCATGGCCTGGCTGAACCAGAAAAAGATAACCAGCCCCTGGACCATGAGCATGACAAAAAAGCCCAGGAGTAGTTTGCCTTTGAATCCCGGTTTCATGGCGTCAACCCCATACCTAATGTCTCCATCAGCTCCCGGACGGCTTGAAAATCATCATCGCCGGCTGGAATCACCTTGAAAAAATCAGCCGCCTCCAGTATCTCCCGGTGGTCCTCCCGGTTAAAATCCAGTGCCGCCAGGGCCTTTTTGATTTTGTCCAGACTCTCCGGGTCCAGGCCTTTCCGGGCGGCATATACCCATCCCGGATAGGTTCGGGTCCGGGCCAATATTCGGATTTTGGAGACATCAATCCTGCCGGTAACCACATCCAGGGCTCCCTCACGTATGGTGCCGATATCGTACCGGCCGGTCACCACGGCAAGGATCACCTTCTCCTGTTTTCCCCCGGGGCCGGGCGCAAAATCGATGGCTTTAAAATCATCGGTGAAAATGCCTTGGCTGAAAAAGTGGCCCAGGGGAAAGAGATAACCGCCGGCCGATGACGGATCCACAGCGATCCATCGTTTGCCCCTGCACTCCCCAAGACTTTGGATGGCCGGGTTGTCATTCCGGGTGATGATCTGACCTCTGAATCTGTGCTCGCCGGCAGCTTCGACGATCAGGGCAAAGGCCCTTGCCCCGTATTTTTGGGCGATTTTGACATAGATCAAAGGATTGGAAAAGGAGATGTCAATCTGCCTGTTTCCCACCATTTTCATATGCTGGTCAAAGGTGTCCGGGAAGATCTGCTTGATATTCAGTCCGGTTTTTTTTCGCAGGTAGTTGATCAGGCCATGGTGGCGGGTGTATGAGACCGTATGGGAATACTGGGGCAGGTAGGCATAGGTAATCTGATCCGGCTCTTCTGTGAACGTCACCTGTTCGGTCCAGTTTAAATTCACCTTGATCACGGGTTCGTCATCACCGCAGCCGGCGACCAGGAAAATCAAGGCAGCTGCAAAAAATATTTTGAAGGTATTCATAAAAAATCCAACCGATGGCTAGGTAGAAATCTTCGCCCACAAGGCATGGGGACTGGCCTGGCGCGAAGGCATACATTAAGTATGTCGAGTGTCTGGCCAGGCACCATAACGCACTAGGGCGACTTTTTACGACGCCATCAATATTTCAGTTTTGAGTATAGCGTCTTTTTGGACGCCTCAATCGCGTCATGTAACGTATGTATCCCTTTTTTGGCAAGCAGTGGGATGAATTTAAGAAAAATCTGGGCCGTTGCCGAGGCATCCCCTAGGGCCGTGTGGCGTCCGACAATATCGATGCCTGCAAATCGGGCGATGGAGACCATATTGTGCTTTTCCACCATCGGATAAACGATTAAGGCAATCAGTAGGGTGTCCAACACCGGGGCATTAAATTTAATTTGGGTTTCCGTCTCTTTTCTTGAGAACATCTTCATATCAAAGGCTGCATTATGGGCCACCAAAACCGTATCTTCGCAGAATTTATGAAAAAGCGGCAACACCTCTTTGATATCCGGTTTTGCCTGAACCATCTTGTCGCTGATGCCGTGAATCCTTTCAGATTCGAGTGGAATGGGCATTTTCGGATCTATCAGCTGATCAAACTTTTCCGTTGTTAAAATCCTGCCGTTTACGATTCTGACCGCGCCGATGGAAATGATTTCGTCGTTTTTGGTATCGAGCCCGGTGGTTTCCGTATCGAAAACCGTATAGACGATCTCTTTTAAAGGCATCTCATTTAATCGGGTGTCGGTTTTTCGCTTTGCAAAAAGATCGAAATCGAAAAAATCGGGCCGTTCGTATGCATCCCGGGCAATAACAATATTGCGCACCTCCTCCGACTCTTTCATCTCTGCCAGGGGAATCAGAATTTTTATCCCTTTTTCACTCTCTTCATTAAAACTTAAACTGATTTGCGCCTCATGATAATTCAAAAAATCTTTGAGACTCAAAAAGAGATTATCATCTTTAAAAATATCCCGGTTTCTTTCAGCATTGGGAATATGAAAGAAAAACGCCAGAAAATTTGACTCTTTAGAAAGTGTACAGCTGAACGCCCGTCTAAATGTCTTCTTTTTCATCAGGGTCAAAATGGATAAAAACGCATAGATAAAAGAGTAGGTTTCGATTCTTATCCAATTGATGTGGGCCGGAAATGTGGGCTTTAACGCAATATCAAGGGTTTCCCCGGCCCTTTTCTGGATCGTTGTCAGGATATCCCTGTCCGAAACCACCAGAAAGGGCAGACGCTCTTTTACTTTATCAATATAGGTTCTCTCGGACTTTTTTAAATTGTCTTCTATGAGGGATATTTCCGTTGTGTCCGTCTTTTCTTTTTTCATCTTATCAAGATATGAAAGGATATCGTTTGCGGTGCCTTTGAAGATGTTGTCTATTTTGGCGTAGAGCTCAAAGTCTTTTCCTATGTTATAAAAGACGACGATAAAACCTGCAAAATTGTTACGTTGGTCCGTGATCGGCGAGATGTCCGCCTTGATCAAAACGTTGCTGGGGCCCAGGGTGATGAAAGACGATGATGCGGCTGCATGTTTGTCCGGTTTTTTCACGTTTATTTCATAAAGCGCATTGGTGATGATCTCTCGATCAATAATGTTGAAAATAGATCTGCCGATGCCGATGATATGGTTTGGGGCCTCTAAAATTTTGGCTTTTTTATTGAAAAGGTTTATCTGGCCTTCGGTGTTGCAAGCGATGATCCCCTGGGGCAGTTCGTCGAAAAATGAGGCGAGCATATTTTTTTCTATTTTCAGTTCAGCCCTTTTTCTGTTGATCTCTTCTTTGATGGTTCTTTTCACATTTTCGTAGTGATCGGCAAACAGGTTGATGGCGTTAACAATCTTTAATATCTCTTTTCCACCTTCAATGTTTATCCGGTGGGCGCAATTCACTGTTGACATAACGGATATTTCATCGGGGATTTTGCTCAAGGGAATAAAAAATTTATTCAAGACGCTATAGACCGTGTAGCCGACAATCTCAAAAAAAAGGAGAAAACCGATGAAAAAGTAGACTCCGTCCGCCTTTATCATTTCACATAAAAGATCCTGATTTGTGGGGGAAAGTCTTAGCCAGAAAACCGCCATGATCGATAAAAAGAAAATAGATGGGAACAGAATAGAAGCGGCTGCAAAACATAAAAATTTATTTTTTTTGTTTAACATCATTTTTTCTTTTCATGTTGTGATGACGTTTAGAATATAGAACGGTCTTTCGTCAGCGATTTTAGGCCCATGATCGTGAAATATTGTTTTCTCATGATTGCTTTTTTGTTTAGCATATGTCCAATGGATTCGGTTTTTCAATTTTAACATAAAAGCGCATCATCAAACAAATTGAATCCAATTTAATTCTGATCATGGGCCTTAATCAAGATGAATTGTGCAGGAATCGAATGGATCGGTTCGCAGGGGCAGGCCCCTGTGCCTGCCCGAACGAGGGCAACCACTGGGGGTTGCCCCTGCAAAAATGGCCCAAAATAAAATCAAGGCCACTAAAGTTAAAAGATCTGGGTGGCTTCCCCAGACTTTCTTAGAAAAAAATATTGGAAATCGGCTGTCAGGATCTGCCGCCGCTCCAGTGGAGCCGTGTTTTGAGCACCTTGAAATAGGAGTGATCATCAAAGGAGATCATTTTAACGCTGTGGCGGCTTTTTTGAATGTAAATCCTGTCGCAGCTCTCTATGTCAAACCCCTCCTGACCGTCCAGGGTTAAAATCATATCCTCGGGGCTGCCCTCCAGACATATTTTTACCCGGGTATGATCCGGAATGAGCAAGGGCCGGTTGGTCAGGGTAAACGGGCAGATCGGGGTCAGGATGGTGGAGAGAACTTCCGGATGAACCACCGGTCCACCTGCGGCCAGTGAGTAGGCCGTGGAACCCGTGGGCGTGGCCACAATCAGGCCGTCGGCCCGGTAGGTGGTCAGGTAGGCATCATCCAGATACACGGCACATGAGGCAAGCCGTGACAGGGCCGCTTTATTAATAACCGCGTCATTTAGGACATCCTCGTCCACGATGCGTTCATGGTTTCGAACCACCCGGATATTCAGGCGGCTTCGCTCCCGGATCGTGAACTTTCCTTCAAATACCGCCTCAACCGATTTACACAGAAGATCCTCCGTGGTTTCGGCCAGAAATCCCACCTCGCCGAATTTGATGCCCATCAAAGGAATGTTAGAATTACCAATATACCGGGCCACGCTTAGGAATGTGCCGTCTCCGCCGAGCACAACAATGCAGATCAGATCGTCGGGGATGGGTGGCGGTGTTGGGGCCTGGGTATCAATGACCAGGCATCTGTCCCCGATGTGCTGAATCAATTCCTGGGCTTTGTCCTGGGCGTGGTCCTCATCTTTGATTACAAGTCCGATGCGCTGCTTACTCACGTCTTTCCTCTATTTTTAAGGTTTGAGGTCCGGTTTACCGGACAAGTTCTAATGCTCTGCCTCGGCCCAATTGGCTCCGGCACCAAAGTTCACCTTCAGGGGTACTTCCAGGGGCGTTACGTTCTCCATAACCTGTTTTGCCAGGGTTATGAGTTTGTCTTTTTCCTGTTCCGGTGCTTCAAAAATAATTTCATCATGCACGGATAAAAGCATTTTAGAATTCATGTTTTCCGTTGCAAGGGCGGTTTGCATTTTGATCATGGCAAGTTTGATCAAATCCGCGGCACTGCCCTGGATGGGCGTGTTCACCGCAGCCCTTTGGGCAAAGTTGCGCAGATTGGCGTTGGACGACCGAATGTCGTCCAGCCTGCGTTTTCTGCCGAACAAGGTGGAGACCTCGCAGGTCTTCCGGGTCTGTTCGACGGTCTCGTCAATGAATTTTTTTACCCCTGCATAACGCGCGAAATAGTTGTCAATATAAATGCCGGCCATTTTCCGGCTGATCCCAAGCTCATTGGACAGGCGGAATGCGCTCATGCCGTAAATGATACCGAAATTGATAGCTTTGGCCTGGCTGCGCATCTCATCGGTGACAAGGCCGGGCAGCACCTGGAATACTTCCAGTGCCGTTCGGGCATGAATATCCTCGTCGTTTTGGAAGGATTCAATGAGAATGGGATCCTTGGCGCAATGGGCCAGCAGCCGCAGTTCAATCTGGGAATAATCGGCGGAAATCAGGGTATAACCGTCTGCCGGGATAAACGCCTGCCGGATTTTTTTGCCTTCGGGTTTGCGGATGGGAATGTTCTGCAGATTGGGATTGGACGATGACAGGCGGCCGGTCACGGTGATGGTCTGGTTAAAGGAGGTATGGATGCGCCCGGTGTCCGGGTGAACCAGGGAAGCCAGAGCGTCCACATAGGTGGATTTCAGTTTGCCCAGCGTCCTGTACCGCAGCAGTTTTTCGGGCATCTCATGGGTTTCGGCAAGCTGGGTGAGCACTTGAACATCCGTGGAATACCCGGTTTTTTTCTTGGTTTTTTTACCCGCTTTAAGCCCTAATTTTTCAAAGAGAATCACCCCGAGCTGCTGGGAGGAATTGATGTTGAATTCTTCTCCGGCAAGGTCGTAGATCTTTTCTTCAAGGGATTTTAGTTCTTCTTCAAACTCCCGGGACATCTGACCCAGGACATCCGTGTCCACACGGATACCTGCCATCTCCATTTTTGCCAGCACGCGGATCAACGGCACTTCAATGGTCTCCATCAACGGGGTCAGGCCGCTGTCCTCAATCTGTTTTTTCAATGCCTCATATGCCATAAAGGTCAGATCTGCGTCTTCTGCGGCATAGTCTGCGGCAAGATCAAGGGGGACCTCCTGGAATCCGATCTGATCTTTTCCCTTGCCGGTCACCTCTTCGTAGGAGATCATTTTGTGACCGAAAAGATTCATGGCAATGCGGTCCAGGCCGTGTCCCCGGGTGCCGGGATTGAGCAGGTGGGAGGCAATCATGGTGTCAAAGACAATGCCTTTGATCTCAATGCCGTAACGGGCCAGAACAATGAAGTCGTATTTTATGTTTTGACCGACCTTGGCAATGTCGGGGTTTTCCAGCAGGGGCTTGAAAATACGAAGCACCTCTTCTCTTCCAGGCATCTCTATTTTGCCTGTATTGGTGTGCCCCACCGGGATGTAAAACCCGGTGTCTTTTTCATATGAAACGGAAATGCCCACAAGATCCGCCAACATGGGATCAAGCGCTGTGGTCTCCGTATCAATGGCAAACACCCCGTTTTTCTCAAGGGCCGCCGCCAGATGTTCCATGTCGGCAGTGGTGTGAACGATTTTATACGTTTTTTCTGATTTATCTGCTTTTTGGGAGAATTCTGTGGCCAGGGCTTTGAATTCAAAGGACTGGAACAGTTCAAAGGCTTTGTGGGTGTCAAATTCCTGGAGTTGAAAGTCATCCAATGAATGCTCGACATCCACATGCCGGTCAATGGCGGCAAGATCCCGGCTCAGATCAACGATCTCTTTGGACGCCGTCAGATTTTCATGCAGCTTTTTCTTTTTTTTCAACTGGTCCAGATGCTCGTAAATGCCGCCGATGGACCCGTAATCGACGATCAGTTTGACGGCTGTTTTTACCCCCACGCCTTTTACGCCCGGGATATTGTCTGCCGTGTCTCCGGCAAGGCCCAATACGTCAATGAACTGCTCGGGTTCAATGCCCATGTCCGCTTTGACACCGGTCCGGTCCGTGACGGTGTCCTTCATGGGGTCCCACAGGGTGCATTCATCGGAGATCAGCTGGATAAAATCCTTGTCCCCTGTGACCATGACCACCTTAAACCCTTGTTCCTGGGCAATGCGGGCGTATGTGCCCACAAGATCATCGGCCTCATATCCCTGTTTTTCGATGATGGGGATGTTCAATGCCCTGACAACTTCTTTGATGTCAGGGATTTGGACCGCCAGCTCTTCGGGCATGGGCGGGCGGTTGGCTTTGTATTCATCAAACATTTTGTGACGGAACGTGGGGCCTTTGACATCAAAGAAAACGCCTGCGTATTTCGGGTCTTTATCCTTGAGCAGTTTGAGCAGAATCCGGGTGAACCCGAATGTGGCATTGGTGGGATGACCCTTTGACGTGGCAAGGCTGCGGATGGCATGAAATGCCCGGTATAAAAATGCGCTGCCGTCGATCAGGTAGATGGTTTTTGGTGCCGCCATGATCTCTTCCTAAGAAAATTGTTTGTTGAATTATTATTTAATTAGCGGCATATATACTATCTTTTAAAGCAAAGGAGAAGTCTTATGTCCGAACAATCCCGGGAGCGGGCCAAAGCCGGAAAGTCCCGGCGGCGGAAAGGCCGGTCAAAAACCTGTCATTGCTGCGGTGCCCAGGCCATGTTCTGCTGGCAGTGCCGGTGCGGATTTTCCATGTGCCAGTCCTGCATGTATGAAAACCAGTGGGGAATGACCTGCAACGGCATTACATGGGAATGCCCCGACTGCGGGGCCCAGAACGGGTACGGCAATCAATAGTGATGGCGTCGTAAAAAGTCTTCGCCTACTGTGTTATGGCCCCGACCAGACGCTCGACATACTATATGTATGCCTTCACCCCTGGCCGGGAACCATGCCTTGTGGACAAAGATTTTTACTTAGCCATCGGTTGGACTTTTTGGGCTTGATCATAAGCTTGTCCATTTTTTGCAGGGGCAACCCCCTGTGGTTGCCCCCGTTAGGGCAGGCACAGTGACCTGCCCCTACAGCGGCCGATGTTAGAGCCAAGCCCGACTTTTTACGAGGTCATCAATAGGGAAAGGAACAGATAAAACGGTATGGTTGAAAAATTAAAGGTCGGCACACTCATCTCCGGCGGCGGCACCAACCTGCAGGCCATTATTGATGCCTGCGCCCAGGGACGCATTGACGCTCGGATTGTCTTTACCGGATCGGATGTCGACGGGGTCAAAGGCCTGGATCGGGCAAAAAAGGCGGGGATTGATACCTTTGTGGTGGATTATGCCCGGATCATTGCCGATTGCCGCAACGCCCGGGATATTGACGACCTGCTTCCCAACGATTTTGACCCAGCGGATATTTTAAAGAAACAGCGGCTGGTGGACGTGGAAAAGAACCCTGAAAAAGCCTGGTTTTTTATAAAATCCCGGGTCATTGCCGAACGCCGTCTCTTGGACTATATGGAATCCTATGACATGGATTTGCTCGTTCTGGCCGGGTTTATGCGGATGTTTACCCCGTATTTCATTGACCGGATTAATACCGGCGCCACGGGCCACCGGATTATGAATATCCATCCGGCACTTTTGCCTTCATTTCCCGGGCTCGACGGATATGGTGATACCTTCCGGTATGGGTGCAAAATCGGCGGCTGTACGGTTCACTATGTTGATTACGGGGAGGACTCTGGGCCGATCATCGGCCAGAAGGCATTTGAAATAGCCGATGGGGATACCCTGGACGATGTTAAAGAGAAAGGGTTGAAAAAGGAGTGGGAACTCTATCCGGCCTGTATTCAAAAGTTTGCCCTGGCCCGGTGATCATGTATGATTTTTTCAGCCTTGTTTGATCATTGGAGATTATGGCCGATAACCGATTCGTCTTTACTGAACAGGGGCAGGCCGGCGCTTGGACAATCAGGCAGGGGCAAGAAATGCGTCTGCCATTTTCAAGGCATCCAGGTAAAAGGCGGGCAGTTTTTGAATCAGTTTGGAATCCTTCTCCCCCCGAAACCGGGTGTGGTCCCAGTGTCCCTGTTCAAAGTTGGTGATCAGGTCATCGAGCTGATTGAATATTCGGTTTTTTCCCAGAAGTGCATCCTTTATTTTTTCAGACAGTGCGATTTTTTCAAGAATTTCTTCCATGGGCATATCCAAAATGGCATCCATGGTTGAAAACAGCCCCACCGTGAACAACTCTTCGGGCGTAAACCGGGTTCTAAGGACATGGGCGCATTGTTCGCACATCCGGGCCTTGATCAGTGAGAACCTGATCAATTCATTGGGTTTGCCCGGGTTTATTCCCGATACCACCACCACATAAATGAATTTTTTCAATTCCTGCAGCCCCAGAAAGGTGATGGCTTCTTTGACCGTGTCTACGGCGGCGGGGCGGTTAAAATAGGCTGAATTGATAAATGTTAAAAGTTTAAAAGAGATGCCCACATCATTTTTTATCATGCCCTCTATGGCGTCCAATGCCGGTTCCTGCTTTGACACCTCATTTAACAGTTTCAGGTTGGTGACCTGGTTGGTGGCCAGGCTTTTGTTTGATATGATTTCCGGTTTTGAGAAAAAATAGCCCTGGAACAGTTCGAATCCCATGGCTTTGGCCTGTTCAAATTCCTGGTGGGTTTCCACTTTTTCACACAGCAATGTAATATGATCAAGCTTATCTTTCAGGGACGCCAAAATAGGCGCCAGGGTGTCCAAGGGGGTGGCCGTGATATCAAATTTTATGAAATCGCACAGCTGAATCATCTCATTGAATTTTTGATCATAGATAAAGTCATCCAGGGCGATCTTAAATCCATGGGATTTAAACGCCTTTAGCGCCTCAATGATTTCAGGTTCAGGCTCAATGTTTTCTAAAACTTCAATGATAATATGCTCTTTGGGAAAAAGAAGCGGGGTCTGTTTGAGCAGAAGATCCCGGGTAAAATTGATCAATCCGGGTTTGCCTGAAAGGATTTCATCAAGTCCAAAAGAGAAAAATGTATTGGCCAGCACACCGGAGGTGGCCACGGAACCATCGATATCCGGGAATACATTGTCCAGGCTGAGCCTGAACAAAAGTTCATAACCAAAGAGCTTTTTATCCGAAGTAAATACAGGCTGACGTGCGACAAAAATATCCATTGGATCAACAACTCCTTTTTTAATCAGGACAGCAGTTTGATCATCAGCGGCAGGGCCGTCATGGTGCCTATGGATGAGCCGAGGTTGGTGAATACCACCACCAGCAGAATCCGTGTCACATTATTGCGCCAGAATCCTTTCACCGACGTGATATCCTCGGGAATCGCCTCAAGGTCCCGCACCTTGGGTTTGCGGGCGAATGCCTCAACAAGACCTGCCACCCAGCCGGCTGCAATCATGGGGTTCAAGGAGGTCAGCGGGGCGGCTAGGATGGAGGAAAAAATGGTATATGGGTGGGCCAGGGCAATGAGGGCGCCGATACCTGCAAAAACACCGTTGGCCAGAACCCAGATCCAGATCATGTCGGTTCCGGCCACCTTGCCCTCCATGAGAAAACCGGCAATAAAAAGCATGACGATCAGGCCGGGGATAAGCCATTTCAATACCTTTCCCATTTTACCGGCAGGGGGCAGGGTGTTGAGGGCTGCAAGGTCTATGGGGGTGTCCGATTCAATATATTTTAAAATGCCCGGCACATGGGCTGCGCCCACAACGGCCACAATTTTGTCTCCCGGGGCAGTTCGAATACTTTCGGCCAGGAACTGGTCCCGTTCGTTGATGAGCACTTCCCCGATCATGGGGTGGTCTTCTTTGAGTTCTGAAAGCAGGGACTGCAGGATGTCCTGGTGCTTCATTTTTTCGATATCTGTCTCTTCAATTTCATCGGACTGGCCAAAAGAGAGCAGTATGGAGAAAATTAATTTGGTCTTTTCCCAGAGCCCCATGCCCCGCCATATCCGGGAGAGGGTGATCTGGATTTCCCTGTCCGCAGGAACGATGGTCGCCCCGGTCTCGTCTGCGGCCTCAATGGCATTGATCATCTCCTGGCCGGGCTTTATGCCGAATTTATCGGCTATTTTTTTCTGGAACGCGGCCAGCAGAAGATTCATAAACAGCATCAGGGCTTTTTTTTCCTTGATGATTTTTACAATATCCATGTTCTGCCATCTGTCTTTATCCCGGATGCTGGAGAGGCGGTTGTTGCACAGTTCAACACATACGGTGTCGGGCTGCTCTGAATCGATGGTATCCGAAACCAGTTGGGCACTGTGCCGGGATACATGGGCAGTCCCGATGATAATAATCTGTTTGCCGTTCTGCTCAAGCGTATGAATGTCGTTGTGGTCTGTGGAGTTTTCGGTCATTATGGAATAGTGCCTTTATCCTGAAAGTTTAAAATATCGTATTATAAGCATTTCGAAGCACATGGCAACACAAATTCAGGTCAAAATATTGACCTAATCAAACGGTTCTGGTATTCAGCAATCTATGAAATCTGCTGACGAACATATACTCAGAGTTACCAAGGAAATTATAGTCAAGTTCATTGAGATGGGCCGGCTGTCACCTTCCAACGTCCACGAATCTTTTAAGGATGTTTACAAGACCGTCAATGACACCGTGAAAAAGAATCTGGATCCGCCCCAAGATGCCTCATCCGGTTCCCCGAAATCCTGAAGCCGGCCCCCCTAGGCGGGTGCAGGCTGCTGTTAAAACCGGTTTAAAAAAAGGGTGGTCCGGCCTGATCTGGCTGGTCAAGATTCTTGTGCCTGTCTCCTTGGCAACGGCGTTAATGGTGCACTATCAGCTGTTGCACCATATTGACTTTCTTTTACAGCCCATGATGGGCATGATTCATCTGCCGGCCTCTGCGGCGGTTGTGCTGGTGATCGGGATTTTTACGGGTATTTACGGCACGGTAGCCGCCCTGTCCGTTATGCCGTTTGCCATGCCGCACATGATTTTGATTGCCGTGTTTACCCTGATTTCACACAACCTGATCCAGGAGAGTCTGGTCCAGGCCAACTCCGGATTGCGGTTTTCAACCGCGGTGGTGTTCCGTCTGGTCATCTCTTTTATCGTCACCATGATCTGCGGGTGGATCATGGGGGTGGACCCGGGCAGTGCCGGGGCCGCCGGTGTGCCGGCTGCGCAGTCTTCTGGGGGGCCGCTGTCCGCCATGTTGATTGACTGGGCCCCAGGCACGGCCTGGCTCTGTTTAAAAATTTTTTGTATTATCATGCCCTTGATGGTGGTCATGGAATTGGCCAGAACCTTTCATGTGATTGAGGCGGTGACCCGCATTACAGCGCCTGTTTTAAGACTCCTGGGATTGGACAGGTCCTGTGCACTGCTCTGGATGACCGCAGCCATCTTCGGCCTGGCTTACGGGGCCGCCGTCATCGTTGAGGAGACAAAAAATAACGCCCATGATCCCCAAACCCTGACCCGGCTTCACCTGTCCATCGGGATCAATCATGCCATGATTGAGGATCCCTCATTGTTTCTGCCTTTGGGGGTGCCTGTACTCTGGTTGTGGATCCCCAGGCTTGTGGCTGCCATGGCTGCTGCCTGGCTGCATATGGGTTTTTCTTCGGCAAGGAGATTTTATGCTGCACGCCTTGGTCATAAAAAACTTTGCGATCATTGAGGATCTGCGCATTGAATTCGGTTCCGGCCTCTCTGTCCTGACAGGGGAGACCGGTGCCGGTAAATCAATTATCATCCAGGCCGTTAACCTGCTTTTGGGCTCCAGGGCCTCTGCGGATCTGGTGCGCACCGGAAAAGAGAACGCCGAACTGGAGGCCGTGTTTGACATTGCCGCAGATTCCCATGCCGCACAGCTCATGGCGGATCAGGACATGGACATTGATGACGGCCTGATTATCCGGCGGGTGGTCTCTGCCGAAGGCAAAAGCAGAATTTATGTCAATTCCCGCCAGACCACCCTGGATTTTTTAAAGCAGGTCACCCAGAACCTGGCCGGTGTGTCCAGCCAGCATGCCCACCAGGGGCTGCTCAAAGAAGATCAGCATCTGGATATCCTTGATGAATTTGCCCAGACCTTTGATCTGAGAAACGATGTGGCGGCCTTATACCGTCAGATTGTTCCCCTAAAAAAAGAGATTGCCGAACTGAAAGCCGGCAAGGAGAAGGCTGAAAAGGAGCTGGAATTGCTCCAATTCCAGGTGGATGAAATTGAATCCGCCGATATCCGGCCGGGCGAAGATGATGAGCTCATTCAAAAACGTGACCACCTGCAGAATGCCGGGCAGATTTTTGAGGCCGTCAATGGGGCGGTGCATAATTTATATGACCGGGAAGGCTCGGTGCTCGATGAAATTTCAGGGATGTCCGCCCGGTTTGGCAGGTTTTGCGACTCCGATGAAAAGCTGGGTGCCCTGGCCCGGCGCTTGGATGAAATCTCCTATGAACTCCAGGATCTTGTGTCGGAGTTAAGGTCCTTTGCCGCAGGCGTTGATCTGGACCCCCAGTCCCTGGACCAGGTGGACCAGCGCCTGGATCAGATTACAAAACTCAAGCGCAAATACGGCGGCAGCATTGATACCATATTTGAGCAATACCGGAATATGGCAGGCAATGTGGCCGCCATCCAGGGGATCGAGGGCCGTATCGCGAAACTGGAGCAAGACCAGGAGCAACTGGTGGAACAGATTCGCCAAAAGGCTAAGGCCTTGTCCATGCGGCGGCAAAAGGAAGCGTTGGCCCTGGCCCGTCTGGCAAAGGCCGAGCTTGCTGCCCTTGAAATGGGCCGGGCCCGTTTTGAGGTTGATTTTTCCACGGAACCGGGCGCCGACCCTGGCGAACTTGTCTCCGGGGATAACGAAAAAATATTTGCCACAGGTATGGATCGGGTGCGGTTTTTACTCACCCCAAATCCCGGGGAGGCCCCAAAGCCTTTGGCAAAAATAGCCTCGGGCGGAGAGTTGTCCCGTATTGTCCTGGCCCTTAAGGCCGTGCTTTGCCGGGACCACTCCTTTGAAACCCTGATTTTTGATGAGGTGGATGCCGGTATCGGCGGTGCCACATCCGATAAGGTGGGACTGAAACTAAAGGAGCTGGGCAAAGTTCAGCAGGTGATCTGTATCACCCATCTGGCCCAGATAGCCAGGTACGGCAACCACCAGTTCAGGATAACCAAACAGGTGTCAGGGGGCAGGACCGCCACCCGCATCACCCCATTGACCTGTCAGGAAGACCGGGTAAAGGAACTGGCCCGTATGATCGGCGGCAGCCGGATCACCGATGCCACCCTTGCCCATGCCAAAGAACTTCTTGATACGGCCAGGGCGTCTTGACAAACGATATAACTGCTTATATTTGGAGAACTACAAATATAATGAGGAGTAAGTAACGCATGCCGATATATGAATTTAAATGCAGCAAGTGCGAAGAATTTTTTGAAGTGATTGTCATGGGGTCCCAGGACGACAAAGAGGTCTCCTGCCCCAAATGCAGTTCCAATGAGTTCCAGCGGGTGGTCTCGGCCACCAACTACGCCATGGGGTCGTCAGGAAGTGCAGGCCAGGGCCAGGGCGTTCATACCCAGGAGCGCACCTGTTCAAGCGGCTCCTGTAAGACCTACACGGTTCCAGGGGTCTAACCTTCGGCGTCACCATGCCCGGGGGTGTTGAGATCATCGCCCACCGCGGGGCCAGGAGTCTGGCCCCGGAAAATACCCTGGCGGCTGCCCGTTTAGCCCGCAAACTGGGTGCGCACCGTTGGGAAACCGATGCCGTACTGACCCGGGACGGGCAATTGGTGCTCTTTCATGATGAATCCCTGACCCGGTGCACCAACGCCGCCCAGGTGTTTGGGTATGATCCCCTGGCACCAGAAAAAACAGTTTGTCCAGGTCGGCGCGCCATGGACCGACTGGACAGCCATTGTCTGGATGATCTTAAATTATTGGACGCAGGCAGCTGGTTTGAACGCGATGATCCTTTTTCAACGGTTGCCGGCATTGACCCGCAGCGCGTGGCCGGTTTCGCCGGGCAACCGATTCCTTGTTTGTACGATGGGCTTGTGTTAACCAAAGCACTCGACTGGTACATCAATGTTGAGCTCAAAGACCATGGTCGTGGGCCTGAATCAAATTATCATCCGGAGCGGGTTCTGTCTGAACTGGCCCGATCCGGTATCTCACCCGATCGGGTGACCCTTTCCTCTTTCAATCATGATTGGCTTCGTTTTATCCGAAAACATGCCCCCGAATATGAACTCCAGGCCCTTGTGGGGGCGTGTGATGACCACCCCCTGAATCTTGATGATGCTTTATTTACCGGTACAGAATTTGAAGTGCTCAATATAAATGCTTTGCTGGTTCATCCGTCAGACATCCAGAGGCTGAAACAGGCCGGCAAACGTATCAATTTGTTCACGGTAAATGATCCGGGCGATTACCAGCGATTTGTTGACGCCGGGGTTGATGGCATATTTACGGATTTTCCCCAATACTTCATTTAATGCCATCATAAAATGAATGAAACGCCTGCACGGTTTTGTGAATATCATTTTTGGAAATATCCAGATGTGTGACCATTCGCAGGTTTGGGGCATGATCAATGCGTATCCCCCGGGTCTTCATGTGCTCGGTCAGTGCATCGGTGTTATCACCGATGTCGGCAAACACCATATTTGTTTGAACGGCCTCGGGGTTCACATGCAGGCTGGTGATATCGGCAATCCCCCGGGCAAGATATGAGGCATTGTCGTGATCTATGGTAAGCCGGTCGATATTATGTTCCAGGGCATAAATGCCTGCCGCAGCTAAGATGCCTGCCTGGCGCATACCGCCGCCAAGCATCTTGCGCCACTTTTCAGCCTCCTTGATAAACGACGCCGGACCGCACAACACGGAACCCACAGGTGCGCCCAGTCCCTTGGACAGACAACAGGAGACGGTATCAAAAAACCGGGCAATGTCTTTAACCTCGATGTTAAGTTTCACTGCGGCATTAAACATTCGGGCTCCGTCCAGGTGCAGTCCAATCTGATGATCACTTGCAAACTGGCGGGCTTGTTTCAAATAGGCCATGGGCAAGACTTTACCGTCCTGGGTATTTTCAAGACAAAGCAGGCGTGTCCGGGCAAAATGAAAATCATCGGGCTTAATGGCCTTTTCAACTTTTTTAAGATCCAGGGTCCCGTCCGGCTCCAGATCCAACGGCTGGGGTTGGATGCTGCCAAGCACCGCAGCGCCGCCGGCCTCGTATCTATAGGTATGCGCCGTTTGACCGACAATGTATTCATCTCCCCGTCGGCAGTGGGCCATCAGGGCCAGTAGATTGGCCTGGGTGCCGGATGCGCAGAAAAGAGATGCTTCTTTGCCCGTGATTTCCGCCGCCTTTTCTTCAAGCAGATTAACAGTCGGGTCTTCCTTGTACACATCATCACCCACAGGGGCAGCGATCATGGCCTGCCTCATTTTATCCGAAGGGCGGGTTACCGTGTCGCTTCTCAAATCAATCCACGTCATATTTATGCTGTCCTCTAAAATTTTTTTCATGTAAAACAAAGGGGGCAACTTAACATATTTTTATTGTTTTACAAAGGTTTGGCCCTAAAAATGTCATCGGTGCGATGGTGGGGTTTAAAGAAAAATTGAAATATGATTAAAAAAACGTTTGACATTGATTAGGAAATGAAGGATATTGCTCTGGCTTCACGGGAACAGCCAAGCGGTTTCCGACGAAGTTTTTTTTGAGTAGTAGGTTAGATCTTTGAAAATTGGTCAGTGAAAAAGAAAAGAGCGGGTCAATGACAATATGCTCAAGGCTTAACAGCTTTAAGCATAGACCTTAAAAAGTTTTAGTAAAGGATTATAACTGGAGAGTTTGATCCTGGCTCAGAATGAACGCTGGCGGCGTGCTTAACACATGCAAGTCGAACGAGAAAGGGATTGCTTGCAATCCCGAGTAGAGTGGCGCACGGGTGAGTAACACGTAGATAATCTGCCTCCAAGCCTGGAATAACTATTCGAAAGGGTAGCTAATACCGGATAAAGTCGGTTTACACAAGTGGATTGATGAAAGATTGCCTCTTCTTGAAAGCAATTGTTTGGGGATGAGTTTGCGTACCATTAGCTTGTTGGTGGGGTAAAGGCCTACCAAGGCAACGATGGTTAGCTGGTCTGAGAGGATGATCAGCCACACTGGAACTGGAACACGGTCCAGACTCCTACGGGAGGCAGCAGTGAGGAATTTTGCGCAATGGGGGAAACCCTGACGCAGCAACGCCGCGTGAGTGAAGAAGGCCTTTGGGTCGTAAAGCTCTGTCAACTGGGAAGAAGTTAACAATAATTAATAGTTGTTGTTATTGACGGTACCAGTGGAGGAAGCGCCGGCTAACTCCGTGCCAGCAGCCGCGGTAACACGGGGGGCGCAAGCGTTATTCGGAATTATTGGGCGTAAAGGGCGCGCAGGCGGTCTTGTCCGTCAGGTGTGAAAGCTCGGGGCTCAACCCCGGAAGTGCACTTGAAACAGCAAGACTTGAATACGGTAGAGGAGAGAGGAATTCCTGGTGTAGAGGTGAAATTCGTAGATATCAGGAGGAACACCGATGGCGAAGGCATCTCTCTGGGCCGATATTGACGCTGAGGCGCGAAGGCGTGGGTAGCGAACGGGATTAGATACCCCGGTAGTCCACGCAGTAAACGTTGTACACTCGGTGTAGCGGATATTAAAATCTGCTGTGCCCAAGCTAACGCATTAAGTGTACCGCCTGGGAAGTACGGTCGCAAGACTAAAACTCAAAGGAATTGACGGGGGCCCGCACAAGCGGTGGAGCATGTGGTTTAATTCGACGCAACGCGAAGAACCTTACCTGGGTTTGACATCCTGTGAATATCCCGTAACTGGGATAGTGCCTTCGGGAGCACAGAGACAGGTGCTGCATGGCTGTCGTCAGCTCGTGTCGTGAGATGTTTGGTTAAGTCCAGCAACGAGCGCAACCCTTATCGTTAGTTGCCAGCACAT
Source organism: uncultured Desulfobacter sp. (assembly GCF_963666675.1). Lineage (NCBI taxonomy): Bacteria > Pseudomonadati > Thermodesulfobacteriota > Desulfobacteria > Desulfobacterales > Desulfobacteraceae > Desulfobacter > uncultured Desulfobacter sp. The sequence goes on along the minus strand of NZ_OY762929.1, from coordinate 4,561,136 downwards.
AATGGTGGGAACTCTAACGAGACTGCCCGGGTCAACCGGGAGGAAGGCGGGGATGACGTCAAGTCCTCATGGCCCTTATATCCAGGGCTACACACGTGCTACAATGGTAGGTACAAAGGGCAGCGACTCCGCAAGGAGAAGCGAATCCCAAAAGCCTATCTCAGTCCGGATTGGGGTCTGCAACTCGACCCCATGAAGTTGGAATCGCTAGTAATCGCGGATCAGCATGCCGCGGTGAATATGTTCCCGGGCCTTGTACACACCGCCCGTCACACCATGGGAGTTGATTATACCCGACGTCGCTAGGCTAACTTCGGAGGCAGGCGCCTAAGGTATGGTTGATAACTGGGGTGAAGTCGTAACAAGGTAGCCGTTGAGGAATCAGCGGCTGGATCACCTCCTTTCAAAGGAAAGAAATACATATAAAGCTTTTTTCCGATTCACTGACCAACTTTGAGAGATCAAGCCGGAGAAATTTAAGTACCCGTACTCTCATTGCTCTTTGACAATTTGTTGTAGTAAATATCAATAGCGTTGTTGAAACGGTGTTAAAGAACACCTGATCAACTAAATATAAAATGGTGTGAAAGATTTTATCAATCACTCCATGCTATGTTGAAGGAAATTTAAGAATAGGCGCTTGAACCAACTAATGTTTTTAGGAAATTTTAGTGAAGTTCAAGGCGCAAGCGGCAATTTTAAATAAGGTGTAGTAGACTACTGCGTTTTAAAATTGACGCGCAGCAACGCCGAAATTCACAAAATTTCCTAAAAACATCAAAGCGTTTAAACTTATTTGTGGAATAGTGGCTAAGCTACTAAGAGCAAACGGCGGATGCCTTGGTGTCAAGTGAAGAAGAAAGACGTGGAAAGCTGCGATAAGCCTCGGTTAGGAGCTAAACATCCTTTGATCCGTGGATTTCTGAATGGGGCAACCCGGCACAATTAATCTTGTGTCATCCTTAACTGAATACATAGGTTAAGGAGGGTAACGGGGAGAACTGAAACATCTTAGTACCCCCAGGAGTAGAAAGTAATAACGATTCCCTGAGTAGCGGCGAGCGAACGGGGACCAGCCCAAACCGTTAACGTGTCAAGCCCGAATGCGTTGCGTTAACGGGGTCGCGGGATGCAAT